>NZ_KI911562.1:1882500-2482500 GCF_000515315.1 Asinibacterium sp. OR53
GAACCTTCACTACAACTTTGCATTGATTTTGAGCAACCGATGTGTAGGATAGTTGGGAGACTATGAAGCAGTGGCGCCAGCTATTGTGGAGTCAACGTTGAAATACCAACCTTCGTTTGCTTAGAACCTAACCCTGAGAAGGGGACATTGCATGGTGGGTAGTTTGACTGGGGTGGTCGCCTCCTAAAAAGTAACGGAGGCTCGCAAAGGTACCCTCAGTACGGTTGGTAATCGTACGCAGAGCGCATTAGTAAAAGGGTGCTTGACTGTGAGACAAACAGGTCGAACAGGAGCGAAAGCTGGCTAAAGTGATCCGGTGGTTCTGCATGGAAGGGCCATCGCTCAAAGGATAAAAGGTACTCCGGGGATAACAGGCTGATCTTACCCAAGAGCTCATATCGACGGTAAGGTTTGGCACCTCGATGTCGGTTCGTCACATCCTGGGGCTGGAGAAGGTCCCAAGGGTTCGGCTGTTCGCCGATTAAAGTGGCACGTGAACTGGGTTCAGAACGTCGCAAGACAGTTCGGTCCCTATCTGTGGTGGGCGCAAGTAAATTGAGTGGACATGACCTTAGTACGAGAGGACCGGGTCGTACGTACCGCTGGTGTATCTGTTGTGGTGCCAACTGCAATGCAGAGTAGCTATGTACGGACAGGATAAACGCTGAAAGCATCTAAGCGTGAAACCTTCCACGAGATGAGTTTACTTTTAAGGGTTGTCAGAGACGATGACGTTGATAGGCTATAGGTGTAAAGCTGGTAACAGCAAAGCCGAGTAGTACTAATTACCCGTAAGCTTTATTTTTTTCTTTTTTGGATGACTAGCTTCCCAATATGTAAATTATTAAGTGCGATAAGCACAAACGACTTATGGTGGTTTTGCCGGGGGTGTTCACCTCTTCCCATTCCGAACAGAGAAGTTAAGCCCCCCATGGCCGATGGTACTTGCACCTTGCTGGGAGAGTAGGTAGCTGCCATATTTATTAAGCCCGTTCACGAAAGTGTAACGGGCTTTTTTTATGCCCACCGATGACGGGCACAAAAAAAAGTCTGACTAATTAATAGCCAGACTTAAAATGTAGTGTCAGTTATTGGGAATTAATACCTGTTGTATCCACCACCATTGCCGCCACGATCGCGGTTGTATCCGCCACCGCCGCCACGGCTTCCGCCGCCGCCATAACCGCCACGGCTTCCACCACCACCGCCACCAAAGCTTTTCTTTTTAAAGCCGCCTCTCTCGCCTTCAGGACGAGGAGTAGATTCGTTTACAACGATCTTGCGACCCAGCACTTCTGTATCGTGCAGTCCGCTGATCGCGCTACGCGCAGCTTCATCATCCGCCATTTCAACAAAACCAAAACCTTTGCTACGGTCGTTGTTGAATTTGTCAGTAACAATCTTAGCGCTTGTTACTTCTCCATAAGGCGCAAAAAGATTTTGCAGGTCTTCGCTGGTCATGTTCCAGTTCAGGTTTCCAACGTAAATGTTCATGTTTGAAAAAAAAATTAAGTGATCAAAAACCAATGAAAAACCAGTAACCAAGAACCCTGAAACATTTACGTAAAAACGTTCTGAGACATGGAAGAACTGTCATTGGACTCCCGAAGGTAATGTTTTTATGGAAAAAGCAACTTTTTTTTCGTGGGCTTATTTTGCCCATAAAAAAGCCCCGCCAGAATGACCGGCAGGGCTTGAATTTCAATGTCAGAACAGTGAAATGAGCTTTTATTCGCCCACCACCTCAAAATCGATCTCGGTAACCTGTCCGTTGCCGAAGTCAATAGTAGCTTTGTAAGCGCCCAGTTCCTTCACCTCACCTACAATAGAGATACGCTTGCGGTCGATCTCGTAACCTTTCTGGTCACGGATAGCACGTGCGATCTGCAGAGAGGTAACAGTACCGAAGATCTTGCCGCTGGTACCGGTTTTAGCACCGATTTTCACAGGGGCTGCCTTCAATACCTCGATCACTTTGTTGATCTCAGCCAGCATAATGGCTTCTTTCTTGCCTTTTACCTTCAGGCGCTCTTCGAGCTGCTTCAGGTTGGAAGGGTTGGCTTCTACCGCAAATTTCCCGGGAATGAGGAAGTTACGGGCATATCCATTCTTTACTGTTACCAGTTCATTACGGCCGCCCAGGTTGTCCACATCCTGAATTAAGATTACTTGCATATTGATTGTTTAGTTCCCAAGAGCCCAGTTTTTGATCTATGTCTCCAACTGTCCTCAGTCCACCTTCGCCAAGGCTTCGGCGGACAAGTTAGGGAAGGTTACTAATAAAGTTTATTTCAACAGATCAGTTACATAGGGAAGCAGCGCCATCTGGCGGGCTTTCTTCACTGCGTCACTTACTTTACGCTGGTACTTCAGAGAGTTACCGGAGAGACGACGGGGCAACAATTTACCCTGCTCGTTCACGAACTTCTTCAGGAACTCGATGTCTTTGTAATCAACGTATTTGATGCCGTATTTTTTGAAGCGGCAGAATTTCTTCTTGGGCTTCTCCTGCTTGATTGCGGTCAGGTATTTAATCTCGTTCTTTGCCATGATTAAGCCTCCGTTTTTTCAGTTACAGCAAATCCGCCATTCCTTTTCTTGTCGTTGTACTCGACGGCGTATTTATCGAGACGGGTTACCATGTGGCGCATGATCTGCTCATCGCGCAACATTTGAATTTTCAACTTTTCGTTGAGTTCAGAAGGAGCAGTGTACTCCAGTACCCAATAGATACCAGTGGTTTTTTTCTGGATCGGGTAAGCCAGTGATTTCAAACCCCAGGGAGCACTGTGCACTGTTGCACCGCCGTTCTCAGCGATGAAATCAGCGTACTTTTTCTGAGAAGCTTTGAAATCTTCTTCAGACAGTACCGGAGTAAAAATCACCATCAATTCGTAATGGTTCATTACCTGAATTTTTAGTTTATAATTTGGTTTTTTCCCAGTGGATCCCGCCAGGGCGGGAAATCTGCCAAAACAGATTTGGGGCTGCAAAAGTAGTGAAAACTTATGAATTCTTCAAGAGTACTATAAACACCGGAAAATGATCGCTATACCCCGCCTGGTAGCTGTTCCCCTCCCAGGTTCTGAGGGGATAGCCCCTGTACCGGCCAGTTTTCTGCATCATATACGGTTTGATGTGTATGTGTTGCCGGTAAAAGAACAGCCCCTCCTTTCGGCGCAACCAGGAAGGCGTAAGCAGGATCTGGTCGAACAAACCCCAGCTATCACGGTGCGCCAGGGTGCCGATCCCTTTCCGGTAGAGTACCAGCCAGGGATTGTACAATTCATCTGGCGCCAGTTTCCGGGGATCCCCCCTGGCCTTCAGTACTTCCACTACACTTTTATTGTCGGGATTATCGTTCAGATCACCCATGACCAATATCCTGGCGGACGGATCCGCTTGCCGGATTAAGGTAAAATGCGCACGACAGGTGGCGGCTGCAGCTTCCCGGGCAGGAGAGCTCCGGGCTTCGCCACCACGCCGGCTCGGCCAGTGATTGACATAAATATGTACAGTTTCCCCGTCGAGCAAACCCCTGACATATAAAATATCGCGTGTAAAAGCAGCATCCTTGCTTTTGCCCGGCAGCATCACTTGCAACGGGATGCTTTCCAGTGGTTTGAAATATTTCGGCTGGTACAACAAAGCCACATCCACTCCGCGGCTGTCTCTTGAATCGTAATGGATGAAACGATACTGCCGTTGCCTTAGCAAACTGTGATTTACCAGGTCTTGCAAGACGGTATCGTTCTCTATTTCGGCAACACCTAGTAACGCAACGCCATCGGGAGAATAATCCGTTCCTATTTCCCGGATCACCGTTGCCAGCCTGGTGAGTTTATCGGTATAGATATTCCCATTGTATCCTTTATCACCTGACGGTGTAAACTCATCATCGTTTACAATAGGATTGTCAACCGTATCGTATAGGTTTTCCAGGTTGTAAAATCCCGCAATGTAAACCTTGTATCTGTTCAATTGTACTGCGGCACAACAAAACAACAGGCAAAAACAAAGAATGATTTTTAACACGTTTGTTTTTTCAATAAAACTATCTCCTGCATGGCGACTGACTTTAAGTAATTACCGCAAATTTTTCCAGTACCAGTCTGGCCGGAGCCAATCCGCTCATTTTTGAATATCAAAATCAATGCACCCTTATGCTGAAATATTTGCTTTTGCTGGCCGCTTGCCTATTATGGGAAAACCTGCGGGCTCAAAAAAAGCCTGTGGATACACTGGGCATGATGTCTGTACAAGTGAATGACGCCGATGCCATGCCTGTGCTGTTGATGGATGAAACGGAGGGCAAACAATCCGGCACTTCAAATATGCCTCCATTGCTTACCGCTGCACGGGATCCTTTTTATGCAGCGGCAACTTTTCAATTCAGTGCATTCCGCTTTCGTATCCGGGGTTATGAAGGACATTATTTTCAAACCACTATTAACGGATTATCCATGAACACTCTCGAAGATGGAAATACGCCTTGGTCGCTGTGGAGTGGACTAAACGATGTATTTCGAAATGCCGAAGTGGTACAAGGTTTGCGCAACAGTGACCATGTATTTGGTGGTATCGGAGGCTCGCTTGCAATGGATATACGGGCTGCCCGCCAGCGCCGGCGAATACAGTTCAGTTATAGCATGTCCAATCGCAGCTATACACACCGGTGGATATTCACTTATCATAGCGGTATGCAAAAAAACGGATGGGCTTTTTCTTTTAGTGGCAGCAGGCGATGGGCAGCTGAAGGGCATGCACCCGGAAGTTTTTATGATGGATGGAGCTATTTTATGGGCATCGATAAAAAACTCAGCGAACATCAATCACTCTCGCTGTCTTTTTTCGGTTCCCCTTTGCAATATGGCAGGCAGGCTGCCATATTGATGGAATCCATAGAGCTCCTGGGAACAACCAGGTATAATCCTTATTGGGGTTACCAGGGCAGTCGGAAAAGAAATGCCAATACCAGCATAGCCTACCAGCCTGTGTTATTGCTTACACATGAGATGAAATTGAACCATCACATCAACTGGTTGAATTCTTTTGCATGGATAAGCGGACGCCGCAGCAGCACGGGACTTGATTGGTACAAAGCGGCCGATCCAAGGCCAGATTATTATCGTTACCTGCCTTCGTTCCAATCAGACTCATCGCTGCGCATGCTCACAGCCGATGTCATCAGGGAGCAAGTATCCCTCCAGCAGATCAACTGGGAAAAATTATACCAGGCAAACAGGGAGTCTGTTGAAACGATCCATGATGTTAATGGCGTAACAGGAAGAAATGTACAGGGACTACGATCGCGTTATATCATCGAAGAAAGGATGAATGCCCGGCAGCAGATACATTTCAGCAGTTTACTAGCAATGGAAGCCAGTGAACGTCTTATGTTGAAAGGGGGGATACAGCTCCAATACCAGGCACAGCATCATTACAAAAAACTGAATGACCTGCTGGGCGGTGAGTTTTATGTGAACTGGAACCAGTTTGCAGAAAGAGATGCGATACAGAATGCCGATGCCATTCAGTACGATCTGGATCAACCCAACCGGATCATCAGGAAAGGAGATGTGTTTGGATATGATTACAGTTTATTCAGCCGTTCGGGAACTGCATGGATGCAAGCGTCTTTTACCGGAAATAAGATCGATGGTTTTGCTGCTGTATCGCTTACGCATACTGCTTACCAGCGCGAAGGACATGTACGCAATGGGTTATTTCCCGGCGCCTCCTTTGGCAAATCTGATCTTGTTACATTCAATACCCATGCTGTAAAAGCCGGGTGTACTTATAAGCTGGACGGGCGGCGGTATTTCTTTCTGCATGCAGCATTGCTTACCAGGGCGCCGCTTGCTGCCGACTTGTTTATTTCACCGCGCACCAGGGATACCAGGCAGCATGTACCGGTCGATGAACAAGTGCAATCAGTCGAGGCAGGCTATGCATGGAATACACCACTTATCAGGTTCAGGCTAACAAGTTATATCACGCGGTCACAAGACGGACTCGACCTCCTTTCATTTTACCACGATGAATACAAAAGCTTTGTGAACTATGCCATCAACAACATCGGCAAACTATACTACGGTGTTGAAATCGGAGGAGAAGCACAACTAAATACGAATTGGTCATTGGCTATTGCGGTCTCATTGGGACGGTATTATTATAACAGCCGGCAACAGGTATCTGTGAGCCTGGACAATGATGATTATATAGTGGCCAAAGAAGAAATATACATCCGGAATTTCCGGTTGCCCGGATCGCCGCAGGAAGCGTATCACCTGGAACTGCGTTATCAATCGCCCCGCTCTTTCTTTTTTAACCTGGCTGCCAATTACAGCAGGCAGCACTGGCTCGACATGAACCCGTTTCGCAGAACCTATACCGCGTTGCAGGGCATAACGGAACAAAGTGAACAATGGAACAAGATCATTGGCCAGACTGTGTTGCCACCCGCATTGATCATGAACCTGTTTACAGGTAAATCATGGTTGCTGCGTACAGCACGAAAAGGCAAATACAGAACATTACAGGGGTATATCAGTGTGAGCAACCTGCTCAACCATGTTTTTATAACGGGAGGATATGAACAACTCCGGTTCGATATGGCAGAGAAAGATGCGGACAGGTTCCCGCCTAAATTTTATTTCAACCAGGGTATTCTTTTTTCAGCAGGAATCAGTTTTCGTCTTTAACTAAAAATAATTGTATGAAAAACCCTTATCATCAATTGACAGGTACAACATTGTTATTGGCTCCCATGGTGTTGTTGGTGATCTTTTGTAATAAAAAATGGGATGAACCACCCGGGTTTACCGGGCCGCAGATCAGTGCTACCATGACCATCAAAGAACTGCGTGAGCTGCATGTGGCAGGAGGCTTTGAACAAATTACTTCCGAACAGGTCATTGCAGGAATTGTAGTGGCAGACGACAGCAAGGATAATTTTTATAAATCTGTGGTGATACAGGATAGCACTGCAGGCATAACCATTAAAATGGATGGTTATTCTTTATACAACACTTTTCCCGAAGGCAGTAAATTGTTCATCAGGTTACGCGGCCTCTGGATGGGCGAGTACGGGAAAATGTTGCAATTGGGTGGCAGTGTGAACCGTAAAAATCCCGCTTCCCCGGAGTTGAACGGAATTCCGCAGGCATTGTTCAGCCGGTATTTGGTAAGAGGCCAACTGCAACAGACGGTAACACCTAAAACGGTGCGGATAGATGAACTGTCCGATACCTGGCAGAGTCGGCTCATACGGCTCGAGCAGGTAGAATTTGCTGCATCAGATACCGGCAGGCCTTATGCTGATGTGTTGAATAAACAACCTGTTAACCATGTGCTCAAAGCTTGCGGTGGCGGAAGCATTTATGTGCGGACCAGCCCCTATGCCAAATTCGCCGCCTTACATACACCCAGGGGCAATGGGGGTATCACAGGAATTTATACCGTTTATAAAACCGAAAAGCAACTGCTTATCAGGGATACGGGTGATGTGCAAATGAATGAGCTCCGTTGTACCGGAAACGGAACACGCACACTATTGAGTGAAAATTTTGGATCACAGGTTGCAGATACAGTTGTGCAACTGCCAGGATGGAAACAGGTAGCGGAAGCGGGCGACAAAAAATTCATAGCAAAAAAAACTGGTGGGAAAACCTATGCCGAATTATCGGCCTTCGCCACCGGCCAACCGCAGGTAACCACCTGGTTGATCAGTCCGCCCCTGAATTTCAGCAGCAGTTCCAATGAACAGCTACAATTCAAAACAAGGGATGGCTACGATAACGGAGCTACGCTGCAAGTATTGGCCTCTACCAATTACGATGGGGGAAATAGTCCCTGGAAAGCTAAATGGACCGCACTTTCTGCCCAGGTTGCCAAAGGGTCTGTTACAAACATAGCTGCCAATTGGGTCAGTTCGGGAAGCATCAGTCTGCGCAGCTACCGGGGACAGGTATATATTGCTTTCCGGTACGAAGGTGCCGATCCGCCACAGACGGCCCTTAAAAGGACTACTTTGTTCCAGCTCAGCGATATTACCGTTGTAGGAAACTAATGTCATCCTGTCAGCATAGCCTTTTTGGTATTTTCTTTGTTCATTTGCACCGAAAAAACTGATATGCAAAAAGGCCAGATAAGGGTTCAGACGGAGAATATCTTCCCGATCATTAAGAAATTCCTGTATAGTGACCATGAAATATTCCTGCGTGAACTGGTGAGTAATGCTGTAGATGCATCCCAGAAACTGAAAACATTGTCTTCTATCGGGGAGGCAAAAGGAGAGCTGGGAGAACTGCGGATCGATGTGGTATTGGATGCCAAAGAAAAAACGCTCAGCATTATCGACCGTGGCGTGGGTATGACGGGCGAAGAAGTAGATAAATACATCAACCAGGTAGCTTTCAGCGGCGCTGAAGAGTTCGTGAATAAATACAAGGACGCCAATATCATTGGACATTTCGGATTGGGTTTTTACAGCGCCTTCATGGTGAGCGATAAAGTAGAGATCTATACCAAAAGTTTCAAGGAAGGCAGTGGTGTTTTCTGGAGCTGCGATGGAAGTCCCGAGTTTGAATTGTACAATGTAGATTACAACGAGCGCGGCACCAAGATCGTGCTGCATATCAATGAGGAAAGCGCGGAGTTTCTTGAAGCTGGTCGTATCAAAGGCATACTGGAAAGGTTTTGTAAGTTCCTGCCCATCCCCATTTATTTTTCAGAAGCAGGTGAAAAGAAAGAAGGAGAAGAGAAATCTATCAATAACACCGATCCCATCTGGATCAAAAAGCCTTCGGAACTGGCCAAGGAAGACTATGAAAAATTCTACAGGGAATTGTATCCTTTCGGTGAAACGCCCTTATTCTGGATACACCTCAATGTAGATTATCCATTCAACCTTACCGGTGTATTGTATTTTCCCAAGATCAAGCAGAGCTACGAAATACAGAAGGATAAAATACAACTCTATTGCAACCAGGTATTCGTTACAGATGAAGTAAAAGACATTGTTCCCGAATTCCTGATGTTGCTGCATGGCGTGATTGATAGTCCGGATATTCCGCTGAACGTGAGCCGCAGTTACCTGCAGGGTGATCCGAATGTGAAAAAGATCAATGCGCACATTACCAAGAAAGTGGCGGATAAGCTGGAAGAAATATTCCGCAACGAAAGAACATCTTTCGAAGAGAAATGGGAGAGCCTGGGATTGTTTGTGAAGTATGGTATGATGACCGATGATAAGTTCCTGGAAAAAGCCAGCAAATTCCTGGTAATGGAAGACGTTGACGGAAAGTTCTATACGCTGGACGAATACAAAACAGCTACCGAAACCCTTCAGAAAAACAAAGAAGGTAAACAGATCATCTTGTATACGACCAACCCGGTTCAGCAGGATGCATACATACAGGCAGCCAAAGAAAAAGGATACCTGGTGGTAAAAATGGAAACCCTGGTGGATGCCGCTTTCATCAATAACATGGAGATGAAATGGGAAAATACCAGCTTCACACGAGTGGATGCAGATATCGTAGACAACCTGATTGACAAGCAGGAGAGCAGCAATACCGTATTGAGCAAAGAAGAAGAAGATCAATTGAAAGCTTTATTTACTTTACAAATTGCCGATCTGAATGTTACTACAGAAGTAAAGGGATTGAGCACAAGCAGTGCGCCCGTAGTGGCTACGCGTCCGGAATTCATGCGTCGTATGAAAGACATGGCAGGTGTAGGAGGAGGTGGCATGACTGCTTTCTATGCACAAATGCCCGATGAAGTGACCCTGACAGTGAACGGTAATCACCCTATTTACCAGAAACTGCTGAAAGAAACCAATGCAGATATACAACAGAAACAAGTGAGAACCCTTGCCGACCTGGCATTGCTTTCACAAGGATTGCTGAAAGGCAATGACCTTACCAGTTTCATCAACCGTAATGTGGAGTTGATGCAGGGAAATTAATTGGCCTTTTTGTTAATTTCAATTTATGCAGGAACAGGCAGGCCCATCATCCATACGCTTAAAAGTCAAGCAGGTTATTCGTGAAACACAGGATACCCGCTCTTTTATTTTAGAACCTATAGGGGATGTGCCCTTGCAATACCTACCAGGCCAGTTCCTCACTTTTCTTTTCAGGCAGAGTGGGGGCAGGGAAGCGAGGCGTAGTTATTCACTTTCTTCAACACCTTTATTGAACGAGCCACTGATGATCACTGTTAAGCGCACAACAAACGGTGAATACTCCCGAAGACTGGTTGATAAAACGAAAGAAGGCGATGAATTGCTTACGATAGGCGCTTCTGGTTTCTTTACTTTACCAACAACGTGGCATCAATACAAGCAACTGATCTTTTTTGCAGCAGGTAGTGGTATTTCACCGGTCTATGCGCTTATCAAGACCGTATTATACAGCAACGATACACTTCCTGTTGTACTGATTTACAGTAACCGTTCTCCAGAAACCACTATATTCTACGAATCGTTGAAAGCATTGCAGCAGGCTTTTCCAGGAAGATTCCAGGTGATCTTTTTATTCAGCACGGTTGCCGATCTTTCCAAAGCAAGGTTGAATGTAGATCTCCTGCATCGATTGTTTGGCAGCCAGTCTGTAGAACAACTGGGAAAGCAATTGTTCTATCTATGTGGCCCCTTTGAATATATGCGCATGATCACCATTGCATTGCAAGGTCACGGTGTGCCGCCGGCCAATATCCGAAAGGAAATATTCAATGTAGAGAAGCCACAGAAAAGGCCTGCCCCTCCCGATACGAAGCCACACCAGGTAAAGCTTTTGCTGGCAGGCAAGGAATATCAATTCGAAGTGCAATACCCTGTTACCATTTTACAAGCAGCCAAATCTTTGCAAATACCTGTTCCTTACAGTTGCGAAAGCGGCCAATGTGGAACCTGTGCTGCTACTTGCCTGGAAGGAAAGGTTTGGATGTGGCACAATGATGTGTTGTTAGACGATGAGGTAGCCAGCGGAAGGGTACTCACTTGTACCGGATATCCAGTAGAAGCAGGTGTAGTGTTGCAGGTAGGAACTTAATGATGTTCCGGGTTGCTTAGATTGAGATCGATTACTTTCAACTGCAAATGCTTCTCCCCATTCCATTCATTTTCATCGATGGTGAAAATTATGTCGACAGGTGCGTTCATCTGCAACAGATGGAATTTGGAAGCCAGGTTGAATCCGATACCGGTGAAACTGATCCTTTCCTGTTTTACTACAAAACGGATATGGTGTTCTTTTACAACACGCGAATAACCGGTATCGGTTACGCGACGGGCAATGAATACGGGCCGCGCATTATCGGGCCCGAAAGGCTCCATCTGTTCCAGTATTTTATAAAGTGATGGAGTGATCTCTGAAAAACGAATGGCTGCATCAATGACAATCTCCGGTATCAACAAATCATCAGTGATCTGCGTAGCCACTACTTTTTCGAATGCTTCTGAGAAAGGCTGCACATTTTCAGGCAGCAAAGTCATGCCGGCAGCAGCAAAATGTCCGCCATATCCCAGCAGGTATTCGCGGCAGGCATAGATGGCTTCATAAAGATTGAAACCGGCCACGCTTCTGGCGCTGCCGGCAACATAATCACCACTGCGTGTGAGTACCACAGTGGGACGATAATATTTTTCAATTAGTCTGCTCGCTACGATGCCCACTACACCTTTGTGCCAATGCTCCTGGTACACGACAGTCGTTTTTCTGTGCAGGTTTTTCTCATCGTTTTCGATCACCGCTAATGCTTCTTCGGTAATGGTGCTGTCAGCTTCCCGGCGATCGGCATTATCGTTGTGCAACATTTCGGCATAACCAAGCGCAGTCTGGTAATCCTGTTCAATGAAGAGTTGTACGGCTTTCCGTGCATCGTCCATCCTTCCCGCCGCATTGACCCTGGGTGCAATCACAAAAACGAGGTTATTGATAGATAGCGGTTTGCTGATACCTGCCAACTGCATGAGTGCCCGTATCCCGTTATTCGGTGATTCATTCACCTGCCTGAGTCCGTAAAAAGTCAAGGTCCTGTTCTCTCCGGTGATGGGTACAATGTCAGCCGCGATAGCGGTAGCCACCAGGTCGAGATAAGGGAGATAAGTACCGGCAGGCAGCGATAGTTTTTCACTCAAAGCCATCATCAGCTTGAATCCTACGCCGCAGCCGCAAAGTTCTTTATAAGGATAAGGGCAGTCGGCTTGTTTGGGATTGAGTATGGCTGCCGCTGCAGGTAATACCGGTCCTGGCAAATGGTGGTCGCAAATGACAAAATCGATGCCCAGTGTTTGTGCATATTCAACCAGTTCTACCGACTTGATTCCACAGTCAAGCGAAATGATCAGTGTAAACCCTTTTTCTTTTGCAAGATCGATACCCGGTTGTGAAATGCCATAACCTTCACGGTAACGATGTGGAATATAAAAATCTATGCGGTCATAAATAGTATGAAGATAGCGAAAAAGACAGGCTACGGCAGTAGTTCCATCTACATCATAATCGCCGTAAACCATGATTTTTTCATGACGTTCAAAAGCCAGCATGATACGCTCAACGGCTTTCTGCATGTCTTTCATCAGCCAGGGACTGTGCAGGTCTGATAGCTGGGGACGGAAATATTGTTTTGCTTTATTAAAGTCATCGATGCCGCGCTGCACCAGTATACCACAGAGCGTCTGATTGATTTTCAGCGCTTCATAGAGTGCCAAAGTTTTGGCCTCATCCTGCTTCGCTATTTGCCATCGTTTCTGCATCAATATTCCCGGTCTGTGGTATAACGCACCAGCTCTTCAAGTGCGCTTCGCACAGGCGATTCGGGAAATTCGTGCAGAATGGCCAGGGCCTCATTGCGGTAGCTCAGCATCTTTTCCGTAGCATACCGGATACCGCCTGACTGGGTAACCGCGTCGATGATGAATTTCACTTTATCTTTTTGCTGGTTCTCGTTCCTGATGATGTAAATAAGTTTTTTCTTCAGTTCTTTTTCGCAATGATTGAGGGTATAGATCAAAGGTAGGGTCAGTTTTTTTTCTTTGATGTCGTTACCGGTGGGCTTGCCTATATCCTGGCTGCCATAATCGAACAGATCATCTTTTATCTGGAAAGCCATGCCCACTTTTTCACCAAAAAGCCTCATTTTTTCAACAGGTACCGGCGAATCGAAGGTAGTAGAAGCACCGGCCGCACAAGCCGATGCCAGCAAAGAGGCGGTTTTGCCGTTGATAATTTCGTAATAAGTGGCTTCTTCCAGGTTAAGTTTTCGTGACTTCTCCATCTGCAACAGTTCTCCTTCGCTCATTAGTCTTACTGCTTCGGTGAGGATTTCCAATACACGATGATCTTTATTATTGAGTGACAGGAGGAGCCCTTTCGACAGCAGGTAATCTCCTACCAACACGGCTATTTTGTTTTTCCAAAGCGCATTAATAGAAAAAAATCCCCTTCTTTCCAGGGCATCATCCACTACATCGTCGTGCACCAGGGTGGCGGTATGGAGCAGTTCAACCAGGGAGGCGGCGCGGTAGCTGCTATCGTTGATATCCCCGCCCAGCTTGGCACTCAGGAGTACGAACATAGGCCGGAGTTGCTTCCCTTTACGCTTTACTATATACTGCATGATCCGGTCCAGCAGGGCAACCCGACTCTTCACAGCTTCCCTGAAATGGGATTCAAACCTGACCAATTCCTCTGATATGACCTGTTTTGCTAAATTCATTGTCCAAATATGCTGCAATATAGCAGGATAGATACAATATCAGATACAATAAACAGGGGTCAGGCAGCGTTATTTGCTTTATAAATGTCTGTAAACCTGTTCGATGGCCCTTTTGGCTGTGAATAAAAAAAACCTGATAAAAGTTGGATGAATGTCATGCACAGCATATTTTTGTCATGTTTTAATCGAGATCGGTTAAATTCTTAAATATCAATTATATCTTATGGCAAGCAAAAAGTTACTTTCAGCCGCAGCGCTGGTCCTGCTGTTACAGTCGGTCGGTATTGCTCAGACGGATTGGGGTTGGGATTGGAAAGACACATCTAAAATCGCTGTGAAAAACCTTCCACAACACAATGAATTTCTGAACAACCAATACCCGTACCCGGCGCAGCCCCGTTCTCAGTGGGAACTGGGATTTGGTGCAGGTCCCTCTTTCATTTTGGGAGAGGTAAAAAGCAAAGTAGGATTTGGTGGTACTATCTCTTTGAGAAAGGCCTTCAGTCATACTTTTTCTTACAGATTTAACTACACTGGTCTGTTGAATTCCGGTGAACCTACTGTTTATGGCACTTCTGTTGGTCAGTATGCCTACAAGAGCCAAACACATTCACTGGGCGTAGACCTGATCGCTTCTTTGAACTCCGCCAGTCACTACAGGGGCAACCCCAAGGCCAACATTTATGTGTTGGCTGGTTACAGCCTGGTAGGGCACAGGGTATTGTATAAAAAACCTGTTGGGCCTTTCGCCCAGCCAGGTGGCTACAACACCTATTATGGTATTGGCGATCCTAACTCACAGAATGGCCTGATCAACACTTGGTTTGGTGCCAACATTAACGGCAGACAAGGTTGGGCAATTATGCACATGGCTACTGCCGGTGCAGGTGTTGCTTTCAAGCTGAACAAGCAGGTTAATCTGGGTCTTGAACAGAAGTTTTACATGGCCGTTCCTGGTTATGATTACCTCGACGGTTACAAAGGTGCTAACAGCACTAAAAACGACTTCATCTCGTTCACTACTGCCCGTTTGAACATCAACATCGGCAACTCTTCCAAGAGAGTGGAGCCTTTGTACTGGCTGAATCCCAACAACTATGTATACAACGAGCTGAACTCACCCAAGCACATGAAGATGCCTCCGGTGGTTCTGCCTGACTCTGATGGCGATGGTGTTACAGATCAGTTCGACCTGGAACCCAATACTCCCAAAGGTGCCAAAGTTGATACACATGGTAGAGCACTCGATACAGACGGCGACGGTGTTCCTGACTACAGGGATAAAGAATTGCTGACTCCTGCTAACTGCTTCCCTGTAAATGCTGATGGCGTAGGTACTTGTCCTGAGCCTGCATGCTGCAAAGAAATCAAAGACATGATGGCTAACATGAAAGCTGCTAAAGCTGAGTGCACCATCGGTGGATTGCCCAGCATCCAGTTCAAAGGATCAAGCGCTAAACTGTCTAAAGAAGCACAAGCTTTACTGGCTGATGCAGCTGTTAAGATCAACGCTAATCCTAACTGTAAAGTAAAAGTGATCGGTTACGGTGCTTCAAGCAAAGCTGCTCAACAGCTGAGCTGGGAGCGTGTAAACGCTGTGATCAAATACCTGGTTGAAAAACAAGGTGTTGCTGAAAGCAGGTTCATCTTCACTTATGGTCAGAATGGCGATGCCAACACTGTTGACCTCCAGGGTACAACCGAAGAAGGTCCTAATTCAGTACCGGCTCCTCACCCTAACCTGAAAAGCAGAAAATAATCTGAACGGTTCCTACCGTAAGGATTAAAAATAAAAGCCCCGTATCGTAAGATGCGGGGCTTTCTTTTTGTGAAGATGTATTTGTTAAGTAGTATGTTTTAACTGAGCAGTCCAAAATGTAGCTCGCCAAAATTCTGAAGCGAAGACAAACGTAAATCAGCCGCACCCCATTTTTCTTCTTTTAATTCTGCAGCGGCGGGTACTACCACGCATTTCATACGTGCTGCCTTGGCAGCAACCAATCCGTTGAAAGAATCTTCGAAACAAAGACAGGCAGTAGGATGACTATTCAGTTCCTGTGCACAGTTGAGGTATACTTGCGGATGAGGCTTACCGTAATCGAGTAATTCGGCAGAACAGGCAGCGGAAAGAACATCTTTTATACCAGTCATGCGCACCACCAACTCAATCAATTCCGGTGGTGAAGAAGTAGCCAGGCCAATCTTGAATTGCTTTTTCAGGAAAAAATCAAAAATATAAGGGACACCCTGCATCACCCGTCCTTTGTGCTCGATTTTATCAAGTACAAGTGAAATGATCTTTTTTTCTGCCCGTAATTGTTCAGAAGGGTCGATTTTGAACCAGGCCAGCCACCACTGTACAAACTCTCTTGTACGCAAGCCGGTAGTGCTTTTGTATTGTTCGTCGGTAAAGGACACGCCATAGGCTGCAAATACTTCTGATGCTGCTTCATTCCATAGGGGCTCGCTGTCGATCAGCAAACCGTCGATATCGAAAATAACGCTTGTTAACTGCATAATAAATTATTGAGGAGCAAAAGTATTGGTAGCAAATCATAGATGCGTAGAACAAGCTGCTATTTTATCATAACTTATTTACTCATGGCGAGCCTGAACCCGGTGGCATTGTTGCTGAAATCCAACTCATGTCCTTCGCGGTTGGATATGCGAGACGACCAGGATGATTGCATGAAGGAGCCGCCACGCAATACTTTTTGCGCACTTAACTCAGGGCCTATGGGATTGACACGTGTGCTATGGGAAAAATAATCCTCTGCATAATAATCACTGCACCATTCCGATACGTTGCCACTCATATCGTAAAGACCCAACGGATTTGGCTTCTTACCACCAACAGGCGATGTTTTATTGGCATTGTCTTTATACCACGCCACTTCGTTGGCATCCCTGCTGCCGGCATAGTAATATGATTTGTCTTCCAGCTTTCCACCTCTTGCGGCATATTCCCATTCGGCTTCTGTAGGCAGCCTGAATTTTTTGTTGGATAGTTTATTGAGTCGTTCAATGAAATCGTTCGCTGCTTTCCAGCTGATCATTTCAACGGGACAATTGGGACAATCCTTGAAGAAACTGGGATTATCGTCTTCCATAATCGCCGCCCAAATATGTTGTGTGAGTTCATACTTACTGATATAGAAACTATCCACTGTAACAGCAATGGCCGGCTTTTCCCGTGTAGAACAACTCACGCCTACTTCATTGGTACAACCCATCGTAAACTGTCCGCCTTCTACCAATACCATGCTGCTGTCGAGCTCCTGCAAAGCTGCTGAAAGTGCTACCGTACCATCATCAACATCATAGTTGTTTGCTTTGAGCAGGGCCATAACTTCAGACCGGCTGCCGAATTTGGTAAGTAATACCTTGAGTTGTTTTTTCTTTTCTATCCGGCTCATGGTTGCAGGAAAGAACCGGGCTCCTTTTTCGATGAACAATTTGATCACATCAGTATCTGCATTGATGCATGCATGCGCCAGGGGTGTGGCGTAAATCTCTTTATTTTCTGCAAACCGGGCGCCGTAATTGTTGACGCCCACGCCGTGTTCAAAGAGGTAACGAAAAACAGTTGTATCGCTTTTTACATCGAGTGCATAATCGACGATTCTTTTGCCACCAATGATCGCTTCTTCGAGGCTGTCTTTGCGGATGAAAAAGCCGATATCGCTGCTTCGCGATGCCTTTAATGCGATCTCAATATTATCGCTTAGCGGGGCCTTGCCTGCCTGAACGGCGTCAATGAATCGGTAAGATTCGTCCCTCGTGATCTTGTCCTGGTCAATTTTAATCTCTTTCAGGAAACGGTCCCGTTCATCTTTCATAGTAAAAGCTACAGCAGAATCGGAATAGTTTTTAACCAGTGACGCCAGTTGATTCTTATCGTTCAGAAAAAGATCCCTGGATTTCAATACCTGGTCTGTGATACCGCTTTCGCCTTTCCTGATCTTTATTATCAGCGTTTGCAATGCGGTTTTATCATTGAAGATTTGTTTGATCCAATCCCTGATGCGGCCCTCTGCTTCATTTAAAGAAGCAATATGTTGTTGTTTGAGCACTTCCTGTGCTTCTTTTATCCTGCGCAATTCCTCCAGCTTTTCTTCGTGTAACTGATCATCTTTTGCTTTCTGGGCGAGCACTTCGGCCGACTTAACAGGGGAATTATCTACTTCTGGAAAAGCGATAACGATATTATGCCCTGCATCTTTATCCTGCACAACGAAAGAAGTATCGTACTGGGTACCCTGGCCATCACTGAGTGAAATGCGCATTTCATCTGAATTGTTGAGCGGGACACGTTTAGACATCCCAGCCTTGATCTTACCTGCTTCGCTCTCATTGATACTTACGTTGATGGCACTGCTTTTGCTGGCCTTGAGTACCAGGTAAGCAAATGCATCTTCTTTTTTCTCTTCATTATCATCCCGGAATTTTACCTGCGGTTTAGTACCTGTTTTTTTCTTCGAATCAGTACCTGTCTTGGTATTGGTAGGAGCTTTGATGAGCTGGGCAGCAGCATCCATGACCATCACACAGGCAGCCAGTAAGAAAATGGATTTGAGTAAACAGCGCTTCATAAGCATGCAATCGGGTTATAGATAATTGTTCAGGTAAATATTGTCCAGCAAGGATTTTTGTTGCAGGAAATCGTACTTGTATCCCGATTCCTTGCGGATGAATTCGAATTTGATGTCACGGCCGTTTTCTGCATTTTTCAGTTTAATGCCAATGGTACCATTCAACCTGTTTTCCACATTCACTTCCAGCAGAAATTCTGAGACCGGTCCAAAAGGCCCTGCTTTGATAGTGCCCAGTTTGTGCAGGTCTTCCTGCGGATCCCAGAATTGACATAATTCAATCAAAACGAAATCGGTTTTGCTGGGGTTGATGCGGTACACTTTTTTAGATGAAACAGGCAGGGGTATATTCCGGTGGATCAACAGATCGATTTGTTGCCTGTCGCTGTTCGATAATAATAAGCCGATGTTATAGGTGCTAACGCTTCTCAGTTCAATGGGTGTTACCAGCGAACTGCTGCCACTGCTGAACGAAGCGGCATAAAGGGCTGCTCCTTTGGCCACGCTGCTCAAAGGCTGGTGATAAATGAGTTCCTGGTGCGGAGCGATCTTTTGCTTCCAGAAATTATACACCAGCTTGCTGCTGGATGTGCCGCCTATCAATACCAGCTTATTGACATCGGTAAATTGCATACCGAGGGAACGCAAACACCTGTTGACAGCCTGTTCTGTTTTGGTAATGAGTTGGGTAGCTCTCGCAGCATAGCCTTCATAATAAAAAGTAGATTCGAAAGCATCCCTGCCTATCATGATCCATTTACTGATATTGGCAGGAGTAGCCGCATCATTCAATTCTATTTTGATGTTTTCCGCAATTTTCTGAACGCGGTTATTGGTGAGTTTATCGGAAGGGAAGGGCACGCCAAACGCTTTCTCATAGTCGGCCCGGATGGTTTCCTGTACGATCTCATCAAACTCTTTTCCACCTAATTTGTTTACACCGTCTTTGGCAATCACATTCAGCTGTGTGCCCGATTTGGTGATGAGTGTAAGGTCGAATGTGCCGCCGCCAAAATCATAAATGAGTATGATCTCTTCGTCTATTTTTTTATTACTGCTCCCATAAAACAGCGCTGCGGCCACGGGCTCTTCCACGATGGCGCTGAGCTCCAGTTCGGCCAGCCTGGCGGCTTCAATGACAGATTTCCTTTGCACATCGTTGTAATGGGCAGGCACCGTGATCACAGCCTGCTTGAAACCATCGGGCAGGTACAGCTCCGCATCGTTCTTCACTTTTCGAATGATCAACGAAGCTACTGTTTCACTGAACCAGGCATTGTTGTCATCGTCGAAATAAACCGGGTCCTGCGTTCCGAAACTTCTTTTGAAATAGGAGATGATCTGTTTATCCGGCAATGATTCGTAAAGACTTTCTGCAAAGCCACCCGCATAAGCCCGGTTCCCTTCAATGATGGCAATGGAAGGTGTGATCTGCTGGTCTTTGTTGTTGGCGTCGGGTATCAGCACAGGGCTTCCATCCCTGCTGAGGGTGGCGGCTACTGTATTGCTGGTTCCCAGGTCAATGCCCAATACCATGGCTAAAGTTTTAGATCTTTTTCAATTGCTGTTACCATATTGTTGTACTGAACAACAAGTTTGTCCCGAACCTGTGTAGCTGCCTGCACATTGCGCAGTAGCAGGTCCACACTCATTTGCTGTTTCGCCTGTTGTTTTTTTTCTTCATGCATCCGGTTGGCTTTTTGCAACTGTGCCTCCCGGATATTTTTCTCTATTTGCTGGCCGATGTTCTGGTTAGTGTCTACCAGCCACCGGGCAATATGCGAGGTCCAGTCCTGACTGCTGTCGCTGAACATGCGTTTTGCTTCTTGTTGCAATAATTCTTTGGCTTTGTTCAGTTCTTTTTGAAATTCTTCTGCTCTCCTTTTGGGAATGCGTTTGCGTAAGTCGGATATGCCATAACCGATCAACGCCAGGGATATCAGGCCTGTACTCACTTTAACCCACATGGCCATGTGCTTGAACAGGCTCATGTCGCCAGCTGTTGCAATTACCGAGAGCGGCGCCAGCAATCCGCCGATCACCACTGTTAGTCCTGTATAATCTTTCAGCGCTACCAAATATTCCATGGTACCTTTTTTAACGAGCTCACCGGTATAGGCTTTATTCATGTAGCAGAAAGAATGAATGGCCTGTTCTTTATCGGGGAAGAGGGGATAAATCCCCTCAGGATTCACCGGTTTAATACCCTTGCTCCTGAGCTGTATGTTCGCCTGTGTGAGCATATCTTCAAAAGAACTTTTGATGAAAGCTTCGTCTTTGCCTAGTTCAGTCCTGATATTGGCCGATACAGTAGCAATAAATTGTTCCTGGAAATCTTTAGGGATAGATGCATCCAGCTTCTCTTTTTTCTCCGCTACCGTTTTTTGTTCCAGTTCTGTGAGGCGATTGCTTTGTTCAACGGCCACCATAGAAAAGCGGCCTGTATTGGGTTTGTTGAGGTCTTCGTATTTGGCAGTATAACTTTTTTCCAGTTCTTGTGCGGTTTTCCGGATGAGTTGCCTGAGGTTGATGGTCAGCTCGCTGTTGTTGAGCGCTTCCTCTTCTTTCCGTGTGATATGGGTATTCTGACTAACCAGTAGCTTACGGGTTTGCGCGGCCCTGGTTTCTGATGCCAGTATCTCATCTAAAAACAGGAAGGCTGGCTTTATGCTGTTGAGACAGGATAGTTTTTGCAGCTGCTCAAGTGAGGCCGGAGGAATAACAGCGAGAATAGTTGAAAGGTGTCCGCTATTCACTTTTTCCGGCGGCAGGAAAAAAGTCTTGACCGATTGATCCTGTTGACCGATGAGGTTTTGAATGTTGCGGGTGTTACCCAACAGGTCAACCAGGAACATAGCCCGGTAATCATTTTTTTCTTTTTTGAAATAACGGACCAGTGCATCACACTCCTGCATGGCTTCATCCCAGATGATGAATGCGATGGAGGGGATCGGGTCTTCAAAAACGCGCACCGTATAATTGAGTTCGTTTTTGATCAGGAGTTTATAAGGAGCTTCATTTTCCTGAAGTGCCTGCATGATTTTTTTGCCTGCTACGGTGGCATTGGTGCAACAGAACAGGTCGATATGAAAAATGGTGTTGTCGGCAATGCGCCTGATTTTCCGGCCAGACTCTTCCAGGAAACCGGCGAAGCTGGACACAGGTAATTCCTTCAGTAATTCATTGAAACCATCAGCGATATGAAGCAGTTCTTTCATGATACCTGTTGTTTAGAATACATCGATCACCACCGTTTTCATGTACTCGCTTTCTTCCACCTCCTGCACAATTTTATGTATGCTGGTATTATTCAACCGGATGATCAGTTTGGTAACGCCCACCTGTATGGTATCGTTATGTCCGATCGTTACTTTCTGTTCGATCCTTTGGCTGTTGCCATTGATATAGGTGCCGTTTTTGCTGGGCTTGCCTCCATTGCCGGTTGCATCATCGCTGATTACAATCTGCAAAGGATCTACATTGGTTACTTCAAGCAATGCATGTGTTCTGCTTACATAAGGATCGTCATCCAGTACAATGGTAGGACTGCCGGGCTGCGAATTCCTGCCAATGTAATTCTTGCCATAATACAGGGGAAAGGTTTTGGCAGATTGATTCTCTGTATGACGGATCAGCCAACCGATCTCTGTTTTAGCGGCAGTTGATGCTGGTTTCGCTTCAGATCCTTTTGCCCCAATGAACTCTGCCCTCATCTGCTTTACTTTTTCGGTATTGGCAATGTGCAGCTGACGCAGGAATTCATTCGGTGCATTTTCAGAAAGGCGCTGAAAATAAGCGAGCTTATCGTTCAGGCGCACACGGATATCGGCATCAGAAGCCGACTCGGGTAGCTCTAAAAATTCGAGTACTTCGTTTCTTGTCATAATCACAGTATTTAATGGCCACACGATTCCCTGTTACAGGATCAATGGGGCTTGCCAGGTTGTTCTGCAACAGAATCTTGTTGCACCGCCTCCTTTTTCTGCGGGTGTATCATCATAATTGATTTACTGGTATCTGGCTTCATAGGGGAGGAAATCTGTGTATGTTGGTTGCCCGATGATCGCTGGTATGCATACCAGCCTCCTGCTATCAATAATAACAGGAGTAAAACGGGAAATAACCTGCTTTTTGCGGCAACCTTTTTTTTCAGGCTGTTTATGTGCAGGAGGTGCATAGAATAATTGTCCTTTGTGTTGTTGCGGCAAAGCGCATCTATGACCTCGCTGTAATTACTAACGGGGTTATAAGGAAATAATATTGTTGCAAAGTGATCTTCTGTGAATTGCTCCATCAGTCCGTCTGTGCAAAGCAGGAACCAATCATCTTCCCTGATATCGCTGAGCACGGTATAAGTAATATCGGATGGATGTGTATGTGTACTCAGGCTGCGGGTGATAACATTCCGCTGCGGATGCACGAGGGCTTCTTTTTCTGTGATCACGCCTTGTGCAACCAGTGTGGCTACCAGTGAATGGTCTTTGCTTTTATAAACGGGGATGCCGTTACGAAGCTGGTATATCTTGCTATCGCCACACCAGGCGATATAAGCATTGTGCTGACTGAAGAGCAACAAAGCAAGCGTGGTACTGGTAGTAGCAGCCGCAGGATGGACAAGAATGTAATCGTGTGCCTGCTGCTGAAAGGAGGCCAGCGCTTCATCGAGTTTATTTTTGAAAGCCTGCTCAGAATCGACCACAGCTGTGGCCAATACGTTATAATAACAACGGGTGGCTATATCAGAAGCCACTTCGCCAAAACTGCTGCCTCCGACACCATCGCATACAATGAACAATGGGATATCCTGTGGCAGGTAACGCTTAGGAAGAATGGCGTCTTCCAGGTTTTTTCTGCCACCGATTTCATTCAATGTGAATGCCCTGATGTTCATTGTTAGGAATTGTTTTTATTCAGCGGGATCTGCTGCCAGCCTGAACCCGATGTTTTTATTTCTTTTGCTCATTACTTCTGCATTGCGTGCTTTGGCATGAACAAAAAAGATATCATTCTCATAATCGCCGCCCCGCAACACTTTTCCCTGCATGGGCGATGGTTGCAGGTACGGGCCATACCAATCTTCACACCACTCATACACATTGCCCAGCATATCGTAGATGCCATAAGCATTCGCCTGCCGGGTACCCACCTGGTGCGCTTTTTTGTTGGAATTTGTAACATTCCAACTGACAGTATTCAATGCAGTTTGTTCTTCCGAAGCAGCATTCAACGCTGCAAATTCCCATTCTACATCGGCAGGTAAGCGGAATTGTTTGAAAGGGAATGTTTTGCCTTGTGCTTTCATTGCCGATAACAGTTTGTTGAGTTGCGCAATGAAAGCTTTCGCATCTTCCCAGGAAATACTGTCGGCCGGGAAGAGCGACAGGCTGCTGTCTGTGTACCTGTTGTCTTTCATGATCGTTTTCCACTCAGCCTGTGTCAGCTCATAGGCATCGAGCAGGAAGGGTTTTACTGTAACAGAATGCTCCGGGCCATCGAGGTTTCGTTTGGGGTCATTGGTGCCCATGGTAAAACTGCCTCCCTGGATATATTTCATAGCCGAAGCCAGTGCAGACAATACCTGTTCCTGTTTTGTATCTGCTATGGATTTATTGATAAGATTGCCTGGTGCAAAATATTTGCTGTATGCCCAGTATCCGAATCCCGCCATTGCGAGTACTATCACTATTGAAAACAACACGGTCCCTGTTTTTTTCTTTTTAACAGGTACTGTTTCCTGTTCTTTCGGCTTCTTTGTTTTCACAGTAGTCACTGCGCCATTGCTTTCATCCGGCACGATATGTTCGGCGGTCTTTTTTTTGCCTGCCTGCTTTTTACTTTTTGCAATATGAGTGGCAACCGGCATGGAAATTTCCAGCGTTTCATCATTGGAATCAATAGAAGTGCCAACAAAATGCAGCAACGCTGTGGATTGATCCTGCTGGTTTTTGAAAAGACCGATCAGTTCATCGATGTTGCTGGTCCGTTTGTTGGCATCGGAAACAATGCATTTGCGCAGTACCGACCTGAAAGGCTCTTCCAGTTTATCCAACCTATCACCAATGCCTTCAGCATTGACGATCTTAGATATCATTTGCGCGGCCGATGTATCGCCTGAACGGGAACCAAAAAGCATATTGCCCGTGAGCAGGTAATAGGCAGTAACACCAAAAGCCCAGATATCTACATTATAACTGATCTTTTTATTGATGCCATATTTTTCCGGGTTGAATTGCTCGGGCGCCATGTATTCAATAGTACCCAGGAGTATGGAGGCGCTGGCCTGGCTGGAATCGGCATTCTTGCTGATACCAAAGTCGGCGATCTTGGCCACCAGCCTGTTCTGCTTATCCCGTCCCAGCAGGATATTCTGCGGCTTAATGTCGCGATGGATCATGCCCTCGTTGTGCAGGTATTTCAATCCCTCCAATACATCAATCAACAATTTTTTGAGTTGCTCGGTGGTGAGTGGATGCTGGCTCATATAGGTCTTGAGCTGACCTTCCTGCACAAATTCCATTACACCGATCTGCACATCTTCTTCCTGGCCATGCAAATTGCGGCTGGCCAGGGTTTCCACGCCATAATATTTAACGATGTTGGGATGAGATAAAGTGATGGCTTTTTTGATCTCGTTGATGATGGTGTACTTGTTAGACTGCTCCTGCGGATGGAAGAACTTCAAAGCCACCGTCATTTCCAGTATCTTGTCATACGCTTTGTAAACGGTAGCAAAGCCACCTTTCCCCAGCAGATCCATTTGTGGATCATAGACGTATTTGTTCAGTATTTCCATGCGGTCTAAGCAGTATTTAAATATACTCTTTTACGCTTAGAATACCATAGGGGAAAACCCTTACATATTATTTGGCATTAAGGAAAGCCTTCAATTCTACGGCATCATTGGGTTTCATTTTGCCGGCCAGGATCAGGCGGATTTGTCTTCTTCGGAGAGCGCCATCGTATAGCAGCTTTTCTTCATCTGTTTCGGGGGTCAGGGAAGATACCTGGCGGGGCTTCCCATTGGGGTCGAGGGCTACGAAAGTGAAGAATGCTTCATTGCTTTCGTATTTATACTGATGGAGGAGGTCTTCTCCCCATACTTTGAGGTGTATTTCCATGGAAGTGTTGAAAGCCCTGCAAACTTTGGCTTCAATATGCACTACATTGCCCAGTTTGATGGGGTTTTTAAAGCTCAGGTTGTCAACCGAAGCGGTCATGCTGGGCGCATTGCAATGTTTGCCTGCGGCTATTCCGGCGGCAATGTCCATCCAGTACATCAGCCGTCCCCCCATGAGGTTTCCAAAAGTATTGGTATCGTTGGGCAATACCAACTCGTTCATAGCGGTGAAACTTTCTGAGGGCGTTTTAACTTCCATGGGAATGATTTGACCGCAAAGATAAGAGAGTTAGGAGTTAAGCCTTACACGATTACCGATTCGAGGCCTGCCAGGTAGGTGGCATCTACATCAGCGCCGATGCCGGGTGTTTCAGGCAACAGCAATTGCATACCCTGATAGCTAACGCCACCGGTAACGGGGTCGGTCAGGTGGCCCAGCAGGCATGTATCGAGGTCATAAAACCGGATATTATCGTGCGCCATGGCAAAATGCACTTTGGCAGTGAGGGCCAGCCGGCTTTCCAGCATACCGCCTAACATGCAGCTGATACCATTGCTTTCAGCTACCCGGTTGATCTGCCTGGCTTCCTGTATGCCGCCGCTTTTGGCGAATTTGATATTGATATAGTGGCAGGCCTTATTGCGTATGAGCCGCTCGGCATCGTGATGAGTGAAAACGCTTTCGTCGGCCATAATGGGAATGGGTGAACGGCGGCATAATTCCGGCAGCCATTCATCATTCCATTTGCGCATGGGCTGCTCGCAAAATTCAATACCGTACCCGGACAGGGCAGTGAGGATGTTAAGGGCTTCTTCATAACTCCATCCCTGGTTGGCATCGATGCGCAACCGGATGTCTCCGCCAATAGATTGCCGGATCTGCCTGATCCTTTCTATATCAGTGGCGGGGTCTTTGCCCAGCTTTACCTTGATGATGTTCACGCCTTCGGCTTTGAAAGCAAGCGCCTGTTCCGCCATTTTTTCGGGCGTGTCGATGCCGATGGTAAGATCGGATTCGATGGACTTTTGTTTTCCCCCGAGGAAGCGGTACAGGGGCACGCCGGACGCTTTAGCAGCAATATCATGCAGGGCCAGGTCGAACGCACTTTTAGCTGTATAGTTGCCGGCAGTGAAAAGATCCAGTTCCTGCATCCGGTCACTGATGGCAAGGGCCGACTTATCTTTCCATAGCATTGCAAAATCTTTGGCCATTTCAAAGCAGGTGGCCTGTGTTTCACCGGCGATCATGGGAAAAGCGGAACATTCGCCCACACCGCTTATCCCTTCGCTCGTATGGATGCGGATGAACAGGTTCTGTGCCGAACGCATGGTGCCGGTTGCAATGGTAAAGGGCACCATGGGAATGGAGTATTTGTAAATTTCCGTTCGTGTAATAAGCATCTGCGAATTTGCGGATTTTTTCCCAAAAGCTTTTTTACTTAGCAGGAAGCATCCGATATTCGTGCTCGAATGACAAATTGGAAAATGAGTATATCCTTTGATAATACCGAAAATGCATTCGCATACAAGAGCGATAAGGACCTGAAAGGAGCCAGGTTTTTATTCAATACCATGGGTTATCCCTGGTTTGTGCAAGTGGGTACCCGTCTTACCCCTTTTATCATGAGAACCGGCCTGCCGGTGCATGGGCTCATACGCAAGACCATTTTCAAACAGTTTGTGGGCGGAGAGACCCTGGAAGAGACGGCCACTGTAGGTGAAACATTGGGCAAATATGGCGTGGATGTGATCCTGGATTATGGTGTGGAAGGCAAAGATGGAGAAGCAAGTTTCGATCATGCCACCGATGAATTCATACGGGTGATCAATTATGCAGCTACACAAAAGAATATCCCCTTTATCAGCGTTAAGATCACCGGCCTGGCACGTTTCAAACTCCTGCAAACGCTGAATGAGGCGCCACGCCTGCGTAGCGGCATTCATGATCATGAAGCGGAGATCAACGAGTGGGACAGGGTAAGGGAGAGAATGTACGCCATCTGTGAGGTAGCTGCAGAAAAAAATATCGGTGTACTGGTAGATGCGGAAGAAAGCTGGATACAGGACCCGATTGACCGGCTTACCATGGAGATGATGGAAATCTTCAATAAGGATAAAGTCATTGTTTACAATACACTGCAGTTGTACCGCCACGACCGATTGCATTTTCTTAATATCTCCCAACAGATCGCTAAAGAAAAAGGATTCAAGCTGGGTATGAAACTGGTGCGGGGTGCTTATATGGAAAAAGAACGGGCGCGTGCAGCAGAGAGAGGTTATCCTTCACCCATACAACCCGACAAAGACAGTACCGACAGGGATTATAACCTGGCGTTAAAATATTGCATCGAACACCTGGAAGAGATTGCTATCATTGTGGCCACCCACAATGAAGCCAGTTGTCTGTATGTAGTGCAATTGCTGAACGAAAAAGGCATTTCCCATCAGCATCCGCATGTTCATTTTTCGCAACTGTACGGCATGAGTGATAACATCACGTTCAACCTCGCCAAAGACGGACTGCGTGTAAGCAAATACCTGCCTTTTGGTCCCATTCGTGATGTGATCCCCTACCTTATGCGCCGGGCCCAGGAAAACAGCAGTGTAAGCGGACAAACAGGCCGTGAGCTGGGATTGATCAAAAAAGAACTCCTGCGGCGTAAACAGGCTTAAACGGGTTCTCCCCAGGCTGTTCAAATCATTCTTTTTATCATCACCAACAGTGGCGTACTTTGCAGGCATGCAACAATACCTTCAATTACTCCAACATATATTGGATCATGGTCATGCGAAGACCGATCGCACCGGTACCGGCACGATCAGTTGTTTCGGTTACCAGATGCGCTTCAACTTACAGGAAGGGTTTCCGTTGGTGACCACTAAGAAGCTGCACCTCAAAAGCATTATTTATGAGTTGTTGTGGTTCCTGAAAGGGGAGACCAACATACATTATCTGAATGAGCACGGGGTGAATATCTGGAATGAATGGGCAGATGCCGAGGGGAACCTGGGGCCGGTGTATGGCAAGCAATGGCGCAGTTGGGAAGGGACCGATGGCCAAACGATTGACCAGATCAGTGATGTGGTGGCGCAGATCAAAAAAAATCCCGATAGCCGGCGCCTGATCGTCAGCGCCTGGAATGTGGCCGACCTGCCCAAAATGGCGTTGATGCCTTGTCATAATATGTTCCAGTTTTATGTGGCCGACGGTAAACTCAGTTGCCAGTTATACCAGCGCAGCGCCGATGTGTTCCTGGGCGTGCCTTTCAATATCGCATCATATGCTTTGCTTACTATGATGATGGCGCAGGCAACAGGGTTGCAGTACGGAGATTTTGTACACAGCTTCGGCGATGTGCACCTGTACAACAACCATATTGAACAGGCTAAGCTTCAGTTGAGCCGCAAACCTTATCCATTGCCGGTGATGAAACTGAACCCGGAGGTGAAAGACATTTTTGGTTTCCGTTACGAAGATTTTACATTGGAGAACTACCAGTTCCATCCGCATATCAAGGCACCGGTAGCGGTATAGATTTAAAACAGATGGCATGATCATTTCTCTTGTTGTAGCAGCGGCAGCAAACAATGTAATCGGTAGGGATAACCGGTTGCTCTGGCACCTGCCCAATGACCTGAAATTTTTTCGCGACACTACCTGGGCGATGCCGGTAGTGATGGGTAGGAAAACCTTTGAGTCCTTATCAGGCAAGGCTTTGAAAGGAAGGATGAATATTGTGATCACAAGACAAAGTGGTTGGACGGCAGCAGGCGTTTCCGTAGCACACGACCTCGATGAAGCCATCGCGTTGGCTGCCAAAGCAAATTATGAGGAGCTGTTTGTGATCGGTGGCGGCGAAATTTATCGTGAGGCGATGGACAGGGCAGATCGTATTTATCTTACCAGGGTAAACACTGAAATAGCGGGGGATACTTTTTTCCCGGTAATAGCCGAACAACAATGGGAGCTGGCATCCGAAGAACGGATGGAAGCCGATGCCAAACATGCATACGCCTACAGCTTTCAATTATGGAAAAGAAAATGACAAAACGGTTTGTATGTATTCTCCCCTGCAGCTAGGCATCAAATACCTGAAATATTATGCAACAGCATCCAATGGAAAGGGGCATGGGGTGCATTCGCCTTTTGTATTTGAATTCATCACCCAGGTGCTGAACGACGACCGGCAATTTTATGCCTATCAACCGATAGAGAACCTGCGCAAGTTATTGCTGGCCGATACCAGAACGGTTGCTGTAAAAGACCTGGGAGCAGGGTCACGTGTAGAAAAAACACAAAGCCGGTTGGTGAAACAGATAGCGCATTCATCGCTCAAACCCGCACGCTTCAGCCAGTTGCTGTTTCGCATGGTGGATTTTTACCAGCCACGCATTGTGCTGGAAATGGGTACTTCCCTGGGCGTTACCACTGCTTATCTTGCTGCTGCTGGCAACAATGCACGGATCATTACAATGGAAGGAGCCGGAGAAGTGGCTGCGCTCGCAAAAAAGAATTTTGAAAAATTGCAGATCAGTAATGTAGAAATGCTGGAAGGTAATTTCGATGATACCCTGCCCGGCTTGCTGGACCGTGAAAAGCGACTTGATTTTGTATTCATTGACGGCAATCACCGTTACGAACCCACGGTGCGTTATTTTCACCAACTCTTGCCGGCCTTACATGAATACAGTATACTGGTTTTTGACGATATACACTGGAGCAAAGAGATGGATCAGGCATGGAATGATATCTGCAAACACGAAGCGGTCAACCTGACGATCGACCTGTTTTTCATCGGGTTGGTTTTTTTCAGGAAAGAGAACAAGGAAAAGCAACATTTTAGCATTCGTTTTTGATATCTGAACGAAAAAAAGCATAATTTGAATCCATGATTGTTGGAATACTGAAAGAGCAGCATGGCGACAAGCGAGTTTCTCTCTTACCTGAACAGGCACAGGCATTGGCAGCAAAAAAAGTGCAGGTAATGGTTGAGTCTAATGCAGGCGCTGCTGCCTTCGCTTCCGACGATGCGTATCGTGCCGTACATATTCCAACAGTATCGCGAAAAGAGTTATTACAACAGAGCGATGTACTCCTTTCCATTCATCCGTTAAGCACCACAGACCTGGAACTGATCAAACCGCATGCTGTTGTCATTGGTGTTTTTCAACCCCTGTTTAACCATGCGTTGATGAAAGAATGGGCACATCGTTCGCTCACTACATTCAGCCTCGATATGATTCCCCGCACCACGCGTGCACAAAGCATGGATGTGTTGAGCAGCCAGGCGAATATTGCCGGCTACCGCTCTGTATTGCTGGCGGCCACTTTGTTTCCCCGTTATTTTCCCATGTTCATGACGGCGGCGGGCAGCATCGCGCCGGCCAAGGTATTGATATTGGGAGCCGGTGTGGCAGGATTGCAGGCCATTGCTACAGCGCGTAGACTCGGAGCAGTAGTTGAAGTTTCGGATACCAGACCCGCAGTAAAAGAAGAAGTGATGAGCCTTGGGGCCAAATTTATAGAAGTGGATGGAGCGGCCGATGCTTCCAAAGCAGGGGGCTATGCAGTAGAACAGACAGAAGAATATAAACAGAAACAACAGGAGCGGTTGGCTGCTTCGGTTGCCAAGTCCGATATTATCATCACAACAGCACAGATACCGGGGAAAAAAGCGCCCTTGCTGATCTCGGAAGCAATGCTGGATACCATGAAACCCGGCAGCGTGATCATAGACCTGGCTGCTTCCACCGGGGGAAATGTATTCGCTACCCGTAACAACGAAACAGTGCAACGCAACGGCGTTACCATTGTTGGCAACAGCAACCTGGCAGCCGATATGCCCTTCGATGCAAGCAAACTCTATGGAAAGAACGTACTGAACTTTTTACAACTGATTACTGGTGCCGATGCGGGACTCCAACTGAATTTTGATGATGATATTGTAAAAGGAAGCTGCATCACACACGGAGGTAATATCGTGCATGAAAGAGTGGAACAATTGGTAGGTTCATCATACGCATAATATTGTTTTATGGAAAGTTTTTTCGATTGGGTACACAACAATCATGCGATCATCTACATCGTGATCTTATCTATTTTCCTGGGTATTGAAGTGATCGGACGCGTGCCGAGCGTATTACACACCCCTTTGATGAGCGGCGCCAACGCCATACACGGCGTGGTGATCATCGGCGCCATCATTGTGATGGGAAGGGTTGACCCCGATAATTACATTGCATTGATCATAGGTTTCCTGGCAGTGATTTTAGGAACGTTGAATGTGGTGGGAGGTTTTATGGTTACAGACAGGATGCTTGAAATGTTTAAGAAGAAAAAATAGCTATGGGATTGAGCCTGCTTTCATTCATTTACCTGGTAGGGTCGGTAACTTTTATCCTGGGGTTGAAGATGTTATCGCATCCCGATACGGCCAGGAAAGGCAACCTGGTAGCCGCGGCCGGCATGACGCTGGCCATTATCGGCACCATCTTCTTGTATGAAGAAAATGGAGAACGGTTGCACAATCACCTATGGATATTCGGCGGATTGCTCATCGGCAGCATTATCGGATGGATAGCCGCAAAAAAAGTGAAGATGACGGCCATGCCCGAAATGGTCAGTCTTTTCAATGGAATGGGCGGCGCCTGCGCAGCACTGATTTCCATTAATGAATATGGTCACCTCGTTGGTCGTGATGCAGCACAAGGAACCTTGCTTACTATTTTATTGGGACTGATCATAGGATCGGTATCTTTTGCCGGCAGCATCATTGCCTGGGGCAAGCTGAACGGGCGCATCAAAGATTTTGCTTTCAAAGGACAACAGATAGGCAATATCATATTGCTGTTGCTAACGCTGGCTGCGGCAGCATACCTGCTCTTCAACCTGAGCAACGATAATTATTGGTTGTTCTATATCATTTTTGTTGCAGCATTGGTATATGGTGTGATGTTTGTACTACCCATCGGTGGAGCCGATATGCCGGTAGTGATCTCTTTATTGAACTCTTTCACCGGTGTGGCAGCTGCCTGTGGCGGATTCCTGTATAATAACCAGGTAATGCTTACCGGAGGTATATTGGTAGGCGCTGCCGGTACCCTGCTTACGATACTCATGTGCAAAGCCATGAACCGCAGTCTTACCAATGTGCTCATCGGTTCTTTTGGTGGTAACAGTGCCGCTGCGGCAGCTACCAAAGGAGAACAAGGGAGCTACAAAGAAATATCCCTGTCAGATGCTGCTGTATGCATGAGCTATGCCAATAAAGTGATGATCGTGCCTGGTTACGGTCTTGCAGTGGCACAGGCGCAACATGTATGCCATGAACTGGAAAAATTACTGGAAGAAAAAGGAGTGGAAGTGAAATATGCCATTCACCCGGTAGCTGGAAGGATGCCCGGACACATGAACGTATTGTTGGCGGAAGCCGATGTGAGTTATGATAAACTGCTTGAAATGGAGCAGGCGAATGACGAATTCAAAACCGCCGATGTAGTGTTGGTATTAGGCGCCAATGATGTAGTCAATCCTGCCGCTAAATCAGATCCTGCGTCTCCTATTTACGGAATGCCCATATTGGAAGTAGAGCAGGCCAAAACGGTTATCGTGAACAAACGAAGCATGAAGCCCGGTTATGCCGGTATTGAAAACGCACTCTTCTTTCAACCCAAAACCTCGATGTTGTTTGGCGATGCCAAAGCGGCTTTGCAGAAACTGGTAGCCGAGATCAAGAATGCCTGACTTTCTATCATTGCGCCATTTTCACATTACATTTGTAGATGACCCTTCCCCAGTCATTCCTGGATTCGCTGGAAAAAGCAAGAGGCTTCGACCGGGTTGCTTTTGAAGCAGCGCATACAGCCGGTGAACAGGTGACTTCTATCAGGCTGAATCCTTTCAAAAAGGAAAATAATGCTTCGTTACCCGAAGGAGTGCAGGTGCCCTGGTGTCCGCAAGGCCTGTACCTCGGGGAACGCCCTTCATTCACATTCGATCCAGCTTTTCATGCCGGTGCTTATTACGTACAGGAAGCCAGCAGCATGTTCATTTGGTGTGTATTGGAGCAGTTGATTGGCGGTAAAACGGCCGGGAAAAAAGTGCTGGACCTTTGTGCTGCGCCGGGAGGTAAAAGTACATTGCTCAGTACTTATTTTAAAGACGGATTGCTCGTGGCCAATGAAGTGATCAAAACACGTGCGGCTGTGCTGGTGGAAAATATTACCAAATGGGGAACAACGCCTGTGGTTGTTACGAATAACGACCCGGTACATTTTCAATCACTGCCTGCTTATTTTGATGTGATGATGGTGGATGCGCCTTGCAGTGGCAGCGGCCTTTTCCGGAAAGATCCTTCGGCTATAGCAGAATGGGGTGAAGACAATGTACAGTTGTGTAGCCAGCGGCAACAAAGGATACTGGCCGATGTGCTGCCTGCACTCAAACAGGATGGTTTGCTCCTGTATTCTACCTGTTCTTATTCGGTGGAAGAAGATGAAGCGATTGCCGATTGGCTCGTTGATGAAATGGGCATGGAATCTGTGCAAATGCAACTACCGGCAGTATGGGGTATCGTAGAAACAAGTTCTCCCCAGCATCAGGCAAAGGGCTATCGTTTTTATCCCGATAAAATAAAAGGAGAAGGTTTTTTTATAAGTGTATTCCGGCAAAAGAAAGATATCGTTGGCGCAGGAAAGAAACAAAAGGAGCCGCCTTTACCCCAACCATCCCGGCAAGAGATGCAAATGCTGCAGGCATTCATGCCGGACCTGGCCGATATTGTTTTTTTCAAGCAGGCAGATGCCGTTCGTTGTATATCCGAGGCGTGGTGGCAGGATCTGAAACTGTTGGCCGGTCAGTTGTATATTAAAAAAGCAGGAACAGAACTGGGCAGTATCAAAGGGCGTGATATCGTTCCATCGCATGAACTGGCATTAAGTTTGTTACCCATCGATCATTTCCCGGCTATTGATTTACCAAGGGAAGAGGCTTTACAATACCTCCGCCGGAAAGAGTTCCGGACAGATGCCAAACATGGATGGAACATAATAAGATATGACCATTTACCGTTAGGATGGGTGAAAATATTGCCGAACCGCATCAATAATTACTACCCGGCAGCATGGAGAATATTAAAAGATTAGATTTGCAACATTGCAATCCACAGAAACGTATGAAAAATTTTGGTTGGCTGATCGTTTGTTTTTTTGTTGTGAGTACCGCGCAGGCCCAGGAGAAGCTGGTGGCCCAGGGGAAAGCGCCTGCGCTCTATGTTAAACATAAAGTAGCCGGAGGAGAAGTATTGTCAGGCATTGCCAGTCAATATGGAACCACTTCTGTACAGTTGGCCAAATTCAACGGCATCAAAGTAGCTACCCTGCTCAAAAAAGGAGCGATCCTGAAGATACCCCTTACGCGCAATAACCTGGCGCAGGGGCAGTCAGCCAGTTTCAACGAACCGGTGTATCACACGGTTGCCAAAGGAGACAATCTTTTTCATATCAGCCAGTCGTTCAATAATGTGAACATACAATTACTGCGTGACTGGAACGGTTTGAAAAGAGATGTTATTCGCGATGGACAGTTGTTGATCGTAGGTTATCTCAAAGGAGGAAAAAGAAATGAAGCTGCGGCTGCCCCAGCTATAACTGCACCGGTTGATGCACCTCCTGTATCTGTTAATACCACCACACCTGCTCCGGTTGCGAAGAAGAACCAGCAACCACCGGTTACAGAACCGAAAAAAGAATCGGTTGAAGTAAAAAACGAAGCGCCGCAACAACAGCAGCCTGCTACTGTTCCGGCAAAAAAAGAAGAGCCAAAGGTGAGTGCCAACGCAGATATCAAATACGATCCCAAACCGGGTGATGAAGGATATTTCGCACTCCAATTTGCCAATCACCCGGAGACAGCCACGCAGCAATTCCATTCGGGTGATGCGGGCATTTTTAAGACCATCAGCGGGTGGACAGACCGTAAGTTTTATGTGTTGATGAATGATGTGCCTTCGGGAACCATTGTTCGCATCACTTCTACGAGCAACAAAAGTATTTGCGCCAAAGTGCTCGACAAACTCGTGGAAACCAAAGGAGGAACGGGCTTGTTGCTGCGCATGAGTAATGCTGCGGCTGTGGCGCTCGACATGACGGATGGTAAATCGACGGTTTCCGTTACTTATTTTGAATAAGTGTTTATGATGCCTGCAACCGGTAACCGCGCAGGAATTCGATTATGGGCATTCTTTTCTTTCCTTCGAGTTGAAGGTCCAGCAAGTGAATGAAGCCATCTTTACAGGCAAACTTCAGGTAAGTTTTACCATCGGTAAATACCGCGCCTGGTGTATGCTGGTGAGTTATCTGTTCTTTTGAACTTTTGAAGAGTTTCAAAATTTTTCCATCCAGCATAGTCAGTGCACCGGGAAAAGGAGAGAGCCCGCGTATGCGATTATGGATCTGTGTTGCTGTCTCCGTCCAGTTAATGCGACAATCTTCTGTAAACAGCTTGGGCGCATGCTTTAATTGATCCGGTCCGGGGAATGCCGATTGATCTTTTTCTTCCAATGATCCGTCCAGCAAACTTTGCAAAGTTTCTACCAACAAGGAAGCGCCGATGATTTTCATGCGATCGTGTACTTCGCCCGCTGTTTCATCTTCACCGATAGGAAAACTTTTTTGCAGCAATATATTGCCGGTATCGATCGCATGCTGCAATTTGAAAGTAGTAACACCGGTAATTGTTTCTCCGTTGATGATGGCCCAATTGATGGGAGCGGCGCCACGGTATTGCGGCAACAAAGAACCATGTACATTGATGGTACCTATAGGAGGCATATTCCAAACGATCTCTGGTAACATCCGGAACGCTACTACTATTTGTACATGTGCCTGCAAAGCGTTGAGCGCTGCCAGGAAAGCAGGGTCTCTCAGCTTTTCGGGTTGCAATACCGTCAATCCTTTTTCAAGCGCATATTTTTTTACGGCGCTGGTGGTTGGTTTCATACCCCTTCCGGCAGGTTTATCGGGAGTAGTCACCACACCCACCACCGCAAATCCGGCGTTGAGCAATGCATCCAATGAAGCCACGGCGAACTCCGGAGTACCCATGAATACAATACGTAAGTCCTTCCTGGTGAGGAGCGAAAGGGTATTTGTCATGCTGCAAAAGTAGCCGTTAGTTGATGAAACCAAAATAGTTCTCCCTACATGCAGCCCGGATTGTACTTTTACACATAATTTAATGACAATACAAGACACATGCAACAAGTAAAAAAAGGTGATAAAGTAAAAGTGCATTATCACGGTAAATTGACCGATGGTACCACATTTGATTCTTCAGCGGGAAGGGAGCCACTTGAATTTGAAGTGGGAGGCGGAATGGTGATACCTGGTTTCGACAATGGTGTTACAGGAATGGCCATTGGAGAGAAAAAGACCATTCATATTCCGGTAGAAGAAGCATACGGACCCAAGCAGGAAGATATGATCATGGATTTTCCCAAAGACCGTTTTCCGGACGATATGGTACCGGAAGTGGGCATGCAATTGAACATGAGCAATGGTGCAGGACAACATATCCCGGTACGTATTGTTGAAATAAAAGATGAGGTGGTGGTATTGGATGCCAACCATCCGCTGGCGGGAGAAGATCTCGTCTTCGATCTCGAATTAGTAGCGATTGAAGGAGGAAGCCCTTTGATCATCATGCCCTGATAAAAAAAGCGTGAGGAGTATCTATTGATCCATCTCCTCACGCTTTTTTATAGCTCAACTAACGCTCAGCTCTTTTTCTTCATCCACCATCCCAGCCAGATACCTGTTACGCCCCAAGCTACCAAAGCATCGATCAGGTACGCATTGATATCTTTCGTCTGGAACCAGATATGCATCGTATATGCCGAGTTGAGGAACACGATCAACCCGATAAACACAGAAGAAAGGAAGATGGTTCCGAACGACGGACCATTCAGTTTGGAAAATATCCAGCAAGCCAGCCATACCATCACCAGGTTTACTAAAAATCCTCTTCCCATATTGCTACCCATGTCACTCTTCATGGCCTTATGATAATAAACCTGTGCCCATGGTTTACCCGTAGCCGCTTCACCCATTTTTTTCTGGTCTTCCATGGAAGTTCCGTCAGGGAAAGAAGGCAGCATATAAGCGCCATCTTCTGAGAATTGAGTGCTGAGGTAACTCAGGATACTGTCCTGCTTCGGCGTATACTGTGCACCTTGTCTGTGCAAACCGGTTACCGTCCAGGAAAGGAACTGCCAGAGAAAAATGATGATGGCACCTACGAGGGCGCCGACGATGGTTTTTTTCATATATAGGGGTTTGGTTATGCAAACAAAATAAACAATGTGATTGGCTTTTGCAATAGTTGTTAGATGTTAGTTGATAGTTGTCAGATGTTGTTTATTTTGTACGAGTAATGAAATTTTTCTAACAACTAATATCTAACAACTGACAACTCACATGGCAACTGGTTACTCATAGACGGTTACAGAACGATTCCTGCGATATGTGCAGGTAGATACCCAAAGCGATCCGCACAGCAATTCTTTCCCCAGTACCAATAAGCAAAAAGATCTGTCTTCTATATTGGCAGCAGAATTGAAAGCCATGGGCATTGAAGATGCCACGACGGACGAATATGGGTATGTATATGCCACCATTCCTGCTACTACTACGAAACAAGTGCCTGTTATTTGTTTCTGCAGTCACGTAGATACAGCGCCGGATTGTAGTGGTACAGGTGTAAAACCGATCCTGTACGAATCTTATGATGGAAGGGATATTGCATTGCCCGATGACCCGGAACAGATAATCCGTGTTGCAACCTATCCTTATCTTAAAACACATATTGGCCAGCCTGTGATCACGGCCAGTGGCACTACTTTACTGGGTGCTGATGATAAAAGCGGCGTAGCCATTATCATGGACCTGGCGCATTACCTGGTTACACATCCTGAAATAAAACATGGTGCCATCAAATTGTTGTTCACGCCCGATGAAGAAGTTGGACAGGGCACGGCGAAACTAGATATGTCAAAATTGGGGGCATCCGTTGCCTATACATTGGACGGCGGTGAGTTGGGTAGTTTTGAAGATGAAACTTTCAGCGCAGATGGTGTACATATTACCATACAAGGTGTCATTGCGCATCCGGGTTATGCAAAGAACAAACTGGTAAATGCGCTGAAGATCGCAGGAGAGATACTCGCTGCGTTACCTAAGAACGAATGGGCTCCTGAGGTTACGGAGAAACGGGAAGGATTTGTACATCCTGTTGGCATAAATGGAATTGCTGAGAAAGCAACGATCGAATTCATTATACGTGATTTTGATACCGCGAAACTGGCAGTATATGAAAACAGGTTGAAGCAAATGGCAACAAACATAGTGAGTCAATATCCTGGCGCTACCATGGAATTTGAAGTAACGGAACAGTACCGGAACATGAAGGAAATACTGGACCTGCATCCGCACATCAGTGCATATGCAGCCGAAGCCTACCGGCGTGCGGGAGTGGATATGATCAAAGAACCCATCCGGGGCGGAACAGATGGCAGCCGGCTGAGCTTTATGGGATTGCCCTGTCCGAATATTTTCACCGGCATGCAGGCCATTCACAGCAAACACGAATGGATCGGTGTGCGTGATATGGAAAAAGCGGTTGATGTGTTGACGCAGCTTGTGCAGGTATGGGAAGAACGATCCTGAGAAAAAAAGGTGGACTTGCTGTAAAACCAAAAGAATGCCTTAGATTTAAGTGTTGATTATACATTTAACATCAACAATCTTATCTAAAATATCATTGCTATGCCCAACGATTCATTGCACATCAACAACAAAGCAACTGCACAAAATACGTATGATGCCATTGTAATAGGATCTGGTATCAGCGGCGGATGGGCCGCAAAAGAATTGACCGAAAAAGGGTTGAAAGTACTGATGCTCGAAAGAGGAAAACAATATGAGCACATCAAAGATTATGCGACTGCGAATAAAGATCCCTGGCAGTTTGAACACAGGGGCCGGACCACTACAGCGCAAAGAAAAAAATATCCGGTTATACACAGGGGATGGGCAGCCAGCGAAGCCGTAATGGATGGCTGGGTAAATGAAGAAGATTGCCCGTATACAGAAATCAAACCCTTCACCTGGTGGCGTAGTTACCGGATGGGAGGACGATCTGTTTTATGGGGCAGGCAAAGCTATCGTTGGAGCGATCTCGATTTTGAAGCCAATGCCAGAGAAGGCGTTGGGGTTGACTGGCCCATTCGTTACAAAGACATTGCAGCCTGGTACGATCATGTAGAAAAATTTGCGGGCATCAGTGGTTCGCTGGAGGGCTTGTCGCACTTGCCCGACGGGCAATTTCTTCCGCCAATGGATCTTAACTGTGTGGAGAAAGATGTAGCGGCCCGTATCAAAACACAATACAAGGGAGCCAGGCACCTGATCATCGGCAGGGTGGCCAACTTAACGGCGCCCATTCCGGGAAGGACCCAGTGCCAGTTCCGTAACAGGTGTTGGGAGGGATGTCCGTTCGGTGGCTATTTCAGCACGCAATCTTCTACTTTGCCTGCAGCTATGAAAACGGGTAATTTAACGGTGCGTCCCGATGCTATTGTAACACGGCTGCTGTACGATAAAGACAGTAAAAAAGTGAAAGGCGTGGAAGTACTGGATGCTGTCAACAACAAAACTTATGTGTACCATGCGAAGATCGTATTCCTCAATGCATCTGCGTTGAACTCTGCGTGGGTATTGTTCAATACCGCTACGGATATATGGCCCGGCGGACTGGGCAGCAGTAGTGGCGAATTGGGACATAATGTGATGGATCATCATTATAACCTGGGCGCAAGTGGACAGGTGGAAGGCTATGAGGACAAATATTATTACGGCAGACGGGCCAATGGGTTTTATATTCCCCGGTTTGTAAATATCGGCAGCGACAAAAGAGATTACCTGCGTGGCTTTGGCTACCAGGGAGGAGCCAGCAGGGCAGGATGGAGCAGGAACGTTGCAGAATTGGAGATAGGTGCGGGATTTAAAGAAGCGCTCACCGAGCCTGGAGGCTGGAGTATTGGCGCTACCGGGTTTGGTGAAATCCTGCCTTATCATGAAAACAAGATCATGCTGGATGCGAACCGGAAAGACAAATGGGGGTTACCGGTGCTGGCTATGGATTGTGAACTCAGGGAGAATGAATTGAAAATGCGGAAAGATATTGTATCGGAAATGAAAGCCATGCTCGAAGCATCGGGCGTGAAACAGGTGAATACCTGGGATCAGGGGCATGCGATCGGACATGGTATTCACGAAATGGGAACAGCCCGTATGGGAAGAGATCCGAAGACATCGGTACTGAATGGCCATAACCAGGTGTGGGATGCACAGAATGTATTTGTTACCGATGGCGCGTGTATGGTTTCTTCAGCCTGCCAAAATCCTTCACTCACTTATATGGCATTAACGGCCAGGGCAGCCAACTATGCAGTAGATGAATTAAAGAAGGGAAACTTGTAAAAAGCAAGGATCAGAAAAATATCCTGGCTTCAGATGTGTAGGTTTCTTTAAACTCTTTTGGGGTACAGCCTTTTTTCTTTTTAAAGGTGTGGTTGAAATTAGAGATATTGTTGAACCCGCAGGTGTAAGCGATCTCTGCAACAGATTGTGTGGTGTCGATGAGCATGCGCGAAGCATGACCCAGGCGTATATCTGTCATGCGTTCAATAAAAGTCATGCCGGTACGGGCTTTGAAAAAGCGGCTGAAAGCAGATTCCGCCATATTGGTCAGGGCAGCTACTTCTGACAGGGAAATGGGTCTTTGAAAATGTTCATTCATGTATTCCATTACTTTTTCTATACGCCGGCTGTTGTAAGAAAGGTGTTCGGTATTACTGAAAGTGGTGTTAGCAAGCAAACGTGTATGCCGGGAAATAGACAACTCATGCAGGATGGACATCAATTCAAGTACCGATTCGAAGCCATCTTTTTTATACAGGCGCATGATGCGATAGGAGAGTAATTTTGCTGTTTCGTAAGAAAACAAAATACCCCTTTGTGCTTTCTCCAGCATATTACGCATAGCAGCCAATTGGCTACGTTGCAGAAAACTTTCTTCGAAAAGGTCGTGGTGAAACTGGATGGTCACTTCTGTGATATCGGTGTTCTCGCATTTATGCTGAAACCAGGCATGTTGCAGCTCCGGACCAATGAGCACCAGTTCAAGATCAGCAACATCTTCTACATGATCTCCTACCACACGCCTGATTCCTTTGCCGTTTGTGATAAAGTTCAGTTCGAATTCTTTGTGGTAATGAATGGGCAAATCGAAAGCGCCTTTGTTTTTATTGAAAAAAACATGGAAGCAATCAGATTGAGCAAGCGGTGTGAACTCCTGCAATATTTCTCTTTGTGCAGCCAATAGAAAAAAGTTTACGCGATAGTTTTACTCAAGGCGAACTCGTGTTCTAATATCGGTAATTATTTAGACAAAACTTGTTTTTGATATGCTGCACCATTATATAAGCTGGAATGCTTATGAATGCTTGTTAGTGTAATATTGACAATAAAATATTTTAGCTTTAATTTATATTCTAAACCTCATACTGTAACGATTATGCCAGATACTTCATCGGTTGCTCCCGCCGTTCATTCAACTACTGCTGCATCTCATACGTATGATGCCATTGTGATTGGCTCGGGTATCAGTGGCGGATGGGCCGCCAAAGAGCTCTGTGAAAAAGGCTTGAAAACCTTATTGCTCGAAAGAGGACGCGATGTGGTACACCTGAAAGATTACCCTACTGCCACCAAGAACCCCTGGGATTTTCCGCACCGCGGCAAAATGCCGGATGCATTTATCAAGGAAAATCCGGTGCTTACCAAATGTTATGCGTTGAGCGAAGCCAGTGAGCATTTCTTTGTGAAAGACCACCAGCATCCTTATATCCAGGAAGCGCCTTTCGATTGGATACGTGGTTACCAGGTAGGTGGTAAATCTTTATTATGGGCGCGTGCAACGCAGCGATGGAGCCGCTTTGATTTTGAAGGACCTGCCAGGGATGGTTTTGCGGTGGACTGGCCCATCCGTTATGAAGACCTGGCGCCATGGTATTCCCATGTAGAGCTTTTTGCCGGTATCAGTGGTAATAAAGATGGGTTGGAAACCCTTCCGGATGGTGAATTCCTTCCGCCCTGGGAAATGAATTGTGTGGAGAAAGAACTGCAGCAAAAGATAATGGCGAATTATAAAGACCGGTATGTGGTACAAGGGCGATGTGCACATCTTACCAAACCGAATGCGATCCACCTGCAACAAGGCAGGGGACAGTGCCAGGCCAGGAATTTGTGTGAAAGAGGGTGTCCTTTCGGAGGATATTTCAGCTCCAATTCCTCCACTATTCCCTGGGCGCAAAAAACGGGAAACCTTACCCTGCGACCCGATTCGGTTGTGCATTCCATTATTTATGATGAGCAGCAAGGTAAAGCTATGGGTGTGCAGGTGATCGATGCAGTTACAAAGAAGACAACGGAATTTTTTGCGAAAATCATTTTTGTGAACGCTGCATGTTTGAATACGAATTTGATCTTATTGAATTCGGTTTCGCGGCGTTTTCCAAATGGATTAGGAAACGATAGCGGTTTATTGGGTAAGTATGTTGCCTTTCACAATTACAGGGGAACCCTGACGGCTTCTTATGACGGACCGAAAGACAAATACTATTATGGCCGCAAGCCAACGGCGGCCATGATGCCCAACTTCAGGAATGTGCGCCGGCAGGAAATGGATTTTCTCCGCGGTTATATGGTGCATTTCAGCGCAAGTAGGGGCAGGGTTGCAGCAGAAGGTATTGGAGGCAATTATAAAGATGCTATCACAGAGGCAGGCGACTGGCATATTTTTATGATGATGCAGGGAGAAACGATTCCCAAAGAGACCAATCACCTGCGTTTGAGTAAAGACCAGAAAGATGAATGGGGTATTCCGCAACTCGTTGTTTCGGTAAAGTATGATGAGAACGATGAGAAACTACTCAAAGATTTCCTGGAACAGGGTGCTGAGATGCTGCAAAAAGCAGGGGCATCGGATATCCGGCCGAACGACAGTAAACAGGCACCCGGATTGGATATACATGAAATGGGAGGTGTACGCATGGGACGTGACCCCAAGACTTCTTTACTCAATCGCTGGAATCAGCTGCACCATTGTAAAAATGTATTTGTTACTGACGGTGCTTGTATGACTTCGGTGAGTACACAGAATCCCTCGCTGACTTTTATGGCCATCACAGCCAGGGCTGCCAATCATGCGGTGGAGGAATTGAAGAAAGGGTATTTGTAGTCATTTTAACTGTGTATTAATTACACATTTAAATAAGCAAAATACTACAACAAAATGTTAAAAAAGGACAGATGCTTCTTAAGCAATCGTTTTAAATTGCGTGTTGTAACGCTATTCGTCTGTATCTAATTAACCCAACATTGCTATGCCAACGAGAAAAAAACTACTCGCGAGGACCGTCATGCTTGCGACCCTCTTTGCGCTACTCAGCGTGGGCGCGTACGCCCAAAAAACTGTCTCCGGTAAAGTAACCAACAAAGTAAATGGCCAACCGATACCCGGGGCTACTATTCAACTACGTGGTACTTCTACTGTTACAGTTACCAATGCAGAAGGTATTTATTCTATTAACATCAAAGGTACAGGAGGTACCCTGGTAGCTACCGTTGTAGGCTTCGAGCCTGTAGAACAGCCGATCAACGGAAGGAATCTTATTTCTTTTGCTTTAACCGAAACCACCGCTTCATTGAGTGAGGTGCTGGTGACCGGTTATTCAACACAAAGGAAGAAAGATATTACCGGATCGGTTGCTGTTGTAAACGTCAACAACATGAAATCGGTGCCATCCGGTACTACGGAATCTATTTTACAAGGACAGGCTTCCGGTGTATCTGTTATTAATTCTGGTGCGCCGGGTGGCGGCAGTAATATCCGCATCCGGGGTATCACTTCATTGGGTAACTCAAACCCGTTGGTGATCATCGATGGTGTGCAGGGGAGCTTGCACGACCTGAATGTGAACGATATTGAATCTGTTCAGGTATTGAAAGATGCCGGCGCTGCTGCCATTTATGGTGTGCAGGGATCCAATGGTGTGGTGATCGTAACCACCAAAAAAGGAAAATCTGGTAAGGCTAAGGTAACCTATGATGCTTTTGTAGGTACCCAACGTCCTTTGAAAAATGGCTTCAACCTGGCCAACACGCCTGAATATGCCAGTGTAATATGGGCACAGGCAAAGAACTCAGGTGTAAACCCCAGCCATCCACAATTTGGTAATGGCGCTTCACCAGTGATACCTGATTATATCACACCCTCGGGCGCAAAAGAAGGTGATCCTAATACCAATCCCGCAGCATACGACATTAATAAGAACCAGATCACCAGGGCGAATAAAGTGGGTACCGATTGGTTCCACGAAACATTTAAGCCTGCGATGATCCAGAGCCACAGCATTTCAGTAAGTGGTGGTAATGATAAATCGGCTTATCTGTTTTCTGTAGGATATTTCAATCAACAGGGTACCCTGATCAATACTTATTTGAAAAGGTATTCTGTACGATTGAATACGGTGTTTAATGTAAAAGACCATATCAGGATCGGTGAAAATGCTTATATTTTCTACAAACAGAATCCTGGCTTTACCAACCAGAACGAGGGTAATGCCATTTCCTTTACTTACCGTGAACCGCCCATCATCCCGATATATGATATCATGGGCAATTTCGCAGGTACCAAATCGAAAGGTTTGAGTAACTCTCAAAACCCGGTTGCCAACCAGATGCGTACGGCCGATAACAAAGGGAACGACTGGCAGGTAAACGGTAATGTTTTTGCAGAAGTAGATTTCCTGCAACACTTTACTGCACGCACCAGCTTCGGTGGTAATTTCGATAATTATTATTACTATTATTTCAATTACACCCCTTACGAAAATGCAGAGGGTAATACTAACCCTACCTCTTTTACCGAAGGATCCGGTTACAATAGCCAGTGGCTGTGGACCAACACCCTCCAATATACCAATGTGTTTGGTAAGCACAATGTAAAAGCATTGGTTGGTTCCGAAGCCAAACAGGTGTACAACCGTGGTTTTACGGCCGGAAGGAGCAATTACTATTCTATCAACCCTAATTTCTGGACATTGAATACGGGCGATCCCAGTACCCAGAGTAACAGTGGTGGCTCTCCCACACAATTGGCCTTGTATTCTTTGTTTGGCCGCGTAGATTATAATTACGATGATAAGTACCTTTTGTCTGGTACAATACGCCGGGATGGTGCTTCCGTATTCGACAAAGACCACCGTTATGGCAATTTCCCCTCCGTAACCCTTGGCTGGCGCCTTTCCCGTGAAAGTTTCATGAGCACCGTTAGTTGGATCAACGACCTGAAACTCCGCGGTGGCTGGGGTAAACTGGGCTCTATCAGCAATATCAATCCTACCAATCCTTTTACTTTGTATGGTTCTTCTGCGGGCAACTCTTATTATGACATCGCAGGGCAAAGTGTCGGCGCTACCCAGGGTTTTTACCTCAGGCAATTTGGTAACCAGAATACTACCTGGGAAGAAGATATCGTAACCAACGTTGGTTTGGATGCGACTTTATTCAAGAATAAAATAGACTTCTCTATCGAGTGGTATAAAAAAGCCATCAGCGGATTGTTATTCCCCGGAAACCCCGTTAACGCAGCGTTCATCGGTGGTGGCAGTCCGCCCTTCGTGAACCTGGGTAATATCCAGAACACTGGTATCGACTTCTCTCTTACTTATCACGGCAAAGCTTTGCGCAACGAGCTCAGCTTTGACCTCACAGGTAATATCACCGCTTACCGAAGTAAAATTGTGAGTCTGCCTGTTAAATATGTAGATTATAACAGTGATGGTTCAACTCGTATCGGCGCCTTTACAAGGGCACAAGAAGGACAACCCATTGGTGAGTTCTTCGGCTATGATGTGGTTGGATTATTCAGGGATGCACAGGATGTTTCCAAATCTCCTACCCAGGATGGTGCCGGACCTGGCCGTTTCAAATACAGGGATGTGAATGGAGATGGTAAGATAGATGCGAACGACAGGACTTTCTTTGGTAACCCGAACCCTAAGTTTACCTACGGATTCAATATTGCCGCCAGCTATAAGAATTTTGATTTCTCTACATTCTTCTATGGTTCTTATGGAAATGATGTGATCAACTACGTTCGCTACTGGACAGACTTCCCACAGGTATTTGGTGGTAACGTGAGCAAGGATGCCGTTTATAACTCTTGGAGCCCGAGTAATTTGAATGCTAAAGTGCCCGTACTGGAGCAGACTGCTAACTTCAGTAACTCTTCTGTGTTCAACTCTTACTACAAAGAAAGCGGTTCTTACCTGAGGTGTAAATCAATGATCCTTGGCTATTCATTTGCACCGGCGAAGTTGAAAACCATTGGCATCGAAAAACTGAGGGTGTTCGTACAGGCTGCTAACCTGTTCACTATTACCAAATACACCGGCCTCGATCCTGAATTGCAGGGTTCTAACCTGAATACCAGTACCAACTTCGGTATAGACTTCGGTAACTATCCTGCCAATCAGAAGAATTACAATATCGGCGTCAGTGTATCATTTTAAACAACCATCAAATTCTGCAATATGAAACCAACGAAATATAAATACCTGGTGCCTGTGCTCAGTGCCGGCGTTCTGGGACTTCTATTTGCCTGTAATAAAGGCTTCCTTGATAAATCTCCGGTAGGTACCCTTAACAAAGATATCCTGGCCGATAAAAATGGTGTGAACGGTTTGCTGATCGGTGCTTATTCCCTGCTCGATGGAGTAGGAGGTAATGGCGGAGGCTGGGGCGCTGCTGCATCCAACTGGGTGTATGGAAGTGTGTGTGCCGATGATGCCTACAAAGGATCTACTCCTTCCGACCAAGGCGATATCGCTCCGCTTGAAACCTGGACAGCCAATTCAACCAACTCCTATCCCAGCGGTAAATGGCGCCTCTGTTATGATGGCGTGCAGCGTGCCAACGAAGTATTACGCGTGATGCGTGTGGCCAAAGGATTGTCAGCTGCTGATACTACAGTCATTTCGGCAGAAGCGAAGTTTCTCAGGGCGCACTACCATTTTGAACTGAAGAAAGTATTCAATAATATTCCTTTTGTGGATGAGACGGTAACTTTCGAAAGTGGCAAAAAAGTAGAAAACGTAAGTGGATCGGGCTATGTAAATGCATGGCCGCAGATAGAGGCAGATTTTACTTATGCCATGAACAACCTGCCGGAAACTCAACCGCAGATCGGTCGCGCCAATAAATGGGCTGCTATGGCTTTCCTGGCCAAAGTGTATATGTTTGAGCAGAAATACGACCAGGCAAAACCCCTGTTCGATCAACTGATCACCAGCGGTAAAAATGCCAGTGGTGTGAAATATAATCTGGTTGGTTATGAGGCCAATTTCAATCCTGCTACCAAGAACAACGCCGAGACTGTTTTCTCTGTTCAAATGTCGATCAATGATGGTTCCGGTGCACAAGGTACTCCCAACGGTAACTATGGTGATGTATTGAACTTCCCTTATAACAACCAGCCCGGTGGCTGCTGTGGGTTCTTCAATGCTTCTCTCAGCCTGGCGAATTCTTATAAAACAGATATCAATGGTCTCCCTTTGCTTGATACCTACGACGATGGCGTGAATGTGAGCGATTATACCAATGCCTACAAGGGCACAATGGATCCTCGGGTCGACTGGGTAATGGGCCGCCCCAATATGCCTTATTTCGACTGGGGTAACATGCCCAACGACGATTCATGGATCAGGGCCGACCAGGGACCCAATTACCGCTTCGTGCCTAAGAAGAGTTCTTATTCCAAGAGCCAGAAAGGCATCTTTACCAGCACAGAGAACTATTGGGCCAATACCCAACTGACTGCTAACAACGTGAACCTGATGCGTTTTGCCGATGTATTACTGATGGCTGCTGAATGTGAAATGCAGGCAACCAGCGGCGATCCTAATAAAGCGCTGGCTTATGTAAACAGGGTACGTGCCAGGGCTGCAGACCCCACCGGATGGGTATACACCAATGCCACTTATGATGCTTCTAAAAACCAGTATTCTCCCCAAACAACACCTGCAGACAATTACAATGTAGGATTGTATCCAGTAGGTGCATTCGCTGATAAGAATTATGCTTTAAAAGCTATTCGATTCGAGCGGAAACTGGAGCTGGCTATGGAAGGACATCGCTTCTTTGACCTGGTTCGCTGGGGTGTTGCCGATGTAACCCTGAACGCTTATTCTGCTTACGAAAAAGCACAAAAGAAAGCTTACATCTACTATAACGGACCTACGTTTACCAAGGGTAAATCAGAGTATTTCGCGATACCTCAATCAGAGATCGATAAGCTGAATGCAGATGGGCAAACGCACCTGAAGCAGAATCCGGGATACTAGAACTGATCTATTTTGTATACTGCAATCAGCCTTTGATTGCAGTATACATTTTATAATAAAAAAAAATTTAAAAACAGTTGCATATGTCATTTGTATTATATATTTTTCATCTTAAAAATGAAAACAATGACAAATCAACTGAAGCTGCTGCTACCAGTTACATGTAGCATTCTTTTCTTTTCTATTTTTTATTTTGGATGCACTAAAAAAAGCGATTCAGATCCAAGTAAGAAAGCGCTTACAGAACCTTTAATTAAGAAAACCAATGGTACCTATTCGTGTGGCTCTACAATTAGCGGAAACTTTTTAGGCTCCGGGTATTACACTTATCCCGACAATACAATAGACCTTTCTTTATCTGCTCAAGGTTCATTAATACAAATAGCTTGCGATGCAGTTGAAGTGCCTAATAGATTTTCCATCTATGATGGTACAACACTTGTGGTTACTACCGGTTGGATAGGAACGGCTAATTATTCGGGCCCATGGGGTACTTCATTAAGTACCTCAGCTACCCAAACGTTGTCTTTTTTTCGAGGAGCCTCTTCTACCTATACTCTTCGTGTTGAGACCTCTCCTCAGGGGATGACAGATACCTGGAATGTAACTATAAGCTGCCCTAGTGTACCCCCGATATGGGTAGATACGACACATACTCCTGGATCAGGATTGAGTTGTGGAAATTGCTTAACTTCTTTTAGTGGAAGTTATGGTGGTTATGGTTATTATTCCTATCCAAACAAAACCTTGAATTTTCAATGTGTTCCTATTGGTAACACAATTAATGTGAGTTGTGCTGCTATTGATGTGCCTAACAGGTTTACGATTTATGATGGTAATACTAATTTAATAGCTACTTCTGGTTGGCTAGGCACAGCAAGTTATTCAGGACCTTGGGGAATGTCACTAAACGCCCCTTCGACAACTATACTCTCATTTACCCGTCAGGCAAACTCAACTTATTATTATTTAAAAGTAGAGACCTCTCCTCAGGGAATAACGGATTCGTGGAATGTAAGTATAGGTTGTCCTAATTAGAATTATCACTATGTGAAGTGTTAATAAGATTAGATTGATTATTAATTAAGAGGCGGGTTATTACCGCCTCTTAATTTTTGTTATATTGCTGTATCTATGACCTTTTACAAAATTGCTGCCCCCTTGTTGTGTTGCTGCCTTGGCTTAATATCTTGCCATCAGGACAAACTCTTTACTCCTATATCGGCTTCTCATTCTGGAATATATTTTAACAACAAAATCATTGAAACAGATTCTATCAATGAACTGGATATTGAAAATGTGTACAATGGCGGTGGCGTAGGGATCGGTGATTTTAACAACGACGGATTACCTGATATCTATTTCACCGGCAACCTGGTTTCCAACAAACTTTACCTCAATAAAGGAGATTTTAAGTTTGATGATGTGACCGATAAAGCCGGTGTAACCGGGAATGGAAAATGGTGCAGGGGTGTGGCGGTTGTGGACATCAATAATGATGGCTGGATGGATATGTATGTGTGTGCTACGCTCAAAAGCAATCCTGCTGAGCGGGAAAATCTTTTGTACATCAACCAGGGGCTCGATAAAGATGGTGTTCCACATTTCAAGGAAATGGCCAAAGAGTACGGACTGGCCGATACCATGCACAGCACACAGGCTGCTTTTTTTGATTACGATAATGATGGCGACCTGGATGTATATGTCGTAGTCAATGAGATACAAAAAAATGTGTACCCCGATAATTTCCGCCCAATATTGAAAGACGGATCCAATCCCAGCACAGGCCGGCTCTATCGGAATGATTGGAATGATTCATTGAAACATCCGGTATTTACCGATGTTTCTAAACAAGCCGGTATCCAAACAGAAGGTTATGGCCATTCGGTTAATATCGTAGACATCAACAACGATGGTTGGAAAGACATTTATGTAACCAATGATTTTGTAACCAACGACCTGCTCTGGATCAACAACCACGATGGCACTTTCTCTGAACAACTGTCTACTTATTTCAAACACACTTCCGCCAATGCCATGGGCAATGATATAACGGATATCAATAACGATGGATTGGTAGACGTGGTGGTATTGGATATGAGTCCGGAAGACAACTACCGGAAAAAAATGATGCTGTCGCCCAACAGTTACCAGCGCTACCAGAATTCCGACCTGTATGGATATAATTACCAGTACGTGCGAAATACCCTGCAACTCAACCAGGGACCAAGGGTAGGACAGAATGATTCTATCGGTGTACCTATTTTCAGCGAAATTGGTTTTTATGCTGGAATGGCGGAAACGGATTGGAGCTGGACCCCGATGGTTACTGATTTCGACAATGATGGTAACCGCGATATCATCATCACCAATGGATTTCCCAAAGATATTACCGATCACGATTTCGGCGTGTTCAGGAGCAAAGCTTATCTCATCGCATCTAAACAACAATTGTTGTCGCAGATACCGGAAGTGAAATTGCACAATTATGCTTTCAGAAATAATGGTAACCTGCGGTTTTCCAATGTGTCTGATAAATGGGGACTCAGTACGCCTACTTTCTCAAATGGAGCGGCTTATGTTGATCTGGATAATGATGGCGATCTCGACATGGTCATCAATAATATTAATGATGTTGCCGCTGTATACAGGAACAATGCAAGGGAATTGAACAAGGAGAACAGTCACTACTTACAGGTTCAATTAACAGGAGACAGCCTGAACAAAAAAGGTTTGGGCGCCTGGGTGGAAATACATTATGATCATGGAAAAAAACAGGTATGGGAAAACACACCTTACAGGGGTTATCTCTCATCTGTTCAGGATATCGCCCATTTTGGATTGGGCGCTTTGAATAAAGTGGATTCTGTTCTCGTCAGGTGGCCTAATGGAAAAGAGCAATGGATAACCAATGTAAGCGCCGATCAGTTATTGAAGATCAACATAGCCAATGCGCGAAGCAATAATCAAGATGCCAGGGAAGTATTGGCGAAAAACACCCTGTTCAAAGAGATAACGGCTGCGGCTGGTATTCAATATGTTCACCAGGAGCGCGACTTTATAGATTTCAATATTCAAAAATTATTGCCGCATAAACTTTCTGAATACGGACCTGCACTCGCAACGGGCGATGTGAATGGGGATGGCCTGGATGATATCATAATTGGAGGCGCTTTTACTTATCGCACACAATTATTTCTGCAACAACCCAACGGCAGGTTTATACAACGTGATTTATTGCCCGGAAGCGATGCCACTCAAAAAAAGGAAGAAGATATGGGCATGCTCTTGTTTGATGCCGATGGAGATGGCGACCTCGACCTGTATATTGCCAGCGGCGGATACGAGAACCAGCCTGGTACGGCTGCATACCAGGACAGGCTTTATATCAACGACGGTAAAGGAAATTTTACGCAGGATGTATCGGCGCTTCCGCAAAATTTTACCAGTAAGTTCTGTGTCAGGGCCATCGATTATGACAAAGACGGAGACCTGGACCTGTTCATTTCAGGCCGGGTTGATCCCTGGAATTATCCCAAACCCGTTTCCAGTTTTATTTATCGCAACGATTCCAAAGATGGTCATGTAAAGTTCACTGATGTTACCCAACAGGTGGCCAAAGACCTCACCAATATTGGTATGGTGTGTGATGCAGTTTTTACAGATTTTGATAATGATGGCTGGCCAGACCTGGTGCTGGCAGGAGAATGGATGCCGTTGACCTTCCTGAAAAATAATAAAGGGGTCTTCACCAATGTATCTGCCCAATCTGGCATCAGCAACCAACTAGGTTGGTGGAATACTATTACAGCGGGTGATTTTGACAACGATGGCCGGATGGATTACATCGTGGGCAACCTGGGACAGAACTCTTTTTACCGCGCTTCAGAACAATATCCTGTTTCCATTTATGCAAAGGATTTTGACAACAACGGCAGTCTGGATGCTTTCTGTTCACTTTACCTGCCGGCCACCATCACCGATCCAACGAAGAAAGAATTCCCCGCTCAAACGCGCGATGATGTGGTGAAGCAAATGATCAGCATGCGAACGAAATTCCAGAACTACAAATCATTTGCTACTGCTACTATGGACCAGTTGTTCAGCAAAGAACAGCTACAGGGCGCATTGATACTGCATGCCAATCAATTCAATTCCTGTTTTGTAAAAAATGAAGGCAATGGCCGTTTCAGCTTGCATCCTTTGCCGGCCCAGGCGCAATTCTCTGTATTGAATGGCATGCTGGTAGAAGATTTCGACGGAGACGGCAACCTGGATGTCTTGATCAATGGCAATGATTATGGTACAGAAGTTTCTGTAGGACGTTATGATGCTTTGAACGGCTTGCTGCTTAAAGGAAATGGTAAAGGCGATTTTACACCAATATCTATTTTGCAGAGCGGCATTTTCATACCCGGCAATGGAAAAGCGTTGGCCAAACTGCGGTCGGCTTCCGGTAAATGCCTGGTAGCTGCCACACAGAACAGGGGGCCTTTGAAAGTCTTTGAAGAGAAACAACCCGTTCGTTGCGTAGTACTGCAACCAAATGATGTGTTTACTGTTATTCAATACAAAAACGGAAAAAAACAAAAACGTGAGATTGGTTACGGCGTTTCTTTCCTGTCACAATCTGCCAGGTTCCTGAATATTGAAGCCGGTGTGCAATCCGTTATTATTACAGACAACAGAGGGGCGTCGCGTTCGGTTCCTCTTTAATAAACTGCTTATGTCAAGAAAATTATTATCGCTGTTCCTGATAACAAGCGTGAGCCTTGCACTGGTAACGGCCTGTGGAAATAAATCTAAAAAACCCATGGACGATGCCCAGGTAATGCATGACAGTCAGGATATGCTTACACAGATCATCATCTACGATGTATTTACGCCCCCGGTGAGCAGTCGTATTTATGTTTATTCTTCATTGGCAGCCTATGAAGCCATCCGTTATGCAAAACCGGGGAATGCATCGCTGACTGCCCGTTTACGTGGATTCAAGCCCATGCCGGAGCCGGAGAAAAACAAGAACTACAACTTCACGTTGGCTGCCACCAAAGCCTTTTTTACGGTGGTGCACAAAGTGGTGTTTTCACTGGATTCATTAAAGCATTTCGAAGAAACTACTTTCAACGATTTCAAAGACCGTATGGATGCAGATACGTATCAACGCTCCGTTGCTTTTGGTGAAGCGGTTGGTAAAGCAGTGTTGGAGCGGGCTAATGCAGATGGTTATATGAAGTCGAGAGGCAAACCCAAATTTCTTGGCAGCAATGCACCGGGCAAGTGGCGTCCTACGCCTCCCGATTATATGGATGGGGTAGAATGGTGCTGGAATACTATGACACCCCTGGTGCTGGACTCTGCCGCGCAGTTCATGCCACCCAGACCTCCTGCATATAGCACAGATACCAACAGTGTTTTCTTCAGGGCCAATAAAGAAGTGTACACGATTGGAAAGACATTAACAGATGAACAAAAGACCGTTGCAAGGTATTGGGATGACAATCCTTTTGTAATAGAACATTCCGGGCACATGATGTTCGGCAATAAAAAGATCACACCTGGTGGTCACTGGATGGGCATTACTGCCATTGCAGCCAAACAATCACATGCCGATGCGGTTAAAACAGCTAAGTCTTACGCGCTCACGGCCATTGCTTTGTACGATGCATTTATTGCTTGCTGGGATGAGAAATACCGTAGCAATGTGATCCGGCCGGTTACCGTGATCAATGAATTCATCGACAGGAACTGGGTTCCGTTCCTGCAAACACCGCCCTTCCCGGAATATACCAGCGGACACAGTACCATCACTGCATCGGCGGCAACAGCGCTCACTGCTTTGTATGGTGATCATTTTGCTTTCCAGGATACCAGCGACTTGCGATACATAGGCATGCAACGTCATTTCAATTCATTTCAGGATGCGGCGGCAGAAGCTTCTATCAGCCGTGTGTACGGAGGTATCCATTACCGTCATAGTGTAGACATAGGCGCCGAGTACGGTAAAAAAGTAGGTGCTTTGGTAGTAGATAAACTATTGAAGTAAAACAGTCTTCAGCCCCATTGAAAAGAAAAACCATTAGGCAAGCCCAGTGATGTTTCAGACAAACGCAGGTGTGTGAAATCAGGGATTACCTGCACAGCGCCTTCGGCCAGCAATCCTTTTTCGGCCACAGCATTGCCGATGCCAATGGCATGCATGCCAGCCGTTACTGCCGAACGGATACCACTCACCGCATCTTCAAAAACAAGGCAGTGGGCAGGAGGCAAGTTCAACCGCTCACTCATTTTACGGTAAGGCTCAGGATCGGGTTTGCCTTTTGTTACATCATGTGCCGTGACAAAAGAAACAAATGACTGATCCAGTCCGTGCTTTTGCAACATCTGCAGCATGCGGCTCTCGTGGGAACTGGTAACTACCCCGGTGGTGATTTTTTGTTTGCGAAGTAACTGGATGAATGATACAACACCTGCAATGGCGGCCGGGTTTATTTCATTGTTGAGCGCATCGGCTGCATGCCTGATGGCTTGTTTGGTGGCATCGGTAACATGAGGAAACAAAACCTGGATAGTCTCCGTACCTTTCCTTCCATGAATATGCAGGCGTACCAACTCATCCGTGAGCACTACATTTTCCCTGGCAGCCCATCGGTGCCAGAATTTTTCAATTTCCGGGTTGGAATCAATGATCACTCCGTCGAGATCGAAAATGACTGCTTTGATAATAGGGGCCGACATACTTTGTTTTTAGTTTGCTTCACCATCCACCCTGCAATCCTTCCAGCAGGGCTTGTTGGTATTTACGCAAATTGAATGAATAAAGATAGGGCGCTTTGTGAGCGCCGCCCTTTCGTGTTTCTTTCAACCTTCGCAGGATACCATAGCTATTCATGCGTCGCTGAAAATTTCTACGATCGAGTTTTTTACCAAGGATGGTTTCGTAAAGGGTTTGCAATTCAGGCATAGTAAACTTATCAGGTAACAAGTTATAACCGATGGGCTGGTAGTTCAATTGCTGGCGCAGGGTCTCCAATGCTTTGTCCAGGATTTGCCTGTGATCCATGAACAGGTTACCGATGTCGTGGAGATGCTGCCACTCACAGGCAACAGAAGTATTGTCGGGCATGGGCGTTACGTGCGAAAACTCAACCAGTGCATAGAAACCCACGGTAATGAAACGGTTTAGCAACCAATGGTCTTTTTCAGCCTGTATACCCAATTTTTTTAGCCTGTTTGAATGGTATTTTCGGTCCGACCTGGCAGGGTCGCCGAACACATGAAATTGTTGCAGGAAAATATCATTGATACCGGTGCGTTCCTGTAATACCCTTGTTGCGGCAGCCTCCAGCGCTTCATCCTTATAAACAAATCCTCCCGGAAGGGCCCAATGATCGGTATGCTCCATTTTGAGCAGCAATACTTTCAACTGGTTATCGTGAAAACCAAAGATCACACAGTCCAGCGAAAGGCCCGGGTGGAACAATTTTCCACCTTTTTCCATAAACTCACGAATGTTCTTTAGTGTCCGCATGTCACACCGAAAATAAGCGAAACCTTCCTGCCAAACAATTTTGAAATTGGATCAGAAATGATTATCGTTGTGTCATAACGACGCATTGAAAAACTAACCCCATGAAACAGCTTGCCATTTCTACGCGGTTCAGGTGGTGGATTGCTGCACCCCTGCTGCTTGTTTCCTTTTGCTGGAAACCCATTATTACCCAAGCCCAGCCTGCTTTCCGAGACTTGAACAAGAACGGGAAAATGGATGTGTATGAAGACAAAACGCAGCCTGTCGAAGCGCGCGTGAACAACCTGCTTTCACAGATGACACTGGAAGAAAAAGCAGGTATGCTATTCATCAATGGTGCAAGGATCAACGACGACGGCTCCCTGGAGGAGAAGCCGGCGAAAGGCATGTTTGCTTTTGCGCCCACTGCCCCCAAACTGATGCGGGAAAAATTAATGAACCATTTCAACCTCTGGCAGGTGCCGGGTATCCACGCACTGGCCACCTGGTACAACAATGTACAGCGCCTGGCAGAAAGTACGCGACTGGGAATACCGGTGACCATCGCTTCCGATCCCCGACACGCCTTCAGCAGCAGCATTTTTGCGATGGCAGCTAATGGGTTCTCGCTTTGGTGTGAACCATTAGGCTTTGCCGCCATCGGCGATGAAGCATTCACCAGGAAGTTTGCAGATGTGGTAAGACAGGAATATGTTGCTGTGGGTATACGCGAAGCGTTGCATCCGATGGCCGATCTGTCTACCGAACCACGCTGGCCACGCATCAGCGGTACGTTTGGAGAAGACGCACAGCTCTCCGCAAAAATGACCTATGCTTATGTAGAAGGACTGCAAGGCGCTAAACTCGGTAGCACAAGTGTGGCGGCCATGACCAAACATTTTTCCGGCGGTGGTCCTCAGAAAGAAGGACTCGACCCTCATTTTGCATTCCAGAAAGGACAGGTTTATCCCGGTAAAAATTTCAATTATCACCTGATCCCATTCGAAGCTGCTTTCAAAGCCCATACGGCTGCCATCATGCCTTATTATGGTGTGCCGATGAACCAGACCGATGAGAATGTAGGATTCTCTTATAATAAAGCGATCATTACCGGCTTGTTGCGCAATAAGTATCATTACGATGGAGTGGTATGTACCGATTGGGGCCTGGTCACAGATGCGCATATAGGATCTTATGTGTGGCCGGCACGTGCCTGGGGTGTTGAAAATTTATCCGCAGAAGAAAGGGTATTGAAGATCATCAATGCCGGCGTAGACCAGTTCGGTGGAGAAAACCTGCCGGAGATCGTTATTCAACTGGTGAAAGAAGGTAAGCTCAAAGAAAGCCGGATCGATGTTTCTGTAAAGAGATTATTACGACAGAAATTCGAACTGGGACTTTTTGACAATCCTTATGTAGATGTGGAGAAAGCCACACAGATCGTAGGAAAAGAGGCTTTCCGCAAACTCGGCGATGAATCCCAGCGCAGGTCCATGATCTTATTGAAGAATCAATCGAATACCCTTCCTTTAACAGCAGGAAAGCTGAAAATCTATGTGGAGCACATCGACCCCAAAGTAGCTGCGGAATATGGTACAGTGGTAGAAAAACCTGAACAGGCCGATCTGGCGATCATCCGGCTGAATACACCCTGGGTGCCAGCCGACACTGCCAATTTCCTGGCCAAAATGTTCCATCATGGCGATCTCGATTTCAAAGGAGCGGTGAAAGATAATATCCTTCATTTGCTGAATACAGTGCCTACGATCGTGGATATTTTTCTCGACCGCCCGGCCGTGATACCGGAAATCAGCGCCAAGGCCAAAGGACTGCTGGCAGATTTCGGCGCCAGTGATGCCGCAGTACTCGATGTGATCTTTGGTAAATACCACCCCGGTGGTAAACTGCCTTTTGAACTGCCTTCTTCCATGGAAGCTGTTCGTAATCAGAAAGAAGACCTACCCCATGACTCCAAGGATCCATTGTATCCTTTCGGGTTTGGATTACATTATTCATCCTTAAAAAAATAATATGCACAACAGAAGATCCTTCCTCAAACAAACATCCGCATTGGCCCTTGGCAGCCTGCTGCTGAACAAGGAAATGCTGGCTGCAGATTTTAAGAAAAAATATCCTGGTGTAGGTTTACAACTGTTCACACTTTTTGGTGTGATAGACCAGGATGTGCCTGGCAGCTTGCAAAAAGTAGCCGATGTTGGTTACAAAGAGATCGAATCGGCGTTCAGCAGAAAGGGCGGATATTATGGCATGAAGCCCAAAGAATTTGCTGCCATGCTCAAAGACAAAGGCATGAACTGGCGGTCACATCATGTGCTGGGTGCTCCTTTTAAAATGCCGCCCGGCGCTAAGATGCCTACAGGCGCCGATGGTAAACCCATTACCATACCACCGATGAGAAACCTGCGCGACAATTACCAAGAACTGGTTGATGAAGTTGCAGAAGGCGGCGCTACTTACCTGGTATGTGCGAGCACACCTTTTGAAACAACCGAGGAGCTCAAAACTTCCATAGAAGTATTGAATAAAACATCGGAGGCCGCCCAAAAAGCCGGCTTGCTGTTTGCTTACCATAATCACGACAGGGAATTCAAAGACCATAACGGTGTAATTCCTTATGACCTGTTGTTATCAGAAACCGATACCGATAAAATGAAGATGGAACTGGACCTGGCCTGGACCATCAAGGCAGGAAAAGATCCTGTAGAAATGTTCAAACAACATCCGGGCCGCTTCCATTTATGGCATGTGAAAGACCTCGATGCAACGCATGAGCACATACTCGAAGTAGGAACAGGTTCCATTGATTTCAAGCGCATTTTTGCACATGCGCATACATCCGGTATGAAATATTTCTTCGTAGAACAGGATGGGGCGCCGAAGCCTTTTGAGAACATCGCTACCAGCTATCGTAATATTCATCAGCTGTTGCAATAAACAACAGCTGATGAATAGGTATGCATTACCGCGCCTGGATAGAATCGTAGACAACTACCTTATTCCACAGGTGTTTGCAGGTGTCTATAAAATGCAAGTGAATCGGATCGATCTGGTAGGCATCCTGATCTTCCTGGTTGGCAAATACTGCCAGCCAGGAAAATGCATAACTGGTATCAATCACGTCGCGGTTGGTGCCTGCAGGTATGCCAATATGGAATTGTTGTATAGAAGGCACTTTACTTAATGCCTGTAAACCCGCCAGCAATGCTGCATGATCTTCCTGGCTGACTGGATTGCCGAGCCAGAAATAAACATGGTGTACGAAAAGGTCTTGTGTTAGCATGATATTTATTCTATTGTTCTTTCTGTTATTTTTCCGGTTTGTTTGTGTTTGAGGATTATCTTTTTTGCACCGAAGTGGGTCATTTCTTCTTTGATGAGATAATGTTCGGCGTCGTAAGGAACGAGGTGACTTTCTTTAGTCAATCCTGTTTGTCCGCGCCAGATATCCAGTTTCACGGGCTCCCATATTTTAGATTTCGCTGAGCGGTAAGCTGCATCCAAAATAGCATTCACCACGTAACCGTCGTAAAAAGTTTCTTTAGGAGCAACACCCTTTTCCATCGCATTGAACATGTCCATGAACATGTGATTATAGCCCAGTTCGTTCAGTTCATCGCCAACAGGGAATAGCCAGCCAGTATTGCTTTCGGCTTTCTCTGCAATATAATCGCCGCCCTTACCCGTGGTGAACATATCAAAACCGGTGCGTAGGAAACTGTTGATCCAGATGGTGCCTTCGGTTCCCATCACTTCATCGCGCAGGTCGAGGCCGCCGCGGAAAGTCCAGCTCACTTCAAACTGACCAATAGCGCCGTTCTCATATTTCACCAATCCAATGGCATGGTCTTCGGCATCGATGGGTTTTACCTGTGTATCGGCCCAACACATAACTTCAACGGGTTTGATGTCTTTGCCAATATAACTGCGGGTGATCTCCACGCAATGGCAACCCAGGTCGAGGATACAGCCGCCGCCTGCCTGTTCAATATCCCAGAACCATTCGCTGTGCGGACCAGGATGTGTTTCCCTCGACTTGGCCCACAATATCCTTCCAAGCGCACCGTTCTTCACGCTCTCGGAAGCTTTGATGAATTTGGGTGTATATACCAGGTCTTCCAGGTAACCATTAAAAATACCCGCTGCTTCTACGGCCAGCAACATGCGCTTGGCTTCTTCGGCATTGCGCCCGAGCGGTTTGGTGGTCATCACCGCTTTTTTGTGTTTGCAGCACAACATCACCGCTTCTTCATGCAGGTTATTGGGTAAAGAGATGCATACAATATCCACATCCGGATGCGCAATGGCTTCTTCCATTTTAGTGGTCCAGTGCGTGCATCCATAATCTGCCGCAAATTTCCGGGCGCTTTCTTCACGACGGGAATAAATGCTGATCACTTTATCCCGGCTTCTGTAACCTTGCAGGGAATCGGCATAAAACCTGCCAATGAACCCTGAGCCAAGCATGGCAATTCTTTTCATCTCTTAGTATTTATCGTTTTTAAATCAGGAAGATCAGGCTTCCTTTTTTTCTTTGAAGAATAAAATAAAATACAGCAATACACCCATGGCAATATAGGCAGGAACAAACCAGATTTGTTGCCAGTTATGCAGTTCGCCATTCTTGTGCTGGTCTACAATATACCCGCTGAAGCCCGTGCCAATGAACATGCCCAATCCGTATGTAGCAAAGGTAAACAGCCCCTGCGCAGCATTCTTGATTTTCTCACCCGCTTTTTTCTCGGTATACATATAGCCGGTAACAAAAAAGAAATCATAACAAACACCATGCAGTATAATACCGGCATACAACATCCAGGTACCTGTATCGATATTGCCATAAGCAAAACAGAGATAGCGCAGTATCCAGGCGGTCATGCCCAGCAGGATCATTTTTTTAACACCAATGCGGTTGAATAAAAAAGGAATGGCTAATATGAAAACCGCTTCCGATACTTGTCCGAGTGTCATTTTACCCGCCGCATTCGAAAACCCGATCTCGTTGAGAAACGGATTGGCAAAACCATAATAAAAAGAAAGTGGGATACACACCAATATGGCGGCAATGAAAAAGATGAGGTAAGGTCTGTTCCTGAATAATACAAAAGCCTCTACTCCCAGCGCTTTGGATGCGGTAACATTGTCGCTCGCCGCTTTGGGTGGCGTATGAGGCAACACGAAACTGAACAGGCCCAGTCCGGCAGATACGGCCGCTGCCATATAAAAAGTAGACGATGTTTTTTCGATGCCCAGTTTACCAATGAAGAGGCCTGCTACGATCCAGCCCAGCGTACCGAATACCCTTATCCAGGGAAACTGTTTGCCGGGATTGTTCATTTGTGTGAAAGCTACGTTATTGCTCAGCGCAATGGTAGGCATGTAGAGCAGGGAATAGGCCAGGATGATCCAATAAAAAGCATCGTTGTTTTCTATTTTGGTGGCCAGGAACAACAAGGCACCGCCAACCAGGTGCAATACACCCATAATGCGTTGTGCGGCGAAGAAACGGTCGGCTATCAATCCCACAAAAAAAGGAGAGATCATGGTGGCAATGGCCAGTGCGCTGTAAGCAGCGCCGATCTGGAAGCCACTGGCGTGTAAATGTTCGCCCATATAAGTGCCCATGGTCACATACCAGGCGCCCCAGATAAAATATTCGAAGAACATCATGATGGCCAGCAGGAAACCAGTTCTGTTTTTCATTTTCTTTCGTTAGATTTAATCCGTGTTTAACGGTATTTTGTGCGTGTTGAATATAGGGATAATTGACAAGTAAAAGTTAACCGTTCACGATTATTTCTTGATATCAAACCCCATCCATGAAAAAACGATTGCTTGTTTTTGCGGCAGCCTGTATGGTTTGTATGGCTGTTGCCGCACAACAGCCTGATAGCACTTACGCCGAAAAACTAGGCTTCCGCAAAGGAGCCAGGGTACTCATCTTACACGTAGATGATGTAGGCATGTCGTATGATTCCAATGAAGGAGCTATTAAAGCCATGACAGAAGGCGTCGCTACTTCCTGTAGCGTGATGATGCCTTGTCCCTGGGTGCCGGCCTTTGTGCATTATTATAAAGAACACCCGAAGCTGGATGTAGGGTTACACCTCACACTCACATCAGAATGGAAGGGTTACCGGTGGGGACCGCTTTCTGGAAAAAAGTCCACACCCGGACTCGTAGATGCTGAAGGTGCACTCTGGCCTTCTGTTGCAGCAGTGGTAGAACATGCGAGTGCAGCGGAAGTAGGAACAGAAATCGCTGCACAACTGGAAAGGGCCAGGAACATGGGTTTTGAACCTACACACCTCGATACACACATGGGAACACTACTGGCCAAACCGGATTTTGCGCAACAATACATAGAACTGGGCATCAGGAACCATATCCCTGTTATGGTGCCCGGAGGTCATGCGAAACTGATCAGTGAACAGGCGCAGGCATCGGAAGAGCTACTTCAGCAAATGCGGCAGGCAGGTAAAATGCTTTGGGCCAGCGGACTGCCCGTGCTGGATGATCTGCACAACGGCAGTTATGGCGATAAAATTCCACAGGAATTGCAGGGCGATGATGCCAAAATACAAGCGTTTAAAACACAGCAATACATCAAAGGTATCCGTTCATTGCTACCCGGACTTACCATGATGATCATGCATTGTACCGCTACTACAGAAGTATTTCCGCATATTTCCGATTCAGGTCCCGTTCGCCGGGGCGATATGCTGGCGATGTTAGACCCGGCATTGAAAAAAGCGATCCGGGATGAAGGTATCATACTTACTACCTGGCGGGAAGTCAAAGAAAGAAGAGAGAAATTAAACAGAACCAATCCATAACCATCATCATCATGAAAAAATTATTATTATCGTCCTGCCTTGCTTTAATGGCACTGATCAGTTTGTCTTTCATCAATTTTAAGAAAACGCCGAAAGTATTGGTGTTTGCACGTACCGTAAAATATCATCACGCTTCTATACCCAAGGGACTCGCAGCGATACAGCAATTGGGAAAAGAACATCATTTCGATGTGGATACTACTACCGATGCCAACCTGTTCACTGCCGATAACCTGAAAAAATATGCCGCAGTGGTATTCCTGAGCACCACAGGGGATGTGCTGAACGATGAACAACAAACTGCTTTTGAACAGTATATCCGTTCAGGTGGCGGTTTTGTAGGCGTGCATGCGGCCACTGATACTGAATACGATTGGCCCTGGTACAATCAACTGGTAGGAGCCTATTTCAAAAGTCACCCCAAGCAACAGGAAGCTGTGCTCCATATTGTAGATCATTCGCATCTTTCTACCAAACATTTACCGGCAGAGTGGAAGCGTAAAGACGAGTGGTATAATTTCAAAAGCATACAACCCAACCTGCACATACTGATCACCATCGATGAAAAATCTTATACAGGAGGAGAAAACGGCGATCTTCACCCTATGGCATGGTATCATGATTTTGATGGAGGGCATGCTTTTTATACAGAGTTGGGTCATACCGACGAATCCTATGCAGATCCATTGTACCTGCAACATTTGTACGGAGGCATTGCATCGGTAATGAAAAAATAGAGATCAATCCTTGTACATGAAAAGCAGTGATTCAAGAAGGCTTTCCTGGATAATCGGATGCGGACTTCTTTTGGGAGTAGCTTGCCAAATGCCAGGTAAAAAAACAACAACGCCGGTGTCAGACAGTTCCTGGGCGTTGTTAGGTTTCGAAAAACTCGATAGCGTTAATCCGGTGCTGGTGCCAGGTACCGGCCGGTTCATCGATCCCATACGTCAACAACCAATCTTTTGGGAAGAAAAAGATGTATTCAATCCTGCCATTGTAGTGCGCAATGATACCTTATACATGCTCTATCGTGCGCAGGACAAGATCGGATTGCCCGGTGGCACTTCTCGTATTGGATTGGCATACAGTACCGATGCAGTGCATTTTACGCGATTGGCCACACCGGTACTGTATCCAGATAAAGATGCCTATCAACAATATGAATGGGAAGGTGGCTGTGAAGATCCCAGGATCATAGAAGATGATAAAGGCATCTACTACATGACGTACACTGCTTTCGATGGTAAAACAGCCAGGTTAATGGTCGCGGTTTCAAATGATTTGCTGCATTGGACCAAACAGGGACCGGCTTTTGCAACCGCTTATGAGGGTAGGTACCTGAATGCATGGTCGAAATCGGGATCCATTGTATCACGGTACACAAATGGAAAGATCATCGCAACAAAGATTTATGGTAAATATTGGATGTATTGGGGCGATAAATTCATTTATGCAGCTACTTCAGATGACCTGGTTCACTGGACTCCTGTTGAAATGGATACCGGTGAACAACCTTCGGCTCCTTTAAAGGGAGAAGCGAAACAAACGCCACGGTTAAAAATTGTGGTGGCTACACGCGATGGTAAATTCGACTGCGATCTTGTAGAATCCGGCCCACCTGCCATGCTTACAGACAGCGGCATTTTGCTGATCTATAACAGCCGCAATATTCCTGCCATCGGCGATACGAGTTTGCCCGAAGGCACTTATGCAGCAGGACAGGCATTATTAAATAAAAACAACCCTTTGCAATTGAACAAAAGGTTGTCGAATCATTTCATGCACCCCGATAAGCCTTATGAAATCAATGGCCAGGTAAACCGGGTATGTTTTTTAGAGGGATTGGCTCAATTCCATAACCAGTGGTTTTTGTATTATGGCACAGCCGATTCCAAAATAGCAGTAGCGAGGTCCAGTTATTAATTGTGCACGTAATTCCTATGCATCAGCATTTTTCCAATGCCTGCAAAATATCCTCGAGGATATCGTCTTTGTGCTCAAGACCAACGCTGATGCGGATCAGTCCGGGCGTAATATTCACGGCCTGCCTTTCTTCTTCGCTAAGCTTGGCATGCGTGGTGCTCGCAGGATGCGAAGCAATGCTGCGTGTATCGCCGAGGTTGGCAGTCAATGATAAAATATCGAGCGCATCAAGGAACTTGCGGCCTGCTTCAACGCCTCCTTTCAGTTCAAAACATACGATCCCGCCACCGTTCTGCATTTGCTTTATAGCAATTGCATGCTGGGGATGACTTTTAAGGAAAGGATATTTGAGCCAGCTCAGCTTCGGATGTTTCTCGAGCTTTTCTGCGATATAGTGTGCATTGGCTGCATGGCGTTCCATGCGCACTTCGAGGGTTTCCATGCTGCGGCTCAATACCCATGCATTGAAAGGAGAGAGGGCGGGGCCGGTACTGCGGCAAAAAAGATAAATATCCTTGATCAGATCTTTGCGGCCAACTACCACACCACCCAAAACGCGTCCCTGTCCGTCGAGCCACTTGGTGGCGGAATGCACCACAAGATCAGCGCCATAGGCAATGGGCTGTTGAGCCACCGGGGTAGCGAAGCAATTATCTACATTCAGGATGATCTTATGCTTTTTAGCCAATTTGCCGATCATTTCCAGGTCCAGTATGTCAAGCCCCGGGTTGGTGGGCGTTTCAAGGTAGATCATCTTTGTATTGGGCCGGATGGCAGCTTCCCATTCGGCTTCAGTAGCCGTGGCGCTCACATAACTATGTTCAATGCCGAATTTGGGCAGGTATTTGGCAATCACCGTATGGGTGCTGCCGAAAATGGCATTGCATGACAGGAGATGGTCGCCCTGCTTCATCAAAGCCATGAAAGAGCCAAACACCGCGCTCATGCCCGATGCAGTGGCAAAGCCGGCTTCAGCGCCTTCCAGAACACAGACCCTGTCGGTAAACTCCTGTACACTGGGGTTGCTGAAACGACTGTAAATATTGTCGTCTGTTTCATCGGCAAAAGCAGCCCGCATCTCTTCTGCATTATCAAATGAAAAGCTACTGGTAAGGAACACAGGGGAGGAATGTTCCATTTCATTTGTCTGGTCAACACGGGTGCGGATGGCTTTGGTTTGAGGCCTCATGGGACGATTTTTGAAATATTTATGCAAATGTAACTCAACCATGCCCTTATTTTGCGTTGAAATGCGGAATTATCAGTATGAATGTGTTTAACTACCCCCAGCCCTTTACGCTCGAAAACGGAGTCGTTTTGCCCGAATTGCAGATTGCTTACCACACATATGGCAAGCTGAATGCCGATGGAAGCAATGTGGTATGGGTTTGTCATGCACTGACGGCTAATTCGGATTGTGTTGATTGGTGGAAGGGATTGATAGGTCCTTCCTGCCTCATCGACCCGGAGGAATACTTTATTGTTTGCGCCAATATATTAGGCTCCTGCTACGGAACCACCGGTCCAACAAGTATCAACCCCAAAACAGGAGCGCCTTATTATTCCGATTTTCCCACCGTTACCATCCGCGATATGGTAAAAGCCCATATCCTGCTGCGGGAAGCCCTGGGCATTGAAAAGATCGGTTTACTGATGGGCGGCAGCATGGGCGGTTACCAGGTGTTGGAATGGTGTATGATGGAACCCCGCAGGATCGAAAAATCCTTCCTGATTGCCACATCGCCTTCGGAAAGTGCCTGGGGCGTGGCAGTACATACAGCGCAACGGCTGGCGATTGAAGCCGATAATACCTGGCGCAACCACGATGCACATGCAGGTGCACAGGGACTCAAAGCCGCAAGGGCCATCGGCATGCTCACCTACCGCAACTATGGCATTTTCCAGGATACACAAACGGATCCCGACCCGGAGAAAATCGATCATTTCAGGGCTTCTTCCTATATCCAATACCAGGGCGAAAAACTGGCGAAGCGCTTCAATGCGTTCAGTTACTGGCTGCTGACCAAATCGATGGACAGTCACCACCTGGCCAGGGGAAGGGGCGGCGATCTGATCAGCGCATTGAATACCATTCAACAACCAACATTGATCATTGGTATCGATAGTGATATACTTTGTCCGTTGGCAGAGCAAAGATTCATGGCCGAACACATTCCGCATGCATCATTGATAGAGATCGGCTCTTCTTACGGACACGATGGCTTTATTATTGAAGCGAAGCAGATCACGGAGCATTTAAGTCATTGGCTGAAGCGTTGCTAGATGTCAGATTGTAAACAAAAGAATTCTAACAACTAATTTAAGTAGCTTTACAAAAAACGATTTCATGGGCATCTTGCGGCAGTTGGCAGAATACCTCTATATCAAGAAAAGAGATCCGAAAGAACCACTCACCAAGTGGATGAAATATATGCATGGCATGAACCGCATATCGCTCATCATGTTCATCATAGTGCTGATCATTGCTATTTTCAAACTCCTGATCTTACCGTTATTGCGACACTAGCGCAAACCGGTGTATGATGGTAGCAGCTTGTTCCGAAGCGTTGCCTCCTTCAGACAACAATGCTTTCAGCCTGGCATAATCTTCTTTTAATATTTGCAGATGCCGTTCATCGGTCAGCAGCAGGCGAAGTTCGCGGATGAGGTTGGGAACCGTGAGATCATCCTGTATGAGTTCTTTCACTACTGGTTTATCCATGATGAGGTTCACCAGTGAAATGTATTTTATTTTGATCAACTGTTTGGCGATCTGGTAACTGATATTGCTTCCTTTGTAACAAACCACTTCGGGTACGCCGAAGAGCGCAGTTTCTAAAGTAGCAGTGCCACTGGTAACCAGCGCGGCACGGGCCTGCAACAACAAAGAATAAGTTTCGTTGCGAACAACCGATACATTCGAACAGGGAGCAAGGAAGGGGGCGTAAAAACTTTCATCCTGTCCGGGTGCCTGCGCTACTACAAACTGGTAATCCGGAAAATGGGCCGCCACTTCCAGCATAATGGGAAGCTTCTTGCTGATCTCCTGTTTGCGGCTTCCGGGCAACAAAGCAATGATCTTTTTTTCGCTGCTGTGTCCACCGCGGGAAGCAATGGCCCGGTTCACTACTTCTACCAATGGATGGCCTACATAATCTACGGCCCAGTTCCATTTCGTACGGTAATAATCTTTCTCAAAGGGTAGTATGCAAAGCATTTTGTCGATGCTTTGTTTCATCTTTTTCACCCTGTTCTCTTTCCATGCCCATACCTGCGGCGAGATATAATACACCACTTTGAACCCCTGCTTTTTGGCCCAATGCGCGATGCGGAGGTTGAAGCCGGGATAATCGATGAGTACCAGCACATCGGGACGATAAGCGAGGATATCCTGTTTGCAGAACCGGATATTACCCAGGATCGTAGGCAGGTTCATAACCACTTCTGCAAAACCCATGAATGCCAGGTCACGGTAATGCTTGACCAGTGTGGCCCCTGCAGCCTGCATGAGATCGCCTCCCCAACAGCGGATATCGGCCGAAGCATCTTTTTGTAATAATTGTTTGATGAGGTTGCTGCCGTGCAGATCGCCACTGGCTTCGCCTGCAATAAGATAGTATTTCATCGGGCTGCAAAATACCGCTTTCAAAAGATTGTATGAGACTGTTTTTGCTGGAAGCAAATGTTAATGGATTTTTAAAAACTAAAAAAATAGTTGTTTAACTAAATAAATAGTTTTATGTTTGGATTCAATTAACACATCCCCCTAATGAGATCCTTAACAAAAGCAGAAGAACAGATCATGCAGAGCATCTGGCGGCTCAACAAAGCATTCCTCAAAGACATTGTGGAAGCACAGCCGGAACCACGGCCTCATTCCAATACGGTAGCCACCATTGTGAAAATACTGGTTGATAAAGGCTTTGTAGGCATTACGCCAATTGGCAGGGTACACCAGTATTATCCGCTGGTATCGAAAGAGGAGTACTCATCCAGTTATATCCGTAACATGGTGGAGGGCTACTTCGAAGGTTCTTTCAGCAACGCTGTTTCTTTTATGTTGAAACAGAAAGATATCAGTGTGAAAGAATTGGAGTTACTGCTGCAACAGCTCAAAAATAAAAAATCATAAAACCCTTTGCCATGCTTGCTATTGCTTATTATTTCCTGCAAGTGATCGTATGCAGTGCTGTTATGATGGGATATTACTGGCTGGTACTGCGTAATAAACGGTTTCACCAGTACAACCGCTTTTATTTGCTGGCCGTAGCGCTTTTATCCTGGACGGTTCCGCTGATCAAAATACAATGGAACAGGCCGCAGGCCAGTAACCAGGATATGATGCGATGGTTGTATGTGGTAGCCGATAGCAATTCGGAAATGGAAGAAACGATACAGCATAAAGGCTTTCTGTGGAACTGGGATACAGCAGCAGCACTCTATGTTGCAGTGGCGGGCCTTATCCTGCTGTTTGCCATCAAAACCCTGATACATTTGTATCGCTTGCTCAAAATGCATTCCTGTCGCAATGTAGAAGATGTTTACCTCATCCTTACCCGCGCCAAGGGAACCCCGTTTTCTTTCTTCCGGTATATTTTCTGGAATGAAGACATAGACCTGCGAAGCGAATCAGGTAAACAGATACTACAGCACGAATTAACGCATGTGCGCCAAAAACATTCGATAGATAAATTGTTTATGCAATTGGTATTGGTGCTGGGATGGTTTAATCCTTTCTTCTGGCTGCTGCGCCGCGAAATGGATATGATCCATGAATTCATTGCCGATAAGAAAGCCGTTGTGAATGGCGACACTGCCTCACTGGCGCAGATGCTACTCACAGCCGCTTACCCGCAACAACATTTTGCACTCACTAATCCATTCTTTTTTTCACCCATTAAAAGGAGGTTACAAATGCTCGCCAACAATAAAAACCCGAGGTTTACCTATGTAAGAAGGCTGGTGGTACTGCCGCTGCTGGCTGTAGTAGTAGTGCTCTTTGCTTTTCGTAACAAAGAAAGACATCAAGCCATATCGGTAGAAACCATGATAGACAATATGGTGAAAACCATTGTGAACGATGTAAGTAAAATCCCTGTGAAAGGCCTGGAAGATATCTCACCTGTATCGTATACATTGAATAAATCATACACCGTTGTGATCGATGCGGGTCATGGCGGACAAGACCGAGGTGCTGTTGGTGCCGACGGATCCATTGAAAAAGACATTGCGTTGGAACTGGCGCAAAAAATTAAATCCATGAACAGCAATGATCGTGTTAAGATCGTACTTACCAGGGAGAGCGATGTTTTTCAGCCGGTAACAGAAAAAGCGCAACTGGCGAATGCGCAACATCCCGATCTTTTTATTTCACTGCACTGCGATAACACAGCTTCCACTTCAACCCAAGGCATAGAGCTGTTGATTGCCGGTAAAGAAAAAGCGAAGGACTACCAGGCCAATTACAGACTGGCCAATTATATGGCGTCTTCACTCGAGGGAGTGAACAAACTCCGCGGCATACAATCCAGCCGCAAGGGCATCTGGGTATTGCAGGAAGTGAATTGCCCTTCTGTATTGATAGAAGCAGGGTTCATGTCTAACCAGGTAGATATGGCCAACCTGAAGAGCACTGCTTACCAGCAAAAAATGGCCGGCGCTATATTGACTGGTATCCAGCAATATTTATCGGCTCATGAAAATCAAACCACCTTCATTCCGGTAGATACTACCATAGGAGTGAAAGTAAAAGATACTGCGGCTCACCCTTTGTTTGTAGTTGACGGAGAAAAAATGGGACGGAAGGGATTGAAAGAATTAAAATTGGAGCCAAATAATATTGACAATATTAGTGTTTTAAAAGACGAGGCTGCTTCTGAAAAATATGGTGCGGAAGGCCGAAATGGGGTAATAGAAATAACCACAAAAAATAATCAGAATAAAAAGGTAAGTAATAGAGCTGATACACTGACCCCTGCTGAGTTTCCGGGAGGTGCTGATGGCTTCTCAAAATACCTGGGGAGAAGTGTAGACGCCAGCATACCGGTTAAAAAAGGAGCGCCTCCAGGTACTTATAAAGTATTCGTTTCTTTTGTTGTAGACAGGGATGGGAATGTGAGTGATGTCAAAGCTGAGAATGATCCGGGTTATGGAACTGCAAACGAAGCGATAAGAGTTGTTGCAAAAGGACCATCTTGGTTACCCGCCATGCAAAATGGAGTAAAAGTAACCAGCAGGTGTAGCCGGAAAGTTACATTCGTTATTGCAGAAGATTGAGCTGGTAATAGCATTTTCATTTTTTCTTTTTTCGCTTCTTTGAAGGATGATATATTTCAATAGCTTGTTTGATAAGTTGCAATAGTTCCTCTTGCTGAATATTAGCAGGGTCAACAACAGGTTCAGCGAATGCCAGCACTTTCTCTAAAGTGATATCTTTTGTATAAGGCGAACCTTTCAATACCGCGCCGAACATGCTTACAGCCGCAGCGAACTGGTAAGCATGTTCGGCTTTTTCAATTGCTATGGGTTGATAAGATGCCGTAAATGCATGATGCATAAAAGATGCACTGTCGGGAAGCTGGTAGCGTAAATCAATAGAGGCCAGGTTTTCTGTTGATGAATGAGTAGTTGCCGGTTCTATTTCAAACAAAGCCATCAGGGCATGTCCACTGCCGATTTCTCCGCCTTCCAATTCGCGGGTGCTATCGTTCAAAGCGGTTCTCTTGTTGTCAAAGCCAATCAGGCGATAGGTTTTGACAAGGCTGGGATTGAAGCGAACGGTAACCGTTGCATTCTTGGCAACAGCATACAATGTTTGTGTGAATTCGGTTACCAATACTTTTTGTGCTTCGCCCAAATGATCCAGATAAGCAAAATTGCCATTGCCTTTTTTAGCCAGCACTTCCAGCTTGCTGTCTTTGTAATTGCCCATGCCTACGCCCAGGCAAGTAAGGTAGATGCCGCTTTTGCGATATTGAACAATCAGGTCTTCCAGCTCTTTTTCCGATGATTGTCCCACGTTGAAATCCCCATCGGTAGCCAGTATCACCCTGTTGTTGCCATTGCGCATATAAGTATGCGAAGCCAATGCATAAGCCTGCTGGATGGCTCCGGCACCCGGTGTATCTCCCGCAGCACTCAGCGAATCAATGACTGCTTTGATCTTTTTCTTTTCTGCGCCTCCGGTCGGAGCCAGGGCTATACGTACATTACCGCCATAAGTCATGATACTGATGGTATCCTGCGGACGTAAATTATCTGCCAATAATTTGAATGCCGACTGCAGCAAAGGCAGCCGGTTGGACTTATCCATCGAGCCGGACACATCGATCAAAAAAACAAGATTGGAAGGAGGCACGCTGTCAAGTTGCAATTGCGGTGCATGAATATGAAGAAACAGCAGTTGATGTTCCTGCTGCCAGGGGCAGGAAGTAACGGTTGTCTGGCAGGTAAAGGCACGTGAATTTTCAGCAGCGGGATAACTGAAATAATTGAGCATTTCTTCAATACGGATCGCATGCACGGGCACCCGCATGTTGTTGTGAATGAAACGGCGGATATTGCTGTAGGAAGCTTTGTCGATGTTCAATGCAAAACCCGTTTCGGGATATTGTGATGCCCGGATAAAACGGTTTTCTACGATGTCGCTATAACTCTCGCCCAATACAGCCGCAGGTAAAGCGGTTTCTGTTTGAAGATGGTTGGTGAGAGAGCTGAGCCTGGACCGGTAAAAATTTGCCAGCTCGGGCTGCATTTTCAAAACGAAGAACTGGGGCTTCCTGGTATCGATGGCAGTACGCAGGGTATCATAACCTTCGTAAGACAATGTGATGGTATCAATGAGCCTGGAAGAAGGGATGCCAAAGCTGCCCAGGTTGCCGGTATAATATGGATAAGTGCCTGTACTGGCCAGTTGTATGCGTACGCCCTGTAATAAATGCCCCTGCTCATCCCTTACTTCACCACGCAGGTAGTTCTGCCCCATAAGCAGGCAGGGAAAAGAACAAGCAAGTAATAACCAGGCGACAGCTTTCATCTGTTTGCATGGATTTACTACAATTTACTGAAAAAAACGCGTATTTACACGCTAGGCTTCTGTTGCGAGCTGGTATAATTCGCGGATATTCCTGCCCAGACCATCGTAATCGAGACCATAACCTACCACAAATTTGTTGGGGATGGAAAAACAGCAATAATCAATTTGTATAGGAAATACAGTGGCATCGGGCTTGTGCAGCAGCACTGCAATTTTCAAGGAAGCCGGCTGTTGGTTGCGTATCTGTGGCAGGAACTCATTCATGGTCTTGCCGGTATCGATGATATCTTCCAGTATCACTACATGTCTGTCGGTAATATCGATATCCAGTCCAATAGCCGTGATCACATGCCCGGTAGATTTGGTGCCTTTGTAAGAAGCCAGCTTAATGAAACTGATCTCTGCATCGATATGCAGCTCCTTGAACAGGTCGGATGCGAACATGAAGGAACCGTTCAGTATGGCAATGAACAAAGGCTTCTTGCCGGCATAATCCCGGTTCAATTCATCCGCCAGCGCTTTAATCTTTTCCAGTATCAATGATTCGGGCAGATAAGAAATGAAGGATTTATCGTGAACAGTAATCACTGACATAAGCAGTTATTTAGAAGCTTTGGTTGATTTGGCCACAACAGGACCGGCAGCGCGAAGGTTTAATTTCTGGCCAGCAGAAAGCCGGGTATCTTTTTTCAGGTTGTTGTATTCCATCAGGCTCTCCATCCTTACGCCTTCTTTCTGTGCAATATCATAGAGGCTTTCATTTTCGGACACAATGTGAATGTCGGTAGCGCCTCTTTTCATTTTTCTTTCCAGGAAGAGTAATCTGTCGGTATCAAGCACATCCATCTCTTTCAGCTCATTGAAATCCAGCAATTTGCCCAGGCTGATATCGTATTGTCCGGCCAAAGCCAGCAGGGATGTACCTTCTGCGGCGTAGATCACTTTGGTATGGTTGATAGTAAAAATGGTTCCCGCAGGATAATTAGAAGGCTGGACTTTTTTGCTTGTAACAGTGGAAGCATGTGGTAAGTTTTCTTCTGCATGATCTTCTTCCATTGTTTCCTCTGTTACAGTAGTCTTGGTGGGAGCAAGATTAATAGAACCGGGAACAGCATCTTCAGAAACTGCTTTAACAGATGCAGTTGTATTAGAAGCAGGCGTTCCGTTTTTGATCCTGTCGAGGGCTACGAGATTGTATTTGTGCAGATCATAATCGTTGATGAGTTTCAGCAGGCGCTGCGGGTAATCGCGCTCTGTGGCATAGCCAGCTTTTTTCAAACCATAAGCCCATCCTGCATCGTCGGTGGGATCGAGTTTGAAAAGATCGGTATAATAGGGCCTGTTCTTCAGAAAGTCGGAATGATCGCGATAGGATGCTGCAGCAGATGCGTAAACGCGAAAACATTCCCCGCGCTCATCATCGTCGTGGTAGGTTTTGGGACCAGTCCATTCCGTTTTGCATTTGATGCCGAAATGGTTGTTCGATTTTTGCGCCAGCTCACTTTCGCCGTAATCCGATTCCAGTATGCCCTGCGCCAGGGTAATGGATGCCGGCACGCCCGACCGGATCATTTCGGCAATAGCCAGTTCTTTATAAGTATTGATATAAGTCGTTGCCCTTTCGCTCTGCGACATAGCCGCGTTGAAACATAAGCCCAGACATACCAACAAAATCAGTTTCTTCATCATGCCTATTTCTTTTTTATAAGGAGCAAACCATCCCTGACGGTTAATAAAATTTGTTCTGTTCTGGGATCCTGCTTCACATGCTCATTGAAAGCCTGGATCGCTTTGGCATTTTTACCTTTTATGGGTTCTTCCAATACTTCGCCATGAAAGAGCACATTGTCGGCCAGTATAATGCCGCGGTCGTTCAGGCGGGGAACCACCAGCTCGTAATAATCGATATAGCCGGTTTTATCTGCATCGATGAACACCAGGTCCCATTTCCTGTCAATCCGGGGTATCAGCTCCAGCGCGTTGCCCGTATGTAAATGTATCTGGTTGCCTTTTTCACTCCTGGCAAAATACCCACGGGCAGTTTGAGCGTCCTCTTCCCTTAACTCCAGGGTATGCAACTCACCATCTGGCGACAAACCCTGTGCCAGGTAGAGGCCACTGTAGCCAACGAAAGTCCCTACCTCTAAAACGTATTTGGGACGCAGAATAGTACTGATGAAGGCTAATAATTTTCCCTGCACATGTCCGCTCAGCATATTCGACTGCGGGTGATTGCGCATGGTAAATTCATTGATCTCCTGCATCAACGCTTCTTCGGGCGATGTATACTGCAGCGCATAAGCATCAACGAGGGGGGAGATCATATCCATTGCGCAAATATCTATGCTTTTTGCTTAACAGCAGGGCTTGAAATGAGCCACAGGCCTGTAAAAGTGATCAACCCGTTGATGATCAGGAGTTCCAGTCCGATCTCAAAAGAGCCGAAAAGTGCTTTCTGGTATTTGTCAATCACCAGGCATAGCAATGGCGAGAGTATACAAACGAGGGGTACCAGCCGGTCCTGCACATTTCTTTTGAGCAGTATGCCGAAAGTGAAAAGACCCAGCAGGGGACCATAAGTATAAGCAGCCACTTTCAATATCACGCCGATCATACTGCTGCTGTCTACCCACTTGTACACCATTACAAAAAGCAGGAAGAGACAGGCAACGCCCAGGTGTATGCGCTGGCGGATCTTTTTCTTTTGTGCATCATTCCAATCGTTACGCCTTTGCATACCCAGGATATCGATACAGAAGGAAGAAGTGAGCGCGGTAATGGCACCATCGGCACTGGGGAACAGGGCCGAGATCAGTGCGATGATAAAGATCACAGATACCATTTTAGGCATGTGATTCAGGGCAATCGCAGGGAAGAGTGCATCTCCGGTAGCTGTTACCTGTTGCGTTCCGGCAAACAGGTAGAGGAGTCCGCCGAGGAACAGGAACAAAAAGATCACCACCAGCATGATGAAACCCAGGGTAACCACATTTTTCTGAGAGTCTTTCAATGTTTTAACCGAAATGTTTTTCTGCATCATTTCCTGGTCCATCCCCGTCATGGTAATGGTAACGAAAGCGCCGGCCAGGATCTGTTTTAAAAAGAAGAACTTGCTGTGTGGGTCGGTGAAGAAAATCCTGTCATACCCTTTTTCACGCATAGCAGCCAAACTTTCGCCCACACCCAGGTGCAGGTGATTCAGGATATAATAGACACAGATCACAAGGCCCAGCAACATGCAGGAGGTCTGCAGTGTATCAGTCCATACAATGGTCTTCACCCCCCCTTCATAAGTGTACAGCAATATCATGGCCAGTATGATGAGTGTGGTGAGCCAGAAGGGAACATGAAAACTTTCCAGGATGGCATCCTGTAATATTTTTACCACCAGGTATAACCTTGCCGTGGCGCCGAGGGTGCGTGAAAGGATGAAAAAAGAAGCGCCTGTTTTATAAGATGTGAAACCCAGGCGGCTGCTCAGGTAATTGTAAATAGAAGTGAGGTTGAGCCGGTAATACAATGGCAATAAAACAAAAGCGATCACTAAATAACCCAGCAGGTAACCCAGGGTGATCTGGAAATAAGCAAACGATTCCCGGGCCACAGCACCGGGTACGCTTACGAACGTAACACCGCTCAGCGATGTGCCGATCATGCCAAACGCAACCAGCATCCAGTTGCTGTTCCGGTTACCAATAAAAAAAGAATCGTTGTTGCTGTTCCTGCCGGTGTACCAGGCTACTACCAGCAATATCAAAAAATAACCTATAACAAAAGAAAAGAGCAGAAGGGGAGACATCTATATTTGGTTTAAGTAAAGATAATGCACAAGACTATATCCAATTCTCTTACTTTGTTGACAAAATTGCGGTATGCAGGAGAAGCGAATAGCCGTTTTCTGTGGCTCGAAAAGCGGATCGGATCCTCTTTTTGAGCAGGATGCGAAAGCGTTGGGCAGGCTTATGGCCGAACGTAATATCACATTGGTGTATGGTGGTGGCAACAAAGGACTGATGGCTGCTGTGGCCAATGCCGTTATGGATGGCGGCGGGAAAGTGATCGGTGTAATACCGGAACTCTTACTGACCTGGGAACACCACCACGAAGGGATCACAGAATTGCATGTAGTATCCGATATGCACACGCGCAAGAAAATGATGTATGATCTCTGCGATATGGCGGTGGTATTGCCGGGAGGAAATGGTACACTCGATGAATTGTTTGAGATGCTTACCTGGAATACTTTACAGATACACAACAAAAAAATAATCCTGCTGAATACAGCAGGATTTTACGATACACTGGTGACACATCTTCAAGCCATGTGGCAAAAAGGATTCCTTTATGAGAACTGGCAGGAAAGACTGCTGGTATATGATACTCCCGCAGCGGCCATCAGCGCTTTTTATTGAGATAAATGCCAAAGCCTGCTCTGAAAACGGGCAGCGGATCATTGTAGCTGTCGCGATAAGGCGAGTTGGCATTTTGCAGCACATCGATCATCAGGGTGATGTACTGGTATTGCCTGCCAATGATCCTGGCACCGTAACCAACGCCCAGTAACAAACTGGCTGCGTTGAAATGATAGGTAACGCTGGGCTGCGATCCCACTTTCTGTGAAGAATTGATCCAGTTATATTCGGGCTGTACCTGCAGGTGCAGGAAGCTTACCGGCCATATTCTCAAAAAAGTACCGCCACCGAAATTAAAATTTCTGTAACGGGTAGGATCATAATCAGATGCATTCTGTGAAAAATAATTGACATTGAAAGCGAGGCCGCAATCAAGCCAGTTATTGATGCTGTAACCAATCTCCGGGTTCAGTCCCACATTGAATGAACGACTGGCAAACCCGAGGTTGAGGCTGGTGCCCAGAAAGATATTCTCTCTTTTGAATTTTCCTTTTTGTTCTGTTTCAGTGCTGTCTTGTGCAAAAAGTCCCGCACACAAGAGCAATGTTAAACAGGTGATCAATCCTTTTTTCATCATCATTGGATTTAAGACAAATCTACACCTCCTTTAATTGAGGTCGAATATTTTACCGGCGTTTAAAATATTATTAGGGTCGAATACTTTTTTGATCTCGCGCATCAGGTGCAGGTTGGCTTCCCTGAAAACAGTATGGAGATAGGGTTTTTGTATCAGTCCTATACCGTGTTCACCGCTGATGGTACCACCCAGGCTTTTCACCAGTTCAAACAATGCCTGCAAAGCGGCGGTCATCTCTGCATTGCCGTGACTGTTTTTAATCGTAGGATGGTTGATGCGTATGTGCAGGTTACCGTCCCCGGCATGTCCATAACATACTGCATGAAACCCATATTGTTTGCCTAATTGCTTCACACCTTTGATGAGTGCAGGCAATTCGGCCCTGGGCACTACCGCATCTTCTTCAATGGTATAGCCCGATGTTTTCACCGCTTCGGCTACACGGCGGCGCAGTTTCCACAATTCAGTTTTTTGCTGGGCATCATCGGCAAAAAATACTTCCCCTGCTTCGAATTGCGTGAGCAATTCGGCAATGGCTTCCATCTCGCCCATGAGCACATCCATGTTATTGCCATCTACTTCAATGATCAGGTGCGCGGCAATATCGTCATTCACCGGAACAGCGCTGCTGTCTACAAACTGGCTCACAATTTTCAATGCATCGATTTCTACCAGTTCCAATCCGCTGGGCACAAAGCCTGCACGGAAAATAGCACTCACCGCTTCGCTGGCTTTTTCCAGGGAAGCAAAGGGCACCAGCATCAGCAGATCATATTTGGGTAAGGGTATCAGCTTCAACACGATCTTGGTAACGATGCCCAATGTGCCTTCGCTGCCTACGAGCAACTGCGTAAGGTTATAACCGGTTGAATTCTTCAATACATTGGCGCCCGTCCAGATGATCTCGCCATTGGGCAATACCACCTCGAGGTTCAGCACATAATCTTTCACCACACCATATTTCACCGCTTTGGGGCCGCCGCTGTTCTCGGCAATATTGCCGCCAATAAAACAACTACCGCGACTGCTGGGGTCGGGTGGATAGAAAAGCCCTTTTTCTTTCACTGCATTTTGCAATACTTCAGTGATCACACCCGGCTCGGTAGTTACCTGCAGGTTGCGTTCATCTATTTCCAGGATGCTATTCATCCGTTCGCTTGAAAGCAGTACACCGCCTAAATGTGGCAGTGCACCACCACTCAATCCGGTTCCGGCACCCCTTGGGGTAACAGGGATATGATATTCATTGCACAAACGCATGATAGCCGCTATTTCCTCCGCAGTACGGGGTTTCAGTACCACTTCGGGGAGATAGGATAAATGTTCTGTTTCATCATGACCGTAATGGGTTAGGGTTTCCTCATCGGCCAGTACAAACTGTTCTCCTATGATGGCTTTGAATTGTTTCAAATGATCGGTAGTCACTAATCCTTTCGGCGCCACAGCCCGCATATATTTTTTTTGTAAAAATAGATGCTTAACAGGAGAACTAAGGGGCGATTAACATTGTTTGCGGCAATTTTTTTTACAAATCGTTTAATTTTTCAATGGTATGCATGCAAAAAACTACAAAGCAGCTTCAGTTTTTTTGAAATTATACAGTAATCGGTAAAAACAATTGATAAAGTCCAACGTGTAAGACCCACATAATGAAATGATCACAACGGGCAAACACTTACTTTTGTCTGCTAACAAACGATTGTTCGTATTATGCTGAGTACCCCTATTATGCTGTCAGACAAAACACTGGTTTCCCTGGGTCTTGGATCCTGCCGGTCGGTTCATTACCAGCTTTCACCTGAAGAGTTGACCGAACAGACCATATTACGCGGACAGGGACTTTTAAGCGATACCGGCGCTTTGTGTATCCATACCGGTGAATTCACCGGCCGCAGTCCGCTCGACAAATTCACCGTTAAAGATGCCATCACCGAAAACACGGTTGACTGGAATAATTTCAACATACCCATCGAAGAAAAATATTTTCACCAACTCAGAAAAAAGCTGCTCGATTACCTGAACCGCCAGCCGGAAGTATGGATCAGGGACGCTTATGCCTGTGCCGATCCGGCTTATCGTATAAACATACGGGTCATCAATGAGCAGCCGTCTTGCAATCTCTTTGCGCATAATATGTTCCTGCGCCCAGAAGAGCGCGAACTGGAGGGCTTTCAGGCCGACTGGCATATTATCCATGCACCCGGCTTCAAAGCCGACCCCGCAGTAGATGGCACCAGGCAACACAATTTTGCGGTGATCTCTTTTACACATAAAGCCATTCTTATTGGCGGTACCGGTTATACCGGCGAGATCAAGAAAGGTATTTTCACCATCCTTAATTATATATTACCACAAAACAGGCAGGTGTTGAGCATGCACTGCAGCGCCAACATGGGGGAGAAAGGCGATGTAGCCATTTTCTTTGGATTGAGTGGCACAGGCAAGACTACACTCAGTGCCGACCCAGACCGCAAACTGATCGGGGATGATGAACATGGATGGACCAACCAGGGCGTTTTCAATTTTGAAGGCGGCTGTTATGCCAAAACCATTGACCTGAGTGAAGAAAAAGAACCGGAAATTTACCACGCCATCCGCCCCGGCGCATTGGTAGAAAATGTGGGCTTCATTAATGGAACCCGCCGCATTGATTTTGCCAGCAAAGCCATCACAGAGAATACACGGGTATCATATCCTTTACATTATATCAGCAACGCACAGGAACCTGCTATGGGGGGCTTACCTAAAAATATATTCTTTCTCACTTGCGATGCCAATGGCGTACTGCCACCCATTAGTAAGCTGAACCCCGGTCAGGCCATGTACCAGTTCATCAGCGGTTATACGGCTAAAGTGGCGGGAACAGAAGCCGGTGTTACAGAACCCAAATCAACTTTCAGCGCCTGTTTCGGTGCACCCTTCCTGCCTTTGCACCCCGGTCGTTATGCTGAAATGCTCGGCGAAAAAATGAAAGCCCATCGCGTGAATGTGTGGATGGTGAATACCGGATGGAGTGGCGGATGTTGTGGTGCGGGTAATCGCGTGAAACTGTCATACACAAGGGCCATGATCACTGCGGCATTGAACGGACAACTCGATTACGCACAATACAAAGCGCACCCGGTATTCGGTATGATGATACCCGATGCATGCCCCGGCGTGCCATCAGAAATTTTAGATCCACGCAGCACCTGGGCCGATCAAACTGCCTATGATGCGAAATGTAAAGACCTGGCCAGGCAATTCATTAAAAACTTTGAAAAATATGCGGGAGGTGTCAGCGAAGAAATACTGGCTGCGGCGCCTACACCCTAAAAAATAATTGTCCCGCAGCGGGACAAGAACTCGGTCTCTTCGATTGCTTTGTTTGTTACGCGAAACTCCACCACCCGGTGGAGTTTTATTTTAGAAAAGTCCAAACAACATGCCATCTACCTTACCAATGATCTCTCCGAAATGTTCTTCATTTTCCGCAAACTTGTTTTTGTCGCAGTCGATCACCAGCAGGGGACCTTCTTTATAACTTTCAATCCACTTGTTGTAATATTCATTGAGTCTTTTCAGGTAGTCGAGGCGAATGTTCTCTTCGTATTCGCGGCCTCTTTTTTGTATTTGCGCAACCAGTGTGGGTACGGAAGCTTTGAGGTAGATGAGCAGGTCGGGTGGCTGCACCATTGTTTTCAAAGTCTGGAAGAATAAGAAATAGTTATCGAAATCGCGTTTGCTCATCAAACCCATTTCATGCAGGTTGGGAGCGAATATATTGGCGTCTTCATAGATGGTACGGTCCTGTATCACGGTTTCGGTACCATGGTGTATATCGAGTAATTGGTTGAGGCGACTGTTCAGGAAAAATATCTGCAGGTTGAAACTCCAACGCGGCATGTCCTCGTAAAAATCCATCAGGTAAGGATTGTGGTCCACATCTTCAAACTGGGGAATCCAACGGTAATGCTTGCTCAGCATTTCAGTTAAAGTAGTTTTACCGGCGCCGATATTGCCGGCTACAGCAACATGCTTGGGTTTTTTTAGTTTGGCCATAGGAGTGAATGTACGAAGATTTTATATTACCATCAGGCGTAATTCATGCCTATGGCCTGCCTTACGAGTTTCAATGTTTCAGCAGCGCTGTGCCTTGCTTTTTCTGCTCCCTGGCGGATGATCCGCGACAGAAGTTCCTGGTTGTTTTGGATATCAGCTGCTTTTTCACGGATAGGTGCAATGAATGCCGCCATGTCTTCTGCCAACTGCTTTTTCATGTCGCCATAACGGATAACGGTATGGCCTGAACTGCTGGCATTGTAATCATCTTCAAATTTCTGTACGGTATCGGGTGTACTTACCAAACGCATCAACGTAAAGAGGTTCTCTATATAATCGGGCTTCGTCGAATTGGGTTCGGAAGGTCCCTGGTCTGTTTTGGCTTTCATGATCTTTTTACGGATCAGGTCTCCATCATCTGCCAGGTAAAGCGTATTCATCTGGTTTTCGCTTTTGCTCATTTTACCATTGCCATCGAGACTCATGATCTTCACCAGCTCGCCGCCATAATTAAAAGCATAAGGCGCCGGCAATACTTCTCCATAACGGTGGTTGAACCGTTCGGCAAAATTGCGTGCTATCTCCAGGTGCTGCTCCTGGTCTTTACCCACCGGCACTTTTACCGCACGGTGGATTAAAATATCTGCGGCCATCAATACCGGGTAAGTGAGCAATCCTGCATTGACGTTATCGGGCTGCAAACGTACTTTGTCTTTGAAAGTAGGCGTTTTCTCCAGCTCGCCTTTGTATGCAAGCATGTTGAGATAAAGATAGAGCTCGGCTATTTCATGGATGTCGCTTTGGATGTAAAGCGATACTTTTTCAGGATCGAGTCCGCACGCGATGTTTTCAGCGATCACCCGGTGAACGCTTGCTTTCAATTCAGAAGTATCGGGGTGGGTAGTAAGGCTATGCCAGTTGGCCACAAAAAAATAGCAGTTATACTCGTGCTGCATGCGAACATAATTGCGCATGGCACCGAAATAATTTCCCAGGTGTAAAAAACCGGTCGGCCTGATGCCGCTTACTACTACCTCTTTTGTCATAAGCTGCGAAGATAAGTAATCAGTTGTTAGGTCAGTTGTAAGTTGTTAGTTGTTAGTTGTCAGATTATATATTTTGTACGGATATTTGTCCTTAGTCTTCTAACAACTAACAACTGACAACTACCAACTCCATACTATCCACCCCCATCGAATTCCTCAAAGGCGTAGGCCCTTTGCGTGCCGATATGCTGAAGAAAGAACTCAACATTTATACCTTCGGCGACCTGCTGGAACATTATCCGCACCGGCATATCGATAAGACGAAGCTGAGCAAGATCGGTGAGATCAATCTTCACACAGAATTCATACAGGTAGCTGGTAAACTGGTGCATACAGAAATAATAGGCGAACGAAGGGCTAAAAGACTGGTAGCGCAATTGAAAGATGATACAGGTGTGCTGGAACTGGCCTGGTTCCAGGGTATCAACTGGGTGCAGAAAAGCCTTACGCCGGGCATGTCATACCTGGTGTTCGGTCGCACCGGTTTTTTCAACGGAAGACCGCAGATCGTGCACCCGGAAATAGAGCCTTATGTACCTGCACAGGCGAAGGGCAAAGCATTTCTCGAACCGGTATATCCTGCTACAGAAAAATTAAAAGCACGCGGACTCAACGGCAGGCAATTGGGCAAGCTAACCTACCAGTTGCTGACGCAGATCAGGCCGGAAGACCTGCCCGAAAATATTCCCGATGCCATCAGCACATCGCTCAAACTGATGCCGCGTTACGAAGCCATCCGCGCCATTCATTTTCCCGCCGATCCTGCGCAATACCAGCAGGCTTTGCATCGACTCAAATTCGAAGAGTTGTTTATGGTGCAGGTGCGGTTGAACCTGGTGCGTATGCAACGGCACAGGGCCAGTAAAGGGGTGGTGTTTGAAAAAGTAGGCGATTATTTCAATACATTTTACAATCAATATTTACCATTTGAATTAACGGGTGCACAAAAAAGAGTGCTGCGGGAGATACGCACCGATACGGCGCGCGGACATCAGATGAACAGGTTGTTGCAGGGAGATGTGGGCAGTGGAAAAACCATGGTGGCTTTGTTGAGTATGCTGCTGGCAGCCGATAATAGCTACCAGAGTTGTATGATGGCGCCCACGGAGATTTTGGCGCAGCAACATTATACGGGGCTTAGTGAATTGCTCAAAGAAATGCCTGTTGAAATAGCATTGCTTACCGGCAGCACCAAAGCGGCCGAACGTAAAAAAATATTAAAGGGCCTGCAGGAAGATACCATCCATTTTGTAGTAGGCACACATGCGGTGATTGAAGACACCGTGCAGTTTAAAAACCTGGGACTCGTTATCGTTGACGAACAGCATCGTTTCGGTGTTGCGCAGCGGGCAAAATTATGGGAGAAGGCAGCGGTCCCTCCGCATGTGCTGGTGATGACCGCCACGCCCATACCCAGGACCCTGGCAATGACGGCTTATGGCGATCTCGATTACAGTGTGATGGATGAGTTGCCGCCAGGCAGGCAGCCGGTTACAACCGTACACCGGCAGGAGATGGCCAGGGCCAATGTGATGGATTTTGTAAAAACAGAGATCACCAAAGGCAGGCAGGCTTATTTTATTTACCCGCTGATAGAAGAAAGTGAAAAGTTGAGTTATGAAGACCTCATGCAGGGGTACGAACAGGTAAAAAGTTTTTTCCCTGAGCCGGCTTACCGGATCAGTATGGTGCATGGCCGGCAACCGCAGGAGCAAAAAGATACCAATATGCAACGTTTTGTGAGTGGCGACACACAGATCATGGTGAGTACTACTGTGATAGAAGTAGGGGTGAACGTGCCCAATGCCACTGTGATGGTGATAGAGAGCGCCGAAAAATTCGGACTTTCCCAACTGCACCAGCTGCGGGGAAGGGTGGGACGAGGCAGCGAGAAAAGTTTTTGCATTTTATTAACAGGGTCCCGGGCCAGCAAAGAAGCCCGGGAACGTATCAAGATTATGTGCGCCACCAATGACGGGTTCAAGATCGCAGAGAAGGACCTGGAGTTGCGCGGACCGGGCGATATAGAAGGCACCAGGCAGAGCGGGGCGTTGAATTTCAAGGTGGCTAGTATTGTAAATGACAAGGAATTGCTGGAAAAAGCGAGGAAAGAGGCGGAAAAATTATGTGAAGAAGATAATGAGCTAAAGATGGCAAAGAATTTGATACTCAAAGCCTATCTGCAATCCCAGCCTCAGAAGAACGGTTGGGGCAAGATATCCTGAAGGACCGCTCATAATAAACCTAGTGCAAAGCATCTGAATCACGTATATATGTCGTAACTTATAAATAAAATAAGGTTGATGTCGGGAAGAACAATAGCAAGGATATTGGTATTGATGCTGATCAGTGTATATGGCTCGGCACAGGGTTATCTTGAATTTGTTGAAAATAAGGGGCAGTGGGAGCCTTCCATTAAATATAAGGGTGAGATGAGCACAGGTGCTTTCGCCTTGCAGGCCACCGGTTACAGGGTGCTGCTGCATAAGGGGGCCGATCTGGAGAGTCTCACCGAAAAAATACACGGGCATGGTCCCAGTCATTCATCTGGTAGTACTCCTGGTGGCTCGGGCGGTGGCTCAGGTCGTGAACATGCCGATCAACCTGTCCAGACTCAAACCAATGCTGCTACAGAACATCCGGTAAATATAGGTGGGGCAGGACCGGATCGTGACAACGATCAGCCACTTATACTACACTCGCATGCTTATCAAGTGCGGTTCCTCAATGCGAATGAACATGCACAGATCATTCCTGAAAAACCCCTGCCAGGCAATATCAATTATTTAGTGGGCAAAGATTCTACTCAATGGGCCTCGGGATGTGCTTCCTACCAGGCCATCACTTATAAAAATATTTATCCGAACATAGATATCCGTTATTATACGGCCAGTGGTGTATTGAAATACGACCTCATTGTGCATCCTGGCGGCGATGTATCCAATGTAGCCATGTATTATGAAGGCGCCAACGGTTTGCGCGTGAAAGACGGTAAGTTGATGGTGAAAACCGCTGTGGAAGAAGTGCAGGAATTTCCTCCCTATAGTTATCAGTTACTGAACAATGAGCGTACGGAAGTGCCCTGCAGCTATGAAGTGAAAGGAAACATCGTACGCTTCCGCATCAACGGCGCCTATTCTAAAACTGCTACCCTGGTGATAGATCCTTCATTCGTTTTTTCTTCCTTCTCGGGAAGTACGGCGAGTAACTGGGGTTATACCGCTACATACGACGGACAGGGAAATTTTTATGGAGGAGGTATTGTTTTCAGTGGCAATGGAAAATTCCCCACCAGCAATGGCGCTTTCCAAACCACATTCCAGGGAGGAGTGAATACCGGCGAAGGAGGCGGCTTTGACATCGGTATCATCAAATTAGACCCTCTTGGTACTAACCGCATATATGCTACTTACCTGGGAGGCGCTGCAGGCAACGAACAGCCACACAGTCTTTTTGTAGATCCCGCCGGTAATCTGGTGGTGGCAGGGCGCTCCAATTCAAGCGACTACCCGGTAAAGGGTGCGTTAAAAACTTATGGTCCCGGAGGAGGATGGGATATTGTTGTAACCAAACTCAACCAGAATGGAACAGGCTTGGTGGCATCGGTTAAAATAGGCGGCCTGCAGGACGATGGCGTGAATATCAAACCCAAATATTCCGGCACACCCGGTGCGCAATCCATCAACCGGAATTATGGAGATGATGCGCGCAGTGAAGTGATCATTGATGCCGCCGGAAGTATTTATGTAGCTTCCTGTACACAGTCAGATAGTTTTCCTACCACACCAGGCGCTTTTCAATCTGCTTCAGGAGGCAGTCTCGGAAATCACCAGGATGGTGTGGTGCTCAAACTCAAATCCGATCTTTCCGGCGTTATTTTCTCCACCAGGATCGGGGGCAGTAACGACGATGCGGCATTTGTACTGGCCATCAGTCCGCTTACCGGCGATCTATATGTGGGTGGCACTACCGCCAGTAACGATTTTCCGGGCGATAAAACCGGTACCATTTCAAGCAGTTTCAACCAGGGTATCTGCGATGGCTTTGTGGCAAGGTTCCATAATGACGGTACGTTTGTAAAGAGTACTTATATCGGTACATCGGGCAATGACATGCTCTATGGCATCCAGTTCGATAAATTCGGTTTTCCTTATGTCATGGGCACTACCACCGGTTCCTGGCCCATCAAGAAGCCTGCGAATGCCGGCAGCTTTTTCATGCAAACCAACGGCAAGCAATACATCAGCAAGCTGATGCCCGATTTATCAGACTTTGTATATTCAACGGTATTCGGCACCAATACTACTTATCCCAATATCTCGCCTGTGGCTTTCCTGGTAGACCGCTGTGAAAATGTGTATATGTCGGGATGGGGCGGAGGTATCGATTCGCATAACAATAGTTTTCCCAATGCCACCACAGTAGGGTTGCCTGTTGTAGGAGGCGGACAAACCATCACCGATGGTGCGGACTTTTATTTCTTTGTACTGGAACGTGATGCCAAATCGCAGCTCTTCGGCAGCTTCTTCGGACAACAAGGAGGTGCCACCGGTGAACATGTGGATGGAGGTACCAGTCGCTTCGACCGCAACGGGATCATTTACCAGGCCATCTGCGCCAACTGCGGCGGCGGTGCACGTTTCCCCACTACCAGCGGTGTATGGGCTCCTAACAATGGTGCCGCGCCATCGGGCTGTAACCTGGCCATGGTGAAAATTGCTTTCAATCTTGCCGGCGTAGAAGCCGGCATACAGGCTTCTGTCAACGGCAGGATCAGGGATACGACAGGCTGTGTGCCGCTCACCGCAGATTTTCGCGATACACTGGCTATGGGTAAAAACTATATATGGGATTTTGGCGACGGCACCCCGCCGGTGACAACGGGTGCTCCCAACATTTCACATACATTCAATCTTGTAGGTAATTACCGGGTGAAGCTTACTGCTGTTGATTCTTCTTCCTGTAACCTGGCCGACAGTTCTTTTGTGACCATGCGGGTACGGAGCGATGAAGTGAAAATGTCTTTCACCAACCGCAAGCTGCCGCCTTGTACTTCACTGCAATATGAATTCAACAACACGTCCATAGCACCTCCCGGCAAACCATTGCAGGACCAGAGTTTCCTGTGGATATTCGGAGACAGTACCACGCAATATGCAGGTACAGGTAAAGTGGTACACAGTTATAAAGCACCCGGTACCTATACCATCAAACTGGTATTGGTTGATACCACTTATTGCAATTACGATGATACAATATCCGTGCAGATCAGGATCGCCGATAACCTGAAGGCACAGTTTACCACACCGGCAGCAGGTTGTGCGCCTTATACTGCTGTGTTTGATAATACATCACTGGGCGGACAAAAATTCAGTTGGGATTTTGGCGATGGTACCACATCAACGCAAACCAATCCCATCCACTTGTACAATAATGTAGGCAGTTATATCGTGAAGCTGACAGCAGTGGACAGCAATACCTGTAATATGGAAGACTCCGCTTCCTTCACCATTACCGTGAATCCCAAACCACAGGCAGGATTCAGCTATTCGCCGGAGCCCACTTTACCTAATACACCTGTTGTGTTTACCAACAGTTCGCTGGCAGCTACCCGGTATAAATGGATATTCGACGATGGAGATACACTGGCTACGCGGCGAAAAGATACCACTGTATCGCACCTGTATAATTATTCCGGCAAGTTCAATACCTGTCTTGTTGCATACAACGATGCAGGATGTTCCGATACTACCTGTCAGCTTATTTCCATTACCATTATACCGGGAATGGATGTACCCAATGCTTTCACGCCTAATGGTGATGGCGTCAACGACCGGATCTATGTAAGGGGTTTTGGTATTGCTAAAATGGTATGGCGTATTTACAATCGATGGGGTGTACTGGTATATGTGGGAACAGATAAGGATGAAGGTTGGGATGGTACTTATAAAGGCGTGCTGCAACCACAGGAGGTATATCATTACACCTTGCTGGTTGAATTTGCCGATGGAACCAAAACCAGCAAGAAAGGAGATATTACTTTACTCAGATAAAAGGAGACATGCGGAAATTGATTAAAATAACGGGATGCTGTGTGGCGCTGCTGACCGGCTCGATGGCCAGGGCACAGAGTCTGCATTTTTCACAGTATTTCAATACGCCTTTGCTGATCAATCCGGCCAATACGGGCTTCAACCCGGATTATGATTATCGCGTGGGGGTCAATTACCGCAACCAGTGGGCATCGGTAGGCAATCCTTATAAGACCATGAGCGCCTGGGGCGATGTGAAAGTATTCCGCGACCGGTTCGAAAGCGGCTGGATGGGTATCGGCGGATCGTTGATGAAAGACGTAGCAGGCAGTGGTAACCTGAGCGCTACACATGCTACTGCTACCATTGCATACCACCAGATGCTGGGTTATAACAGTTTGCTGAGTGGAGGTTTTGGATTGGCGTATGTGAACAAACGGGTGGATGTGAACAAGCTCACTTTCGATGACCAGTGGAACGGAAAATTTTTCGACGTCACGATTCCTTCCAATGAACCATTTACGAATACCAGTGTGTCATACCTCGATCTGCAAATGGGACTCAACTATGCTTATTTCGCGTCTGATAATTTTTATTTCAACGCCGGGGTAAGCATCATGCACATCAACACACCAAGAGAAAGTTTTTTCGATCCTACTGTTTCCAATGCTACGCTTTCAAGGCGTTATACCGGGTTCGTGAATGCCAGCATCAAATTGCAGGACCTGTGGATCGTGAATCCGAATGTGTATGTGAGCAAGATGGGATCGGCCTGGGAAGCGGTGCTGGGCTTCAATGCCAACAGGAACCTTAGTGGCGATGGAGAAAAACAAATGGTATTCGGACTCTATTACCGCAACAACGACGCCATCATTCCCATGCTGGGTTATGAAGTGAATGACCTCAAGGTCATTGCCAGTTACGACGCTACGATTTCCTCTCTCCGTAATCTCAACGGGGGCAGAGGAGCGTATGAAATATCACTTATTAAAAGTGGTGTATTCAACTCCTCTGCCGGAAGGTCGGTGAAATGCCCGACTGTGCGTTTTTAATATTCCTGTTAAGGTTTGGAATGATAAGTTTGCAACAGCCCTTATTGAAATTGATAAACGGTGGTTCTTTTATCACCAGATCGTACCAGGATTTTATTGATAACAGCATCTGACAGATCGCGGCTGGCGGTAGCAGAGGAGATTTCTTTAAAGGCCCGCATATAATCCTGCCTTGTGAAGAGATGTTGACCAATTTGGGTTTTGAATATGGCTATACGGTCATTGCCCTGTAAAGAAACAGGTTGTAAAACCAATAATGCTTCCAGCGCTTCACTGATTACGAGCAGCATAAATTCAATGAACCGGGTACAATGCCCTTCTTTATCAGATTGTCCTAATGATTTGTAATATTCAGCCTGCTTTTTTTTGATGATCGATTCTACAGGCAAGTATTCAAATACCGGGTACTGTTGCATCAGTAGAACGGTTTGCCATAACCGACCCATGCGCCCATTCCCATCTGCAAATGGGTGAATAAACTCTAACTCATAATGAAAGACGCAGCTTTTGATTAGGAGTGGGTCATCATCTCTTTTGACATAGGCGAACAGATCATTCATTAGAGGTTTTGCCATCGTGCCTTGCGGTGCCAGGTGTGCTAGTTTATCCCCCTTTACAATGCCCACATTGCCACTGCGAAGTTTGCCAGGAGAAGGGACTAGCCCTGTCATTAAAAGCCGGTGAGCTGAAAGAAATGAAGTGAGGCTGTATGGTTTGAAAGTTACAATACTGTCGTATACTGCTATAGCATTCTTTACTTCTAGTATATCTTTTTGAGGAGCCAGCACCCTTTTGTTCTCTAAAATAGCCGTGACCTGTTCAACACTCAATGTGTTGCCTTCTATTTCCAGTGAGGACTGGATGGTTTTAATACGATTATCTTTTCTCAGTTCAGCTTTTGGCCTTTGTAAATGGCTAGCATTGATCTCCCCGATTTTTTCTGAAACAATTGACAGCAGTTTTAAAATGACAGGGGTAATAGAATAGGGAGGTTTCATAAAAATGATAGTATCATATGATACTATCAAAGGTACAAAAACTCCCTATACCTTTTTATACCGATTTATACCGATGCGGTGCCTTCTGCATCACTGCTGATGCTGAAATCTTCTTTGTCGAGGTATTTCTGATACTTTTCGTTCACTTCTTTGGGTTGTTCCTTACCGTTGATGATGAGCTTTTTGTTCCTGATCTCTATTTTGTAGCCTTTCTTTTTATCGATGAGACCGTCTTTCTCCAGTTGATTGGTAAAAGCTTTCAGTTCTGCCAGTTCTTTTTTGGCTTTCTCTATGCCGAACTTGGCTTTGGAAAGACCCTCACTCACTTCACGGCTAATTTTGTCTGCATCGATATGCACCGCTAGTTTCTGCGACTTGAGGTCTTCCTGTACTTTATTCAGTTCCTGCTGGATCTTTTTCATATCCACTTCCTTCAAACGTACCTGTGCTTCGTGCATGGCCTTGTCTACTTCTGCCTTGGTTTGCTGTAAGTTGATATTTTTTATCGATGCCTGAACCTCTTTGCTGATCTTTTCATAATCGATCTTATTTACCTGGTCCATCGCTTCTTTAAGCTCTTTCTGCATTTTGGAAAAATCGATCTTGAGGTTCTTGTCCAGGTCAACCATGGCTTTATCCAATTCAGTCATGGCCTTGTCGAGATCGGCCTGGTTGTAATCACGGTTGTTGGAATGAATTTTTTTCCGCGGCAGGGAAGTGTCGCCCGATGAGGAAACTTCATAAAAATAGGCCGGCATTACCAGTTCGGGCAATGTCCAGGAACTAAGCATCACTACACCCAGCGCTAAGCCGGCTAATAATGGCCAATGAATAGGTTTTGATTGTTTCATACAATGATGTTTATTTGATAGACGAATTATTTCGTAGTAAATGTACGATGATATTCGTATTGTTGACTACCACTTATCATATTAGAGATTTTTTAACAATTGAATTTTTTGATTTAATATCTATCTTGCACACGCTCAATACTTACTTATGAAATACCTGCCACTGAAACCGGCTATTTTCATCCATAACCGGGAAAGATTTACCAAACAGTTATTACCTAACAGCATCGCCATTTTTGTAAGTAACGACGAATGGCCCTCCAATGGAGACGCCCTGCACCGTTTCAAGCAGAACAGCGACCTTTTCTGGCTTTCGGGTATCGAGCAGGAAGATTCCATGGTGATCCTGTATCCCGATAATCCCGATCCCAAATACCGTGAAGTGTTGGTGCTGGTTCGTCCGAACGAGCTCAAGGAAAAATGGGATGGCAAGCGCTTACGCGCCGCAGAAGCCACTGCTGTTTCGGGCATTGCTACTGTATTGTGGGTAGACAGCCTGGATGCGTTATTGCAAACATGGGTACACCTGGCCGATCATATTTATCTCGACAGCAACGAGAACGACCGCAAAGCATCCCTCATCAGGAGCCGCGATTACCGTTTCATCGATGAAATGAAATCACGTTATCCTTTGCACCAATTCCATCGCGCAGCAAAAATCATGAAAGAGCTGCGCGCTGTTAAAACAAAAGAAGAAGTAGAAGTATTACAAAAAGCCATCGATATCACCGATACCACTTTCCGCCGCTTACTCAAATTCATTCGTCCGGGTGTGATGGAATACGAGATCGAAGCGGAGATATGGCATAGTTTCCTGAGCAACCGCGCGACCGGTCCCGCTTACAGCAGCATCATCGCCAGTGGCGACCGGGCCCGCACGCTGCATTATGTGAGCAACGACCAGGAATGCAAAGACGGGGAATTGATACTGATGGATTTTGGTGCAGAATATGGCGGCTATTGTGCCGATCTCACGCGCACGATTCCGGTGAACGGTAAATTCACCAAGCGGCAGAAAACAGTGTACAACGCCTGTTTGAACATACACAATTATTGCAAGACCATTTTAAAGCCGGGCATCTCCGTGGTAGATTACACCGATAAAGTAGGGGAGAAAGCCACAGAGGAATTTTTGAAGATCGGTTTGTTGCATAAAAGCGATCTCAAAAATGAAGATCCCGAGAACCGTGCTTACCGCAAATACCTCTACCACGGCATTTCACACCACCTGGGTATCGACGTGCATGACCTCGGCACCCGCACGGCTCCGCTTAAAGCGGGCATGTTGCTCACCATTGAGCCTGGCATTTATATTGAAGAGGAGCAGATGGGCGTTCGTATCGAAAACAATGTATGGCTCACGAAGACGGGCAATACAGACCTCATGAAAAATATTCCGATCACGGCGGAAGACATAGAAGCATTGATGAAAAAATGAAACAGATACCAAACCTTTTTACTTTACTCAATCTTTTGTTTGGCTGCCTGGCCATTGTATGTATCATGCAAACAGGGCTTACTTTAGCGCCCCAACCCGATGGGGAAGACCTGGTAATGATTCCCGAGCGTATTTATATGGCCAGCCTGTTCATTGGCCTGGCCGCCCTGATCGATTTTTTCGACGGGTTCACTGCCAGGTTGCTCAAAGTGTCGTCCGACATAGGCAAGCAACTGGATTCGCTGGCCGATGTGGTGAGCTTTGGTGTAGCGCCCGGGCTGATCGCTTACCAGTTCCTCCGCCTGTGTTTTGCACAGCAGGAAAACGGATTAGACATCAATGCCCTTTGGCTATTACCTGCTCTCTTACTGCCTTGCGCCGGGGCTTACCGGCTGGCCCGTTTCAACATCGATACTACGCAGCGCAATGGTTTTGCGGGAGTGCCTATTCCTGCCGCAGGCTTGCTGGTGGCATCTTTCCCGCTGATCTATTGGAATACCAGTCAGCTTTGGGTGGTGAAACTATTATTGAATAAATGGTTCTGGTACCTGCTTGTAGTAGTCCTCAGCTATCTTATGGTATCTACCCTGCCCATGATGGCATTGAAATTCAAAGCGCTGAGCTTTAAAAAGCTATGGCCCTTCATCCTACTGGCCGGCATTGCCGTGGCAGGAGCGTTGCTGATTGGCTGGTTGACAGTTCCGGTGACGTTTATTGCGTATGTAATTTTATCTTTGTCGCTCAAACTACAGGAATCATGACTTATAACGTGCAGATCAAAGTAATGCCTTTGAAAGATTTATTGGATCCCCAGGGTAAAGCCGTACTCGGTGGTTTACAGAACCTGGGCCTTGGAAATGTGGCCGATGTAAGGGTAGGCAAACATATTACTTTACAGATCGATGCAGAAAATGAAGCCGCTGCCAAACAAATTGCCGATGAAGCCAGCAAAAAACTGCTCGCCAACCCGGTGATGGAGTTTTATGAAATAGAGTTCGTGAATTAAATTGCTGAATGCTGTATCTCGTTCCCACACCTTTAGGTAACTTAAAGGACATCACACTGCGTGCACTCGAAGTGCTGAAACAGGCAGATGTGATCCTCTGCGAGGATACGCGCACTTCTTCGAAACTGCTGCAACACTACCAGGTTCAGAAACCTTTATCGCCTTATCACCAGCACAACGAGCACAAGATAGTTGAACACCTCACTGAACAGATGCGAGCCGGGAAAACTTTTGCATTGATCACCGATGCGGGTACACCAGGTATATCAGACCCTGCCTTTTTGCTGGTGCGGCAATGCATAAAAGAAGGCATTCGAGTGGAATGTCTTCCGGGTGCTACTGCTTTTGTGCCGGCATTGGTCAACAGCGGCATTCCCACCAATCGTTTTGTATTTGAAGGATTTCTTCCGTTGAAAAAAGGCCGGCAAACTTTGCTGAAACAATTGGTGCAGGAAGAAAGGACCATGGTCTTTTATGAAAGCCCCATGCGGCTGGTGAAAACATTGGAAGAATTTATTACTTATTTCGGTCCGGACAGGCGCTGCAGTGTAAGCCGCGAACTCACCAAGCTCTTCGAAGAAAATGCCAGGGGAACCTTGCAGGAACTTTGTGAACATTTTAAATCCAAGGCCGTCAAAGGCGAGATTGTGATCGTACTTGCTGGTACGGAAGCTTAGAAGGCCTACATTTACCCTCCCAAAAGATCAACCGATTATGGAAAGGAAATTACTTCGTGCGGCATTATTGCTGTTCATGGTATGTCAGTTAAGCGCATCTATTGCCCAGCCCAACCGCTGGCAGCAACGCATCAAGTATAATATCAGCGTGCAGATGAATGTGGAAACCAACCGGTTCACCGGTCATGAAAAGATCGACTACTGGAACAATTCACCTGATACGCTCACACGTGTTTTCTTTCATCTTTATTGGAATGCGTTTCAGCCCAACAGCAGCATGGATGTGCGTAGCCGCGAACTAGGTAAAACGATACTTACAGAACCTAAAAAAGATTTCGACGGGCGCGACTGGGACCAGCGTGTAAAAGACCGCATCAGCAAACTCAAGCCCGATGAGATCGGTTACCAGAAAGTAACTGCTATCAAGGTGAATGGTGTTGTGCAAACAACCAAAGAACACGAGACCATCCTGGAAGTGAATTTGAATAAACCCATATTGCCTGGCAGTAAAACAGAAATGGAACTGAGCTTTGAAGCACAGGTGCCATTACAGGTACGCCGTTCGGGCCGCGATAACAAAGAAGGCATCCGGTACAGCATGAGCCAGTGGTATCCGAAGATGGTGGAATACGATTATCAGGGATGGAACCCCAATCCGTATATCGCGCGCGAATTTTATGGTGTGTGGGGCGATTATGATGTGCGTATCACCATCGATAAAAATTATTTTGTTGCCGCCGGCGGTGATTTGCTCAACGCAAATGAAATAGGAAGAGGTTATGAAGCAAGCGGTGTTAGACCTGTTGCAGCAACCGGCAGTATGGTTACCTGGAACTGGCAGGCCAATAATGTGCATGATTTTGTGTGGGCGGCAGATCCGCAATACAAAATGATCACACGCAAACCGGTGAATGGTCCGCTCATCAGGGTAGTATACAAAGCCGTGGACTCGCTGGAAGATCGCTGGCAAAAGATGGCCGATACGGCTGCATTGGCTTATCCCATCATGGGCAAAACTTTCGGTGCCTATCCTTATAAGACCTATACATTTATCCAGGGTGGTGATGGCGGTATGGAATATCCCATGGCCACACTTATCAAAAGCGCGAGCGTAGGTACGGCTTTGCACGAATGGATGCACAGTTGGTACCAGATGATGATGGGAACGAATGAATCGTTGTATCCCTGGATGGATGAAGGCTTTACCGATTATTCCAGCATGCGAGTATTATCCACATTGCGCAACAAAGAAGGGTTCTGGTATGAAGCGGCCTATAAAAGCTATTTCAACCTGGCTAAAAGCGGATATGAAGAGCCGGCTTCTACCCATGCCGATCATTACAATACCAATTATGCATACGCTGCGGCTGCGTATAGCAAGGGGGCTGTATTTCTTTCACAACTGGGATATATAGTAGGCGATAGTGTGCGTGATAAAATATTACTGGCTTACTATAAAGAATGGCATTTCAAACATCCGAACCCCAATGATTTCATGCGTGTTGCCGAACAGGTAAGTGGCATTGAACTCAACTGGTACAAGGAATACTGGATCTATACCACCAAGACCATCGATTATGCAGTAGGCGATATCAATATAGTGGATGGCAAAACACAGGTAACACTGCACCGATTAGGGAAGATGCCCATGCCGGTAGATGTACTTATCACATATAAAGACGGGACCCAGGAAGCACATACCATTCCGCTTGATCTGATGTTAGGCAGTAAATTACCAGAGAGCCGCATGCCGGTAATCACAGATACTGAATGGCGTTGGACACATCCGGAGTATGCGCTTACCATCAAGGGAAGTATACAAAACCTGAAATCAATAGAGATAGACCCCTCACAACGGATGGCTGATGTGAACAGGAACAATAATAAGCTGGTAATACCTGACTAAGACGTCATTCCGAGCGAGCGAAGCGAGTCGAGGGATCTGCTGAACGATCAGTGAGATCCCTCGGCTGCGCTCGGGATGACGAATAAGATAAACTCGGGATGACGATGGAGGGATTATTTCGCTACATGTAGTATGTACTTATCTTCAAAATAAGCTTCCGGGAAAATCTTGTCCACCGGCATCATGCGCGGGCGTAAACGGCTCTCGGAGATTTCCTGTGCGAGATCACCGCCTTTGAGACAGATAAGGCCGTTGGCAATTTCCTGGTTGCCGCCTTTTTTCAACAGCGGTGCACTCCATTGCCAGAGGTCTTTCAAAGGCGCTACCGCACGCGAAACAGCAAAATCGAATTTCCTGTTTTTGATCTCTTCGGCACGCGTATGTTGTGTGGTGATGTTTTGAATGCCTGTGGCTTCAGCAACAGCATCCACCACTTTTAATTTCTTGGCAATGCTGTCTACCAAATGGAATTTTACTTCGGGGAAAAAGATCGCCAGCGGTACGCCGGGAAAACCGCCGCCACAACCAATATCGATCACATGGGTGCCAGGCTGCCAGTTGGCAATAGCGGCAATGCTCAGCGAATGCAATACATGGTGCAGGTAAATGCTATCGATGTCCTTCCGTGATATCACATTGATCCTGGCGTTCCATTCTTTATACAATTCTTCGATCGCAGCCAGTTGTTTCAACTGTACTTCACTGAAATCATCGAAGTATTGTAAGATCAGTTCCAGTTTTTGCGGGGTGCTTTCCATATAGCAGGTAAAGTAAACATATAATAGAAGAACATCCAGATATCCATGAAGAGAAACCATGGCCAGAGATCGGCTTCATTCAGTTTTTTCATGCCCTTGTACAACACGATGGCCTGAACAATGAAACGGATTCCGTATACCGCCAATGCCATCCACCAATAAGGAGAAAGAAGGGTAATGGCCAGTAAAGGATAGATGAAAAACAAGGTCAGGGAGTACAATCCCAGCCACCTTTTATGTGCCCCTTTGTAATATTTGCTGGTAGTATAATGACGGTATTTCTGCGACATCCAGTCGTTCCAGGTGGTCTTGGGCTCACTTAATGTATGCGATGCCGGGTCAATGCATATCGCCGTATTGGTTGCATTGGCTACCTGGTTGATAAAGAGATCATCATCGCCACTGGGTATCTGGTTGATGGAAGAGAAGCCTTTATTTCGTAAGAATACATCTTTCTTATAGCTGAGGTTACGCCCCACACCCATATAGGGCTTGCCTGCCAAAGCATACGAAAGGTATTGCAGTGCGGTATGGAAGGTCTCGAAACGGATCAGTTTGTTCAGCAGGCCCGGTTTTTTATGATATGCTCCATAACCCAGTACGATCTCCACCTGCTCATCGTAGCTGTCCTGCAATTGTTGTATCCAGAATTCGCTGGCCGGTACACAGTCGGCATCGGTAAGCAACACAATCTCGTATTTGGCGCTGCGGATACCCATGGATAAAGGGAATTTCTTGCCGCTGATCATTTTGGCTTCCTGGGTGAGGGGTATATAATTGATATTCTTGAACGATTTCATGAACTCATCTACCAGGTATTTGGTATCATCGGTTGAATTATCGTTCACCAGCACTACTTCAAAGCTCGTCTTATAATCCTGTACCAGTATGCCCGGCAATGTCTTTACCAGGTTATGTGCTTCATCACGCGCGCAAACTACAACGGACACAGGATGTTCAATGCTGAGGGAACGTTGGGGCGCGGTATAAAAAGCAAGTCTACGGAAAAAGAAAAGATAGTAAAAGACCTGGATGGCGATCACTGCACAGAACAGGTAAAAGGCAATGTCCCAGGTCAGCGGCGGTATAGTCATGCGGCAAAAATAAAGCTTTCAACTTATTTTTGCCACCTATGGCAGCGTTGACCTTTGAATTGCAGGCATCAGGAATAGCGGGCTCCGAAGCGAGGGCAGGTAAGATCCGTACCGATCATGGGGAAATCATTACGCCCATTTTCATGCCGGTGGGAACGGTAGGAAGCGTGAAAGCCGTTACCAAACAACAGTTGAAAGACGATGTGCAGGCGCAGATCATCTTAGGCAATACCTATCATTTATACCTGCGGCCCGGCACCGGCGTGCTGGAAGCAGCGGGCGGGTTGCATCGTTTCAACGGGTGGGACCGGCCCATCCTCACCGATAGCGGCGGCTACCAGGTGTTTTCACTGGCCGGTAACCGTAAGATCAAAGAAGAAGGCGTATGGTTCCAGTCGCATATCGATGGCAGCCGACATCTTTTTTCACCCGAATCGGTGATGGATATACAACGGTCCATCGGCGCCGATATCATGATGGCTTTTGATGAATGTCCGCCTTATCCCAGCGAATACCCCTATGCGAAAAAAAGCATGGAACTCACGCATCGCTGGCTCGACAGGTGCATACAGCGACTGGCCGAAACACCCGATAAATATGGCTATACGCAGAACCTGTTCCCCATTGTACAGGGTAGCACTTACAAAGACCTCCGTGATGCTTCCTGCGATTATATCGCTTCGAAAGAGGCGGTGGGCAATGCCATAGGCGGACTCAGTGTGGGTGAACCCGAAGACATGATGTATGAATTCACCGAAAGCTGTGCCAGCCGCCTGCCCTTCAACAAACCACGTTATCTCATGGGCGTAGGCACACCCTGGAACATACTGGAGTGCATTCACCGGGGAATCGATCTTTTCGATTGTGTGATGCCTACCCGCAACGGTCGCAATGGCATGCTGTTTACTACGCAGGGCGTTGTGAACATCCGGAATAAAAAATGGGCCACCGATTTCAGTCCTATTGACCCCGGCCTTCCCAATGAAATGAGTCAGTATTATACGAAAGCTTACCTGCGACACCTGTTCGTATCGGAAGAACTGTTGGGCTTGCAACTGGCCAGCCTGCAGAACCTGTCGTTCTACCTCTGGCTGGTGGGCGAAGCCCGCAGGCATATCCTGGAAGGAGATTTTGTTTCATGGAAAAATGAAATGGTGCAGATTGTTAAACAGCGGTTATAGTTCGGCGATGCTGCCGGGCAGAACAGTATATTTGTATAAATGAAGAAACTCGATTGGTACATACTGAAGAAATTCCTTACCACTTTTTTCTTCGCCATCTTTCTCTTCACCATCATCTCCGTGGTAGTGGATATCAGCGAGAAGACGGAAGACTTCAACAGGTCGCACCTCAGCGCCGGGCGCATCATCACCGATTATTATTATGGCTTTGTGCCACATATCATTGCGCTGTTATTTCCTTTGTTTGTATTTCTTGCAGTGATTTTTTTCACTTCCAAAATGGCGGGTAAAAGCGAGATCATTGCCATACTGGCCAGCGGCACCAGCTATAACCGGTGGCTGCGGCCTTATTGGATAGGAGGTACTATACTGGCTGTATTGTTATGGTTTGCCAATCAATATGTAGTGCCCCGCGCCAACCAGATCAGGGGAACTTTTGAAGCCAGGTATGTAGATAACAATTCTTCCTACAACGCTTTGCTCAGCACCAGCAGCAATATTTACCTGCGCATAGATTCGTTTACCTATGCGGGCATTTATTCGTATGATACGCTGGGTAAAAGAGGCGGGCCATTTTTTGCTTATAAGGTGAAGAATGGGAAGGTAATAGAGAATATGCGGGCCGATGGTATTACCTGGGATACGGCTACTAAAAAATGGAAATTGGAGTACCTGGTAGACCGTAAAGTAGAGCCATTGAAAGAACAGATGAGCATGAATTTCAGCCAAAGCATGCAATTCAATTTCAAGCCCTACGATCTCAGCAGGGATAAATACACGAAAGATAAACTGACCACACCCGACCTCGACCGGTTTATAAAGCTGGAAGAGTTACGCGGTTCGGAGGGACTCAACGACCTCAAAGTGGAACGCTATCGCCGTGATGCCACCTGTGTAACAGTATTGCTCCTGACCCTGATTGGTGCGATTGTGGGTGGTCGTAAAGTGAGGGGAGGAAGCGGGGTACACCTGGCGGTGGGCTTTGTAACGGCCGCTCTGTTCATCATCACCGACCGCTTTTCTACTATCTTTTCTACTAAGGGCAGCCTGCCTCCCTTGCTGGCGGCCTGGATACCCAATATTATATTCGTTTTTGTGATTATGCGACTTTATAAGCGGGCTCCCAAGTAGAAATTACCTTTATTTAGAGCGATTCGTCCTAATTCATTTGTTACCAACAGCAAGTTGCGTTACCTTTAGCCATCCATTTTTTAACATCAGGAACAGATTGTATATCATCTGTTGCGTTTCATAAAAAAAGTGTCATGGGGACGATCAAAGAGCGGTTCAAGGTAACAGCGGACGCGGCTAACACAGAAATCAAAGAGTTATTAAAAGAACACGGCAGCAAGAAAATTGGCGAAGTAACACTTGCACAGATTTACCAGGGAATGAGGGGCATGACCGGACTGGTTACAGAAACCAGTTTACTCGATGCACAGGAAGGCATCCGTTTTCGCGGGTATTCCATTCCTGAACTGCAACAAAAATTGCCCAAAGCACCCGAAGGCGGAGAGCCCTTACCCGAAGGATTGTTTTACCTGATGTTGATGGGTGAATTACCCAAGGAAGAAGATGCAGCGGAGATCACCAGTGTATGGCAACGCCGCAGCCATGTGCCCAATCACGTATTCGATATCATCGATGCATTGCCTATCAATACGCATCCCATGACCATGTTCGTTACGGGTGTGATGGCCTTGCAAACAGAAAGCAATTTTGCCAAGGAATACGCCAAAGGCATCAATAAAAAAGATTACTGGAACCCTATCTACGACGATGCGATGGACCTGATTGCCAGGCTGCCGCGTATCGCCGCTTATATCTATCGCAGGAAATACAAGAACAACGATCATATACAGCCGAACGGATTGCTCGACTGGGCCGGTAACCTGGCCCACATGATGGGCTTTGAAGATGAAAGCTTCAAAGAACTGATGCGCTTGTATATGACCATCCACGCCGATCATGAGGGCGGAAACGTATCAGCACATACTACACACCTGGTGGGTTCTGCGCTGAGTGATCCTTTTCTGAGTTATGCCGCAGGTATGAACGGACTGGCGGGCCCCTTGCACGGACTGGCCAACCAGGAAGTGATTAAGTGGATTTTTGAAATGCAGGAAGAGTTAGGTACCGATACGCCTTCTAAAGAACAAATAGAAGAGTACGTACGCAAGACACTGGCTTCCGGTAAAGTAGTGCCCGGTTATGGACATGCCGTATTGCGCAAGACCGATCCTCGGTTCACTGCACAGATGGAATTTGGTAAAAAGCACATGCCCGATGATAAACTGGTAAATACAGTTTGGAAAATTTACGATACCGTGCCACCCATCCTGCAGTCGCTGGGTAAGATCAAGAATCCCTGGCCTAACGTAGATGCGCACAGCGGTGCTTTACTGGTGCATTATGGATTGGTAGAATACGAATTCTATACCGTATTGTTTGCCGTAAGCCGTGCATTGGGCGTACTGGCCAGTCTCTGCTGGGATCGCGCCCTCGGATTGCCGCTTGAAAGACCTAAATCTGTTACTACACAATCGGTGAAGCTTTGGCTTGAAGGAAAGGCAGAGGTATGGGAGTAAATTTTTCGTATCTACTACATCTTCTACCTTTGTAGTGAATCCCTGCGATGCCGCTGTTTAGCTTTGTGCTAATTAAGTTTGCAGGTTAAGTTTTTAAAGAGCCCTCTTAGGGGCTCTTTTTGTTATTGTATGTATAATAAAAAAGCTTCCTTATCCTGAAGCCTTAAAAATGAAGAGAGAGGCTTGACTGATTTTAATCGAACACGTATTTCAAGTATTTGCTGCCCACTTAACTAGGACTCTTAGTTATAGGTTCCGGAGATAAGGGCATTTAGTTGTTCATAGCCCAGGGTGGAGTATACTGGAAACAAAAAAGCACTTACGAGAATACGTAAGTGCCTGATAAGTAATGTGGAGAATACCGGATTCGAACCGGTGGCCTCTTGCATGCCATGCAAATAATTACTGATTATTGATTTTTTGATTTGTATTCTTTTTAATTGATAATCAACAGCATATTAAAATTCTATCTTACCCTTTCTTTCTCATATTTATGCTTTTTTATTAGATTTGTTTAAACCATGTTTAAACCAAGCCTATCCCGATGGCCTCGATAAAAGCGGTTTTATACACGTCAAAAACCCTAAATAACGGCGAGCACCCCATTATGCTCAGGGTTATTAAAGACAGGAAGTCTAAATACTTATCCCTGCACATGAGTTGCTCTAAAGAACTTTGGGATAACGAAAATAACCTGCCAAAAAAGAAACATCCCCTTTATAAGGAAATGCTTATTGCCATTGATAAAAAGAAACTGGCAGCCAATAAGCTATTGCTTGAACTGCACAACGATGAAAAAGATGTTTCTGCTGAGGAAATAAAATCCAAACTGAAAACTTCCGTAGTCAATAAAAAAACGGTATTCCAGTATTTCGATGAAGTTATAAAACGCTTGACCGTTACAAACCGGCTTGGCTATGCCAGTATTTTCAAATCCACCAAAAACAGCCTAAAAACTTTCAGGAACGACAGGGATTTACATTTTTCAGACATCACTACTAGCTTTCTTACAAAATATGAAGATGCCTTTTACGAGAGAGGCGTAACACCCAATTCTGTTTTTGTCTTCCTAAGAACTTTTAAAACACTTATTAACTATGCCCGAAAAGATGGGATTGTCAAAACCGACTTTGATCCTTTCAAGGATATTAATTTCACCAAGTTCAGACGGATTAAGACGCGGAAGAGAGCAATTACCAAAGAGCAGATTAGGAAAATCGAAACCCTCAAAATAAAGGATGATCAGGGTCTATTAAATGCCAAAAACTATTTCCTTTTCAGCTACTATAACCGGGGAATCAACTTTATTGATATGGCTTTCCTGAAATGGGAAAATATTAAGAACGGCAGGCTTGTATATTCAAGACGCAAAACAAAAGAGGATTTTACAATTGCTTTGTTACCGCCAGCCATCAAGATTTTGGAGTATTATAAAAAATACCAGTACGAGGATGAAAACAGCTTTATTTTTCCCATTTTGAGCCATTCATACGAAACTCAGCAAAGTGTAAGAAACAGGCTTGTTAAGATGCTTCGGATAGTAAACCACGACCTCAAAACAATTGCCGATAAAACAGGCATCAAGGAAAAGCTAACTACTTATGTGGCAAGGCATTCTTTCGCAACGAATCTGAAAAGAAGCGGTATTTCTACATCAGTAATAAGTGAGGCAATGGGGCACGATAGTGAAAAAACGACGAAAATTTATTTGGATAGTTTTGAAAACACTATTTTAGATGAGGCGAGCAAATCTATTCTGTGAAAAGAGTTAACGTTGACTATAAAGAAGAATAGCAGAGTTAACGCCAAGAAAACAAATTTGTATACGTTGCTTTTTTCTTGATAAGGAAAAAAACAAAAAAGAACTACTGCTAATGGACCAATCATTCTCGGTTGACAACTTTAAGAAAATACTATCCTACGAAAATAGAAAAGGAAGAAATCTTGAAAAGGAATTCTTCCTTTCAATATTTGAGGCGACCCAAGCAATAGCAGAAATAAATAAACAAATTCGGACACAACTTCGTTTCGGAGTTACAGATGAAGAGGTTCTTGCAAAACTTAATGAGGAAAAACTCACCAAAATAAATCTTAAACAAGCCCTCATTGAAAAGTATTTGAATGAGGTTAGCGAAGAACTTTTAGATCCACAATTTAAGATTACAATTACAAGAGTTGAGACTGATGATAAGCCAGTTTACATCACCTCGGCAACTGCGGAAAATTATTTCGCTATTAAACAACTACAATACAATGTGAGGAAGTCCTTCAATGTAAAGCAAGCGAACAGATTTGCTATTGTTAATCAAATTAATTCATTGCTAACAGACAACTTTCCTAAAATAGTTTTAAGGACAGATGTAAAAAGTTTTTATGAATCTATTCCGCATGACAAACTAACTGCAAAAATTAACGACAATCCTATATTAAGTTTTTTAAGTAAGAAACTTATATGGAAAATTCTTAAAGATTTTCTTGTAGTATCCGGAGCATCGGATAAAATAGGCATTCCAAGAGGAATCGGTATTAGCGCCTATTTAGCGGAGTTGTATATGAGAGACATTGACAGAGAAATTTCTTCGCTCAAAGATGTTACTTACTATGCAAGATATGTTGATGACATAATTATTATTTTCACCCCTACAACAAAACAAAAAACACCCACTTACATAGCCCAGGTTAAGGATATCATAGAAACTGGCACCGGTTTAAAAATGAATTCATTGAAGACTACCGAACTTGACCTTGTAAAAAGTAATGCAGCTATAGAATTTGATTTTTTAGGCTACAAATTTCAATTCAATAACTTAAAGCTTGTTCAAATTAAATTGACCAACAATAAGATGAATAAGTACAAAAGCAGGATTACTAATGTTGTTGATGAATTCAATACTCAAAGCAAATATGATTCAAGAGGTGCAAGAAAAAAATTGATTCACAGTTTAAATTTCCTTACAGGCAATACCCGTTTGGAGAATAATAAATCAAATGTTTTAGTTGGAGTTTATTATACTAATAGTCTCCTCTCTCAACCATTAGACGATTTAATTGAATTGGATAAGTTTTTGGCTGACGAAATTGATGCTAAAATCACCAATGTAGATTTACGAAGGAGATTGAAATCATTTAGCTTTAAAGAGGGCTTTGAGAAAAAAAAGTATGTGAACTTTAATTCTAAAACTAAGAGCGTTACACTGAGCGAAATATTAAAAACTTTCTAAAGCATAATATGAAACGCAAAAAAATACCAATTAATTACTCAAAGGAACGGGTTATTCTTTCTGACGTTTTACCATTTGAAATTCCAATAACTTATTCAAACAGACATTTCTATAATTTTCTTGTTAAAAATAAAATCAAAGTAGCAGTAAGTCCTGACGGCTGTAAAAAAATTGTTTGGCCAAAGGAGGATTTATTCATTGAAGAGATTCTAAAACTTCTATTGGGTTTTAAAGAAGAAAAAGTAATTCTGAATAATGAAATTAAGATTAGTGATATAACTGACTTGAAGAAAATCCCATTCAGTTTTAAAATTTCTCACAAGGAGAGTGATTTCAGAGACCTTACAATTATTCATCCAAAAAATCAATTAGATATAATTGATTTTTATGAAAAATATAGGGATACGATTTTATACTATTCAAACATCAGTCGATTTTCAATTAGAAAACCCAACAAAGTTGCAAAATACATTTATCAAAAACCAAAAAAGTTAAAAAAAGAATTTGGAAGAGAGATTGATGAAAAAAATGACGCCTTTTCCAAAACAAGTTATAAGAACCTCAAACATTATTTTCACATAAAGGAATACAGTAACATTCATAGATTTTATGAATCTTATCAATATCATCAATGCGAGAAAAAATATAACAAGCTTTTCAAGTTTGATATTTCTAAATGCTTTGACAGTATCTACACCCATTCTATTGCTTGGGCTTTGCTCAACAAAGAAATTGTGAAGGACACTTTCCCAGATGTGCACTCTACATTCGCAGGTTTGTTTGATAAGTTAATGCAAAACCTTAATTACGGTGAGACCAATGGAATAATAATTGGTTCAGAGTTCTCAAGAATATTTGCAGAATTGATTTTGCAACAAATAGATGATGCTGTTTATAAAGAATTGAGAAAGGAAGGGAAAGTTCACAAAAAGGATTATGAAGTATTTCGTTATGTGGATGACTACTTTGTTTTTTATAATGAGGAGACCACCAAGGAATCTATACACTCACTTTTTAAACTGGAATTGAGAAAGTACAAATTGCATCTGAATGATTCAAAATCAAAATTGTATGACAAGCCAATAATAACAGAGTTAAGTATTGCCAAGCAAAAAATTAGCGATCTGTTGAATAAAGATTTAACCTTTAAAGTAAATGAGCAAGACAAAACTGTAGAAGTTGACAAGATGGTGGAAGAAGAATCTTCAATTGACAATGATATTGAAGAAAGTAAAGAAGCTAAATACAAAATTTATGTTAGCTCCAATAAATTAATTACGAGATTTAAGACTATTATTAAAGAAACAAAGGTCGAGTATAAAGACATACTCAATTATGTTTTGGCATCAATTGACAAGAAGGTTGAGAAACTAATTTCCACTTACGATGAATCAGAAAAAAATATCAAAAAGGAAAAGACATATACAGAAGCATTTCTACAAATCCTTGATGTGGCTTTTTTTCTATATTCGGCTTCGCCTAGGGTAAACTCAACTATTAAGTTATGTGTGATAATCGATAGGATCACATCATTTATTAACCGGAACAATAAAGACAAATCTGATACATTTTCCTTTGACAACAAACACAAAGTTTTCAAAAAGATTTCAGATGAAGTAAGTCAGGTGTTGAATAAAAACAAATCTTCCGAACATATTCAAGTTGAAACTCTTTACCTATTAGTTGCATTAAGAGAACTGGGTAGAGAATATAGATTAGATATAAGGGCACTGTGTAAATATTTTAACATTGAGATAAATAATGCAGACGAAAAGAAGTTTGAAATACGCCCTCTAAATTACTTTTCAATCACCGTTCTGTTTTTTTACATTAAGGATGCTGATCGATACAAACATTTGCGATATGCATTAATGAAACATGTTACATCATTGTTTAAAGTTGAGGGAAGGGACAATATTAGAAAGAAGGCCGAACTGGTCTTTCTGCTTATGGATATGTTGACTTGTCCATATCTCGACGACCAAACGAAAACTGACAAGGAGATTAAATACCGATACAAGAAGAAATTGCTATCTTTATCTGGGGTAGATTCAACGAAGCACATTGGTATAATCGAAAAAGAAAAGTTTTGGTTTACAAAGTGGACTGACTTTAAATTTGGTCACGAACTTGAAGCAAAACGAAGTCAGGAAGTTTATAGTTGATAAAAGAAATTGAAACTGCACCTGTCGGCTCCCCTTTATTTTTACCCACGCTTAGTTAGAGTTTTCTAAGATAAGGTTTTTTCGTTCTTCCATCATTTGCGCATACCTGATCGGTGAGAGATAACCTAACGATTTGTGTGGTCGTTCAGTGTTATAGTCGATCCTCCACTCTTCGGTCTGTTCTCTCACTTCTGACAAACGATAAAACAGGTAAGCATTCAATACTTCTCTTCTGATGCTTCCATTCTTCCTTTCTATGTATGCATTTTGTGTGGGTTTCCCCGGTTGAATAAATTGTATCGTAATCTGTCTTTGCTCATCATTGCACCACTCTTCCAGTTTGTGGCTGATAAACTCTGGGCCATTGTCGCAACGGATATTGGCAGGCTTGCCTCGCTGAACAATCAGTCTTTCCAGTACCCTGATCACCCTGAGTGCCGGAAGTGAGGTGTCAACCTCTATCGCCAGCGATTCACGGTTAAAATCATCCATCACATTGAACAATCGGAACCTTCTGCCATCTACGAGCGTGTCGGTCATAAAATCAATGCTCCATACCTGGTTAGGTGCTGTTGGAACGTTTAAGGGTTGCTTTATCCGCTCTGGGAGCCGTTTCTTGCCTCTGCGACGGATATTCAGCTTCATATCTGTGTATACCCGATAGATCCGTTTATGATTCCATTCATGCCCTTTATTCCAAAGACGATAGCAACACTGCCAAAATCCAATGGCAACATGTTTGGTTGTTAAAACCGTCAGTGCATCCTGAACTTCACTGTCATCCTTAGGTTTTGGTTGATACCGGTAGGTGTTGCGGGATATACCTGCCAGTTCGCACGCCTTACGGTTACTTAACTGCTCTTCTTCCATCAGATGATGAACAGTTTCCCGTTTCGCTTCAGGCGTTAAAACTTTTTTGCGATCAGGTTCTTCATTGCCCGGTTCTCCAGGCTTAACTCCGCCACGATCTTCTTGTACTCACTGATCTCAGCTTCCATCTGCTTCATTTTTACAACATCACTCACTTCCATGCCTCCATACTTAGCCTTCCAATTGTAAAACGTTGCTTCGCTGATACCCATCTCTCGGGCAATCTCTTTAACAGCAATTCCTGATTCCTGTTTCTTCATTGCAGATACAATCTGCGCTTCGGTAAATCTTCCTTTTTTCATGTGTTTCAAAGTTTAAAGTTAACAAGCTTTTGGTCGTTAACTCTAACCTCACATGGGTAACATTCAGGGGAAGCTTACATCACCGATAAAAAAAGATTTAAAATCCAATTCAAAAAATATTTAGTTCGCTGTGTTGCATGCGCTTTAGAACCTACTGTATTTAATAAACAGGTTTTTGTACTTGTTGGGGAGGGGCAGAATACCGGAAAATCTACTTTTTGCAGATGGCTTTGTCCAACTGAGCTGAATGATTATTTTACAGAATATGTATCACAAGACAAAGACGGGCTAATTGCATTATCATCAAATTTTCTAATCAATCTTGATGAATTGGCAACCTTATCAAAAGTCGAGATTAATGCGCTAAAAAGCTTTATTAGCAAAGACAAAATAAGTGTACGCCTACCCTACGCTAAAAGAAGTACCACACAACCACGTAGAGCAAATTTTATAGGTTCAACAAATAATGATGAATTTTTAGTAGACGAAACAGGGAATGTACGATGGCAATGCTTTGAGGTTGCCGGAATAATCAATTTCGCCTATATGAAAGATATTAACATAAACGACATTTGGCGACAAGCTTATACGCTTTACAAAAGTGGCTTTCAATATCAACTAACCGCAGAGGAACTCAAAGAGAATGAAAAAGCTAATAGTAAACATCTAATCAGTAGTTCGGAGATTGAATTAATTGATAAATACTTCCAATCAGCTTCAAGAAATGAAGGAGAATTTAAGACCGCAACTGATATTTTGGATTTTCTAGCCCTTAGACATCCTGCTATAAAACTAAATGACAGAAAAATTGGAAAAGCAATGAAGATTTTGGGATTTGAAAAAATAAGCAACTACACTGCTGAAAAGAAGCATTCAGTAAAAGGTTATTTTGTAATTGCAAAAACTTAAAAAAGACAATTACTCGATTACTCGAAACACTGGAATATACATTCTGTCTTCTATTTTCGTTCGAGTAGTTAGCCTTATGGTGTTAATTACTCGAATTACTCTTATTATCTTATTGGGATTCGAGTAGAGAGTAATTCGAGTTAATGATTTTCTTTTTTTAGGAAAAGAGGGCAAAAAAACGTAAATTGCCATTGGCAATTTTTTTTACTTCGTAAAGTTTCGGATATCATTAACACCTTTCAGCTGCACACAAGATAAAAACACTTTTGAGTGGTTTTATCTTATGCTTCATGGCGATCTCCAATCACACTATTTTCATTACAATTTTGTCTGTCTACATAAAAGCTTAAATAGGGCGTTGCCAATGAGTGCAGTTAGTAGAAATTGACATGAAAATTGATGATATTGTGGGGTAACTGATGATTTCTCACCAAAAAAATTAAAAATGAAACACTATTTAGAGTTGACAGATGCAAACAATCGAGCCTGTTTTATAGCCGCCGAAGATATTAGCGCTTTGCATGAAAATGGAAATATGTGCGTTATAACCGTAATCGGAGTACCAACGACATTTACAGTTAGGAAAAGCCCTTATGAAGTAATAAAAAAAATGATAGAAATTGGCCTTTTTGAGTTAGTTAAATTTAGCTGATTGTTCAAACTGACACATTACCATTTTATCATTTAAATAGCATTGTGTCTTATAATTTATATATTTACCATTGAAAATATTAGCGTTTAGCTGATTTCTGTTGAGATAAAACTGGTAATTTTTTCACAACTACAGAATGAAGGCAAGAACGCTCACGTTAAGGCGTGGGCTTTTGTCATTCTGGGTTGTGGGTATACCAGTACCTTTCTCACAGTTTGGCTATATGTCCCACGCTGATTTATTTAATACATGCCTCAAGGGACTAAGGCAATTAATATCTATCATTTTATGAAACCGGCCAAAGTACTAGCAAGCTTATCACAAGTTATGCTGCCCCTTCAAAGTCTTATGCAAACATTCCAAAGATCAAAGGAAAAAGGTATTGCAAAATCGATGCTTATCCTAGCATTTGTACCTCTAGCAGCGATTAGTCAAAATGACACAATCTACACATCAACAGGAAGAGTAATTGGAAGTGTAAAAGAAATAGGTGAGAATAGCATAAAATTTACTTACCCAAATGAAGATTTGATAAATAATCTAAGCAAAAATGTTGTTAGAAAAATAGTTTTCAAATCTGGAAGAGTACAAAAATTTTCAAATTCCACATCATATAAAAATGTTCAGTCTGGCAAAGATTATGAAAATGTAACCTTAACAGCCGTAGCTGATGAAGTAAAAGGTTTGTACAAACTAGGTGAAGCCAGCGCAAAAGCAAAAGGAACTACGACCTTTTCTTCTATTGAAAAAGTAAAAGAAAGAGCTGTTCGTAAAATGAAAATGCAAGCCGCAATGGAAGGTGCTAATATAATCTATACGACCCAATTCACAACTACTGACAACATACCTGCGGAAACGTATAACGGTCAAGTAGTAAAAGAGCCCCAACCAACCGTTACAACTATATCTGGCATCTGCTATTCAAGTGATTTGCCCTCATTAGATGAATTCAAACAGGCCATTGGAACTAGGCGGCTATTTAGTGCGATAGAATATTTGGAGTTTAAAAACACCTATAACCTCCTTGACCCATTAAATTTCAACACTACCCTTGATTCTAAATCGGTCAGCCGGAATGTAGAATTAACGAGTATTGCCGAAGAAAGCGGATTAATTTATATGACTGCAAAAATCGATAAAGAAAGCAACCAAAAGTTCAGAGTATTATTCTTTAATAATGAAGAGTTTACATTAGGATTCAAAACAGATAAGGGAGTCTATAACTATCGAGTTCGAATTTTAAATTAAATAGGCTACAATCGGCTTTCCCTTTTATAATTTCGAAATGGTCAGCGTATCCTTTAATAAACTCCCGTATTCCTCCCTTTAAGATGGTGTTTAGCTACTGAAAAAATGTTTAAACCATGTTTAAACCAGAAAAAACACAAGGGTTTCATTTTTCAATGAAACCCTTGTCATTATTGAGTGGAGAATACCGGATTCGAACCGGTGGCCTCTTGCATGCCATGCAAGCGCTCTAGCCAACTGAGCTAATCCCCCAGTGTGGCGGCAAATGTATTATATTCTGTAATTGAACCCAAAAAAGGCCTTCACATTTTAAAATTGGGATAGAAATGGGTCAGAAAAATTTATTGTCATTTCTCAGCGATCGAAGCAGCCGGAATGATCCACTAAAAAAGCCCTGACGGTTCATGGCTCCATCGCAATGAGTTCTCCGCGTGATTTAGCGCCTCGGGTGAAAGCTCCTCCATCGGTTACTATGTACAATGTATTCTGATCTGAAGGGGACCTTCCAAAAACTGCATCGGTTGGACCCAATATGTGCTGTTGTTCTTTGCCGATAATGATTCGTTCTCCACTAGGGGAAATATGTACAATTGTGTTATAGGGATGAGTTGTAATGAATAAAGATCCGTCCTGTCTGATGGCGAAATCGTCGCTGGGAATTCCTTTGGCTAACAATTTTGCCGGACCGAAACTTCCCTGCTCATCCATTGAATAGACAAGAATAGTTGTTCTGTCTGAAACTGTCACAATCATATCCCGCCCCTTAAAATGCAGGCCGTTGGCTCCGGGTGCCAGTGCAATAAATTGACGGGCTAATAATGCCTGATCACGCAGCGCTTCTTCTACGCTTCCTGTAGCTGGGTTGATGCGCCAGATAACACCCAAATGACTGTCGGGGGAATACAGCATATGATCCGGTCCGATATCTATACCATTGGGCCAGGCACCTTTAGGTAACTGTGCAAGTTTATTTGCCTTACCGCTTGTATCAATATGCCAGATACATGAAGTATCGCCGTGACTGGTCAGGTAAACAGAACCATCTTCGGCGATAACAGGTACGCCAGCTGTAAATCCAAGGGGTGTTTGAAAAAGGATTTTCTCAGTGCCATCCGGTTTTCGCTCAATCAGTTTTCCCTTTGCACTGTGATAGTAATCACTCCTTGTAAAGTCAAGATCCTGGTTACCAGATAAGTATAGGTTTCCATTATTACTTGCTGCGATCCCTTCAAAACCAAATCCTTCCTCGTATGTCTTCACCACGCGATAAGCAACCGGACGGAAGGGCAGGCTATCTGCTTTAGGCAGGGCCAGCACTTTCAGACCCAGCGGCTGACCTGCTGCAACAAAAACTGAAACAGTGGCTAAAACAACCGGCAAAGACCATCCCCCAAAACCTTTTACATGATTAGCCCGAAGCGCCAGCGGAATTGATGAAAGAAAAGCCAGGCAGGCGCTAAAGAAAGCGAAAAAGGGAATAGCAATCCCAAGCAGAGCCACCAAAAAGGCAACCCAGAGAAGTAATATCTGCAAGATTCTTCCAACGCGTGACCGTGCGAATAAAGAAGTCCATGCAGAAAAAATCGCTATCCGGAAACTGGATAATACTGCCAGCAGCAGCGTGATTATTATTAAGACAAACTGAAAGAGGGTGATGATACTATTCATAATAAGGTTCTCCTGAAAATCGATTGTTCGTGTTGTGATTTACTAAAACTGACCTCACCACGTAGATTCATACAATGGCAGGCCAACTGATTTACAGGTGTAAAATTAACAGGAGAGAAATGCCAGGCTCTTTACAAAAGATAAGAAATGATAGCGTGAGGAAATTATGTCTTCAGGAAGCTTTTTTCACTGCATTCTGGGTTGCATCGAGGATACGTTTTCTGATACGGGAAAGGGAAACGGGTGTTATGCCAATAAACTGTGCAATGTATTGTACCGGGATCCGGTTTATGATATCTTTTCCAGACTCCAGCAAATCGAGGTATCGTTCTTCCGGAGTTTTTATCACGAACGCCTTTAACCTGTCTTCAAAAAGAAGGTTGAAGTTTTCCGCTACCAACCTGCCAAACCTTTCAATCTTATCACATAAGAGGGGATGTGCATACAGGGCTTCCATGTTTTTTTTAGTGAGGGTAACCAAAATGGTTTTGTCGAGGGCTCTGATATCATAAAGGCAAGGTTCCCCTGTATGGTAGCTTTTTAAAGCTGTAACAAAGCTGTTTTCAAAACAAAAATATCCCGTGATTTCTTTTCCTTCCACCTGGCTGCAATAGCGTAAGCCTCCCTGAATAATAAAACCCAATTCGCGGCAAACCTTACCGGCTCGGGCAAAGCATTCATTTTTTGTGAGTTCCCTGATCGAAATATAATCTGCAAAAACCAACCACTCTTCCTCATTCAAAGTGAGGAAGTCTTTCATTTTCTCTCTGAAGGTTAACAAGATACTTTGTGTTTCCATGAGTTCATTTTCAGCCTCTGCGATTATTACTGCGCAACTGGGCATCAAAGAATGCAATCGGAATTAAATATACATTAATCTTAGAACAACTGAGTGGGCAACAGGGTAGTACATTTTACATTCCCGGGTAGTGCTTATCTTCATGGCAATTTCATACCTCTATGAACAAAATAACCTTTTTCATTGCCGTTATTTCCTGTATGTCAATTCACCAAGCCAAAGCGCAACAAGTGATCCCTTTGTATAAAGATGCTGTACCGAATGCAAAGCAGGTCACCATGGAAGAAAAAAGCGAACTGGGTAAAGATGGTATACTACGCATCAGCCATGTAACAGTGCCTACGCTTACTGTGTTTACACCACCTGCCGGTAAGGCCAACGGTACGGCGGTGATCATTTGTCCGGGCGGCGCTTACAGCATACTGGCATTCAGCCACGAAGGAATTGATGTAGCTAAACAATTCAACGAGTGGGGCGTTACTGCCTTTGTGTTGAAATACAGGCTGCCCGATGATTCCATCATGGTGGATAAAACCATAGGCCCGCTGCAGGATGCACAGAGGGCTATCCAGTTCGTGAGGGAGAACCGGAAACAGTGGCATATCCAATCAAACAGGATAGGCATCGCAGGCTTCAGCGCCGGCGGCCATCTGGCTTCTACGGCCGGCACACATTTCAAACAAGCCTATATCGATAACCCGCACAAAACAAGCCTGCGACCCGATTTCATGGTGTTGGGTTATCCTGTGATCAGCTTCTCCAAAGAACTGATGCATGCAGGCAGCAGAAAAAACTTGTTGGGTGCAAAGCTAACAGCAGAACAAGATAAATTCTTCAGTAACGAATTACAGGTAACCCCGCAAACACCGCCCGCCTTCCTGGTACATGCGAATGATGACAAAGCCGTTCCGCCGGGTAACAGCCTGGTATTTGCAGAAGCGCTCAAAAAGAATGGCGTGGAAGCCACCACTTATTTTTATGAGAAAGGCGGACATGGATTCGGTATGCATAACCGGACCAGCACCGTGCAATGGATGGACCAACTGCATGCCTGGATGCAACAACACCGGTGGGTGAAATGAGCCACATCAAAATAACTTAGTAATCTGCCAATCTTTTTACGGTGAACTGGTGTAGGTTGTGCGGCCTTTAAACTTGTATACATAAATCATTTTGAATATATTATTATGGAGAACGATTTTTCGCTGAAAGGCAAAGTGGTAGTGGTTACCGGCGGCACCGGTATTTTAGGAAACGCATTTGTAAATGCCATTGTAGAAGCAGGTGGCGCAGTAGGTATCCTGGGGAGGAATGAAGCCGTTGCAAACGAAAGGGCGAATGCCATCAACGCAGCAGGCGGTAAAGCGCTGGCATTGGTAGCAGATGCTTTGAAAGAAGATCAACTGGCAGCAGCGAGGGATAAAGTGTTATCTACATTCGGAAAAATAGATGGCCTGGTGAATGCCGCCGGCGGTAATATGCCCGCAGGTGTATTACAACCCAACGAAGATATTTTCAAGATGAGCATGAATGGCATGAAGCAGGTGATGGACCTGAACCTCTGGGGAACACTGATCCCTACACAGGTATTCGGGGAAGCTATTGCACAAAACGGACAGGGGAGCATCGTTAATATCTCTTCCATGAATTCCAAACGCGCCATCACCAAAGTGTTGGGTTACAACATGGGTAAGGCTGCGGTAGATTGCTATACACAATGGTTTGCCGTTGAACTGGCGAATCGTTATGGCGATAAAATAAGAATGAATGCATTGGCTCCCGGCTTTTTCCTGACAGAACAAAACCGCAACCTGCTCACTACACCCGATGGCGGCTATACAGAAAGAGGTGGACTGGTGATCAAACAAACACCATTCAAAAGATTCGGACATGCCGATGAATTAAAAGGCGCCCTGGTATGGCTGCTGAGTGATGCATCGAAATTTGTAACAGGCGCCATGATCTGCGTGGATGGTGGCTTCTCTATTTTCGGCGGCGTATAAATACCGCTGAATAACCCTTCAATACATATCTAAAACTGCATAATAAAAATGACTGAGCATAAAAATGGACTTCCGAAAATGGTGCATACCATGCGATGGTTTGGCCCCAACGATCCGGTAAGTCTTTCTGATATACGACAGGCGGGCTGCACGGGTGTGGTAACAGCGTTGCATCATATTCCCAATGGCGGAATATGGACCATCGCTGAAATTCAAAAAAGACAGGAAGAAATTGCAGCAGCCGGATTAAGCTGGGATGTGGTAGAAAGCGTGCCGGTTCATGAAGACATCAAAACACAATCAGGAGACTTCAATACTTATATAGAAAATTACAAGCAATGCATACGCAACCTCGCGGCTTGTAATATCAGGGTGCTTACGTATAATTTTATGCCGGTGCTCGACTGGACCCGCACCGATCTCAGTTATACAGTAGAAGACGGATCAAAAGCGCTGCGCTTTGAGAAAGCAGCATTCATTGCTTTTGATGTATTCATGCTGAAACGTGCAGGTGCAGAAAAAGATTATACGCCCGAAGAACTGCAAAGAGGCAAGCAGCGTTTCGATAACATGACCGATGAAGAACAAAAGCTGCTGCAAAAAAATATCATTGCAGGACTGCCCGGTAGCGAAGAAAGCTTTACACTGGCACAGTTCCAACAGGCATTAGATACATACAGTAATATTGACGCTGCGAAATTGCGTTCCAACCTTATTTATTTCTTACAACAAGTGATACCAGTTGCCGAAGAAGCAGGCGTTTACATGGTCATTCACCCCGATGACCCGCCTTTTGCGATACTAGGCTTGCCCCGCGTGGTTACTTCTGCCAGTGATGTACAGGCATTGTTCGATGCCATTCCATCGGACCACAACGGACTTTGTTTCTGTACGGGTTCTTTTGGTGTGCGGGCAGACAATGACCTGGTAGCCATGCTCAAACAATTCGGCAACAAGATCAACTTTGTGCACCTCCGTGCTACCAAGCGAAACGGGCTGGGCGATTTTTATGAAGACAATCACCTCGAAGGCGATGTAGACATGTACGGTGTGGTAAAAGAGATTGTACACATCATGCGCCGCAGAAACAAGGCCATCTATATGCGTTCCGATCATGGACACCAGATGCTGGATGATCTTAAGAAAAAAACCAATCCCGGTTATTCAGCCATCGGCCGTTTGCGCGGTATGGCGGAATTGAGAGGCCTGGAAATGGGCATCAGCAGGGGATTACAATAACACTGGCAAAAAATTAAACTCCGTATGCCAATTATTTCAAAATACACCTTAAAATGAGGTTAAAATAGTTTACTACTATGTAAACAAATCAGGCAGGGCCGCGATTTAAAAAAGCTTACTTGCACCACTAAGCTAATTGCGAAACCAAAACTGCCTGCTATGATGAAAACAACGATCATCCGGCGTCTTATTGTGTCCGGTGCAAACTACAAGACGCGACCTTTATTGCTAATTGCACTACTACTCTCTTTTAGTTGGGCGCATGCACAAACGCTCAAGATCACCGGAACTCTCAAAGATGCTAAAGGAGAATCCTTATCCGGTGCAACAGTTTCTGTTAAAGGAAAAGCCCAGTCAGCAACCGTTACCAATGCCGATGGTAAATTCACCATCAACGCCGAAGCAAAGGATGTGCTGGTATTTTCTCATGTGGGATACTCAAGTAAAGAAGAGCCCGTCAACGGAAGAACAGTCATCAATTCTTCCTTAACGGCCTCCGCATCAGACCTCGATGAAGTAGTAGTGGTGGGTTATGGCACCCAGAAGAAAAGAGATGTAACCGGTGCCATTTCTTCTATCAACTCCAAGAACATTGAAGAAAGACAACCGGTAAACCTGTTCGACGCCTTGCAAGGACAAGCCGCAGGTGTATTGGTGGTCAATGATGGTGGCGGAGCGCCTGGTGCCGAAGGTTCCATTCAAATACGTGGAGCCTCTACACTCAATGGTGGCAACGGTCCGTTGTACCTGGTAGACGGTGTGATCACGCCCAATGCATCCAGCATCAACCCCATGGATATTGAAAGGGTGGAAGTGTTGAAAGATGCAGCCTCAGCGGCCATTTACGGTGCGCGTGCCGCCAATGGTGTGATCATCATCACTACTAAAAAAGGAAAAGAAGGGAAGCCCAGGATCGACCTGAGTTATTCCCGCATTTTTGGAAAACTGGCGCATAAGCTTCCACAAAACAATGCAGCAGAAGTTCGCGAATTCAGAAGAATACAATCTACCAATCCTACAGGCTCAACCGGCGGCAATACCGATTCATTGAACCCGGGATTCAACTCCGATAACGATTTGCAACAATTGCTCCTGGGCAACCTGGGAGACAGGCAGCAGATCAACCTGGGTGTGAGCGGCGGACAAAAAGGACTGAATTTTTATACAGGATTGAATTATCTCGATGATAAATCGATCATCATCAACAGTTATATTAAAAGGATGCAGGTAAGAACCAATGTGGAGTACCAGGCTTCCCCCAAGCTGAAGTACATAGGTAATATGTCTTTCATCTGGCAAAAAGGAAATGAAATACCCATAGGCAGAACGGTGAACGTTGCGTTTGACAGGCCCGCCTATTCATTGATCTATTATCCCGACGGATCGCTTACCAGTTATGTAGGTTCCAAGCGAAACCCCGTAGCCAACGCATTGCTGGAAACAAATAAGACGGAAGTCTTCGGCATCCAATTGAGCAATTCGCTGCAATACCAATTCAATAAAGACCTCATTTTCACCACAACATTCAACGCGATGTTGGATCAACGGCAGAATATTGGTTTCTCACCCCGTTACCTCTCGGCCAACAGGGACCAGAACAATGGTTCGAATGATATGCAAAAGACATTCACATGGGAGTACCAGGCATTCTTCAACTATAATAAAACATTTGGTGGCGTACACAGTCTGCAAGGCGTATTGGGTTTCAATGCAGATACAAGACGTTTCGACCAGGCGCACTCTGAATATGCCAACGTAGTAAGCGAGGATATATTTGTAACCAATCCTTCTTATATCACCGCTTCCAAAACCAATACCAATGCCGATGCCAATGCCGGCGCAAGTTTGTTTACGCGATTGAACTACAGCTATAAAGGCCGTTACACATTGGCAGGCATCTACCGGCGTGATGGCTCTTCCAGGTTTGGCAGTGAAGCAAGGTGGGGTAATTTTTATTCGGCTTCTGCAGGCTGGCGTTTCTCCGACGAACCTTTCATGAATTGGACGCGTAATGTACTTTCTGATGGCAGGTTCCGGATCGGTATCGGCCAGGTAGGTAATGACAAGATCGGTTCGAATGATTATCTCAACAAGATCATCTTTGCCGGTAACTACAACGGTGTAGGAGGCGCTTATACCACGCCCACATTCGGTAATGAAAAAGTACACTGGGAAACAACCATACAGCAGAATGCCGGTGTAGACCTCACTTTCTTCCACGGCAGGTTATTGTTTACAGCAGAATATTATATCAAAACAACAAAGGATCTTTTGTATGAAAAAGCGCTGCCTGGTGAAGTAGGATTCGATAATGTAAAAGTTAACCTGGGCACACTTGAAAACAGGGGACTTGAGTTCTCTGTAAAAGGAACGCCCATTGTTGCAAAAAGCAGGAATAAAGGTGTTACCTGGGAAATTGGTGGAAACATTTCGTTTGAAAGAGGCAGGATCAAAGAACTGGGCGATGGTACTCCTTTTGTAGTGGGCAACAAATGGTATATCGAACCAGGTGGACGGATCGGTAATTTCTTCGGATGGAGAAACCTGGGGGTATATGCCTGGAATGAATCAAATGCCTATAACGATAATTGGGATCAGTTAACGCTGGTACTCGATAAAGACGGTAAACCTTTATACGACAATGGAACGCCGGTTTATCTATTCAACGGACAACGTTATACCGGGTATGTACACAGTTTATATGATCCTTCGGGCAAATTGCGCGGCGGTGATGCGATATGGCAAAACACCAATAAAGACAGCCTGATCGACGACCGCGACCGCCAGGTACTGGCCAATGCACAACCCAAGTTCTACCTGGGTATCCTCAATAACATCACCTACAAACAATTCATGCTCTCCTTCCTGGTCAATGCTTCTTTTGGTGCCAATGTTTACAATTCATTGTTGTTCAACCAAAGCTATCCTTCCAACACAGGTGCGGGGAGTCCTGAAATGGTGTATAATGTGTGGAGGAAACCAGGCGACATCGCAAAATATCCTTACTACCCGGAAGCCAAGAACCGCGGTAACCAGAAAACAGATGGTAACAGCCTGTTTATCGAAGACGGATCTTTTATACGCCTGTCGAGCATGCGCCTCTCTTATACGTTTTTACCCAACGCCGTGCAGAAAATATTCATGAAAGGATTGACGGTATATGCGTATGGTACCAACCTGCTTACCTGGACCAATTACAGGGGATATGATCCTGAGTTCAGTGCCACCAATATCCTGCAGCCAGGAAATGATACCGGAAAATATCCGAAAAGAAGAGAGTTTGGATTTGGTGTAAACGTTAACTTCTAAAACGAGAACAATGAAAAGATTGAAATATATATTGGCTGCATGCAGTATGGTTGCTGCATTCAGCAGTTGTAAAAAATTCCTTGACCTCACACCGCAGTCACAGGTGTCGCAGAGCCGATTCTTCAAATCGAAATACGATGTTGATGCAGCGATGGCTGGCATGTACTCGGGTTTCCAGCAGCAGATGGTAGGAGAAGCACAGTATAAGGAAAGGGCTTTATTCTGGGGCGATTATCGTTCCGATAACTTCGACCGTTTTTTGAGCTATACCAGCATCAACACTACGGAAATAGCCATGAATGCGCTGACAACCGATAACGATTTTTCTGACTGGTCCGGCTTGTATACAGTGATCGGAAGGGCCAATACCAATATCAAGTACATCCCCGGCGCGGCACTTACAGATAGTAAGGTAACAAAGGACGTGATCAATAAAGCATTGTCTGAGTGTTATGCCATGCGTGCAATGGCTTATTTCTATATCGTAAGGGTATGGGGCGATGCACCGATCTGGACAAAACCATTGGAAGACCTGACGGACACATTGGAAAAACCCCGTGACCCGGCCAGTAAAATTATTGACCAGGTGATCCTTCCCGATCTTACGCAGGCGTATGCATTGGTTACAAAAAATCAAACCCCTTCTGTGTGGACACTCGGCGAAGGTGCGATATGCGCTATCATGGCCGATGTGTATATGTGGAAGAAAGACTATGCCAACGCCATCGTATGGATCAATAACCTGTTCAAAGCGAAAGGTCCCACCGGCGCCGTTTATACCGGCACCAGCGGCGCCAACCTGCAGCCGCAAGCCAGTTGGAAAAGCATGTTCACTGCACCCAATACAAGTATAGAATCGATATGGAGCATCCACTGGGATTTTCTGAAGAACGATTGCGCATGTATGACAACATCATGGACTGCCAATAACAAGCCGATCGTTATGGATATTGGATTATACAACAGTTGGGTAATACCTCAAACAGTTGCTTCACCAGCTACTGTCGATATCAGACCCAAGCAGACCATCGACCCGTATTCTGCCAGCAGTGATGCTACAAAATCCAATCGCGACAGGTTCATCAAATGGTATGCTTCACCGGTTAATCCTACCAAAGCATCTACCGCTGCAGAGTTGGCACTTTACTATTACAAAGAACTGCCCGTTTACCTGCCCATGTACAGGCTGGCCGATTTATACTTGTTGTATGCAGAAGCATTGAATGCAACCGGCGATCTCAATAACGCGTTGAAGTACCTGAACTATGTACACGCAAGAGCAGGACTACCAGCTTATACAGCTGGCAGTGCACCTGTAGCTAACCAGGCGGCCATGGCCGATGCAATTTTGCAGGAACGCCAATGGGAATTGGTTGGCGAAGGAAAAAGATGGTTCGACCTGGTTCGTACCGGAAATGTGGTAAAGATCATGGATCCGATATTGAGGAGAAGGCAGGTTTCAGCGGGAACACCGGCAGCGGAAGCGATCGGCTTCAGCGATCCCCGGCGCATCTTGTGGCCGATCAATCGGAGCGTCTTGAATGCCAATAAAAAATTAGTTCAGAACCCAGGTTATGGAGGATAAAAAAACAGCAACTATGAAAGCACTTAAAATAACAATCAACTGTCTGCTGCTGCTTGCAGTTACGAGCACTTTTTTACCCGGATGTAAAAAAATGCTGGGTCTCAGCTTACAGGAGAATTACGATTATAAAAAGAAGACACTCGATCCGAATATCAACATGACGGCCAAGGACTTTCTGCTGAAAAGAGCAGATGGAACACCCGATGCGCCAACGGATACCGTATTTCGGTGGATGAAAAAAGGACTCGATTATTGTGGATTTGATCTTTCAGAATATGAGAAACCGGGAAGAACTTTTATCTTTCTACACAACGACGCAGTGCGGGGCTTCAACAGTTCCGGGGTAATGGATAAGGGATTGTTCTTTGTTTTCCAGATCATTGTACCGGATGCGAATGGTAACCCGGTTATGAATCCCACCACAGGATTGCCGCAGACACGCCCTGCAACCCGTTGGGAAGATTATTCGAAAGAAACGGTCAAGAACTTTTTCAAATACCTGATCGGTCAGCAAGTGTACAATTATTACGACCTGAATGTAGAGAACAAAGCCGTGCAGTCAGCCCTCCCTGCCGGTACGGTAGCAACAAAGGAGTCACTGTTAGGCTATTGGGATCCAAGTGTTTCTGCGTTCAATCCAAACGGCGGCAAGGGCTTTGACCAGGATGGCAAGTTTTACCTGCGTATCCAGAATAATGCCGATATTGCTCCGATTGTGTTCAACGATCGTACCAACGACCGCTCTATGGGGTATATAGCAACCAATGGTGTTGTGCATGTGTACGGGGCAGCTTTGTATCCTTCGAAATAATATATCATGATTGTTGCAGCATAGCTTTGTTGCAACAATCATTACTCAATTGATTATACCAAACCGATCATTCTTATACGGATGGATACGATGAAAAAAATATTGGGAGCGCTCAGCCTCCTGTGCATGGGCTCGATACAGGCACAGGTGAAGCCAGCATCTATTAAAGGAGCATCACCGCTGACACTCTGGTATGCGAAACCGGCGGGTATCTGGGAAGAAGCATTGCCGCTTGGCAATGGTAAAACCGGTGCAATGGTTTTCGGTGGTGTAACCACAGAACGTTATCAACTGAATGATAACACGCTTTGGTCTGCCGCTCCCAATCCTGGTAATAATCCTAACGGACCGGTGATATTGCCACAAGTTAGGGCGCAGGTAGAACAAGGCAACTACGACAGCGCACGCGCACTGTGGAGAAAAATGCAGGGCTCTTATTCTGCGCGATATCTGCCACTCGCCGATTTGTGGGTGAGATCAGTTATAAAAGATACTGCCCCTACTTATTACTACCGCAGCTTGGATTTGCAGAATGCTACTTCATTAGTAAGATACACAGTCGACAATATTACCTACACAAGGGAGACATTTATCAGCCATCCCGGTAAGATCATGATGGTACGGATCACTGCCAATAAAAAAGCATCCATCAATATCCAAACAACGCTGACGAGTAAATTGAAGTATCATATTGATGCAGTGAGCGATAATTACCTTGTATTGAAAGGTAAAGCGCCAAAATATGTAGCCAACCGAGAATACGACCCTCACCAAGTAGTATACGATGAGAACGCGAATGGAGAGGGAATGAATTTTGAAGTGCATGTAAAACTGGTCGCCATCAATGGAACTGTCAAACAAGATGCAGGTGCGCTGAAAGTGAGTAATGCAGATGAAGTAATGATCTATTTGTCCGAAGCAACCAGCTTCAACGGATTCAACAAATCACCGGGACTGGAAGGGAAAGATCCTTCCATAGAGGCCAAAGCCAACCTGCAGCGTGCTGTACAGCAAAGCTTTCAATCACTTCGTGCTAAACATATTGCCGATTACCAGTCGTTGTTCAACAGGGTGAAGTTAAACCTCGGTGAAAACACCGAAGCGGACAAATTGCCTACTGATGAAAGATTGAAGCGTTTTGGAAAAACACAGCACGATAATGCTTTGCAAGTTTTGTACTACCAGTTTGGCCGTTACCTGATGATCGCTTCTTCCAGGCCCGGCTCAAGGCCTACGAACCTGCAGGGTATCTGGAATGATCATGTACAGCCGCCATGGGGAAGCAACTATACCACCAATATCAATACCGAAATGAATTACTGGCTGGCAGAAAATACCAATCTTTCAGAATGCCATCAGCCATTATTTGATTTTATGAAAGAGTTGGCAGTGAATGGAGCTGTTACAGCCAAAGTGAATTACAATATCAATGAAGGATGGGTAGTGCACCACAATTCAGATATCTGGGCCAAAACATCGCCGCCCGGCGGATACGACCAGGATCCCAAAGGATCACCTCGCTGGTCGGCCTGGCCCATGGCGGGAGCATGGTTCAGTACGCATTTATGGGAACATTATTTGTTCACAGGCAACAAACAGTTTTTGCGTGAGCAGGCATATCCACTGATGAAAGGCGCTGCGCAATTCATGCTGCATTGGCTGGTGAAAGATAAACAGTCCGGGTACCTCGTTACCAATCCGTCTACATCACCGGAAAACAGCATTAAGATCAATGGCAAGGAATACGATATGGCCATGGCATCTACCATGGATATGTCCATCATCCGTGAATTGTTTACCGCACTGATCAAAACAACTGAGGAGTTGAAAACAGATGCAGCATTTCATGATGAACTGGTGAAAGTAAAGGCGCAATTATATCCTTATCATATTGGACAATACGGACAAATACAGGAATGGTTCAAAGATTGGGATGATCCGAAAGACAAGCACAGGCATATCTCACAATTATTCGGACTTTACCCAGGCAGCCAGATTACAGTGAATCATACGCCAGCGTTGGCCGCTGCTGCGAAACAATCGCTTATCCATCGCGGCGATGTGAGTACCGGCTGGTCCATGGCCTGGAAGATCAACTGGTGGGCAAGACTGCAGGATGGGGAGCATGCTTACAAAATATTAAGTGCAGCGTTTAATTATATCAATCCGGCAGAACCGCGTGAAACCATGGTAGGAGGCGGCACTTACCCGAATCTTTTCGATGCACATCCACCCTTTCAGATCGATGGAAATTTTGGAGCCACAGCCGGCATCACTGAAATGCTCTTGCAGAGCCATGCCGGTTATATTGCTTTATTGCCTGCATTGCCCAAAGCCTGGAAAGACGGTTCGGTAAGCGGCATCAAAGCCAGGGGTAATTTCACGGTGAGCATGGAATGGAAAGAAGGCAAACTGGTGAAAGGGAAAATTTTATCAGGCATAGGTGGCAATTGCAGGATACGCACATTACAGCCGGTGAAGATCGTAGAAGTAAAAAGTGTGTCTGCAAAAGGAGAGAACAGGAATGGGCTGAATACAGTGTATGGGATGCCTCCTTACGAAAATGTTACGCATGCAACATTGCAGAACCTGGATCGTACAGAAGGATACATCATTGATTTCGCTACGGAGAAAGGAAAAACCTATACGGTACTGCCATTATAAGTCATTGTTTGAATGCATTTATATGATGAATAAAAGAAAATGGGCCATCGCATGTTGCATGTTGGTCTGCATGGTTGCCCGCGCGCAAACCATTGCCTGGAAAGAAATAGCGCCAGGTGTATGGAAGGGAGTGGTAGGCAAACCGGAAGCCTATGATCTCCTGAAAACTGCGGGTGCACAACCCAATACCAATGCGTTGGGTAAGATGACCAAAGCATCTTTTCCGTTCTCCAACGATGGCATTGCAGGAATGGTAACGGATGGGAAAACTGCACTTCGTTTTCCGCTCGATAAAGAAGAGCAATTGTATGGTTTCGGGCTGAACTTTCAAACAGTTCACCAGCGTGGAAAAATACTGGAACTGCATGTAGATCACTACGGTGGAAAAGACAATGGCCGTACACATGCACCCACGCCTTTTTATGTTTCATCGAAAGGGTATGGTGTGTTTGTAAATGCAGCGCGTTATATCAAAGTATACGCGGGAAGCGCTGTGCGGAAAGACAGTAAGCATCCGCCCGTATCAAAAGACCGCAATACAGACAAGAGCTGGAGTGCCAGGCCTTATTCCGATGCAGTGGAAATGCAGGTGCCTGCGGCAGGTGTGGAAGTCTACGTGTTTGCAGGCCCCACACCCATGGATGCAGTGCGAAGGTTCAACCTGTTCAACGGTGGCGGCGTATTGCCGCCGCGTTGGGGACTCGGGTTCACACAACGCGTGAAATCATTGTATACGGCAGAAGAAGTAGCAAAAGAGGCGGATGCTTTTGCAGAGAAAGGATTCCCGCTCGATTTTATCGGGCTGGAACCAGGCTGGCAAAGCAAAGCCTATCCCGGCACTTTTGCATGGGATCCTCAAAGATATCCTGCGCCTAAAACCTTTGTGCAGCAAATGCTCAGCAAGGGCATCCGGTTGAACTTGTGGATCAATCCCTATGTTTCCGCCGACGCGCCTTTTTACCAGGCCATTAAACCATACACCGGTTCGCATACGGTATGGACAGGTGAAGTGCCCGATTTCAACATGCCGCAGGCAAGGAATGCTTTTTTTGAGCAACTGAAAAAAGACCAGGTAGCTATTGGTGTCAGTGGATATAAAATCGATGAAGTGGATGGATACGATTATTATCTCTGGCCCGATGTAGCCACATTTCCTTCCGGTACCAGCGCAGAGCAGATGCGGCAGACCTTTGGGGTGTTGGCTATGCGATACAGTGCTGAAATGTTCCATCAGAAAAATCAGCGTACTTATGGATTGGTGCGCGCTTCCAACGCAGGCGCTGTTTCTTTTCCTTATGTGATCTACAACGATTATTATAACCACGAAGATTTTATTACGGCATTGATCAACAGCGGAACGGCCGGTGTATTGTGGACACCCGAAGCACGCGCTTCCAAAACAGCGGAAGAATGGTTACGCCGTTTCCAAACGGTTGTATTCTCGCCGATGGCCATGATCAACGCATGGTCCAGCGGCACCAAGCCCTGGTCGTACACTGAAGTGGCATCACAGATAAAAGAATATGCATTGCTGCGCATGCGCATGATGCCTTACTGGTATTCGGTCTTCGCCCAATATCATTTTGCAGGAACGCCGCCTTTTTATGGAATGGGATTGGAAGATGGATTCAAGCAGGCAACAAAGAAAGAAGCAACCAATGCCAACCTGGAAGAGAATCCTTACGCAGAAGCCACTTCAAAAGAAATCAAAGACCAATACATGGCCGGTGAGAACCTGCTGGTGGCCCCTTTGTTCACCGGACAAAAAAGCCGGAAAGTAGTGTTGCCCAAAGGACGATGGTATGATTTCTATACCGGCGCATTTGTGGGAGATGGCACCGTGATCACCGTTGAACCAGGATTGGATAAGATACCGGTATATGTAAAAGATGGCGGCATCATACCCCTGATGCCTGCGCGTATGCATGCACCCAAAGCGGGTGAAAAAGTAGACCTGGAAATACGCCATTACGGAGAAAAACCAGGCAGCTTTTTATTGTACGATGATGATGGAGAAACTTTCAACTATGAAAAAGGGGAATACAGTTTCCGTGAGATCAAAGTAGAAGGTACAAAGGGACAATTCAAAGGAACCATCTCAGCACCGGTGAATGGTAAGCCGAACACAGTAGGCAATATTACCTGGACCTATATGACCAAATAATATGAAAAGAACCAGCATTTGCTTGTGCATTGTTACAGTGTTGTGTTTTGCAGGCATGCCTGTTCAAAAGAAGTCAGGCTTTGAAAATGAAATAGCCGCTGTATTACGCAAACAGATTATGCAGGAAGCAGCCTGGGCCATGCAACAGGAACCGGTTACGGTAACGGCTGCTGCTTCACCAAGAAGCGCAGGAAGGAAGCATGATTTTTATTCGGAAGGTGATTACTGGTGGCCCAATCCTGCGAGTGTAGACAGTCCGTATATTCAGAAAGACGGCATGACCAACCCCGATAATTTTGTGGCACACCGCCATGCGATGATCCGGTTCAGCAGGATCGTAGGAGCCCTCGCTTCAGCGTATAAATTAACAGGCGATAAGCGTTATGTGCAACAAGCCATGAAGCATTGTATTGCCTGGTTTGTGAATGCCGATACGAGAATGAACCCCAACCTCTTGTACGCGCAGGCGATCAAAGGACGTTTCACCGGCCGCGGTATCGGCATCATCGATACCATACAATTACTGGATGTAGTGCAGGGCTTGATGGTAATGGAACATGCGAACGGTATGGACCAGGAAGCATTGCAATCGATCAAACAATGGTTTGAACAATACCTGCAATGGCTCACCGCGCATCAATATGGAAAAGATGAAATGAATGCAGAGAATAACCACGGTACTTGCTGGGCCATGCAGGTAGCGGCTTTTGCAAAATTCACCCGTAATGAAAAGATCCTGCAGTTTTGCAGGGATCGTTACAAGCAGGTGCTGCTGCCCAATCAGATGGGGGCAGACGGCAGTTTTCCAAGGGAGATCAAAAGAACGAAACCTTACGGGTATTCCATTTTCAACCTGGATGCCATGACCACCCTCTGCCAGTTGCTTTCAACCAAAGCAGACGATCTCTGGAATTACCAGACGCCGGATGGACGTTCCATCAAAAAAGGGATTGCTTATTTATATCCTTTTGTAGCTGATAAGAACAAATGGCCTTTCCGGCACGATGTGATGCATTGGGAAGCATGGCCGGTAGCGCAAACCTTTCTGTTCATGGGAGCATCCGTTTATCACCAGCAGGAATGGCTAGATACCTGGAAACGATTGAACCATGCACCTACCGACGAAGAGATCATACGCAACCTGCCCGTACGAAATCCATTGATCTGGATCAATTAACCAAAACATGAAAACAGTAACATACATCAAATCCAGCCTGTTGGCAGTTATGCTGCTGGCAGGACATATCGTACCAGCGCAGAATAAAGGCGATGAAGACAAAGAAATGTTCAACAACACCAAAGCACGCGATCAACAGGCAATAGATAAAGCCGTGAAAGGATGGTGGGCACAATCGATGAAGACCCACCACCAGCGGATCGACTGGTGGCGCAAAGCGAAATTCGGTATGTTCATACACTGGGGAGTGTATTCACAAGCTGGTGGTGAATGGAAGGGACAAAAAGTAAGCGGGTATGCTGAGCACCTGATGCGCAAAGAAAAGATCAGCCGTACTGAATACCTTGAGCTGGCACATCATTTCAATCCCGTTCTGTTCAATGCCGATACATGGGTACGCAATGCCAAGGAGGCGGGGATGAATTACCTCATCATTACTTCCAAACACCACGATGGTTTTGCGATGTACGACAGTAAAGTATCTGACTTCAATATCATGCAACAAACGCCGTTCAAGCGCGATCCCATGAAAGAGTTATCGGCCGCCTGTAAGAAATATGGAGTGAAGTTTGGATTTTATTATTCACATGCGTTCGATTGGGAACATCCCGATGCACCGGGTAACGATTGGGAATACAAGAACCCCGGCGGAGACCTGAATTTATACGGCGGAGCAAACTGGTTTGATGTGCATCCCGAACTATTGCCTAAAGCGGTGAAATATGTGAATGAGAAAGCCATCCCGCAGATCAAAGAATTGTTGCGCAATTATCATCCCGATATTTTATGGTTCGATACACCACATAAACTGCCGTTGTCGGAGAACATACGCATACTGGAAGCCATTCGGGAAACAGATCCTAACGTAGTGGTCAATGGGCGGCTGGCAAGATCAGGTGATATGAATTTTGGCGACTACAAGAATACGGCAGACAGGCCTGCTGAATTCTATCCCGTAACAGGCGATTGGGAAGCCATCCCAACTACCAATGAAAGCTATGGTTATTCCAAATACGACGATAGTCACAAGCCCGCCGCTTTCTTCATCCAGCTGCTGGCCAAAGCGGTGTCGAGAGGGGGCAACCTGCTCATGAATATAGGACCCAAGGGCGATGGTGAAATGGATGTGAAAGATGTAACAATATTAAAAGGTATTGGCGAATGGGTAGCTAAAAATAAAGCAAGCATATACGATGTGGCACCATCTTCTTTGCCTTTGCAAAGCTGGGGTGTTACAACACAAAAAAACAACCTTGTTTACCTGCATGTATTCAACTGGCCATCTGATGGCAGGCTGCAGCTTGGAGGTTTACTGAATAAAATCAACAAAGCCTATCTGCTTGCTGATCCGGCTAAACAACCGCTCAAATTAATGGCAGGTAATCGCATGACCAGTATCATGGTGCCATCCCAGGCGCCTGATACCAGCAATACAGTGATCGTACTTGCATTAAAAGAGAAGCCGAAGACAGATTCGGTTCGCTTTGTAGCGAGCAATACAGTTACCAGGCTGCTGGCTTTTGATGCTATGTTGAAAGGAAAAGGATTTGGTTTCGGTGATGGGAAGGCGAGTGGTTATTATGTAGATGGATGGAAGTCGGCCAATCAACAGATCGCCTGGCATTTCAATCTTGGAGAATCTGCGCGTTTTAAAATTGTAGTGAAATATGTAACCACACCGGAAACAGCAGGCGCTTATCAATTGCAACTGGATCAAAACAAGTATGAGGGCAGAGTACAGGCTACCGAAAAAGGGAATGTGATACAAACAATAGAATTGGGCACTGTTGATTTGATTGCGGGATATCACCAGCTTACCATTACGCCGCTTGCATTGGAAAAGAAGGAACTGATGCGATTACTGGAAGTGCAACTGATACCACAAAATCTGGCCGGAATATTTGCGCATGCTGAAATGCAAAGCAGGCTCATGATACAGGAAATAGCCAAAGCCAATGCAGGCAAGCCCGACCTGGTTTCTCCACGAACACTGGAACATGGTAACCTGAAACTGGTAGCATCGCGCGACTGGACCAGTGGTTTCTTTCCCGGCGTACTTTGGTTCCTGGATGCGTACACAAGAAAACCCGAATGGCTGCAGGCGGCCAAACGGTTTACTGCTAATATAGAAAAGGAAAAGACCAACGGCACTACGCACGATATGGGCTTTAAAGTGTATTGCAGTTTTGGTACAGGTTACAGGATCACCAAAGATGCGCACTATAAAGAAGTGATCGTACAGGCGGCCCGTACGCTGGCCACAAGATTCAATGCAACAACCGGCACGCTTCGTTCATGGGATCATAGCCGAGAGAAATGGGGTTTTCCGGTGATTATTGATAATATGATGAACCTTGAATTGTTGTTCGAAGGCGCTAAGCTATCAGGCGACACTGCACTCTACCATGTTGCCGTAGCACATGCAAATACTACCATGAAGAATCATTTCAGGTCCGATTACAGCTCTTATCATGTAGTGGATTATGATACACTCACCGGCAAAGTGGTAAAGAAAACCACACACCAGGGATATGCCAATGAATCGGCCTGGGCACGTGGACAAGCATGGGGCTTGTATGGCTACACCATGTGCTATCGTGAAACGAAAAACAAAGCTTACCTGGATCATGCCGAACATATCGCTGCATTCATTTTAAACCACCCCAACCTTCCCAAAGACAAAGTGCCTTACTGGGATTTCAATGCACCAGGCATTCCCAATGAACCAAGAGACGCTTCTGCCGCCGCAGTGATAGCATCTGCATTGTATGAGCTCAGCACTTATACCAAAGCGAATGCGAAAATGTATCGCGCAACGGCAGATCAGATACTGGAGAGCCTTGCAGGCAGCCAGTATACCTCACCCATAAATGAAAACAAGGGGTTCATCTTATTGCACAGCACCGGTGCCAAACCGGCCAACAGTGAAGTGGATGTCCCTTTGAACTACGCAGATTATTATTACCTGGAAGCATTGCTGCGCGGCAGGAACTTGCGGGAAGGTAAACCTGTTTTACAACTTGCTAAATAAGCTATTATTTATGAGAAGAATATTGATCGCGGCTTGCATCATTGCATGGGCACAAACAGCTTTGGCAAAAGAATACCGTGTAGGTTCAGCCAGTGAACTGTCTACTTTGAACCTGGCACCAGGTGATAAAGTGATATTGATCGATGGAATATGGAAAGACCAGCGATTGGTGATCACAGGTAATGGAACGGAAGAAAAGCCCATTATGATAACATCGGAAAAGCCAGGAACAATAACGTTTTCAGGGAATTCCAGTTTGCTGATCGATGGAAATTGGTTAGTAGTAGAAGGACTTTCTTTCAGGAATGGTTATGCAGCCAAAGAAGATGCGGTGGTATTTTCTGCCGGGTCTTCGCATTGCAGGCTGACTCAAACAGCGATAGTTGGTTATTTTCCTGCAGACCTTACAAAAGACAACCGCTGGGTATCGCTCAACGGACAATACAATAGGGTAGACCATTGCTGGTTCGAAGGAAAAGCCAACCAGGGACCTACCATGGTGGTATGGCTGACAGCAAAACCGAACTGGCATCGAATCGATCATAATTATTTTGGCCCGCGACCGGAGTTAGGTCAGAATGGTGGCGAAACCATTCGCATCGGTACCAGCGGTTGGTCAATGCATGACTCGTATACACTTGTAGAGAACAATGTTTTTTATCAATGCAATGGCGAACTGGAAGCCATATCCAACAAATCGTGTAAGAACACTTTGCGCAATAACCTCTTCTACGAGTGCAAAGCCACGCTTACATTACGACATGGAAATGATGCGGAAGTGTACGGTAATATTTTCATTGGTAATAACAAACCCGGTACCGGTGGCATCCGCATCATTGGAGAGAACCACAAAGTGCACGATAACTATATGCAGGACCTTACCGGTACGGGATTGAGCGCCGCCATCAATATGATGGATGGATTGCCTAACCCTGTTCCTGCCAGCCACTGGCAGGTAAAGAATGCAACGATCACGCACAATACCATCATCAACTGCCGGCAATCTTTTTGCATAGGATCGGGCAGGAATGCAGACCGGTACTTATCTCCCCTGAATACTGTGTTTGCATCAAACCTGATCTCTACCAATGAACAGGCATTGGATTGGGTAGATGACAGCACAAAGATCCAATTCAAAGACAACCTTGTAGAAAGGGCCAGTGATAAAGACCGGTTACCGGCGGGGTTCTCTGTGCAGGATCTCCACTTGAAAAAGCTGCCCAATGGTTTATACAGCATCAACGGTCAAACACCCGATCCGTTTTGGAAAAAGGAACAGGTAGGGCCTGTATGGAGCCAACTACCTCAATGGTGATCTGATCAATAAATGGTATTTTTAGGGATACCATACAAACATCATCATGGAAAAGAAATTCTATGCGCTGTATTTAAAACCATTGCGTTCTGATTTTGCTCAGACCATGACGGCAGAAGAGCGTAACATCATGTTGCAACATGTGGCTTACTGGACAGAATACATGAACAAAGGAATGGTATTGGCTTTCGGGCCTGTAATGGATCCCAAAGAAATATACGGACTGGGGATCGTTGCAGTAGACCAGGAAGACCAGTTAAAAACCCTGATCGAAAATGATCCGGCAGGAAAGATCAACCGGTATGAATATTACCCAATGAGGGCAATGGTGCCAGTTAAACAATAAAAAAGGAGCCAGAGATTATTTCCGGCTCCTTTTTTATTGAATGATCGCTCTTTTAATTATTGACGGGCGCTGGTACTCACTACTGCTGAAATAGAAAAAGGAATGGTCTGGCTCATAATAGCTGTTTCACCCTTGCCTTCTATATTGGTCTTTTTTTCTTTGATCACACCAGATGTAGTATCAACGGTCAGTGTGCCTTTGTAATTGTTGGTGCCGCTGATGGTAGCCGTCATACCTTGGATAGATTTGGGTTTCTTTGTTGATTCTTCACCGGTGAATGCAATAACGGCTTCGTTACCATTGATCGACTGGATGGTGTAAACAATTTTTCTTTTGTTATCGGCGTCCTTGTTGTGTTCTTCTGTCCAGCTATCACCCGCTTTCAGCGAAGCAGGTATTGCCAATAACAACTCAGGAGCAATATCATTGATGTCGCCACCTAATACTGCTTCGGCAGAAGCAGCACCGTCGTCTTTTTTCTTCTCAACCGGCTTGCCATCGGTTGAAATAAAGATGTCGTTGGCAGTGCCAATAAAGCCTTTCACCGACTGGCCAATTTGTCCATCCATATCTTCTTTTTTATCAGAATCAAAATCCATGGACTGCCCCATCGCTTCGTTCTTCAATAAAAGTTTTGTAACGACAGATGACAAATGAATATCAGGATTGATCTCTTTCACTTCCGTTTGAACGGTCATGGTAACATTGGAAACGATTTTCATTTCCTGTCCCATCATGGTCTGTGTGATATTATTGACAGTATTGATGGTGCTGTGGATTTTCTCTCCGGTCTTTACAGGCACTTTAGATTGTGCAAAAGTCATTGAGCCGGAGAAGATCGCCGCAACCAGCAGCGGGGTGGATAAGATTTTCATAGATGAGGTTTAGTTAAGAATGAATCATTAGATATTAAAAGTAATCGAATATGATAACATGGCCTAATAATTAAATTGCTACGCGCCAAAATCACTGAATAGATAGTTAATCCCCTGCATTGCAGGCTGCGGCCTTCTTGCTTATTTCACGCATCTGAACCCGGCCGGTACCCATCATTCATCATCATTGCTAAACTCATGAAAAAAACTGTTTTTTTTATTGTAGCTTGTCTCTTTACTTCACAATTGATTTTCAGTCAGCAACTTCCGAAAGACGAACGCATGAAATGGTGGCGTGAAGCCCGTTTCGGTATGTTCATACACTGGGGTGTATATGCCCAGCTGGCAGGAGTATATAATGGGCACGAGCAACAGCGGGGCGGCGCCGAATGGATCATGAACCGTTCTAAAATACCCGTTGCCGAATATCAGCAATACGCCAAACAATTCAATCCTGTAAAGTTCAATGCAGATGACTGGGTAAGGATGGCAAAAGAGGCGGGTATGAAATACATCGTTATCACAGCCAAGCACCACGATGGGTTTGCCATGTTCGGATCAAAAGCGAGTCCGTGGAATATTGTAGATGCAACACCTTATGGTAAAGATATTTTAAAAGCACTGGCGGCAGCCTGTAAAAAACAGGGTATGAAGCTGGGCTTTTATTACTCGCAGGCGCAGGATTGGAATAACCCCGGTGGCGCTGCCGCCCGTAAATTGATGTCGGAAGGATGGGCTAATCCCGATAGCGCAAAGATTGATGCATTTACAGCTGCGCACAATGGGCATTGGGATGCTGCACAGGAAACATCCACTTTCGCGCAATACATTGACCGTGTTGCCGTACCGCAGGTAAAAGAACTGTTGAGCAATTATGGCGATGTGGCGGTGTTGTGGTGGGATACGCCCACCAACATGACAGACGATGCGGCATTGAAATTACAGGAGCTCTTGAAACTGCAGCCTCGTATCATCACCAACGACAGGTTGAAGCGACCTAATTTTCCCGGAGACACCAAAACACCGGAACAAAAAATACCCGGCCTCAGTGAACTCGATGGGAAAGACTGGGAAACCTGCATGACCATGAATGGTACCTGGGGTTTCAGAACTTCCGATACCAAATGGAAATCTACCGAAACACTGATCCGTAACCTGGCAGATATTGCTTCCAAAGGAGGAAACTACCTGCTCAACATAGGCCCCAAACCAGATGGAACATTCCCCGATGCCAGCATAGAGCGCCTGAAAGAAATCGGCCAGTGGATGAAAGTGAATGGGGAGGCCATTTATGCAACCAAAGCAAGTCCGCTTGCACCGCTGAATTGGGGCCGCTGCACCATGAAAGAAAATGACGGCCAGACCATTCTTTATTTTTCTGTTTTCGATTGGCCTTCTAATGGACAGCTACTGGTGCCCGGCATTAAGAATACAGTGGTATCAGCCAAATTGCTTGCCGGTGGTGCTGCTTTGAAAACAACTACTACAACGGATGGATTGAATATTGCAGTGCCATTCAATTCGCCTGATGCAAATGCTTCTGTGATCAAAGTAATACTGAAGGGAAAAGTAGAAAGCCAGCAGTCCGCTGCTAACGGTAAAATGAAAACAGGTGCGTTGGATTAACGCACCTGTTTTACTAGCTTTTCTTTACTTGTGAAGTTGTTTTCTTAACGGGGCCTCGTACAGCTTTTACTTCGGCAACAGTAACAGCGGTTGCTTTATTGCCAAAGCTATTGCGAACATAGGTGAGCACATCTGCTATCTGCTGATCGGTGAGATAGCTGTGCGATGCCATGATATTGGAATAGTATTCATCATCGAGCGGAATACGGTCCGACATGCCCTTCAGTACAACAGCAATGATCTTTTGCTTGTCCTTCAGCACATTGGAGCTTTGCGCCAGCGGTGGATTCATGTGTGGAACGCCGCCGCCATCTACCTGGTGACAACTCAAACATTCTTTTTTATAAATGGCTTCGCCCCTGTTAACAGAAGCGGAAAGATTATTGGTCTGGGCCCAAAGCATAATGCCGAAAGAAAACAAAGCCGTTGCTGTGATCAGTTTCTTCTTCATGGTTGTGAAGTGTAAATTATTTTCCTGAATAAGTGATGCGATAAATAGTGCCTTTGTTATCGTCGCTTACATAAAGCGAACCATCGGGCCCCTGGGCAAGACCGCAGGGACGGTGTTCTGCCTGCCGGGTAGAGTTTACTACTTTCACACCCGAAAAACCATTGGCAAAAACTTCCCATTTGCCGGAAGGCTTGCCATTCCTGAAGGGCACGAAAACCACGTAATAACCTTCCTGTGGCATGGGAGCACGATTCCAACTGCCGTGGAAAGCAATGAAAGCGCCGTTCCTGTATTTTTCGGGGAACATATTACCTGTATAAAACAATAATCCGTTTGGTGCGAGGTGACCAGGGAACGCTACTACAGGCTCGATAAAATCTTTTGCCCTGGGGCTTTCTGTTTTACCATCGCCACCGTATTCGGGTGCCAGCATTTTCTTGTGCAGGATCTGGTTGTAATAAATATAAGGCCAACCTGCATTGTCGCCTTTTTTTAATTCATACATACACTCGGAAGGTAGTTCGGCGCTTTGTTCAGCATCAAAATACTGAGGCCAGTCCTGCAATAAATTATCGCGGCCATGTTGCATCACAAACAATGAATTGCTTTGTGTATTCCAATCGAGGCCCACTACATTTCTTAATCCTGTTGCATAACGAACACCCTGCGCATAGCTTTGATTCAGCTTGTCGGCTTTGAACATCCAGATGCCGCCCGCGCTATCCAGTATGGGACAAGGCATCCTGCCCTTTGATCCGTTGGCACGGTCTACTTCCTGGCAGGCATTGGAAGGGGCGCCAATATTTACATAAATATTACCGTTGTTGTCGAGGGCAATGGATTTGGATTCGTGTTGTCTTTTATTCCAGAGACCGGTAATGATCTTTTCGGGATGCTCCGCATCGATCACTTCATTTTTTGCATTCAATTTGTAACGGAAAACTTCGTCATCACTGGATGCATAGAGGTATCCGTCTTTTAAGGCAATGCCTGTGCCGGTATAATTGCTGAATCCTTCAACCTTGTCTATCTTACCGTCTCCGTTCTGGGCGGTCATTTTTAAAATGCCATTACCTTTATATAACCTGCTTGTTCTGGCATAGATCACCCCTTCAGGCGTAACCAGTAAATGGCGGATACGGCCAATGCCATCAGATACTTTGGACGCTTCGAAGCCTTTAGGGAGACTAAGCCCCGCGTTAATGGTGTCGGCATAAGGATTGGCCAGGCAGGGTACGGCAAAAAGGAAGCCAATGGAAAGAAAAGAAAAAATTTTTTTCATCGGTATTTTTTTTGTTTGCAATAAGTCAGTTCGTTTGACTGCAATAGCAGGCAAAATCGATTTATCGAGGCACTAATTTATGCTAAGATTGTGAATGAAGTATTACTTTTTTGTTCAATGGTTATGCCAGAATTGCTGAATATTTTGACAATCCTGTTACCAGAATGCTCATGATTTCTTATTCTATTGCACATAAGAAAAATTTCCATATGAAACATTCCAAAGCTGGTGTTGCCACCAGGGCTTTGCAGTTGGTTTTGTTCCTGCTATTGATAGCAGGTGGAAAGTTGTGCATTGCGCAAACAATGGATGAAATGTGGGAGAAAGGCACAGCAACAAAAGGACAACCCAATATCCAATGGTTCAAGGACGCGAAATTCGGGTTGTTCATCCATTGGGGACTTTATTCACAATTGGCAGGAAAGTGGAACGGGAAAAGATATTATGGAAGCGGGGAATGGATCATGAACCAGGCTAAAATTCCCGCAGCAGCTTATGCGAAAGTAGCGGCAGACTTCAATCCTGTTCAGTTTAATGCAGAAGAATGGGCTTCACTGGCCAAAGACGCCGGTGTAAAATATATGGTAATCACTGCCAAGCACCACGAAGGTTTTGCCATGTATGATTCCAAAGTGAGTGATTTTACCATTGTAAAAGCTTCGCCTTATCGAAAAGATCCCATGAAAGCATTGGCAGCAGCAACAGGAGAGCGCGGCATCAAATTCGGATTTTATTATTCGCAGTTTGTAGACTGGCACGAACCCAACGGAGGACGCAATACCTGGGATTTCGATGAAACCAAGAAGAACTACCAGTTATATTACCGGCAGAAAGCTATTCCGCAATTGAAAGAATTACTCACCGGTTATGGTCCGCTTGGTATTGTGTGGTTCGATCTGCCTGGCGGACTCTCAAAAGAAGAAACCAGGCAACTGGTGGACAGCCTGCACACTTTGCAACCGCAAAGCCTGTTCAGCAGCAGGGTGGGACAGGGCATGGGTGACTACAAAGATTTTGGCGACAGCGAAGTGCCGCCTGTGCCTATTCAAGGGGCATGGGAAAGTATTTACACGCACAATGACAGCTGGGGATATATTGAGCACGACATGAATTTTAAATCTTCTAGAGAGATTATACGGTTACTGGCCAATGTAGCATCGAAGGGAGGCAACCTGATGTTGAATGTAGGACCGGATGGTAAAGGCAATATCCCCTATTATTCGGTTAAATACCTTCGTGAAACGGGTAAATGGCTGGCGAAAAATGGAGAAAGTATTTATGCAACCACTTATGGTTTCATACCGGCACAACCCTGGGGAGTTACTACCAGCAAGCCGGGCAAACTTTTTCTGCATGTGATGAACAGACCGGCCAATGGACAATTGATCATACCGGTATTCCCGAATGAGATCAGCAAAATATACGACCTGGTAACCAAGCAGCCTCTTGTGTTTAATAAGAAGGCACAGGAACTGATCGTTCATCTTCCCTTATTCAACAAGGAAACAACGAATAAGGTTTTTGTAGTTGAATACAAAGGTAAACGGCCCGCATACGATACTACTGCATCTGTTGTTGCATCACAACAATACGAAGAGAATCCTGTTGAAGCAGTTTTTGCGAAAACCAATGGCAACGCCCAGGTTAAAAGTCTTACCTACAGTCATTATTTTGGTGACTGGAAACATGCTGCCTGTGTAACAGGTATGCAATCTGCCAAAGACTCGATCCTGTTTAAGGTGAATATCCTGGATACAGGAGATTACAAAATTGTATTGGAATATGCTTGTCCCGAAGAAAGCGCTAAGCAAGAGGGAGTGCTTTCTGTAAATGGGGCTGATTATTTTTTCAGAACCCTGCGTAGTTCAGGGTTCGACAAATCAGCGCCTCTTATGTTTATCAAACATCCGGTGGCCATCACTACGATCAGGCGGCCGGGTATGTATAGCATACACCTGAAACCGTACCAGGATGGTAAAGAGTTATTTAAACTGAAAACAATTTTGCTGGAACCGGTTCAATAAAACCATTGCATCATGAAGAAAGGGTTTTTATTTTTTTTCTATTTTATTATTCAGTTGTTTTTTTGATTTTGTCGGGAAGGGATTGGCCATCAATGATGGAAATGCTGTGCGCGAACTGGTGATAGCAGGGGCAGATAAAAGATTTGTACCTGCGATGGCCCGTATCTCCATTCAGAACAGATGATTGGGAGGGAGAGACACAAGGTAAAAACTAAAATGAGCAAAATATTAACCATCAACATAAAACCCATCTGTTTATGAGATATAAATTGAACAGGTACGTCATGATTGCCTTTGCAGCTGTACAGGTTGCTTATGGCTTTGATCAGGCGGCAGCGCAAAAAAAAGAGAGCGCCGATCTGAAAAATTTTCCTGAAGGAGAAGGCCCGGCAGCAATAGGACAAAAGATAGCCGCTCATTTTATTGCAACACCGCATACCAATTTTGGAAGACCCACTCCGCCCAGGTACATCACTTACCCGGAGACCTGCACCTGGTATGGTGCATTGACTTTTGCAAAAGAAACTAAAGACACGCATTTATTGCACCAGCTTGCTGAACGTTTTGAGCCACTTTTCGGCAGCCGTGATACATTGATCCCCAAACCGGATCATGTAGATTATTCGGTTTTTGGCGCTGTTCCGTTGGAATTGTACATGCAAACAAAAGAACAGAAGTACCTCAACCTGGGCAAGCAGATTGCAGATAAACAATGGGGTATACCGGAAGGCCCCCGGGTGAATGCAGAAGCGCGCCGTTTTTATGCAAAGGGTCTTAGCTGGCAAACACGTTTGTGGATCGATGATATGTTCATGATCACTGCATTGCAGGCGCAGGCCTACAGGGCCACAGGCGATAAAAGCTATATTGAACACGCGGCAACAGAAATGGTCTTTTATCTCGATTCGTTGCAAAGACCTAATGGCCTGTTTTATCATGCACCCGACGTGCCTTTTTTCTGGGGCAGGGGCAATGGCTGGATGGCTGTTGGTATGAGTGAGGTGCTGCGCTCATTGCCTAAGAATAATCCCAACAGGGCCCGCATCATGCAGGGCTATCAGGCAATGATGGCTTCCCTGTTGCAATACCAGGCCGGTGATGGAATGTGGCGGCAACTGATCGATGATGCTGAATCATGGCCGGAAACATCCTGTACAGGCATGTTCACTTTTGCATTCATCACAGGTGTGAAAGAAGGTTGGCTCGATAAAGCCACTTATGGCCCCGCGGCACGCAAAGGATGGCTCGCATTGATCAAATACATCAATGCAAATAATGATATCACCGATGTATGTGAAGGCACCAATAAAAAGAACAGCCGGCAATATTATCTCGATCGTAAGAAGAACACAGGTGATTTGCACGGACAGGCACCGATATTGTGGTGTGCTACGGCACTGCTTAGAAAATAAAAAAAGCGCCCACCGATTTTAGCAGGTGGGCGCTTTTATTTAGTGTTGTCTCGCTTTGAGTTGCGCCATATACAATGAAGCAGGTTCAGCAGTCTGGTTCAACAATTCCCACTCTCCGTCGGGCCTGTCTTTAAACCGCCCTGTTGATTTTTTTCCTTTCAACCCGATACAATAATTTTTTCCGGATATCCACGGACTTTGTACGGCCGCATTTTTAGCAGTACAATTCCATACGATTTGTGTAACACCGGCCCAGCCATGCCCGCTGCCATAATTGCCTCTGTCCTGCACATTGATCTCTCCATCGGTAACAATATTATCGTATAAAGTGCCGGCGGCCCAACGGTGGTGCGGACCAATATCGGCATGTGTTTGCTGCGCCGTGCAGTTGTAAAACACATTGGGACCGCAAACGCGAGCTCCTGTTACAAAATCATGCCGTCCTTCGGTAGTGTGGCAATTCATGAACAGGTTCAGCTGGCCATTGTTGCAAAAAGAATATCGGCGGCCCCCTGTGATAATTGATTTGGCATCCAGGCAGTTCGAGTTCAATACGGAAATATGTTTGGCAAGACTGCCGAGCTCAACACAAGCATAACCAAAATACCTGGAACTAACATTTCTTATCCAACTGTTCTCGATCCTGTCGCATAAGATGGCCTGCCATCCATGGTTTTCGGCGGTGTCGCTGCTATAGTCGCTTTGGAAAAACAACTGTTCAATACCCACATGGTTGATGCGTTTGGGGAATTCATATTTAAAGATGAAGGGAGTGCCATATTTTGGTTCCATTGGCATAACGATGGGGTTGTCAATAAATACCTTATTGCCTTCGATCTTTGTGATCACCCTTTCGAACGACAAATTGTATTCATCTGGTTGCCATTGCTTCGTGCCATCCCTTCCTTCGATCTGGTCCATTTTGAGATCCTGTATCCATTGCCTGGTTGCGGGACGAAACACCATGATCTTGTCACCGGTCTTGTAAAGCGTAACATCTGAAACAGTCAACGCATGAGTACCGGCCGGAACATAATGGTCTGTAACCTGTGTTCTGGTACCGGGTATCTCGCGCGGTGTACCCGATCCGGTAACACGCAACAAAGGCATTTGCGTAGTTGCTGTGAGTAATATCCTGGTGCCGCTTTCTGTGTCGCCTTCGCCTCTTAGTATTACACCACTTGCTTCTAATCGAAGGGAAGAGGCAATCTTATACAATCCCCGCTTCAATAAAATAACGCCGCGAAAACCAGTAGCATCAAGCGGCCGGTTGCTCACTTCATCAATGGCCTGTTGGATCAACTGCTGATCATCGGCACCGGTAGCGCTGATGGTTTTTACCACCGGCACATCGGGAATAGCACGGTCGCCGCCATAAAAACCAACGCGACTGAAATCGGGGATGATATTTCCTTTTTCATCCGGCGTGTACACAAGACTGCCGTCAGCATTGAGTTTGACAAATTTTGATGTTGAATGGCTACCTGTATCAAGGGTAATAAAAGAAGCAGATACAATGCTGCAACAAATGCAGGCTGCCCGGGCAAGCTGTCTGAAGATCATAAAATGATTTTGATAAGTAATGGTGACAGCAAGGAGTTTAGATGGTTCTAAGATAAACAGGAAAAGACCATTGCAGAAGGCTATGCCAGAATTGCTGAATAGATGGCTAACGCAATAGCTTTCGCCTGACTGCTGGTATAAAGAACCCGTTATATTTGTGAGAAGGCTCAATCAAATAAATAAAGATGATGCGATTCAATAAAACACTACTGGCAGCTGCATTGATGTGCGGCTCCTTTTTCGCCAGGGCACAGGTGATGTCCCTGGCCCAACAGCAAGACCGGTGGAAGATCACACCTGAGGGTGGTATTGAATGGGTAGTAGATGGAAGATTGCCCCACAATGATCACATCGAAATGGGCGGAGAAAAAGTAGCGCTCTGGATGCGGTATGGTGTGGACAGTAATTACCGGCCGGTTCTTTCGCGTACCCTTGTATTTCCATCGAGCCGTTTGTTGCCAGTGCAAACCATTGCCCACATGATGTACAATGTGGAAGACAATGAGCTGCCACGCATCTACATCAATAACCGCATGCTCAGATCGGGTGTGTACAATGCTGCCGTTGTACCCGATTTGCCGGAAAAAGTAATACGCATCACACACAAGGGTATCATGGAAATAGAAAGCCTGGTGGGTAAAGACGGCATCCGGCTGAAAAGGATCTATTTTCCTTCAGTAGATAAACCAATGGCCATTGAAAAAATGGTATTCATCAATGAAGGTAAACAAGCAGCCAAAATTGAAATGGAATACCTGCACAGGGAAAGCAGGCCTGCTGCAGAAAGGACCACGGGTGGACCGCATCATTTCATCGTATCTACTATTGGCGATGGATTGAAAACAGTGCAGCCGGGCGATAGTGTGGTATTTGCTATTAGTTATGAAGCCACAAAAGGATCGGCACAACCGCTGACCATTCATGTAGACGAAGAAGAACAGATGCGGAGAAACAGGGTAAACCAGATCATATCGGAACTGGTACTGGAAACACCCGATCGGTTGTTGAATACAGCTTTCGCTTTTGCCAAGATCAGGGCTACCGAAAGTATTTATAATACAAAGGGAGGGTATATGCACGGTCCCGGCGGATTGCGCTATTATGCAGCCATCTGGGCTAATGACCAGGCCGAATATGTCAACCCTTTTTTTGCTTTCCTGGGAGATGATATTGGCAACCGTTCTGCTATGAATGCTTTCCGTTTGTTCGCCCGTTACATCAATCCGGAATATAAGCCCATTCCCAGTTCCATCATCGCAGAAGGAGATGCCACATGGCATGGAGCGAAAGACAGGGGAGATATGGCAATGATCGCTTATGGTGCAGGCCGTTATGCACTGGCCAATGGAAATGCCGATAGCGCCAGGGTATTATGGCCTTTGATAGAATGGTGCCTCGAATACCTGAAACGTCAATTGAATGATCAAGGAGTAGTGAAAAGCAACAGTGATGAGTTGGAAGGGCGTTTTCCCGCCGGCAAAGCCAACCTCAATACCAGCTCTTTGTATTACGATGCATTGCGGTCGGCCGTTATGTTGGGCAGGGAACTGCATATACCGCTTGCACAACTCAAAATATACGAATCACAGGCAACAGCTTTGCGTTCAAATATTGAATTGTATTTCGGTGCAACCGTGGAAGGATATAAAACCTATCGTTATTACGAAGGCAACGATACCCTGCGTGCGTGGATTACCACACCGCTGGTAATGGATATTTTCGACAGGAAAGAAGGTACTATTGAAGCGCTTTTCTCGCCACGATTATGGACTGCAGATGGATTGGCTACACTGGCAGGTGATAAAACTTTTTGGGACCGCTCAACTTTATACGGACTGCGCGGCGCATTTGCAGCAGGCGCCACCGGGAAAGCTTTCCCATTCCTGGAATATTTTTCACGCAGGAGACTATTGGGCGAACACGTGCCTTACGCGGTAGAAGCATACCCGGAAGGGAACCAGCGACACCTTGCTGCCGAAAGCGGTTTGTATTGCCGCATTTATACAGAAGGAATGTTTGGCATGCGCCCAACAGGATTCAACAGTTTTGACATCCGCCCCCGGATACCTGCAGGATGGGATCGTATGGCTTTGCGCAATGTTCATGCGTTCGGGCATGTATTTGACCTGGAGATTACAAGGTTGCCCGGTGAGCGCTTAGCGATTATCGTAAAACAAGGAAATGCAGTTAAGCAATACACAATAAAAGAAGGGGCCACACAAGAAGTGAAATTGTAAGCAATAAGAATGTAACTTACGATTCATTAACACAACGATTGCCCTATGAAAGTATTTGAGATCCTTTACCAGGAATTGATCGGTTTCCTGGGCCTGGGAGGCATTATAGAAATGGTTAAAAAGGGCGATTACTCCTCGCTCTCAACATTCGATGGAATTGCCAATTTCATTTACCCGCTTATTCCACTCTTACTGATCATTGAAATAATCAGGGCAGTTGTGTATAAACGATTCAGGATAGAAGACTATAAAGTTCCGTTCCTGGTATTTGTACTGAACCGGTTTTTATCACGGTTTATTTCAATAGCAGCTGTTGGTTTTTGTATCGGTCTTTTTGGAAAATGGGCAATCGTAAAAACATCGTTTACCTGGTACTGGTTGCTGTATGGTTATATCGTATGGGAGTTTGCCCATTTTATCTATCATTTCCTGGCGCATAAAGTACGATTGTTGTGGTGCCTGCATTCTACCCATCATGCCCCGCAGCAGATGAACCTTTTCGTGAACTTCGCACATTTCTTTTTGGAAGCGCCCTATGCAGATGTGATACGCACTTCCATCTGTATTATTATGGGCGTGAATCCGCCTATGCTGTTCCTGATCATGTTTATAGATGGTTTCTGGGGCTCATTTATTCATATCGGGGAGAATATAATGAAAGATGCCAGGCTGGGTATATTCAACAAAATATTGTTAACCCCTTCGCATCATCGCGTACACCATGCACGCAACCCATTATACATGGATACCAATTTTTGCAACCTGCTGAATATCTGGGATAAAGTATTCAAGACTTACCAGCAAGAGCAGCGTGATGTTAAAATAGAATACGGTATTACCCGCGAGATGAACCCGAACAGCTTATGGGATGCTTATTTTGGCGAGATCATTTGCTTGTGGAAAGATGTGGTAAAAGCTCCGGGCATAAAAAATAAATTGCTATACATCATCATGCCGCCGGGATGGAGCCATACCGGTACGCATAAAACAGCCAGGGTAACCAGGGATGCCTATATACATGAGCAGCAAAATCATAACAGCTTGTAAGCCGCTACTGTTTTGCCATTGAATGAAGGAATATATACGATCCGCTTAACCGGGTCATAGCCAATATCGGCAGTGTTCTTTTTTTGTTCGTGTGTTTCCAATAAAGTATCAACCGTGCCGTTGGCATATACATAAAATACCCAGCCGCTCCATGCGGTTACAATAAAATCGCCATTGCCTACCGGCTCAATACCATCGATGGGTTGGGGAACATCGGCAATTTTTGTAACTTTTTTTTGTGCGTCGGCTTTTAGAAAGTCTTTGCCGGCACCTATTACCAGCCCATCTTTGACAACTTTGAGCCCATTTGCACTCTTCATGCCATCGAGGTACAAGGTGGGTATATCATTCTCAATGCGCCATACTTTGCTTTGTTTCGTATCAGAGACAAACACAACGCCTTTATCGGTTACAGTAATGTCATTCAATCCATTGGCATCGTCGACGCGGATCTTTTTTTCTATTTTTCCTTTTTTGATATCAATGACTACCACTTCAGAAATGTCGGCTGCATATAAACGGTTTTGATAAATGCCCAATCCCTTAGGGGCATTGAGGCCAGTGATCCAGTGAAGGTCAATGATCTTCCCGTCGCGGCCGATCTTACCTACGCCGCCTTTCCCATCTGCAACCCAGCCACCGCCATCGATCTGCGAAACATACAGGATATTGCCAACAGGCAATACAGATTCCGGTACAGCTACTACCGTATCAGTTTCCCAAATCTTTTCAAGTTTATGCTGTTGTGCAAAACAGGTACCTGTTGCCATCGCCAGCAGAAGAAAGAATAATTGTTTCATGAAGTATTATTGAATAGCTAAATATAATGAAAAATAAAAATTTATGGCTCCGCAGTTAATTCATATACGTTACTGGTTAGGGGAGTAGTTCTTACAGACAGGTTAAGGCCTGCCTGCAGCAGGTATTCACCCGAAAATACTTTGTCATGATCGGCCATTGCAGACGTAGTACCCGGAAACAGGTTGATCTCTTTGATGCGGTATTTTTTCTTCGGATCAAGTCCTTGTAACCGCACTTTCCCGAATACATCGCTGCGGGTACTGTTCAGGTGATAGTTGAATAAGATCGCCTGGTTTTGATCCTTGCTTATATACATAAGCACTGCGCGATTGTTTTCATAAGGAGAAACGAGCCGGTACAGATCGCCATGCCAGATCACCGGGCTGATGCGTTTGTATGTCTTCACAGCTTCTTCGCTGAACTGCAATTCCTGCGGCGTGAAATTATTGGTACGTATATCATAACCCATCCTGCCCATCATGGCAACATCGGTCTTGTATTTCAATGATTGTTTGCCCATGCCGGTAATATGTGCAGCCATAGTATTGGCGGGAAAGAAATAAGAATAACCCCACTGTATATAAATGCGAGAGAGTGGATCGGTATTATCGCTTGGCCAGAACTCCGTAAAATATTTCAACGCGCCATAATCGGTTCTGCCACCACCACCCGAGCAAAGCATGATGGGCAATGTGGGATATTTGGCACGGATGCGGGCCATGACCTTGTAGAAACTCCGTGTGTATTCAATGTACAACTGTGATTGCCGGCTGCTGCCCAGGTAAGGCGACCAGGCATTGGTCATGCTGCGGTTGCAATCCCATTTGATGAAAGCGATACCGGGTGTTTTGGTCAGCATATTGTCTACAATTGAAAACACAAAATCCTGCACTTTGGGATTCGTGAGATCGAGTACCAATTGATTACGGCCATAATTTTCCGGCCTGTTGGGCAATTTCAATATCCAATCGGGATGCTGTTCGTAAAGTTCACTTTTCGGATTGACCATTTCAGGCTCTAGCCAGATACCGAATTTCACGCCTTGTTTCTCCGCTTCTTTCACCAGGTAACCCAACCCGCTTGGCAGTTTCGCTTTGTCTTCCTGCCAATCACCCAGCCCGTTTTTATCATCGTTGCGTGGATACTTGTTGCCAAACCATCCATCATCCAGCAGGAACAGATCGGCGCCTAATTTTTTTGCTTCACCAAACAATTCCACCAAACGGTTTTCATTGAACCTGACATCCGTAGCTTCCCAGTTGTTCAATAATACCATCCTGTTGCCATTGCCATCCATCACGCCGTAATTGCGCGCCCAGTTATGCAGGTTGCGACTGGCCAATCCTTTTCCATTGCCCGACCAGGTAAAAAGGAATGCAGGTGTAGTAAAAGTTTCTGCCGGTTGAAGTGCATATTCTGAAGCAAAAGGATTGATGCCCGACAATACCCGCAACCCGTTGCGCTGATCAATTTCAAAACTGTACCTGAAGTTCCCGGTCCAGTTGAGTGTACCTGCTATGAGTTCGCCATCTGTTTCAGTAGAAGGCTTATCCAGTGAAACAAAAAATACCTGTGTTTGGTAGAAGTTGCTACGTGTACCCAGTTTGCTTTCCAGTGTTTTGATGCCATTGCTCAATTGCTCTTCTACCATATTCATTTCACGTGCCCAATCGCCATGAAACTGTGTGAGCCAATAAGCATTGGCATTGAAATGCAGGAGGGAAGATGCATAAGCGGTGAGTTGTACCGGTTTCTTTTCATTGTTCCTGATCTCGGTCCATGCCTTGATTACGTCTTCGTTGTAATAGAGCGTATAATATAAAGTTACTTCGAACGGATATTGCGGGTCTCTAAGCAGAATGCTGGTAGTGATGCTGTCTCCACCCGAACTGATCGTTTTGTGCGCAACATATTGCAGCTCCAGGGAAGGGTTTCCATCTGCATGCACCACCCGTATGGCGGGTTCGTTCTGATTTTCCATACCTGCCGTGAGGTACACTTCGCGGCCGCCTTTCAATAAAGCATAATCTGCCGGTTGTAGTTTTTTACCAAAATAAGATTGGGTAACGCGCTGGTTAGCGCCAATGGAAAGTAACAGCGCGGTATTTTTTGTTTCCAGCAATATCTGCCGGTCGCTTTGTGCGTGTAAAAGGAAAGCCAGGACTGAACAAACTAGTGTACAAATACATTTTTTCATATAGTGTGGTATAAGATGGCTCAATGAAAGTAAAAAATTGCACAGCAAAACCAGCTAATTGTCGAATCAGCAAATTGTCAAATTGACAAATTACATGGAGTCATTAATTAGCTGTAAATTCTTTCTGATAAGCCAGGGGACTTTTTCCTGTAATCACTTTGAAATATTTATGAAAGCTGGTAAAATTGTTGAAGCCGCTTTCATAACAGATCTGTTTGATGCTGAAATTGTTTTCGATCAGCAATTTGCATGCATGACCCACCCGCAGCTCGATCAAAAACTGGGAAAAAGTTTTGCGGGTGCGTGATTTGAAATAGCGGCAGAAAGAGTTGGGACTGATATTGGCCATTGCCGCGATCTCTTCAAGGTGGATCTTGTTCTTGAAATTCCGGATGGAATATTCATAGATGGCATTGATGCGATCGTTTTCCGATTCCACAAAATCGTGTTTGAAGCCTATTGAAGAGATGAAAGAATAATTCTGGCAATTACCAATCACGGTAAGCGCTTCCATCAGCAAGGACACACGGTTCGGGCCTTCGGCTTTCATGAGCTCTTCCAGTATGTCGGCAATCCGTTGCCTGGCTTTGCCGTTGATGCGTACGCCTCGTTTCCCTTTTTCCAATGCACTACGGATACTGATGTTCTCCGGAAGCTGGAGAAATTGGTCGCCCCAGAATTTCTCATTGAAATGGGCTACCCTGATATCGGCGCCCGATTTGGCGTCTTCCTCGTAATAGGTATCATCGAAACGCCAGTAGTGAGGCAGGTTGCTGCCAATGATCACCACATCGCCCGATTTGAAGCGGCTGATGTTATCACCTACGAACTGGGTACCGTCTCCTTTTTTAATATGGATCAACTCTACTTCACCGTGGTAGTGCCAACGGTTGTTGATGGGGTAGAGATCCTGCCGGACACTAAATGAATGGCCCGGACCCTGCGATATCTTCAATAACTGGGGGCGCATTTAATTAGCTATTTTGACATGAAAATGGGGCAAAGCAATCGATTTGGGGTAAATATAAGTTAATTTTGAGGCGGGCGCATGACAGCGGCCGCAGGAAGCAGGTTTTTTTACGCAAACGTTCCCGGAGGTTAGAATAAGTGAATAAAACGTAAGCCTGGCTTAATGCTTGCAGTTACATTCAATCGTTATTTGGGCCCTGAAAATGATGCAATTCCGCATTGAATAATCTAACAATACATGGATACAACCGCTAAGACCCGCAATTTTTTAAAGATCCATCCTTCCGATAATGTGTTGGTTGCCCTGGGAAACCTGACCGCAGGTGTCATCATTGAAGAGCATGCGAATAGTATTACACTGAAAGAAAATATCCCGGCCAAACACAAATTCTTTATTTCCGATATGAAGGCCGGTGATGAAGTGATCATGTATGGTGTGCTGGTAGGTAAACTGCAATCGGCTGTAGAAAAAGGACAACTGATGACAACCGCCAATACAAAACACGCAGCAGGCGCTTATGGATACCGGGATGCACATTATCAATGGCAAGCACCCGATGCATCGAAATTTACAAACAGAACTTTTCTTGGATACAAAAGAAGCAATGGAAAATTCGGAACGGCCAATTACTGGTTGTTCATCCCCACTGTTTTTTGTGAGAACCGGAACCTCGATATGATACGGGAAGCGCTGCACAATGAATTGGGTTATGCTGTTTCAGATAAATACACACGCTATACCCGTGAACTCCTTGCAGCTTACCAGTCAGGCACCGATATCAGTCACCTTGATCTTTCACCTGCTGCAACCGCGAAAGAAAAACGTTATTTCAAAAACATAGATGGCATCAAATTCCTGAACCATACCGGCGGATGCGGTGGTACCCGCCAGGATGCAGAAACACTCAGCGCTTTGCTGGCTGCTTATGCAGACCATCCCAATGTTGCCGGTATTACTGTGTTGAGCCTGGGATGCCAGCACCTGCAGACAGAGATGTTCCTGAAAGACCTCAAAAAACGGAACCCTTCTTTTGATAAACCGCTGTTCGTTTTTGAACAACAGAAAGCACAGAGTGAAGAGCAGTTGATCGTTGATGCGATTCGCACGACTTTCAAAGGATTGGTGGAAGCAAATAAAATAACGCGTGAGCCTGCACCGCTGAGTGAACTGACGGTTGGCGTGAAATGCGGTGGCAGCGACGGTTTCAGTGGTATTTCCGCCAACCCGGCGGTAGGCTATACTGCCGACCTGCTGGTGGCTTTGGGCGCTAAAGTATTGTTAGCAGAATTCCCCGAGCTTTGTGGAGCTGAACAGCAGATGGTTGACCGTTGTGTAACAAAAGAGGCAGCCGAAAAATTCATTCACCTCATGCAGACTTACGATGCATTGGCCAATAAAGTAGGATCGGGATTTTATATGAACCCGTCACCCGGTAATATCAAAGACGGACTCATTACCGATGCGATCAAATCAACAGGCGCTGCGCGCAAAGGGGGTACTTCGCCGGTGGTGGATGTACTGGATTATACAGAGCCTGCTACCAAAGCCGGACTGAGCCTGGTGTGTACACCGGGCAATGATGTGGAAGCCACTACTGGTAAGGCGGCGGCGGGCGCTACATTGATATTGTTCACTACCGGTTTGGGAACGCCTACGGGAAATCCTGTTGCGCCTACCATTAAACTGTCGACCAATTCTACATTGGCAAAACGCATGGGTGATATTATCGATATCGATACGGGAGGCATCATCACCGGCGAAAAAACAATTGAACAGATGGGAGAGGAGATACTGGAATACTGCATCAAAGCAGCCAGCGGAGAAGTGATACCCAAAGCCGTTTTATTAGGCCAGGACGATTTTATTCCGTGGAAAAGAGGTGTAAGCCTGTAATCATGAAAGTAGGATTATTTATACCCTGTTATGTAGATCAGTTTTATCCGCAGGTGGCCGTTGCCACACTTGAGTTGCTGGAACGTTATGGATGCGAAGTGCATTATCCGCTGAAACAAACCTGTTGCGGACAACCCATGGCCAATTCAGGTTTTGCTTCTATGGCAGGCGGATGTGATAAAAATTTCATAGCCAATTTTTCCGGTTATGAATACATTGTTTGTCCCTCGGGAAGTTGTGCGCTCCATATAAAAGAGCATTTACATTCAGCGGAAGAACCCAACGAGGCCGCTGCTATCCGCGAGCGTATATACGAGCTGACGGAATTCATCACCGATGTGTTGAAGCTGGAAGGCGTGAAAGCTTCTTTTCCGCATAAAGTAGGTCTCCATGTAAGTTGCCACGGACAACGCATGCTGCATCTTTCTTCCATGAGTGAAAAAGTAGAGAAGTCTTTCTCCAAAGCAGAAGCCCTGTTGGGTACCGTGGACGGACTGGAATTATTTCGCACTTCACGCGCCGATGAGTGCTGTGGTTTCGGCGGTACTTTTTGTGTAACGGAAGAAGCAGTGTCGGTAAGCATGGGGAATACCCGCATCAAAGAACACCTGGCAAACGGTGTGCATTATATCACAGGTGGCGATATGAGTTGTCTGATGCACCTGGAGGGATTATTGAAAAGGCAAAAGATCGATATCAAGGTCATTCACCTCGCTGAAATTTTAAACGCGCAATGAGTCAACCTGCCACCCATCACAACAAAGCTGCCGCTGCTTTCCTCAAAAACGGCCAGCGCGCCCAATGGCACGACGAAACACTTTGGTTTGTAAGGGCTAAAAGAGACAAAGCGGCGCATCAGATCCCCGAATGGGAAGCATTGCGCAACCTGGGCTCACAGATCAAAGAGCATACATTATCGAACCTCGACGAATACCTGTTGCAATTTGAGGCCAATGCTAAAAAGAATGGCATCAAAGTACATTGGGCGAATAACGCGGCAGAACATAACCAGATCGTGTACGAGATTTTGCTGCATCACAATGCAGTGAACGTTGTGAAAAGCAAATCGATGCTTACGGAAGAGTGCGGACTCAACCATTATCTCACCGAAAGAAAAATATCGGTGGTTGATACCGACCTGGGTGAATACATTGTGCAACTGCGGAATGAACCGCCGAGTCATATTGTACTGCCGGCCATTCACCTGAAAAAAGAAGACGTCAGCAACACTTTCCACAAACACCTTCATACAGAAAAAAACAACCAGGACCCGGTATATCTTACCCGTGCAGCAAGACAGGTGCTGCGTAAAAAATTCATTACTGCTGATGCAGCCATCACCGGGGTGAATTTTGCAGTAGCCGAAACAGGTGGTATTGTGGTTTGCACCAATGAAGGCAATGCCGACCTGGGTGTGCATGCCAACAAAGTGCATATCGCCTGCATGGGTTTTGAAAAGATCATACCCCGTGCGCAAGACCTTTCTGTTTTCTTGAGACTGCTGGCGAGAAGCGCTACAGGGCAACCCATCACTACTTATTCGAGTCATTTCCATCGCCCGAAAGCAGGACAGGAAATGCACATCGTATTGGTCAATAACGGAAGAACAGAACAGTTGGGCAGGGAAGCTTTCAGGAATTCTTTGAAATGTATTCGCTGTGCCGCCTGCTTCAATACCTGCCCGGTGTACCGGCGCAGCGGCGGACACAGTTATCACAATTCGGTGGCAGGTCCGATTGGTTCCATACTGGCGCCGAACCTGGACATGCGCAAGAATGCAGACCTTCCTTTCGCTTCCACGCTTTGCGGTTCCTGTACCAATGTTTGTCCGGTTAAGATCAATATACACGAACAGCTTTGGAGCTGGCGGCAGGTATTGATGGCGGAAGGTTATGGAGGAGCAGCGAAAAAAACATCGATGAAACTAATGACGGGCGTATTGTCGAAGCCTGCTATCTACCGGCTGAGTGCCGGTATGGCAAGGTTCTTCATGCGATACTTGCCTTTTTTAGTGAATAACCGGCTCAACCCCTGGTACAAACAACGGGACATGCCATCGGTCCCCAAAGAAAGTTTCAAAGACTGGTATAAAAAGAACAGGAACCATGAGTAACAGCAGGGAAAATATATTAGCAGCCATTAAAGCGAATAAGCCGGCGCCTGTAGAACTGCCCGAAATACCGCTTTTTGAAAGCAAGGGCGACCTGGTGAATGTATTCATGGGAGCGCTGGAATTTATCGGGGCAACGAGTGTAAGAGAGACATCGTTGAGTGAAGTGGACGAATACCTGGAAAGCCTGCAACAGTTGGGTACGCGCCTGGTGAATACCATCGCTGAACTCAACGGTTATAATATCAATGCATATAAAAATGCCAATGCATCGGAACTTGAAGCATTGGACACTGTTTTCATCAAAGGACGGGTAGGTGTAGCAGAAAGCGGTGCTATCTGGGTGAGTGAACCGGATATGGTAAACCGGTTATTTCCGTTTATATGCAGGAAGCTGGTATTGGTGATCAACGCCAAAGACATCGTGTACAATATGCATGAAGTATACCGGCGCATCCGGGTAGACGAAGACGGGTACGGAACCTTTATTGCCGGCCCTTCCAAAACAGCCGACATAGAGCAATCGCTGGTGGTGGGAGCCCACGGCCCACTGGAACTGAAAGTTTTCATCGTTTCATGATGAAAGATTAACAGCAGGCTGTCTTTTTCTCCTTATCTTACATCAAAATTTAATGTTATGCAACTGCTAGCTGCTTATTGGTGGGTACTGGTACTCATCTTCATTTTTTTCAGCGGACTGGTTACGGTAAACCAGGGAACCATTGCGGTGATTACCTTATTCGGTAAATACCAGCGGATACTCAGACCTGGATTGAATTTCAAGATACCCATACTGGAACAGGTGTATAAAACGGTGAGCATACAGAACCGCTCTGTGGAGCTGGAATTCCAGGCGGTAACGGTAGATCAGGCTAACGTGTATTTCAAGAGCATGCTGTTGTATTCGGTGATCAACCAGGATGAAGAAACCATTAAAAATGTAGCATTCAAGTTCATCAGCGAAAAAGACCTGATGCAGGCATTGATCAGAACGGTGGAAGGCAGTATCAGGGCTTTTGTAGCTACAAAAAAGCAGGCGGAGATATTGTTGTTGCGCAGGGAAATTGTAGAATTTGTAAAACAGCAGATCGATCATTCGTTGGAAGAATGGGGCTATCACCTGCAGGACCTGCAGATCAACGACATCACATTCGACCAGCAGATCATGGACAGCATGAGCAGGGTAGTGGCCAGTAACAACCTGAAAGCGGCCGCAGAGAACGAGGGACAGGCATTGCTGATTACCAAGACCAAGGCGGCAGAGGCAGAAGGAAATGCCATTAAGATATCGGCGGAAGCGGAGAAAGAGGCAGCGCGGCTGCGTGGACAGGGTGTGGCCCTTTTCCGTGAAGAAGTGGCCAGGGGTATGAGCCAGGCTGCCGAGCAGATGAAACAGGCCAACCTGGATACCAATGTGATCCTTTTCAGTATGTGGACCGAGGCCGTTAAGAACTTCGCCGAGGGCGGTAAAGGCAATATCATTTTCCTCGATGGAAGCCCGGAAGGCATGGATAAAACGATGAAGCAGATCATGGGGATGTTGAAGATGACGGAAGGGCAGAATGTGCAAAAGCTTTCTTAAAAAGGCGCCCACACACAATTTTATTCACAGGCTGGCTGTTCTTTTGCAGAAGCAGCTAATTTTAGCATAACCATAAAACAACCAGCATGTTCTATTTTCTGCAGACCGATACCCTCCAGAAGGTTGCTGCTGCAGCCGTTCCCGCTGCACCGGAAAAAATATCCATGTGGAGCCTTCTCGAAAAGGGCGGTTGGATCATGTATCCCCTCTACCTGCTGCTGGTCATAGCCATTTTTGTATTTGTGGAAAGACTGTTGGCCATCCGCCGCGCCTCCCGCATTGAAGGCAATTTCATGAGCATCATTCGTGACAACATCATGACGGGTAATGTAGCGGCAGCCAGGAACCTGGCAAGGAATACCAATAACCCGGTTGCCCGTATGATAGACAAAGGCATACAGCGTATTGGTAAACCCATCGATGCCATTGAAAAAAGCATGGAGAATGTGGGCAAACTGGAAATGTACAATATGGAACGCAACCTGAACATCCTTTCACTGGTGGCAGGTATCGCGCCTATGTTCGGGTTTCTCGGAACCATTGTGGGTATGGTGCAGTTGTTCTATGGCATTGCTTCAACAGGTGAATATACCTTGAATACCATCGCAGGAGGTATCTATACCAAGATGATCACTTCGGCAACGGGTCTGATCATCGGACTGATCGCTTATGTAGGACATAACTATCTCAGTACACAGATCGATAAAACCGCCAACAAAATGGAGGCATCAAGTGCGGAATTCATTGACATACTGCAGGAGCCTACCAGGTAATTTTTTATTCATCGCAATCTGCCTATCATGAATATCAGGAAACGATTCAGAACACACCCGGAAGTACATACAGGCGCATTGAATGATATCCTGTTCATACTCCTGTTGTTCTTCCTCATTGTTTCCACACTGGCCAATCCTAATGTGATCAAGGTCTCCAACCCTAAAGCCAAAAGCGATACCCGCGCCAAACAAACGGTGGTGGTAACGGTTGATAAGGACCAGCAGATATACCTTGGTTCACAGAAAATAACTTTTGATCAACTGGAGCCTGAACTGAAAAACTTCCTCACTAAAGAAACAGAAAAACCTTCGGTGGTGATCAATGGTGACAGCACTTCCCATCTTGGTACAGCCATCCGGGTAATGCAAGTGATCAAGAAACTGGGCGCTACGCCTGTGATGGCGGTAGATAATACGCCTTCGAAGCCTTGATCATACGATCCTTTCCCTGTAAATCTTGCTTTATTGTTACATGATATCCTGTTGCCCCGAAGAGTTGTTTTACTTCTTTTCCCAGCGCTTCATTGATTTCCATATAAATGCTGCCGGCCTTGTTCAGATGGGTTGATGCGAAAGCTGCTATTTTCCGGTAGAAAACAAGCGCATCATCGTCGGGCACAAAAAGCGCGCGTGCAGGCTCATAGTCCAGCACATGCTTTGCCATGGTATTTGATTCCATCGCTTTTATATATGGTGGGTTGCTGACAATGGTATCGTAATCGCCAGGTAATTTGTGCCAAAGAGATTCATTTAAAAAATCCAGTTCAATCAATTGAATATCTGCTTGCAGCGTAGTTGCATTATCATGCGCCACCTGCAATGCATTGGGGTCTATATCAATTGATGTGATAGACGCAGCAGGCAAACTTTTTTTCAATGTTATGGGAATGCATCCGCTACCGGTACCAATATCCAGTATTTGTTGAGCATCCTGTACCGCTTCATCTATGATCCATGTAACGAGTTCTTCTGTTTCAGGCCGGGGAATCAGCACATGTTCATTGACATGAAATTGCATACCGGCAAACCATGCTTCACCCAATACATACTGAACAGGACGATGCCGGGATAATTGATCTATATATGATTGCAACAAGGATTCTTCTTTTGCAGTCAATACAGATGCAGGCTCCAGCAGGCGTTCTATTTTTGTTTTACCGGTCAGGTGCTCCATGATCATGTGAGCAATAGCATTTGCTTCGCGTGCATCGTATATGGGAGCCAGTATTGCCAGTAATTGCTGTTGGGCCGATTGGAACGTCATGCTGCAATGTTAGCACCATTTGGCTATTTTTGTTCATTGTGATATGATGAACCAGGACGAACGATATATGCAGCGTTGCGTGGAACTGGCCCGGTTGGGCGCAGGGGCCGTTGCGCCCAACCCCATGGTAGGTGCGGTACTGGTGTACCGGGATCGGATCATTGGGGAAGGCTGGCACCGTCAATACGGACAAGCACATGCCGAAGTGAACTGCATCAATAGCGTTGCTGCTATTGACCAGCCACACATCAGGCAAGCCAGTTTGTATGTTTCCCTGGAGCCCTGTGCCCATTATGGTAAAACACCTCCTTGCAGCGACCTGATCATCGAAAAGCAAATACCCCGCGTAGTGATAGGGTGCAGGGATCCTTTTAAAGAAGTAGACGGCAGGGGAATTGAAAAACTAAAACAGGCAGGCATTACTGTTGAAGTGGGTGTATTGGAAAACGCCTGTAAAACAGTGAACAAACGTTTTTTCACTTTTCATACAACCGGCCGGCCTTATGTGATACTCAAATGGGCGCAGACGGCAGATCATAAAATGGCCGCTAATAACGGGGAACGCCTGCTGATCAGTAATGCGTATTCCAACAGGCTCGTGCATCGTTGGCGCAGCGAAGAAGCAGCCATACTGGTGGGTACCCGTACAGCTATGCTCGATAACCCATCGCTCGATAACCGTTTGTGGAGCGGGAAAAGCCCTGTGCGAATGGTCATTGACCGGAACCTTTCGCTGCCATCGTTGCTGAAATTATTCAACGGGGAACAAACAACTATTGTATTCAATAACAGCAAAGAGGAACGGCATAACAAGTTATGGTACCACCGGCTGGATTTTGAAGCGCCTGTTGTGCCGCAACTGCTCAAAGCCTGTCACCACCTGCAACTGCAAAGTATATTGGTAGAGGGAGGAAATCATTTGTTGCAGCAGTTTATTGACGAAGCATTGTGGGATGAAGCGCGCGTGATAACGAACCGGCAGTTGAACATCGGCAATGGTTTGCCATCGCCACTCCTTACCAATGCAGATATGCAACTGGAAGAACAATGGGAAACCGATCATATCACTTATTATACACCCGGTCTTTTGCATTAAATCCCTGCTCCCATGCTTTACCTGCTCGGCAGTATTGTGCTTACCAGTTATCTAACGCTTGCGATCAAAGCTTGTGAACGATACCAGGTCAGTATATTCCAGGCCATTCTTTTTAACTATTTCACCTGTGTTGTTACCGGTTCATTCGTGAATGGCGGTTTCCCCATCAATGCTTCGGTAACAGGCACACCCTGGTTCCGCTGGGCTTGCCTGATGGGTGTTTTCTTTGTTTCCATCTTCAATACATTGGGCGCCACCACACAAAAGATCGGCGTGGCAGTTGCTTCAGTTGCCAATAAGTTATCGCTGATCATACCGGTGGTTTTGTCGGTATACCTGTATGGAGAAAGTATAGGGATTTGGAAAGGGATAGGAGTAGGGCTGGCATTATTGGCCGTTGTACTTACTTGTTACAGAAACAAAGCGGCATCACCAGAGGTGGATGATAACAAGCAGCAGGCTTCACACAGGTACTCCCTGGTTCCTTTTTTGCCTTTGATCCTTTTCATCGGCAGTGGCCTGCTCGATGCACTGATCAATCATGTGCAGAAAAATTATGTAACCGAAGAAAACAGCAATGCTTACCTCATCAGCGGTTTTTTATCAGCAGCCACCATCGGCTCCTGCATTCTATTGATACAGTATCTTCGCGGCAAACAGGTTTTTGCCTGGAAGAACTTGCTGGCCGGCATCATCATTGGCGTACCCAATTATTTTTCCATCTGGTGCCTGGTCAGGTTTTTGAAAATCAGCCCCTGGCAGAGCAGCGCCAGCATACCCATGAACAATATGGGCATTGTACTGTTTAGCGCAGTGGCTGCCTGGTTATTGTTCAGGGAACGGTTATCAAAGATCAATTGGGCGGGGATTGTTCTTTCCATGGTATCTATCTGGTTGATTGCATTTGGAGACAGCTTATGAGTAATGAAGATTTTTACCAGGCCATTGATAAAACTGCAATGGCTGAATTCAAAGACAGGGGCAGTAAGTTCATCGCTTTTGTTTTCCCGGTGCAAACACCCGAGGCATTCAAAGAGCAGTTGCAGCAACTGAAAAAAGAACACCCCAAAGCAGTGCATCACTGCTTTGCATATCGTATAGGACTGGATGGAAACCAGTTCAGGGTGAGTGACGATGGCGAGCCCGGCGGAAGCGCCGGCAGGCCAATCCTGGGGCAGATCGACAGCAAAGGACTAACCGATACCGGGGTGATTGTAGTGCGTTATTTTGGCGGCACTTTATTGGGTGTACCCGGACTCATCAATGCCTATAAAACAGCTACTGCCATGGCGTTGCAACTGGTACCCATTGTGCAGAAACCAATTGAAATAATGTACGAACTGCAGTTCGACTATACGCGTATGAACGATGTGATGATGATCGTTAAACAATGCAACTGCAGCGTGGTTGGACAGGAAATGCAGTTGTTCTGCCTGCTCCGTATTGGCATTCCCAAGGCAAGGCTCGATGAAGTATTATATCGTTTGCAGGATATGCATACGGTAGATGTAAAACAGGTGCAATGATCAGGCTTTGCCTGTTAAACGATAGACGACGAGACCAACCACTTCTTTGATGACCCATGACCACTTCTTCAATAGAGAAATATCGGGTATGATATAATTCTCGATATCAAATCTTTCATCGATGACTGTATAATCGCAGGGATAACTGATGAAGTTGATGCCCGCTTTTTTAAATACAGCTACTGACCGGGGCATGTGCATGGCAGAAGTTACCAATACAAACGGCGGTTGTAATTTCATAGAATCCAATAGCCTTTTACTGAATACAGCATTCTCGTATGTATTGCGCGACCGGCTTTCCAGGATAATGTCTTTTTCGTTTACGCCATTGCGGATGAATTCCTGTTTGAGAAAAATAGCTTCCGGCGGTTCCCTTTGCAGCAAATTGCCTGTGCCACCGGTGATCAGTACTTTATTGATGATACCCCTGTGATACAAATTAGCTGTTTGAATGAAGCGATCGGCTGCTAATGAAAAAAAGCCGCTGTCTTTTTTATCGTAATAGGAAAGTCCGCCTAAAACAATACCTGCACTGTAGTGCGCAGTATCCGGCAAGGACTTCGGTACAGGCTGCCAGCTCATCACAAAAGATCTATACAGGAATGGATTGGAGAAAACAATACCCAGCACAATCATACTTATCAGTAATCTTTTACGTGTGGCGGCAGTGCGTGATCTCCATCGCCAGACCCACAAAATAAGTATCCATGAAATTGGGTATAACAGGAAGTATAATACTTTGGAAAGAATGAAGAACATCAATCTTATTTTTTAAAATGGTTGCTCACTACCAGTTCCTTACTTCCGCCCGAATAAACATAAAAGCCTTCGCCGGATTTTACGCCCAGTTTGCCGGCTGTAACCATATTCACCAACAGGGGACAGGGGGCATATTTCGGATTGCCAAATCCTTGGTGCAGCACGTTGAGTATACTCAGGCACACATCGAGACCGATGAAATCGGCCAACTGCAGTGGCCCCATAGGATGCGCCATACCCAGCTTCATGATGGTATCGATGGAATCCACACCGGCAATGCCTTCATACAAACTGTAAATAGCTTCATTGATCATGGGCATCAGTATCTTGTTAGCGATGAAGCCGGGATAGTCGTTCACCACGCATGGTATTTTACCTAAAGTAGTGCTGAGCTGCACAATGGCATCGGTAACAGTTGCTTCGGTAGCATAACCATTGATGATCTCTACCAGTTTCATCACGGGAACCGGGTTCATGAAGTGCATACCGATCACTTTACCGGGCCTTTGGGTAACGGCTGCTATTTTGGTAATGGAAATAGAAGAAGTGTTGGTAGCCAGGATGGCTTGGGCAGGTGCTGCTTCATCTATTTGTTTGAATATTTTTAATTTTAGTTCTGCATTTTCTGTAGCGGCTTCTACAACGAGATCGGCCTTGCTTACCGCTTTGGCCAGGTCGGTATCGGTGGTCAGGTTCGCCAGCGCCTTTTGCTTTTGTTCTTGACTAACAGTGCCTTTACCGATCTGCCTGTCGAAATTCCGGGTGATGGTCTGCAATGCTTTTTCCAGTTGCGCCGGATTCACATCTACCAATACAACGGAAAAACCACTTTGTGCGAAAACATGTGCAATACCGTTACCCATGGTACCGGCGCCGATAACGGTAATATGTTGTAATGCCATAATAGGCAAAGATTAGTTCTTTTTCTTGAAATCGCCCCTTTTCCAGGCTTGAATAAAATCGAGCCAGGCCGCAGGATTCAGGATATTCATGGGCGGTACCTGTCCGGCGTAATAGGCTTTGTTGGCTTGTTGGCGTAACTGGTAATTAACAGCTTCGCGGCCATCGGCGGGCAGGCTGTTCAATAAGGCCCTGCGTTGCGCTTCATTATTGTTTTTGCGAACGGTTTCATAGAGATCATCCTGGACGGGTATGTTCACAAAATCGCGTTCAAACTGTTCACGTGTAGGACGCGGCTTCAATATGGTGGCTGGAAGATAAGTGGTGTCGCTGATCAGCAATTGTATCACACTGTACTGGTTACCCGGCAGGTCGGCGGGGATATGAATGGTTTTATCTTTATAGCCAATACTGGAAAAACGGATATGGTCTCCTTTCAATACCGCGATGGAGAAAACCCCGTCGCTATTGGAAATGGTACCGCGCCCCCTTCCTTCTACAATAACACTCGCCGCAGGTATGCCCTTCAGGCTGTCGGCCGTCATGACCACACCATAGAGTTGCACTACAGAATCGCGATAGGGATTTGCCTGGGAATAGCCTTTATGAAAGGTGAACAGGGTGGCAATAATTAAAAAGTATCGTAAAAATTTCATCATCCGCGTAAAAATACAAAGCCATTGCTCATAAAACCGAACTGCAACCGGCCTTCTTTGTTTAAAAGGAAGGATTTAGAACAAAGTAAGGCTGCAAGGGGTTAACTTTGCGTGCCGATTTTCTTTTTTAACAAAAACTTGCGTGATGACCGAAGAAGCTATTTTGAAGGCCTTGAGTAATGTGCAGGAGCCGGACCTGGGGAAAGACCTGGTAACCCTCAATATGGTAAAGGATATTCATATATCTGGTAACGATGTGGGCTTTACCATCGTACTTACCACGCCTGCCTGTCCAATGAAAGATATGATGCGTACTGCCAGTGAAAATGCCATCAAATTACTGGTGAACCCATCGGCTTCCGTTAAAATAAATTTTATTGCCAATACATCTTCCTCCAGGAAAGGCGATCAGCAATTGTTGGCAGGTGTTAAGAATGTCATTGCAGTAGTGAGCGGTAAAGGAGGTGTAGGTAAAAGTACGGTCGCTGCCAACCTCGCACTGGCTTTATCTGAAGGAGGCGCCAGCGTTGGATTGATGGATGCAGATATATACGGACCAAGCGTTCCCATCATGTTTGGCGTGCGCGGCGAAAGGCCGATGATGAAAGATGTGAATGGAAAAGGGATGATCGTTCCTTTGGAAAAATATGGTATCCGGTTGATGAGTATCGGGTTACTGGTTGACGAAAAGAACGCAGTGGTATGGCGTGGTCCTATGGCCAGCAGCGCCATACGCCAGTTTGTAACCGATGTGGATTGGGGTGAACTGGATTACCTGGTGATCGACATGCCTCCCGGCACCGGCGATATACACCTCACATTGATGCAGACCGTTCCGGTAACAGGAGTGGTGATCGTTACCACGCCGCAAAATGTAGCGGTAGCGGATGCTAAAAAAGGAATTGCTATGTTCGGACAGGCACAGATCAAAGTGCCGATCATTGGATTGGTGGAAAATATGGCTTATTTCACCCCTGCCGAATTACCCAATAACAAATATTACCTGTTTGGTAAAGAAGGCGGCAAGCGATTGGCCGACGAGTACGACCTGCCTTTCCTGGGCCAGGTACCGTTGGTGCAGAGCATCCGCGAAGGTGGCGATGCAGGCGTTCCGGCAATGCTGGGAACCGATACCATCAGCCAGCAGGCATTCCGCGATTTTACCGCTTCGGCCGTAAGAAATATCGCCATTCGCAATGCGAATGTGCCCAAAACCAAACCGATCGATGTAGTTGCGTAACTTCACTGCATGTACCATTTACCGCATTACAAAGAGAAAGACCAGGCTGTTGTGATCGATTTCATGAAGCAGCATCCTTTTGCCATGCTGATCGGTGTTGATGCAGGCGGACAGCCCGTTGCTACCCAGTTGCCCTTCCTCATCAAAGAGAAAGAAGGGGCACTTTACCTGCAGGCGCACATTATGCGACAGACCGATCATTGCAAAGCGTTTGAGACCCACCAACAGGCGTTGGTACTGTTTACCGGTCCGCATACCTATGTGAGCGCCAGTTGGTACGAAAACCCGCAGCAGGCTTCTACCTGGAACTATATGACAGTGCATGCGCGGGGAACACTTGCTTTCCTGGATCATGAACAATTATTGCAAGTATTGGAAGAAACCACCACACATTTTGAACAGGATGCGCAATCACCTGCTCAATACAAAGAATTATCGCCCGAATATGTTGAACGCATGGCCAAAGCCATTGTTGCTTTTGAGATAAAAGTAGATGCACTGGAGCATGTATTCAAGTTGAGCCAGAACCGCGACCGGCGCAGCTATGAGCAGATCATGGAGCGGTTGAATGAACAAGATGCTGATGCAAAAGCTATTGCCGCCGAGATGCAAAAAAGAAAAGGCCGTTTATGAAGAAGATCATCATCACGCTCGACGGTTTTTCATCCTGTGGCAAAAGTACCCTGGCGCGCCAGCTGGCCAATGAACTCAACTATGTTTTTATCGACAGCGGGGCCATGTACCGCGCCATCACTTTGTATTTCCTGCGCCAGCATATCGACTGGCAGAATGAAACAGAAGTGGTGAAAGCCCTGGGTAAAGTGAGCCTGGATTTTCGTTACAATCCCATTACCGGCAACAGCGATATGTATTTGAATGATGAGAATGTGGAAGCATTGATACGCGATATGCTGGTGAGTGAAAATGTAAGCACCGTATCTGCGCTGAAAGCAGTAAGGGAATTTGCCGTTGCGCAGCAACAGCAAATGGGAAAGAAAAAGGGGATTGTCATGGATGGGCGGGATATCGGCACCACGGTATTCCCGCATGCCGAATTAAAAATATTCGTAACGGCCGATCCGGCCGTAAGGGTGGAAAGACGGTTCAGGGAATTATTTGCCAAAAATCCCAATATCACCATTGAAGAGGTGAAAAACAACCTGGAAATGCGTGATTATATTGATAGTAACCGGGAGTTCAGTCCCCTTAGAAAAGCCGAAGACGCCATTGTGCTCGATAACAGCAACCTCACCCGGGAAGAGCAGTTGTCGTTGGCGCTCAAATGGGCCAGGGAAAAGATTCGCTGAAAAAAATATTAAGGAAATGTTATTTTAATTAAAATCTTCCTTACCTTGGCGCCAACAAAAAAGGTCCCTCCGTGGAAACGGAACGACCTCTACGATTGCTTGCCATACGAAAACTCTTGCTGCGGTTGGCGTTATTATCTACCGCTTAATATTTTGAACTGCAACGGTTGCAGTGTATCTTCGATTGTTTGCCTCTTCTAACGATTGCTTGCCTTACTTCCTGTCTCTCGAACTAATCTGACACAAATGTAGAACGGTTTGAGACATTAAGAAAAACAAGTTTACAAAGGTTTTATTATGCTGAAAAGCGGTTTCATACGCTGAAACCCTTGCCAGTATTGCGTTTTTGGTAAAAATGAATATGATGCCCAACCGTATTTCCGATCCATTGTTACAGTTGATAAAGTCGCTCCAGAAGTCGGAAAAGCGCAATTTTAAGCTCTATATCAAGCGCAGTTCAGCCAAAGAAGACCTGAAAATCATCCAGTTATTCGATGCAATGGATAAACTGGCCGAGTATGATGAAAAGCATTTGTTAAAAAAGCTCACCAACGTGGGGAAACCACAGTTGGCCAACCTCAAAACCCACCTGTATAAGCAATTACTGGCCAGCCTGCGCCTGCTCAAGAGCAGCGAGAGCATCGATATGCAGTTGCATGAGCAGTTGGATCATGCCCGTATTCTCTATAATAAAGGATTGTATCACCAGAGCCTGAAAATACTCGATAAGGTGAAAGGGATGGCCCATACCTACAACCAGGAAAGTTTTTTGATACAGGTGATTTCATTAGAGAAAAAGATTGAAACACTGTACATCACACGCAGCATGGTAGAAAAGACCGAAGAGCTGATTGTACAGGCCAATGAAGTGAATGAGAAAAGGATGGTGATTACACAATTGTCGAACCTGGCGTTGCAGTTGTACACCTGGTATATCAAGAACGGCCATGCCCGGAATGAAGAAGATGAAAAAGGCATCAAACAATATTTCAGGGAGCACCTGCCGGCGAATGCACAAAACCTGACGGGTTTTTATGAGCGTTTGTACCTGTTCCAGAGTTATTGCTGGTATGCTTTTGTTCGGCAGGACTTCATCATGTATTACCGGTATAGCCAGAAATGGCTTGATCTGTTCGATGAACAGCCTTTGATGATACCGATAGAGACAGGCCACTATGTAAAAGCCCTGCACAACCTGCTGAATGCGCATTTCGACCTGCGCAATTTTGAAAAATTCCAGGTTATATTGAAACGATTCGAGGAGTTCTCAACTACTCCACTGGCCAACCAGCACGATATCTTCAGGGTACATTCTTTTATCTATATCTACAGCGCCAAACTGAACTGGCACCTGATGACGGGTACTTTCAAAGAGGGACTGTTGCTGGTACCGGAGCTGGAAGCCTGGCTGGAGAAAGAAGCATTGTATCTCGATAAACACCGCATACTGGTATTCAACTATAAGATGGCTACGCTGTTTTTTGGTAGCGGCGATTATGAAACATCCATTGATTATCTGCGCAGGATCATCGACGACCATGTAGACATGCGCAGTGATTTGCAGTGTTACGCACGGTTGCTGCACATGATGGCGCACTATGAGTTGGGTAATTTGGAATTGATCGAAGGCTCACTGATCCGCTCGGTATACCGTTACATGGCCAAAATGAAAAACCTTACAGTGATTGAAGAAGAGATGTTCAAATTTTTGCGGCACTCTTTCCATCGTCCTGCCCACCAGGTGAAAACAGAACTGAAGCAGTTCCTGCACACCATCCGGCAGGTAGAGAAGAGCCGTTTTGAAACAAGGTCTTTTGCTTATCTCGATGTGATATCCTGGGTAGAAAGCAAAGTGTATGAGAAGCCGATGAGCAAGGTCATTCACGACAAATATTTACAACACAAACGGAAAGGGGGCGTTAAGCGGGAACAACAGCCTGTTGCTGTGCTGTAAGGACCAGGTCTAGAAAATTAGGGAGCACATGGTTATGTGTTCTCAGTATCTTATCCGGGTCCTGCAATTGTTCCACCATGCTTTGCCATTTGGCTTTGCCATGGTTTTGAATAACGGTCTGCTTTTTATCTTCTCTTAATAAATACATGTGCATACCTTCTGCATCGGCCTCGGGATGGAACTGGGTGCCGATAAAATGCTCATTGAAACGGATGCCCATAATGGCCCTTTCAAAGGGTACATGCGGCCTGATCTTTTCGAGCGCCAGTAAATGAGCGCCCATTGCTTTCAGTTTTTCGCGTTTGGGTTTGATCACCTGGTAATCGCGGCTGTCTACTGCAAAGAACGGATCTGTAAGACCCTGGAAAACCGGTTCTTCTTTGCCATACGGCAGCATGTGCACGGGAAAGACCCCGAAGGCGGTGGACTTACGCTTGCAAACAGTGGCCAACTGGAAATACCGGCAGGCCAGTTGAAAGCTGTGGCAGATGAAGAATACTTTTTTCTTGGGAACATGAAGCGCTTCCAGGTTCCATTGCTCCATGCGTGCTATCCAGTCGAAATAACGCCGTTCCCATTCAGTGCCTTCGCTTTCCAAAGGAGAGCCGGGGCCGCCACTGGAAATATATACATCATAGGAGGTATCAGGTACAGCCAACTGTTGCCGCACGTCGAATTCATCGAATTCCACGTTGAGTTGTTTGAAATCGCCCCATTGGTTGATGATCTCCCTGATACAGCGCATTCCCTGGTTGGGCTCGCCCGCATAAAGGTCCAGGATGGCTATTCTTATATGTTCCCTGTTCTGCATGAAACCGCAAAAATAGACATATAATCTTACAAATAAGAGAGATTGGTTTTGGGTGTCAGGGTCAGCAAAGTATGATACATCAACTGAATGGTGCCCTCGATATCGCTCTTGTGCAGCATTTCCACGGTCGTGTGCATGTAGCGCAGGGGTATGGAGATGAGTACAGAGGGGCAACCATCATTGGCATAGGCGAAACTATCTGTATCGGTACCGGTGCTCCTGCTGAGGGTGCGGAACTGAACGGGTATTTTGTTTTTTTCAGCTACGTCTTCCACCACTTTCAGCAGTTTATTGTGGATAGCCGGCGCATAAGCGAGTGAAGGTCCTTTACCGCACTGTATATCGCCTTCAATGATCTTGTTGATCATGGGCGTACTGGTATCATGCGTAACATCGGTAATGATCGCTATATCGGGCTTGATGCGGCGGGCGATCATTTCAGCACCGCGCAAACCAATCTCTTCCTGTACAGCATTCACTATATACAGGGCGAAGGGTAATTTCTTTTTGTGCTCGTGCAGCAGACGTGCTACTTCGGCAATCATGAAGCCGCCTACGCGGTTATCGAATGCGCGGCCTATATAAAAGTCATTGGCCAGCTCATCGAACCCTTCTTCATAGGTAACCACTGCGCCAATATGAACGCCCAGTTCTTCTACTTCTTTCTTGCTGCGGGCGCCGCAATCGAGACAAAGGTTCTCCACTTTGGGTTGCTGCTCTTTATCGCCATTGCCCAAACGGGTATGGATCGCGGGCCAGCCGAATACCGCTTTCACAGGTCCTTTTTTACCATGAATCCATACCCGCTTGGCAGGCGCTACCTGATGATCTACGCCACCGTTGCGTTTCAGGTAAATGAGTCCCTGTTCATTGATGTAGTTCACGAACCAACTGATCTCATCGGCATGCGCTTCAATGACCACTTTAAAAGGAGCGGTAGGGTTGATCACGCCCACAGCAGTGCCATAAGGATCGGTAAAGAAAGTATCGGCATAAGGCTTGATGTAATCGAGCCAGAGTTTTTGCCCGCCACTCTCAAAGCCAACCGGGGAAGGGGTATTGATATAATTCTTCAGAAAAGTCAGTGATTTGTCTGTCAGGATGGATGTTGCTTTCGTTTTTTTTGTCTTTGCCATAATCTTTGTTTTAAAAATATAACGCGCCGATGGTACCACACAGGGCTTTGACCAGCATAAGTCCGTCTATGATTGCAAGATAATAGAGAATTGGTTTACGCCGTTGCATGGACAGCGCCACCATAATCAATAAAATGAAGGGGATCGTATTCAGCATAATGCGGAGGAAAGGGAAATGCATATAATAAGCATAACTGAGAAAAGTCCCCAATCCCACCACACTTAATGGTAGAATGATGTAAAAAATGCTCTTCCGTAGCCCGATCTGCACCACAAAAGTTTTCAGCTGTTTGTTATGGTCTGCCACATAGTCTTTGAAATCAAACATGATACAGAGAACAGTGATGAACATCAGGTTTTTGATGAAGAGCAAAACGTTGAACAGTTTAGGGGCATAAGGCAAGCCGTCCTCAATACTTTTGAAGAGTACCGGATACACCGTAACAGTGCCCGCCCATACAAAACCGATCACGAAGGGTTTCAGCCATCCGTTGTTGCGCAGGCTGTGCGAGCTATTGAGTGGTGCAGCACTGCCATAATAGAGTGCAGCAGCTACCGGGAAAATACCAATAGCTACCCATTGCAGAAAAGAAGCCGCTACCATCCTGGATCCGAACTCGTATAAGAGGATGCCGCCGCTGATGAAAGAGACAGCAGTGAGCGATAACTGGGATACCCGCATAGCCCGGTGGTTCCTGACATACCAGATGGAGCGGCGGTTACTGCTGTTGGTAATGCTTTCGGCCATGTAAGCATGGGTGTAATACAGTACTGTTGCGGCAAAAACAAACAGGTAATAGGTAAAATTGTTCAATCCGTATCCCTGTTGCAGACTGGCTTCGATCGATAGGGCCACTGTGCAGACGCCGTAAAAATAATTACCAAAGAAAAGCGTATGTATTATTTTCGATTGCAGATATAAAATTGTCTATTTCAGTATCACGATGGTGGGTGAAACGACGGTGTCACTCACATTTTTCTGCTTATCACGTGCCCAAAATTTGAAATAGCAGGTGTCGTTCTTTCCAATCGGACATTGGGGCAGGATCGGATAGCCCGCCGCAGAATTGAATCCAACGGCATAACCGATCTCCAGGGTGCCTTTCAGGTTGGGGGTTGCCACAAATTCGGGTATTTTAAGCCTGTCGGCGAAATTATTGCAACCGGTGGTCCGGGTAATTTTTTGTATCCAAATACTGTCTTGCAGGTCACCTTCCTTATCGGTGAATTCAATATTGAAGAGGATGGTCTGGTTGACACCGAAGCTGCTGCCGTTGACACTTTTGAAAGTTAATTTCGGACGCGTAGTATAGGTATCTTTGTTGCAAGACAATGCAATGAGTGTGATAGCAGTTAATATCAATAATGGGTTCTTCATTCGTTGTACTTTCCGTTCAAATTTAGTCAAAACCTTACAATAGAACACAGTGCTTCCTTTTGAAGTTAACAATATTTTCTCTATCCGGCCTGCCGATTTTGAAAAGTATTGCATGGATACCTTTCATTTCCAATACCGGCATAACCAGGTTTACCGTAGCTGGTGCGACCTGGTGTGCAAAGATATCGCCACTGTTATGACACCCGCACAGGTGCCGGCGTTGCCCATCTCGTTCTTTAAAACGCACCGGGTAGTGACTACGGATTTTGAACCACCCCTGTATTTTGAAAGCAGCGGCACCACACAAACCGTTAACAGCCGGCATTGGGTAAAAGACCCGGACATATACCGGCGCAGTTTTACCCATGCTTTCGAACAGTTTTATGGCCCGGTACCCGAATGGTGTATCATAGGATTGTTACCCGCCTACCTGGAACGGCAACATTCTTCACTGGTGATGATGGTGGATGAAATGGTGAAGATGAGCGGCCATACCGCCAGTGGCTTTTATTTATACGAGCATGAAAAGCTGGCAAACACCCTCCGGCAACTGGAAGCGGCCAGGCAAAAAACACTCCTCATCGGTGTTACTTTTGCCCTGCTCGATTTTGCTGAAACCCATCCGCAGCAACTGGAACATACCATTGTTATGGAAACGGGCGGCATGAAAGGCCGGAAAAGAGAAATGACCAGGGCAGAAGTGCATGAACAGCTTTGCGCAGGTTTTGGTGTAAAACAGGTACATGCAGAATATGGCATGACCGAATTATTGAGCCAGGCTTATTCGAAAGGAGAGGGTCGCTTTTATTGCCCGCCCTGGATGAAAGTGCTGGTGCGCGACGAAGAAGACCCGCTGCATGTGCAAACGAGTGGACGAGGCTTGTTACAAATCATAGACTTGGCAAACCTGTATAGTGTGTCTTTCATTGCAACGGAAGATGTGGGTATTGTTTATGAAGACGGAAGCTTTGAAGTATGGGGGCGGCTGGACCACAGTGATATCAGGGGATGCAGCTTACTGGTAGTGTAATGCTTTATTTGGATGATAAGGATTTTTGCCCTTATATTTGCACCCCGTTAAAGCGGAAGCCCAGGTGGCGAAATTGGTAGACGCACTGTGTTCAGGTCGCAGCGTTCGCAAGGATGTGCTGGTTCGAATCCAGTCCTGGGCACTAAAGTGGACAAATCGAAAATTGGTTCGGTTTGTCCATTTTCATTTTGGCTGAAACCCTTGTCCAGACTGTATATTAGCTGAACGGCTTCGTTCATTCTTGCGGTTCGATATTGGAATCCGTCAAAAACGAGTTTTTCGGGGAATATCGAACCAATGATTTCTCTTTTAGCTTTGTTATCTGCTTTTTCATAGAGTTTATCTAAACAAGTAAGTGTTGTCAATGCCCTATTCAGCAAGGGTTCTATACTTTTACCTTCTTGCGATAGTTCAATAAGCCTTGATTCAAGCCCGGTTATTTTCTTTTCATATTCTGATTTGATGCTGCGATATTCTGACGGCTCAATTTCATTTGACAATAGTAATTTACGGGCATTTGTAAGCTCCGCATTGGCTTTTTCCAATGCTTCTTTCACCTGCCTTAAATCTTCTCGTTGCGCCTTTGTTTGGGCTTTAAATTCTTCCTGCAACACCACTTTATAAACTTCTGTCATGCCTGGTTTGGGAACTAACTTTTTAAGTTCTCCTGAAAACAATTTGTTGGCGTTTTCAGCCTTGAACCTTGCTCCACAAGATGAAACGCAATGATAGTAGTAGTACCTGCCGTTTCTGCCTTTTGAAGCGCTGCCTGTGAGCAGCTTGCCGCATTTAGGGCAAATCAAATAGCCTCTTAATTGTAATTCATCCATACTGCCCACTTTTGCCCGGTAGGTTCTTTTCTTGCCATTCAAATAATCCTGCACATCATAAAAAAGTGCTTCTGATATAATTGGCTGATGCAAACCTTGTACATGCCTTGATTCTTCTTCTTTGTAACCTGACAAATAAATTCGGCCACAGTAAACAGGGTTTCTTAAAAGGTTCCAGAAATTAGCTTTACAGCATTTCACGCCTCTTTCAAAAGCCACTTTCATTATTTGTTCGACATTTAACTGGCCTACCGCCAATGTTTCAAAAACCCATTTCATGGTACTTGCTTCCGGCTCAATAGGCGCAATATATTTTTTTCCATCCTCAGTTATCTTATTTGCATAACCAACTGGAGCAACACCCATCCATCTTCCTTCCTTTTTCGCTTTCCGCATACCAAGCAAAACATTCAATGCCCTGCGGTCGTTTTCAACTTCTGGGGCTGCCAGATAAAATGCAAGCATCAACTTGTTTTCCGGAACTGCTAAATCCAAAGGTTGTTCAATCGCCTGGGGTTCCACTCCGAGTTTACGAAGAATGTTTATCATTTGGTAAGCATCGCCTGCATTACGGCTAAACCTGTCCCATTTAGAAAATAAAACAAAATCAACCGCATTTTTTTTCTTCTTTAAATCAAATAATAAACCATTCCACTTTGGACGGTTGAACGTCTTTGCAGAATGGTCTTCAAAAATTACCTGCCTGACTTTTATCTGATTATTGTCGCAATACTTTCTTAAACGTTCCTCCTGGTCCCGCTGTGAGTAGCCTTTGTCTGCCTGCTCATCTGTACTTACACGGATGTATAAATCTGCTGTCATGTGCTTCTGTTTTGCGTTAAAGTTATCTTAGCAAATTTAAACATAAAGTCCAGTATGAGTACCGCTTGCTCCAATGAGATATGCACATTATGCCGCTTTAAAATTTCAATTACCTGTTCCGGTTTCACACTTGCCATATCACACCTCCTCTTATTGAAATTGGTTTATTATTATGTTTTCATTTCTATATTTTTCAAGTGAATTACACTTGTCTCAAACTGATTGGAACAAGGTTCATAAATTATATAACCATATTCCTGTAGCTGGTTTATACATTTGTTGTAGGTCTGCCGGGCATTTATTTTGGCAGCCTTCATTATTAAAGCTCTCTCAATTTTTATTGGATTATTTCCACCAGTAATATTCCATTGCTGCAGTAACGCCATGTAAATGCTGATATGCGAAGCGCCGATACGGGTATCGGTGGCTATAGCAGCATAAAAGCCTGTTAGTGGTGGAAAAATGTCCATACTGCTTAATCCTGGTTAACTCTGTTTCGTTTTCCTTTGCCTGAAATTCGCTTCTTCTTAAGTAGCCCACTGCTTGATGTACCATTAGATTCTTCTGGAATTGATTCATCACCATTATCAGATTGCTTTCTTTTAAGCTGCAATTGTTTTTCCATGTATTTGTTTTGAAGAAAGCGATACGCTTCATCTGTTGTAATTCCACTACCATCTTCAGCAATGTAAAACCGCTGGCTAACATCTGCTTTGTTCTTAACAAGTGGGAGTGAGCCAACTATTTCCAAATGCAAAGTACCTGTCCAAAACTTTTGCTTCAATACAGATGCAATTACTTTTCCCTGTTCTGACTTTTCAAGTATGGAAAGGCTTCCGATTATATCTGAAATTCTCAATTCTGTTTCCCAGGTTGATTTTTCTTCAGCGTTCCATAACTTTTTATCGTCAAGGCTGAATGCCTTTTTCCAATCAATACCCGCCATCTGTTTTTCTAATTCAGCAGGATTTACTCCATCAACAGGCAAAACTAAACCACCGTTTGCTTTTTGCAGCGTTACATCATAGTATTGCAGTTGATAGTTGTCAGTTTTTTGCAACCGTTCAAAATATAAACTGAAAAGCAGTATATCTTTTTCTTTAATCACTCTTTGAGGCAAAAAAAAATCAGCCGGTTTAAAACAGATTCGTTTTAAAAGTAAACTACCTGCATCATGAAAGCCAAGTACCTCTAACTGCTTACTCAGCTCTGCTATATTCTGGATATTCATTGCACAACATTTGATAATTACTAAAATGGTTCAGGGATGCACTACGACACCCCTAAACCTTTGCCTTTACTTTCCCTCTTTTTAGGCAGCAGGCTTTGTCCATTCTTTTTCTCCAGCTTTTCCTTTTCAGCCTTCGGCTCCTGTTTCAATTCTTTTTTTTTATCATTTTCCTGGCCTGCCTTTACTTCTTTGCTGCCTTTATCAATGCCGGATTTGTATTGTTCCAGCGATTCTTTAGCAACCATCTTCATGTTTGAATCGTACATGGTAACTTTTTTATACTGTGGGTCAGCTTCCATAAACATTTTATGGCTGCTGCCATCCTTTTCAATGGTTACCGATTGTACATTCCCTTTTTCCAATGATTGCATCAGGGCTTTTGCCTTATCCGGGTCGTTCAATTCCGCCACTGCAAATTTTTCAACTGCCGCTTTCAAATCATAGCCATATTTTTCATGGAATTGCTTTACTTCAAAATTGTTGTTCTTGTCTTTGTTTTCAAAGTCAAGCTGTATCCAGGCTTTATACGGCTGGCCCTCTTTGGTGGTAAGGTCTTTGTGAACAGCCCGGCCATCCAGCAAGTTGTAGGCTTCTTTTGCTGTTACACCTTTGCCTTTGTTCAGGTAAAATGTTTGCTCATTTTTCTCGCCATTGCTTTTTTCCAATGAAGCATTGTAATTGTTGAAGAAATACATGTCCGTAGAATCGGACTTTCGGAAATTCAGCGTAGCCTCAAAAGGTTTCTTATTGATTTCCGCAGCAAATCGTAGTTGGAATTCTGCTTTACCTTCACCAAGATTCCGTTCCAGTTCCCGGTACATGTTTTCGCCAAAGCCCATGTATTTGATGTTGTCTTTCAAATACTGAAGATTTTCGTTGTTCATAAAATTTGTTTTTAATTGTTTATCGAATAATAATAATAATTGCTGTGATTCAAAGTGGTCAATCAATGCGTCTGTAAAATCATTGCCATCCTTGTTATACAGGCCATTTGCATCAGGGTCAGGATTTAGCTGGCGTTGGAGTTCTTCCCCGTATGGAATTTGATTTAAAATATCTTTTACTGAATTGAAATGAAGTACAGCGAATCTGTCACGGTCACTTATATTGTTTTCTGCAAATTCAACAGCTTCATCCCTTGTCTTAAAAAAATGTACATCGCTTTTATCAATAAAATAAAGACTGTTGTTATAGGCCATGTACTTTTCGCCTTTAGATACTGCAATGCTCACCAGGTCGAGTACTTCATCTGCTATGGGATGTTCTGTTATCATTTCAAATCGGGTAGTACTTTTGACTTCATGATAGCCTTATTATTTACTCTTAACAGAAAATGCCTGCCACCGTTCTTCTCGGTTATTTGAACCACCAAATACTTTTTGTCAGGTATAGTAAATTTTTCCAAAGCCACAACAAAAGCTGTTTTGCTATTGCCTTTTACCTTGCTGTGATTACCTGTGATATAAACAGGCTTTTGTTCCACTTCTTGTACAGCTGTTCTTTTACTTCGCTTCTTATCTTTAATAAAAAAACGAAGCAAGTCCATATCGTAATCTACTGTGCCATCATTTTTGATGTATAACTGATAGTAAATGATATTGTCTTTAATGTAAATTCCCCTGATGCCTGCCTGCATGTTGTATTTCTTATCCTTTATTTTCTTTACTATGCGTTCATTATCCAGTATCATATTGGCATAAGTACTGATTGTAGCCGTTCTGTTTACGGGTAAATAATGCACCCACACAGCAGGCTTAGCATCATAATTAACTGTAAAGGCATATACGCTGCCATCATCCGTTACAACACTTAAATTTGTTTCTGTAAAATCTTTTACTGCCGCTTTTACTAATAAAATTTCCGGTGCTTCTTTTACCTGCTGCGCCAGTACAGAACTTGTGCCACGGTCAACATGCTTAATGGCGAAAGGAAATACAAGGCTGGTAGTTTTATCAGTTGTAATATTCAGTTTTGTTTGTGCAAGACTAAACATGACTACAAGGCACCCACAAATCATACTCACTATTCTTTTCATTGCTTTACTATTTAATATTTATTAATCGGTTTCAGTATTTTTATCTTTCAGCAGCACTTTATATCCTTCCTTTATCATCACTTTCACCTGCTTTACTTTTCGGCTCATCAAACTTTTTACTGTGTTGATTCCTGCCGCCGCCGCTTGAGCTTTTAATGAAGGGTCAAGAGTGGTTAGCTCCATTAACTGCAGGCTGTTGTCAGCAGAGTTTTTTGCCACATCCCGGCTTATGGAACCAGGGATGTAAATGCCGGGTAAACCATCCATGTCGTACAGTTCTAACTTCACGGGGAACAGTTGATTTTTATAACGGATGGAATTTATTTCTGCTTCCAGCCTTTCATTATTCAGCGATGATATGCCATTTACTGGTGTGCCTTTAGGAATTAGTACCCCATTAATAAACACATCTGTAAATAAGCGTAACTGGATAACAGCACCATTTACCAATGATTGATTACTGTGCACCACCGCTTCAATTGCAAATCCTTCAGTAGCTTCTTCACTCTCTTTTGTTACTCCGTAAAATTGATTGCAGCTGTTTGACTTTTTCTTCATTGTATCAATCAACGATACGTTTGCCAATTTGGGTGAAGTGGTTACGGCAAATACGACCTGCTTTTGCCGCATTGATTTTTCTTTAAGTTTATCCTTAACCCGTTGCGGATGCTGTATGTCCAATATTTTTTCCAATGTGCCGTTTAGTTGCTGCATCTCGGGGTCGCCGGTGTTGGTTTTATCCATTGCCAGCATCATATTTTCAAGCCTTTTTACTTCGCTGGAAAATTCATCATCATGATTAGTGATACCTGTTTCATTGTTGGTTGTGGTTTCAGTTTCGGGCTGCTTATTGATTTCTTTTTGCAGTAACGCCAGCTTATCCATCAACTTTTTTTCAGGATTGCTGCCAGTATATTCATACGGCGAAGTGTTCAGCCGCTGGTTGTATTTACCTGCTGAATTTTGAGTAAGTAATTCCAGTTCATTTACAGGTAAAACAGTGGTATCCTGTTTTTGCTGATAGTAAGGGTCTGTCCGCATCCATTCTTCCATCTTAGCAGAATCTTTATCAGCTTTATCATAGAAGCTAAGCTTATCAGTCAGGTTTTCATCTTTCATTTTTGCATCAGGAAGATTTAGGTTCAAGCCTTTTTGCTCCTTTGCAATAACAGGTTCATTACTTTTTCCGCCCCCTAATGCCCAAAAAGCCATTGTAAGAAATGGCATTACCAGTAGCGGTAACACCAGCATCATTTTTCTTTTTCTCAGGAAGACCTGCGACCTTTGCACACTGCTCATACACTTCATTTTTGTTTTTGTGATAAATAAATTTTTTCCAGCACCTGCACACTATCCATCAAACCCGGCCGGGCTTGCAGAATGCTGTCGTATTCATTCGTTCTGTTCAATTTTAAACTATCCATATATTTTCTAAAATCCTGTATTTGTAAATAAGTTTGTTCATCTATAGTTGCCTCCGGCATTACTGTTTCATCTCCTGTTTTATTAAAGTGCTTTGGAATATCCATTTGCTGTATTTCTAAAGCTTTCTGCTTTCTTTCAGGACTGAAAACACTGTTTACAATAAGATAAATACTGTAGCCACCTGCACAAACGCTGAAAACTATCAGTATTAGTTTTAATCGTTTAAAATCTGTTTTCATAAATATCCTGTTCATGTTTTCTGCAAATAGCTGTTGTACTTTAATGCCCACACCGGCAATTTTGCCAGCCACTTTATCAGACACGGTAGTTTTATCATCTGATTGAACCTCTTTCTTTTTCTTTTTGAACAACCACATACTACCTGTTTTGAATGTTGATGTCAGTATTCTCCAGGGTCCGCCATTTTTCAATTAAAAAACCATGTGAATTATTATCACTCCGGGATACATTCCTCAGGTATCCTTCGGTAATAAGATTCCTGGTTACAATGGTAGTGGGGCGAATAATTTTCTGTTTCCCTTTATACCTGAAATAAAATGGATACACATCTGTATTAATAATGATGCTATCCATTATGATTTCCTGGCTGATGTTGCCCGAAATGAGGTTTGAGTAATAGCCATTCTCTTTCAGGTTATCATATTGTTGCTTTGCAGAATTATCTGCCAGGTATAATGCTTTTGTAATGTTGGCCTGAATAACCTTATCATCCGGGTCAAGAGAAAAGAAGAAATGATGAAACATTTTTACATGGTCTTTTGCTTCCACTGGAATATTATCTTTTCTGTCGGCAGCATAAGCTTCTAATGCTTTGCCGTTTGCCAGTATAAAAACTTTGTTCTGAGATTGTGACGAAAGCTGGTAGCTTTTGTAAGCAATGAAAACTGATATAAGCACACAGGCTGCTAAAAAAGCCAGGCTGAAGAAACGGATATACCTGAAAGCGGTATCTATATTTTTCGTTTTTTGAAACATTGCTCACATTTTTCTAAACCCACAATTGGATATTCTGCAATTACTTTACCAAGAAGGAGAATGATAGGGTAAGGGAGGTAGGGCTAACTACCGTTTAGAATATATAAATATTCTTTTAGTAATAGATTTCGAACTATTACTCAGCTTCGGTAGTCATTTGGGTGTTCATGCGAAATTGAATAACTTTAAGTTCGCATATAATCATAAATTATAAGTCAGCCATATAAACTACATTACTTGAGGTTCACTCCTCCAGTATATCTATACTTTTATTTTTATTAAATGGGAGAGAAATTTGACAGGCTAGGAGCCTATGACAGAGTGAGCGAAGTTGTTGAAACCAACAATGCATTTGTCTTTGATGTGCAAGGACCTGATGCTAAAACCTACTTTGCAAAAGTTCCGAAGAATTTGGATTCAGGTAGTTCTGCTACCAGACAGTTTAATAATGTCGCAAGACACCTCAAAAAGATAAACAGCGAATATATCAACAAGGTAATTGATGCTGGGTGTGACGAGAATACTGGAACATACTTTATCATTTTGGAGAAGATTGAAAATCAAAAATCACTTGAAGATTTTGTAAATAATGAAAATCAGGTTTCTCCCCGATATTTAAAATATATTTTGCAGGTTTGGTATAACTGTTCAGATGCACTTGAGCAAGCTGCATTGAAAAACATTTTTCATAAAGACCTTCATCCTAGAAATATTCTAATAAAGGAAGATGAAAATCCAGTAATTATTGACTTCGGAATTTCAATTCTTGAACATACAATTTCAAAGCGACCATCGGAAAATGAATTCAGTAATAAATTTTCACCACCAGAATTAATCAAGAAGGAGGAAAACCGACTGCAAGCACGAACGGATTTTTATTCATTGTCTCTCTGTATGCTTTATTCCCTTTTAGGACACAAGCTGTTTTACGACGATGAGAATAATGAGAATAGGCTTCAAAAAGTTATAACACTTTACAAAAACATAATTTCAAATGAAGGCTTAATTGATTTTGCAACAGTTTTCAAAAAATCCTTTGCAACAGAACCTGAAGAAAGATATTTCCGTTACTCTGAATTACGAAACTCAATTAACAAACTTTTTGAAGTAATAAATCATACTCCCGAAAAGCCTTTTGCGATTCATTCATCTGATAAGAATTATCTGCTGGATTTTCTACGGGAAGCAAATTCTGAAGGCATTTCGATTTCAATAAATGACAACAGGCATCCGCAATTCAAAAATGTTTCAGCAAGAATTTCCTCTACAAATTTTTATGCTCACACCTGTTTTTCTTCAAACAAAGGAAATTGCCTTGAAGTAATAGGCTTGAAGAAAATTGATTCATTAGAAGAAAATGAAAAACAGAATCATTCAAGAACTTTTCAGAAAGGAATAAAGTTGACAGGAATAAACTTCATTTCAGCAGAACCACACGAAACCAACATAGATAACTTTTATGATGTTTTCAATTACTTGGAGAAAGTATTTCAGGATAAACAGGAATCTACACCGCAAACTCTTAGCAGAACACCAAAAGAAGTTCTAAGAAATTACATGACTCTTTTAAACGAAGAAATAAACTATTTGCGGAACAATGCCTTTCGGGTAAAGTATTCTGACTTTGAAGTTCATGGAACAAGTGAAGCATCTTTTAAAATTGTGCTTGATGAAAAAGTATCCCTTGAAGATGTTTACAATTTTCTGAAACGTTCACAAGCATCATTTAGAAAGGGTAATGAAGTGGCTTTATCAGCTACAACAGATGCAACAGGAATAAAGGGGAAAGAAAGTGTTGGCTTCAGCACACAGTTTGTCAGAGCAAAAAATTTACTTTTTGTTAAAGACTTTAATGTAAAGAAAAAAGATGGAATCCCATCAAAAGGCTTTTTGGTTGAGGACACCTCTTTACTGGAGATTCAATACAAGCGTCAAATAAATGCAATCAAAAATTACGAGAATGACAATATTACCAATTCAGACTTACGGAAATATCTGTTTCAGCCAGAAAATTTGCAAAGCTTGGCAAATAGTTCAGGGCAAATTATAGCAGAACTTGAAGTAATTTCAACTGACAAGAATGGAGACAAAGTACAATTTGAAGCAGCCCAAAAGGATGCAATACTTAAATCCCTTTACCGACCCCCAATCACAATTATTCAAGGTCCCCCAGGTACAGGCAAGACAGCTGTTATTACCGAACTTATCAGACAGATTTTAGCGAAAGACCACCAAGCTAAAATCCTCATTACATCACAAACTAATTTGGCAGTGGACAATGTGCTTCAGCGAATGGCAAAAGTTAAAGGAATCAGCTTTATTCGCTTAGGAAGAAATATTGAGGATACAGAAATCAACAAACACTCTTTTGAAAACAAGCTAAATCTCTGGGCAAGAAATGCAAGAGGTGCAAGCGAAAAAAAATTCCTTGAACTTAAAAAGAGAGTTGAAGGTTCTGAGAAAAAGCATTCTCCAATTTTGAACTTGATTGTTCAAGAGGTTAATAAAAAGCAAGATTGGGAGGTAACAAAAAGAAACCTTAAACAAATCCTGACTGGTGCATTTGCCCGAGGGTTTGAAGGACTTAAGGACTTTATTAATAACAAAGTCGCATTTCAGAATGAAATGGCAAAACATCTCGGCACCAAACATGCCCAATTGAACAAACTTGATTTGCTAAAAAGAAGATGGCATTCGCTTCTCTCAAACATTGAGGATTATGATGCCCTCAAATCAAAGTTCATTTCGAGTATTAACATTGTAGGAGCAACATCAAATCATATAGCAGCCGGAAAATACAAAGATTTCAATTTTGAGTTTGACTATGTTATAATGGATGAAGCCGCAAAAGCCACACCTGCTGAAACCCTTGTTCCGATAAACATGGCTCATAATTTGATTTTAGTGGGTGACCACAAACAACTTCCCCCTCTTGTAACTGCAACTAAAAAGGTTATTGAAGAAATTGAAGCGAAGTTGAATAATGATGGAGAAATGATTGATTTTGACAAAGTTTATTATGATAAACCAAGTTTATTTGAAACGATGTTTGAAGGTTCGCCGGAAGAATTCAAAGAAATGTTGGATTTGCAATTCAGAATGCCCAAACAAATTGGCGATGTCATTTCAAAACTTGTATATCGCAACAAACTCAAATCAAATGACAGAAGCGGCAAAAGGCATGAAATAAAACTAAAGGCAACAACCACTATGTTTATGTGCGACATAAACAAATATCCAAATAGGTTTCATGAAATAGACCCCATAAGTAAATCTTCATTCAATCCTGTAAGTGCAAAGACAGTTCTTGAAATTCTTACTAAACTGGATTCTTACTCTGATTTATTTGTAGAAGGCGGCTATGAAATTGGAGTTATCACGGGTTACGGAAAACAAGCAGAATATTTATCTGCAGAGATTGAAAACTTTAATTTTAAAAACTTATCGCTTACTAAAAATCTAACTGTTGCAACTGTTGATAGCTTTCAAGGCTCGGAAAAAGATATAATCATATACGACATTGTAAGGAGCGGAAAATCAGAAGACGATACGGGATTGGGATTTCTTGAAATGCCGAACAGAATTAATGTTGCACTCACAAGGGTGACACGGCTGCTGGTTGTGGTTGGAGATGCTGAATATGTTCTAAATGTTAATCCAAGTTTTAGATGGCTTAATGCACATCCAAACGAGCCATTACTCCTTAAAGAGTTTGTATCTCATTTACACGAATCAGGATTTATTTACGATAACCCCAACGATATTTTTTATGGCTAAAAGAGGCAACGATAAATTTAGGCATCAGCCTCATCCCGACAAGAAGAAGTTTCATAAGCATTCTTCCAATCCGCATATTGCAGTAAAGAAAACAAAGAATATTTCGAAACAAGAAGAACTCTTTGAAAGATACAAGGAAGATTTAGGGCACGATTATTCTCTTAACGATATTTTGGAAGTTGGGTATCCCATAATTGAAGCAAAGATTGACATTATTGCTTCTGGAAAACCTAATGATGTTTTACAAGAATTACACATTTTTTTGCTTGAATCCGTTAACGCCGGATTAGATACCAAAATTTTGCTTGCAGAATTTCTCGGAGTAAGTATAAATGATTTCATATCGGATGAACTTTTTACACTACTTGAAAATGGTTTGATTGCAATTTCGGAGGAAGACAAGTATAGAGTAACAGCAAAGGGAGACGCTTTTGTTGCAGAACAAAAATTTATTCCTGTAACAAGCCAGGAAGAATTTACCTTTTTTGTTGACGGGTTTTCTCAAACAATTTCCGACCAACCAATTGACTATTTATCCAAATCAGAAAACAGGCTTACTTCTACACTTAAAGTAGATTTTCAATTTGTTCAGGAAAACTGGATGGAGATAAACAAATGTTTTACTAAATCAACTTACGGTGAAAAAGAAATAGTTGACCTTGCAAATTTCAAAAGGAGTTTTGTTTTTCCACCAGCTACGAGGTTTAAAAACGTTTTTATTTTAATCTACTATCCTAAAGACCTATCAGGAAAGAAAATTCAAATCAAAGCATATAGCAACGACAATAAGTTTCTTAAAACGGAAACAGCAACGCTTATTACTCTATTTTCTAAAGACAAATTTCTATTTGACTTTTCTAAAGAATTGGAGTTGACTGAAGAATTTAAAGCCCAATTTATTGATTCAAGTAAAGAGATTGAACAGGAAAAGAAATTAGCAGGAGAATACAAAGACATTTCAACTTTTGAGCATAAGGAACTTATCAGAGAAGCTCTTCTCACTGCCGAGTTAGCAGTTTACATAGAAAGTCCTTGGATTCGCAAAGCGACAATGGAGTATTTTGATGCAATAAAATTCTTTCTTGAAAAGAAAAACACAAAGCTGTTTATTACTTACGGCATTGATTCAAGACCGATAAATTTACCACACAGAGAAACTTTTGAGGCACTTGAAAACATAAGAGCAAAGTACAAAGACCGCTTTTTTCTTTGGCATTTGCCAACACACTTCCAAAAGTCATTCCCAAATAGACATGGTTCTCACAGAAAGATTTTAATTAAAGACCATGAATATTATGTAAAAGGAAGTTTTAATTGGCTTTCTTATAGCGGTAACGAAACAGACAGTTATGCAGTTGAAGAAGGAACCCAATTCTTTGACAATGTAAAATCATTTTGGCAGAAAATATTTTCAGAGTACAAGCTTGACTTAAAAACATTGTCTTTCTGAAATTATCCAGTAATTAAATAACTAATATGCTATTAATTTGATAATCAATATATAAAATACAAATTTGCATGAAATTTACATCAATATTCATTTGTTTTTCAAAAACTTATTGTACTTTTGTTCAGTAAATAACAATATATGAGCAGGTTACAGCAATTAAAAAGGCAATTAAAGCCAGGTGGGGTTTACCGCCGTACAGAACTGGCCAATTGGTCTAAGTCGGTTGACCGGCACCTGGATGAATTGGTGCAGGAAGGGACTTTGCAAAAACTGTCTCAGGGGCTGTACTATTACCCAAAAGAAAGTGCTTTTGGTAAAACACCGCCTGATGAAAATATGCTGGTTGAAAGTTTTTTAAAAGACCATCGCTTTTTGCTTACCACACCAAATGTGTATAACAGCCTGGGTGTAGGCACTACCCAATTGTATAATTTAAGAACGGTGTATAATCATAAACGCCATGGGGAGTTTAAGCTGGGCAATAAAACATTTCAGTTTAAGATAAAGCCCCACTTTCCTAAAAAAGTAACACCCGAATTTTTATTGGTTGATTTAGTAAATAACCTTGAATCACTGGCTGAAGACAGAAATGTTCTATTAAAGAAAGTAGCTGACAAAGTGGAAGTGATGGATAAGAAAAAACTGAAACATTCAGTAGTGGAATATGGCAGTGTAAAGGCAAAGAAACTGTTTGCTCCCTTATTACAGCCTCATACACTTTAATATGCCTGATAGTTACCTGCATAATCACAAAGACTTTCCCGACCTGCTGAATATACTGGCAGATAAAAATAACATCCTGCCCGGGCTTATTGAAAAGGACTACTGGATAATGCATGTATTGTATGGATTAAAGAAACAGGGATTGGATTTTGAACTAAAAGGAGGAACCTCTTTATCAAAAGGGTATAAAATAATAGACCGGTTTTCTGAGGATATAGACATTCATATAAAGCCACCGGCAGCATTAGGTGTTGAAGAAAATCCGGCTAAAACAAAACCCGGCCATATTACATCGAGAAAGAAATATTATGACTGGCTTGCGGAGAATATAAAAATTGATGGTGTTGTTTCTATAAGGAGAGATACAGCGTTTGATGATGAAGCATATTATCGTAGCGGTGGCATCAGGCTTTTGTATGAAAGCAAAACAGAAAGTATAGAAGGTGTAAAAGAAGGAATATTACTGGAAGCAGGTTTTGATACAGTAACCCCTAACAGCAACCTCACAATAAGTTCCTGGGCTTATGATGAAGCTGCCGGTAATGGTGGTATAAAAATCAATGATAACCGGGCGGTGGACATTACCTGCTACCACCCCGGTTATACTTTTGTAGAGAAGTTGCAAACTATTGCAACAAAATTTCGTCAGGAACAGGAAGACAACACAGAACGGCCCAATTATATGCGGCAGTACTATGATGTGGCCTGCCTGTTAAAAAATGAACAGGTGCAACAATTTATTGACACGGAAGAATACAAGGCCCATAAAAAGAAACGGTTTCCTGCAAAAGATTTTGCTATACCGGTTGCAGAAAATCAGGCTTTTCTTTTATCTGATGCTGTACTAAGGGATGCATTTAAGAAGCGATATGAAAAAACAAATAAGCTTTACTACAAAGGCCAGATACCTTTTGATGAAATAATGAATATCATTCAAACAAATATTGGAAAGTTATAGTTATGTTTTGCCACTCAGTTTATCTTTCATATAATTACTTCCGCTACCGTTATTACCTTCTTTAAAATATCCTTGTGATGCGCCTGCATCGGCCATACTATTGGCAATTTTATTATACCCACCACCCAGTGCATCCCTTGTCATAGAAGCGCCGCCTGCAGCTACAGTACGGGCAGAAGTGCTCATCATATTGGTTACCTTATACAACAGTGTATTGCCGCCACCGGCATGAATGATATAATTGGCAACCGATGGAACGGTAAAGTAACCGATGATGCCGATAATCATGAAAATTAAATAAGCTGTATCTGTTGTGCTGAAAAAGGTATCTCCGTTTGTTGCTATCTGCTGCAAATCTTCCTTCAGCATATTCTCTTGAATTTTACCCATAATGCCGCCAAAGATATTTGCAACTGGTAACCATAAAAAAATATTTAGATAACGGGCTATCCAAACAGTAAGTGTATGCTGAAAACCATCAAACACAGCAATGCCAAAGACCAAAGGCCCAAGTATTGCCAATACAATTAAATAAAACGTCCGGATGGTATTTATACAAAGTGCAGCAGCTTCAAAAAGTACTTTAAGTACTTCACTCATCCATTGTTTAATGGAATTACGAAAATTATAAGAGAATTTGGAGAAAGCAAACTTAATATCGTTGCCAATGCTTTTCAGCCAGCCTTCTTTTTTATCAGCGTAGTGATACTTATACCATTTGTCTCTGTCACCGGAGCCATTTGGTCCAACATACATTTGCCAGTAAGCTGTTTTCTTTATGGCTTCTTCTTTCATCTCCAGCAGCTTTGCAACGGCTTTATCTGAGTCGGTTACCATTGCTGCAGTGGCGGTAACTGTGGGCTTCATTACCCCGTTAATCATAGCAATAACTGATGGAAAGATTAATACTGCGAAGCCCAGCACAAATGGCCGGAACAAAGGATAAAAGTCCACAGGTTCCGCTCTTGCAATATGCCCCCACACCCTCGATGCAATATACCAGGTAGCGGCAAAGCCGGCAATACCTCTGCCAACGCCAATTAAACGGCTGCAAAGTGGCATCATATCATCATACAACTTCTCCAGCACTTCATGCAGGCTGCGAATGCGGTTTGCCATTCCCTGGGCCTCTGCTAAATGGGGAATCAGCAACACTACGATTGCTATGCAAACAACTCTTACACACATTTTCATACTCACAACTTTAAAAGTAAATAACCATTTTATCTATTCAATCCGAACAGTTTTCGTGACATCTCAATCTGCGCCTGTTCCGATTTTCGCTGAAGGGAAAGCATATTTGTATTGTTGGTAAAGTCTTTCAGAAAGGAATACTGGTCTTCTACAGCCAGGTATATCTTATCAATGGCCTGCAACCGTTCATCATCACTCATTCGCAGCTTTCCTGATGTAATGACCATAGATAGTTCATCAAGACTTTTTAAACTCTCATTAAACAGGTTACCATACACTTTGCCGAGATAATCAATTTCATCAACGGTAAACTGCTTTTCTTCTTTAAACCTATTAAAGGCAAGTTTGTATTCTTTAGATATCCGAAGCTGATAGCTGATAATATCCGCAATACGTTTATATTTTTTAACCGCAGGGCTTACCTGCATCAAGCCATCTAAAAAGGTTTTATGCAGGTTAAAATTTCCTTGCGATATATCTTTAACAGCAGTATATCCTTTAAAAATGATTTGGTAACCATTTTTCATGTTCTTTAAAATCTTTTTAAACTGCGCCAGCTTTTCAATGTTAAGCAACAGTTGCTGCACTTCATCGCTTTGTGCATTTAGTTGAACACTCATGCTGCACATAATCATAATCACAATCAGTTTTTTCATTTTATTCCATTTATAAGTTTAGAACGGTTTATTTCCATCTGCTCTCCCAATCGCTGTACGGCCAGTATGCCCATATCGTCACTAAAGGAGCAGGCAAAGGAATATTTATCCTGTACATCGGCATATAAACTATCAATCCGTTTCAGCCTTTCATCATCTTTCATTTCCAAATTGCCCGATGTTGTAACCAATATTAATTCATCCACAGTTTTTATACATTCATCCAGGAGGTTATCAAATACCTGTTTACAATAATCAACTTCAGTTTCTGTAAACTGTTTTGTTTCCTTTATTTGCTGCAGGGTCATTTTTGTTTGCTTGATGATTTTTACCTGGTAAGCAATTATATCCGCCACTTTAGCATACCTGCGGATAGCAGGATTTACATTTTTGAGCCGGTTAAAGAAATCCCGGTGCAGGTTGAGGTCCCCGTTTTTAATGTTGCGGATAGTATTTATTCCACTGGTTACAACGGTGTAACCTTTTTTTGCATAGCCAATATAAACCTGCAATGCGGCAATTTGTTGGAGCAGATATTTCTTTTGGGTTGACTTTTGATTAAGCCATTCATCTGTGGTTTGTGCATTTGATGAATGAAAGGCAAACAAGCCTACTGTTACCAATATCATTATTTTCTTCATACTTCACATTTTCACTCTTCACAATATTTTTGGGCTAACGGCTTAAACCGTACAGTCTTTTTACATATTCAATCTCTCCCAACTCATTTGCCCGTTGAATACTCAGCATCTTATTCTGATTATTGAAATCTTTTAAATCAACGTACTGCTGCTCCAGGTTATCCGAAACTGTATTGATAATTTCCAGCCGCTTTGCATCACTCATTTGTGTGGTAAAGGCATTTACCACTAAAAACAACTGGTCAATGCTTTTCAGGCTTTCATCCATCATGCCGGAATAGATGTTGTACATATAATCCAACTCTTCGGCAGTAAAGTTTTTATCTTGCTTAAAAATTGCCCAGGCGCCTTTATATTCGTTCACCATCTGCACCTGCCTTTCAATAATATCCTTTACCCGTTTGTAATAAGCCAGTGCAGCTTTTACTTTCCACAGTTCCTTAAAATAGTCGTCATACAATTTCCGCTGCTTCTCTACCCAATCTTTAATCTCATTCAGTTTTAACTGGCTCATCTTATTCTCCAGTGTTTTTTGGGCGTTTTGCAGCCAGATAGTTTTATTCTGCAGCCGCTGCATCTGAAGGTCGAGAGCTTTAATTACTTTTTTAACTGCTGCCTTAATAATGTCCACAATAGGAATTTGTGCTTTAGTTTCCTGTATTGGCAAAAACATACAGCACATGCTCAACCCCACGACTGCCAATATTTTTTTCATAATTCTCTATTTTATTTTTTTAAACTTATTGGTTCCATCAAATAGTGCTTTCTCCTTTATATCAAATGAATAATGGTCTAAAGTTTCTGCCTCTTCCAGCAATTTTGTTTCAGCATTGTAAATTCCTGATGTTTCTTTCACTTTATATTCAGGAACATTGGCTTCGCCTTCTACCTGGCGGATATAATGCCAACGGTTCTGGATTTTATATTCTTTTGCCGATTGATTTTGAAGAGAAATTACAAGAGTGTCAAACTCTTTTCCGAATTCATTTTGCCCGGCTCTTACATAGGTGCCGGGTATAAATTCCATAATTTCATCTTTGCCTTTTGTATTACATCCGGCAATAAAAAATGTAGTGAGGAAAATGAGCAATACTGTTTTCATACTATCAGTTTTTAAAGTGAATAATCTCATCTGCTAAAGCCTTAATCCCCTTTTCAATATCCCCGCCAAACTTTGCAGCATAAGCCTGTACTTTCACTTTTTCCTTTTCCTCAGTTGTGTAAGCCAGGTACTCTTCCGGCGATACTTCTGTACGATAGACTTTGCTTAACACCCCACCCAAAGAAATAAAGACCTCTTTGTATTTTTTTGTCGGGTCATTGGCTTTATTTATAGACAATACCAATGCTTTTTCTTTTTCTGTTAGCCCAAGCAATTCCTGTATCTGGTCAAATTTGTTTTGATACTTGCTTTGGTCTAACAGTATTTTACAATCGCTGTTATTAATAATTGCCTGCTTTACTACAGGCGAACTGATAATGTCTTCTACTTCCTGTGTTACCACAATAGCTTCACCAAAGAACTTTCGCACTGTTTTAAAAAGATACTTTATATACTCAGCCATTCCTTCTTTTGCAATTGCTTTCCAGGCTTCCTCAATCAGTATCATCTTGCGGATGCCTTTCAGCTTTCTCATTTTGGAAATAAATACTTCCATAATGATAATGGTTACCACCGGGAACAAAATCGGATGGTCTTTGATATTATCTAATTCAAATACTATAAACCGTTGCTGCAGCAAATCCAGGTTTTCTTTTGCATTCAGCAGGTAATCAAACTCACCACCTTTGTAATATGGCCGCAGTACATACAAAAAATTGGACACATCAAAATCTTTATCTTTTACATTGTCGCCTTTGAGCACAATTACAAATTCTTCTTTCAGAAAATCATAAAAACTGTCAAAGCAGGGAAAAATGTTTGTGTCATTCTCAACTTTCTCAAAATATAATTGTAACGCATTTGAAAGAGCTACATATTCACTGCGGTTAAAGGTTTCATTATCTTTTTTCCAAAGGGCCAATAACAATGTCTTGATGCTTTCCTTCTTTTCCGTATCAAGGATATCGCCTTCACCAATATAAAATGGGTTAAACTTTATAGGCTTGGTTTCAGAGTAAGTGAAATAATACCCATTCACCATATCACACAAACCCTTGTAGCTATGGCCCACATCTACCAGCACAATATGTGTGCCTTTTTCATAGTAGCTCCTTACCATGTGGTTTGTAAAAAAGGATTTTCCACTGCCAGACGGGCCCAGGATGAACTTGTTCCTATTGGTGCAGATGCCTTTATCCATCGGTTCATCCGAAATATCCACATGAATAGGCTTGCCGCTAAGCCGGTCGCCAAGCCGAATGCCGATGGGGCTGACAGAAGAACGGTAGTTGGTTTCCAAATTGAAGAAACAACAGGCCTGTGGGCTAAACGTATCGAAAGTATCATTCATGGGAAAGTCGGCAGCATTGCCGGGGATGCCTGCCCAATAGATTTGAGCTGAACCTTCAGTTTCTAATTTAGGTGTAGCATCCATTTGCGTAAGTGCTGAAGAACACAAGTTTCTGATGTTTTTCAATTCTTCTTTGTTATCTGTCCATGCCAGTAAATTAAAATGAGCCTTAACTGGTAACCTCTGCTCACTGATAGCTTCATTCAAAAAATCGTCTGTCGCCTGTTTGCTGATGGCATTCTCCCGGCTATAAGCAGAAAGTGATTGCAACCGCAATCTTTTACTTTCTAATTTCTGCATTGTTTTCTGTACATCCTCAATAAATACATACTGGTTATAGATGTGATTGCAAGAAAGCAACTGGCCGATGGGTGAAGCAAAGCCTACACTGAACTTTGTTTTATCTGTTGAATATCTATCATAGTTTATTCTTGAGCCGCATAAAGCAGGAACAAATTCAGCATCGGCCATTGTATAAAGCTGGCAATGATTTTCACCAATCTTCCATTCAGGTTTAAATTCAATATCTCTCAGCAGAACTGAATCATTACCTAAGTTGAGATAATGAAGTATAGAATCAGCCAGTGAGTTATTTTCAATTTGCCTCATGCTGATAAAACCACTGTCGGTTAATATTTTTTGAAACTGCCCGACATGGTTCATAAAATCATGGAAGTGCTTTGGCTGCAATGTTTCTTCCGGTACAATTGTTCTTCTTAGTAAGCTGCTGAAAATAGAAGATGCGTTTTTTCTGTTAGCTGGCTTCTTAGTTAGCATGATGTAGCAGCGATGGTCTAAGTAAGGCCGTTCATTAAAGAAACGGTCGCTGCTCCGGGTAAGAAAACTATTGTCTTCCTGAACAAATGAAGGTTTATACTTTGCTTCGGTAAACCAATCTTGTTTATGCAACACTGTATTTACCGGCAATACTTTTATTGCCTTTATCCAGGCATGATGAAAAGCTTCGTATTCGTCATTGCTCATTGTAAACAGTTCGGGCAACTGCACTTCAAATACAACTGTTACATCACCCATTTTGGAAAGGATGGCATTATTTTCAATAGCATAAACCGGCAATATATCATTCAGATTTTTCATTCAGCAACATCTTTTTCAGTTTCACTTTTGAATAACTCTTTATCACATCCGGTACTGAGCGGCGGGCAGTCTTTTTCATCATACCATATTCACCATAAGTCCGGCTGAGTTTATAGATACGCATAAATAAGGCGGTAGTAAGTACAGCAATAAAAGGGAGACAAAAGAAGATACCCAGGCCGCTGATGTAGAGTATTGCAAAAAGTATCAGCAACACTACTAAGCCGCCACCCAGGTACCAGATATATTGGGCTTTCAAGCCCTTGAACTCAATACTGCGGTTAATGCCTTTGTTGATTTGATATACGGAGTTTGACATGATTATTTAAAGAACAAATGCAGCAAATAGTTTTCCAAAATATAATTAAGGCAGGTAAGTAAGGTAGGACTACGGGGGTTCAAATCCTCATACCCTTTACTTTGACATCTTCCGTTTTTTTCTTTGGTAACAGGCTTTTATTATTTTTTGGTGTGTCAGGGTCCATTTTCACGACCGGGGTTTCAGGGGTTGTATCAGTAATATCATGCTGTTTAATCTGGTTGGCCTGTATCTTAATACTAATCTCTCTTTCCAATCTGGAAACATCTTTCTTCAATTGTGCCAGTTCATCTTCCTTATCAAATGGTTTTGTCACAATCTTCTCCAGCATTGGAATATTTTGATTTAGTTCGTTGAGTTCTTTTTGATATTTTTCTTTCAATGAATCAACCCGGTCAATAGCATTTAAAAAATACCGGGCAGCCAGCTTTGGATTATCAATATTAATATGACCCTGGTTCCATGAATACTTAATACCACTCTTTTTACTTTCAGCATAAAACACATTGCTGTATTTGTATTCAAACATGCCTTTGTCTTCGTAGGTTTCTTTTTGCCTGCGGATAAATAAACCAAAGCCATACAGTTCTCCAATCTTTTTATTATCATCTTCGCCAATATCAGGTTTCCAGGCTGTGTAGAGACGGATTAAATGGTTGCCGATAGTTTCTGAATCTGTACTATTTAGACCGTCAAGGCGAACAGGATTAATTTTAATTCCGTCTTTATCGTACTGCAGCTGACTTTTGTATTGCTTTTCATCTATACTCAGTTTCTCTAATGTTTGAAACGTTTTACCTTTTTCTTCCTGCAGATTTTCTAATTTAAACCTTGACCGAAATGTTTCTTTATGGTGGGCATTGCGTAAACTTTCTAAAACCGCTATCTTCTTTTCCATTTTTGATTTTTCCAGCAGCGTTGTATCACCTGATAAAATGGCAATGTACTCAGAAAAATTCATGCCGCTTTTTTCATCAATACTTCCTTCATCAATCGTTCTTACGTTCAGTTCGCAGTTTTTCATCTGGCTGATAAAGGTTTGTTTATTCTTCAAGAGGTTGAATTTGTAATTGTCTAACGATTGCTCAACAGCATAAATAAAATTCTTCACCTTGTTATTATAAAATTCTTTGGCAACAATGTTTCCCTGCCTGGCGCCACGACCGTCCCTTTGTTCCAGTTCAGATGGTTTCCAGGGAATATCCAAATGGTGCATGGCAACTACCTTCGCTTGTACGTTTAATCCTGTGCCTGCTTTTTCCGTACTGCCCAATAAAATCCTGATGTCACCATTGTTCATCTTTCGGAATAGTTCCGGCTTTTGCTTATCTGTCCAGTCGTGAATGAAAGTGATATGATTTGCATTGACTTTAAAATCAGTAATAAGCTTTTCTTTAAGGGCATCATAGATATTAAATTCATTAGGTTTGGGTGTACCAATATCGCAGAAGATAATTTGAGTGCCTTTGTGGTCTTTACTTTGCTCATATATCTCTGCAGCCTTCCTGGCACAAACGTTTATTTTATTATTTGGATGGTCGCTGTATTTACCGGAGTCAATCAGCCGCATATCAGCCGCCATCTTTTTTGCGTAGTTCGTTGCAATCAGCATACGGCCTTTGTCTTCTTCATCATTGAGTCTTGGCCTGCCAATTAATTCACCATTACCTGTTTTAGCAAACTGCATCAATAGTTTTGTAAATTCCTGTTGCTCTGGTGTTGGTGGAATATTGATTAACTGCTCATCAATTTCCGGTTTATCAAGGTTAATATGTTTGGCTGTTTTATAATCAGTAATCTCATTATAAAACAACGCCAGTTCCGGCACTTTTATAAAATGCCTGAACCTTTCTTTCGCAATAATTTCATTGGTAACAGAAAATTCAAAGTCGGTTGTCTTTTTTGCAAACACAGCAGCCCAGGCATCAAAGTTTTCAATCCGCTGCCGTTCCATTTCTTTTGGCCGCAGATACTTAAAGAGCAGGTACATTTCTGTAAGGCTGTTACTAATTGGTGTGCCTGATAAAAAAGTAACACACAAGTCACTGTTAAATCTTGTTTGCAATTCCCGAACAGCAAACAGCATATTTAATGCTTTCTGGCTTCCTTCTTTATTGCCCAACCCGGCTACCCGGTCATGCCTTGTGGTGTAGGTAAGATTTTTATACTTGTGTGCTTCATCTACAAATAAATGGTCAATACCCAATTCCAGAAAGGTGACACCTGCATCTTTCTTTTCTTCAATACCTTTTCGTAATTCCTGAAGTTTAACCCCAAGATTTGTTTTGCGGATTTCCAGACCTTTCAGCATTCGTCTGCTAATCTCACCACCCGTTTCTTTTATTGTATGCAAATCCCTTTCTACATTACTAAGTTCTGCTTCAAATATTTGCTTTTGTATTTCCGGGCTTTGGGGAATTTTTCCAAACTGGTCATGCGTAAGAATAATGCAATCCCAATTATTGTTTTTGATTTCATTAAATAATCGAAGTCGTTTGGCCGGAGTAAAATCATTTTCGTCAGGAGCCAATACTCTTGCATTGGGGTATGCTTTTCTGTAAGTTTCTGCAATCTGGCGCACATTCGCTTTGAGTGCAAGTATCATTGGCTTGTTTACAATCTTCAGCCGTTTCATTTCATGTGAAGCAACTACCATCGTCAATGTCTTTCCCAAACCAACTTCATGGTCTATCAATGCACCCCTGTTTTGTACAATGCGCCAAACAGAGTTTTTTTGTGAGCTGTACAAATCATCAATGTTCAATCTTTTTTTATCCAATCCGGGAAACTGCAAATGAGTTCCATCATATTCTCTCAACACATAGCAATTGAACGTATCGTTATATAGGGTCTCTAATTCCTTTTTGTCATTCGCCGGTAACTCTTTTAACCAATCAATAAAGCCGTTGCGTATAGATTCTATTTTTTGATGTGCTAATTGAATAGCCTCACTATCCGGCACACGGGTGCTTTTGCCAGCTACCTCAATTTCATAAGAATAGAACGGCGTAGTATTTTCTAAAGCATATTCCAATAAGGCATCGCCATAAGTTGGGCGGCCGGATTTTGTAGTAACAGCATATTCCTGGTTGATTTTGGCATTGGTGAGCTTTGCATTTACTTTGAAAGTATCTAAAGAGGAAAAATATTTTACTTCTGTATTCAGTTCAAACAAATGTGAGGCAAAGCGGCTGTAATAGTCAATTGGTATCCACCTTTCACCCAAATTAAAATCAAGCAATTCAAAAGGTATTTTTTCAGGCTGTACTTTTTGTAAAGCAGAAAAGCTTTTAAACAATTGCAGATTATCTGGATTCTTCTCAGCTGCTTCTGACACTACCCGTAGCTTACTCACCACATTACCGCTTAGAAACTGGTCGGCTGTTTCCCATTCATTGTTAGCCGGATTTATGTAAATATGGTTGCCCAAAGCGGCGATGGTTTCAGGTTCTGTACCGTCTGTTGCCGCAGCAATAAACTCTATATCCACCTTGCCCTTATCATTCAGGCTTTTTGCCAGGGCTTCCAAAGGATTATCGGTTACATAAACTTCCTGTTTCGGTAATAAAGACTGAGTAAGAATATCAGACTTAATAAACTGTTCCCCTTCCTTTCGTTCAATTGAGGAAAGCATGGTAAGTCCAAATGCTTCATCTTTAAGAATCCTTTGCCGGTTAGCGGCTGAGTTTAAAAGTCCATACCCTTTTATCAATGCTTCATACCCCTCGTTTAAATCTTTTCTCAAATTTTCATCTGCTGCAATACCCGAGTTTTCTTTTTCCATAAGAGATAAATACATATCCCTGATGTTGGTGTATTGCTGATAAAAGCCGAGGTCTTTTTTATCCTGCAGGCTGGGCATAAAAACCGGCTTCTTATCATCGGATGCCAGATAAGAAACAAAGCCAACCCTGTTGTTATGTACAATCAGCGTTCCTTCTTTATAAAATGGATTTATGTCTCTTAAAGTTTCCAGTTTATCATCATCGCCTATCGAAACATGAAACACTGCGTCACCATCATTGTAAAATTGCTGGTCATATTTTTTTAGTGAATTGGTTAAGCCAGCCAATTCATGCTGAAGCAACGAAGCATTCATCCAGTTAGTGGAGAACTTTATTTCTTCTGCATTGGAGTAAAGTTTATATACATATTGCTTGAAGGCAGTTGACTTTGCCGTCATTAAAACAACCAATTCATGCTGCGGTTTGTCCTTAGAGCGGATGATGTTTAAAATCCTTGCTGTCTTTTTATCAATTACAGCAGCATCCAGCGGATTGATATAAGCTGAAGCCCTGTTTAAGTTATTAGAGGCACCGGCATCAAATAATCCTAATTGCACAGAACTGTTGTCTGGCTTATTTTCCGGCATATCCGTATAGGTAAGTTGTGTACCTGTTTGCTTTGGAACTTGTTTTATCTGTTGCCTGAAGGCCTCTTTATTAAATCTTGCATCAATTCCTTTTGCAACTGTTTCAGCCAGTTTCGGTGCAATAAGTTTTATGTCACCAGTCTGCCAGATAACTTCATGTGCTTTCCCGTATTGGTCTTTGCCGGGTTTTATCTGGTTGCCTAAAATAATTTCAGGATGAAGAACGATGTATTGATTATGCTGATAGTCGCCAAATTCATTTTGTTGTTCAACAGTTTTAACCAACTGCTTTTCTTCTTTTGAAAGAGATTGTTTGGCTTGATTTTTTTGAACAATCAGCAAATGGCTTGGTGCTTCTGTATTGCCAGTATCTTTCATCAGGTTGTCGGGCAGTACATTCAAACTAATGAAATCAGCACTATTAAAAAGATATTCCCTGGCAACTTGGTTAGACGGGTTATTGAGAAAGGCATCGGTAGTAATATAAGCCAACAAGCCACCGTCCTTTAATTTATCAAGCCCTTTTGCAAAAAAGTAATTGTGAATCTTATCTGTTAGTCCTTTTTCTTGTATGCTTTCATCATACACCTTAAAATTGCCGAAGGGAATATTGCTGACGACTAAATCATATTTTCCATTTTCAGAAGCCGGGGTATCTTCAAAGCCTTTTATTTGAACCGAAACAGGAAGAGGTAACGAACTGCTTAGTGCTCTTAATACTTTACCGGTAAGAAAGTCTTTCTCAACAGCATTGATTTGTTGCAATGATGGAAATGCTGCAACAGCTTCGGTTGCAAACACACCAGCACCACTGCTTGGTTCATACATAGCAGCAGGCTCAATGCCCCGTTCCTTAAGAACAGCAAATAGGGATTGTGGAATTATTTCGGGAGTATAAAAGGCAGTAAGAATGCTGTTTCGTATTAAATCAATTGCATTCTTATACTCTTTATCCGCAAGTTTTTGCTGCAATAACTGATGCAGCTCCATTATCTGCGGATAAAGTTTTAAATCTTCTTTCGATGCATTTTGCTTCTTCCATTCTTCCTTAGTAGCTTTTGGAAACAGAACTGCTTTTAAGCCACCAAAACCTGAATACTTCTTTAATGCAGAAAGCCGGTCAGCAGTCAATTTGTTTTCTGCCGACCAGTCTAAAGCAATCCGAATAGCTTCGATATTGTTTTTAAGTTTCTGCTGACTGTTGTAACTCATTGCTCACAGATTCATTCACTCGGTTACTTTCCAGATATTCACTTACTGCGCCGGTTATGGCATAGTGGATAAACTGATTGTCCTCAGTTTCTTCAGCAAATACCAGGTCATCAAAAGTAGAGTTGCAGTAGTTAATCATATTAATAACCTCATGCTGAAGTAAACCCGATTGCAAGAGTTTTTTGTAGTTATTTTCAAATTCTTCTTCAAGGATATGCAGGATGTAATTATATCTCGATGGCCGCAGTTCCTTTGTTATTTCCCGAAGGCAGGTTTCTGCAATTATATATTCTGGCTGACTGTTATTCTTTAACTGTTTTATTAGTGGCCCGGCGGTACTTACCTTGTTATACAGCCAAACACGGAGTCTGTCTTCTGCTTCCAATGCAAAGAGTATATCAGGATTGTTATCCCTGATATACTCCAGTAATTTGCCAATTAAGATTTCTTTCATACAAAATGGTTTTATACACCAAAGAATGAGCGGATAACGGTGGCTACTATCACCAGGAATACACAACTTCCAAACCAGGCCGCTGCTACTTTACCTGTATCATGGTCGCCACTGTTCCACTTTTGATAAACCTTTACGGCTCCGATTAAACCGACAATAGCGCCTACAGCGTACATAAGGTTTACCCCGGCAGCAAAGTAGCTTCTCACTTTTGTGTTGGCTTCATTAATACCAGCATTGCCATCTTGTGCAATAGCTGAAACAGTAAGTAGCAGAAGTAAAAAACAGAATGTACTGTAAATAACATTTCTTCTTACAAACACTTTTTTCATACACACATTAATTTTGAGAATTTAATAAAAAAATGAATGCTTCATTATACTAACCCATCGCACTTGATTTTCCTGCCCGCAGATAATGAAGCATTACTTTTCAATGCCAGATATTTTGAATGTCTGTCGCTGTAAACCGTTCAGGATAATATTGGGCAATCAAGCCGGATATTGCAGTTTCCAATCCCTGTTTATGTTCTGCCGAATGTAAACCAGGATATTTTTCTACTATCATTTTAACAGCAAAGAGTATTTCTTCTTTTTGGGCCTCCAGCTTCATTTCGGCGAGGTAAGCATTTGCTTCATCCCAAAACGGCTGAAAAATTATCGTTGCGTCAACAGGATATTCTTTTGGTAAAAAATCAGTATGATTGCTGGAAGTAAACTGTTTTTTAATTTCCGATACCGAAATTGGTGTTCCTTTTTCTTCTATTCTTTTGATTCCAATCAGTGAAAGAATTTCCCATCGAAAATATTTTAATGCAACATACCCGTAATAACAAATTAAAGCAAACAACATTGCTGTGATGTATTGGCTCCATGATATTGATTGTAACATAATACCGTCAACGTTTAGTTATGAATTTGTATCACTAACTGGAATACAAAAACACTTCCAAAAACTACAAAGTGGAGATAGGTTCGGTAGGACTACCTTAATGGTGAAAAGTATAGATGGAGTATTAGTCGTAATCAGTCTTCAGTAATTCTGACGGAGAAATTTCCAACGCCTTTGCTAATTGCAAAATTGTAGTAAAGGTTATATTTATTTGGCCCTTTTCAATTTTCGAAATCTTGCTGTTATCAATGTCACAGGCATACGACAGTTCCCGGAGACTTAGATTTTTCGCCTCACGGAGTCTTTTAATATTTGCTCCCAGTTTTTTTAAATTGCCTTTATCGCTTTGCCGAATCATGTTAAATAATGAATTGGCAAGATGACCTAATCAGGCATAATAATTGCGGTCTAATAAGACCGCAGTTGGTAATTACTTATAAGTTTTAGCAGTGAAAGTTGAATTATTTATAAGAAGTCCGCTACAAAATCACCCGTTAACACAGGGATTTCAAGACATGTGCAGCCGTCTTTGTTATAGTAACATGGAGCAACTGCTTAACTGGCCGGTAAGCCATCTGCTTAAATTGGATGGATTTACATACCATCATTACCAGGAACTGTGGAAGTATCTTGATAAAAATAATCTAGTGAGGCTATTGAAATATTGATTTAATTTTGCGATGTGGCAAGCAATATAAGTCTTACAATTTACTCAAAATATGAAGCCATTTATGGAGCATATCCTTCATCACGTCTATTGTTGCTTTGTCTGGCGCATGATATTTTGTTTCCAGGCTGCCAAATGAAATCTCTTCCCGCTGCAAAGTGGAGAAGGTTTTGGCAACAGTACGCAGCATAGGTGCAACTGTGCGATTAATAATAATTTTATCTACCACCAAAAGCCTGATGAGCAGGCCTAATTTTGCAACAGACAATGTTGTGTTGATTTTGTTTTCAGGTTCAGTTACGGATGAATTAGCTGCCTGCATAAAATGACCTGCCTCACAGTATTTAATTTCTTCTGTTATCCATGTACTCACCTGTTCATTCAGCGGAGGCATATTATCATCGAAGCAATAGTTTACTCTTACGGGCAATTGATTTATGCTTTTTAATTCGGAACGAAGCATTAATATTTTTTCAGATTTTGTTGGAATTGCTGAGAGCAGATTAACCAGCCTGTCAAACTCATATACAACGAACGCCGGAGAATTAAAGTTATAGTAGTATAACAACTTTCTGATATTGTCAGTTGCAGGGGTTATTACTTTTGTAAGTTCCCGTAGCAATTCAGTTTCATAAAAATGCAACCTGTATGTAACCGGCAGATTATGGTTTCCGAATGAACTTATGAAATGATTATACAGCGTTTCTGTAAGCAATTGTTCCATCAAATCTGATGAACTCAATTTAAGCCGCAAATCTTCTGATAAAGTATTAATTTCTTTTCCGTAAAGGGATACTAACACATCTGGCACTCTTTCATTTTTATCAAAATAAGTTCCAAAATATTCTTGTATAAAATGAAGGGCCTTTAACAACTCCTGTGTTAACAAACCTGGTTGTCTATCATTTATAGAAACTGAGGAGCAGGAGCAGACTAAAGAAACTTTGTCTAATAATTTTGTCAGCATTAATTGCACCATCCTGATGAACTCCTCTTTATCTTTTGCATAGTGCCTGCCAATCATTTCATCTAAAATCAATCGCTGTAGATTTTCTGCAGTATCACTCCACTTATTCAATAGCTCAACAAAAACGCTATTATCCGGCATAACAAAATTGCTATCCGCATCAGCAAACACGTCAGCAAATGATAAGTTCCATTGGTGAAGTATTTCAGTTGCAGATGTCAACTCCATTTTCTCTGTTGCTTCCGCAACAGAAGCAATGCCATTCCCTCTTTTTGACATGATGTTTAATTTGGTATTACGAATACCAAATAACTATCAAATTATAAACCCTTTGCTATACGCAAAACTTACTATTTCACTGCGTAAAATTGACTATTTTCTCCAATTTCATCCAGCTACGCATTTCATACCATATCCAGTTTTCTGCTAAGTTCTAAACGATTAGACACCTGCGCCTTTTCAAATATATTCTGCACATGCTTTGCAACGGTTCGTTCAGCTATAAACAGCATTTCAGCAATTTGCTTATGGGAATAGCCTTTATATACCAGTATCACAATTTCAATTTCACGGGTAGTAAAACTATAGCGTTTGCAGTTTTGTGCAAGCCGCTCTTCCCGACTTATATTTTCCAATTCTTGTGTTCTTTTTCTTACTTCTTCCTGTAGTTGCTCATTCCATTTCAGCAGTTGTTCTTCCGATTCAATTAACCGCTGATGCTCTGCCTTCAGCAGTGTAATATGTTGTTTTAACTGTAATGCAAGCAGTAGTAAAAAACCAGTATTTGTAGTAGTTGCTTCAACGGCTTGCCCAAAATTAAAATAATCTATTACAGGCAGCCCCACCCAGGGTGTAAGGCTCAGGAAAAGAACAGCAACTTCTTCCTTTGCGGCCTTTGTTCTAAAGTTATTTTGATATTTAAACTTTACTGCGCTGGTTAAAGTAATAATAACCCATATAGCATAAAGTACAGGAATTACAAGCAGATTTTTTGCGACGTCCAGTTTGCCTGAAACAACAAAAAGTAAAACAAATATAAGGTAGGGAACCACGAGAAAAAATATAACACCCCTGTATGCATGAAACCGCATTTTTCCCAGCGCAAAGGCATTAAATACATAGTATGGGAAATAACAGGGAGTGATAAACCCGGTTGCATAAGCAATGGATAATTGTACATAATAAGAGCCAGGGATATTAGGGTCTGGAAGGAAGCCGCCGGTAACATTGTAGAGAATTAATAATAAAATCAGAATGATGTTGAGGAAGGTTGATTTGTCATCCGGCCGGGCCATCCGGTAAATGACAAGGTATAAAAGAATAACTGTTTCTATGCAAATGAACAGAAACGTTATAATATGCATTTGGGTACCCGGCAAAAGCATAACCTTGCAATTTAGTTACGGCATTTTCATAAAATACAGCTTATATCCAAAATCTAATTCCCGGTATATTTTAAAGCCATGCTTCTCATACCAGGGAATATTTTTTGTGGTAGATGTTTCGAGGCAAATTGTCCTGTTTTCCGAAAGGCCTTTTTGAATAAGTTCATTGAGCAACTTGCTGCCGATACCATGGCCTTGCTGGGATGGCTCTACTCCTATAAACCATAAATAATAAAGAGGAACAGCAGGATGTATTTTTTTGATAGCTGATTCACGGCTGATAGCTTTCCTAATATTTGAAATCCCTGTAACTGACAGCGCCATTTTTATATCGAGCAGTATTGATTTTACTGTAACCTTTTTTCTATCTGGCACAACAATCAAAGCACATGCTTTTCTATCGTCTGAAATAAAGACTTCGCCAAATAAATTGCATACATCAAATGAATATTCCATCAGACCTTTTAAACATTGCTCCCTTTTTTCATCTTGTTTAATTATGTAATTGACACTCTTGTTGTCAACAAAAGACCGGGTTAAAATATCAGTTACCAACTCCCTGTCATTTAATGTTGCTCTCGTCATGGCTCAATTAGATGTGTATATAAATAATTGACTCTCAATTTTTATACCGATTATGGCAAAGCCGGCACTTTGTTATGTAATACTACTGGAAATCAGGGCTAAAATTCAACAACCTTTCAAAATACGGCCATAGCTTTACTTAAAATAGCGATATTGCAAACAGGAGAAATGCCAATAATTAAATTCATCCTTATACGTATAAACACTTATGGTATTATTTATAAAGAACATGGTTTGCAATCGCTGTGTAATGGCCGTTAGTCAGGAGCTTGAAAAATTGAACCTGAAAACAACCCGGATGAACCTGGGAGAGGTTGAATTGCAAAAAGAGCCAACAGGTAAACAATTACAACAATTGGCTGACAGGTTGAATTCGTTGGGCTTTGAAATTCTTGATGACCAGAACCAAAAGCAAATTGAGAAAATTAAAGGCTTATTAATTAAGAAAGTTCAGTCAGGCGAAATAGAAGAGCATTTTAGCATCATTCAATTTTTAAGCTCTGCTTTGCATAAGGACTATAGTTATATTTCCCGCCTGTTTTCTGAGGTAGAAGGCATAACTGTTGAACACTTCTTTCTTCTCCAGAAAATTGAGAAAGTAAAAGAATGGCTGGTATATGGCGAAATGAACCTGAGTGAAATTTCTTATAAGTTAGGATATAGCAGTGTGGCACACTTATCTTCCCAATTCAAAAAAATTACCGGGCTTACACCGAGTCATTTCAAAAAATTAGGCTCTTCTCATCGCAAACCTTTAGATAAAGTGAAAATCAAATAGGTATAACTCTTTTCCATAATTCTATAACATTTAGTGAAATATTGAATAGAACTTTGTGTCGTTAATTAATAAACTATGACACATACATATTCCGTCACCGGTATGACCTGTACCGGTTGCCAGGCTAAAGTGCAAGGCCTTTTATCAAAAGTACAAGGGGTAAAAAATGTAACTATTGATTTGCCAAAAGGAGAAGCTACTATTGACATGGATAAACATATTTCGACTCAGCAATTCAAGGAAGCTTTAAAAGAGTATCCGAAATATCAATTCTCTGAAGCAAATCATCTGCATCAAAATGCAATATCAGCTTTATCTGAAAAAGAAACAAAATCCTGGTTTCAAACCTATAAACCCATACTGCTGATTTTTGGATATATCACGGGCATTACATTGCTGGCAGAATGGGTACAGGGGGATTTTATATGGATGCGCTGGATGAATTATTTTATGGCAGGGTTCTTTTTGGTTTTCTCCTTTTTTAAATTACTTAACCTGAAAGGATTTGCTGAAAGTTACAGCATGTATGATATTGTAGCAAAAAGGTGGAACGGATGGGGCTATGTTTATGCTTTTACTGAACTGGCTTTAGGCTTGGCCTTTTTAACCGGGTTCAATCCAATCCTTATCAATACCGTTACCTTTGTAGTAATGACGGTTAGCATTATAGGGGTTTTGCAAAGCGTTTTTAATAAGCGAAAAATAAAATGTGCCTGTCTTGGTGCTGTATTTAATTTACCCATGAGTACCATCACCATCATTGAAGATTTATTGATGATTGGCATGAGTGGGACAATGCTACTAACTATGTTATGATGACTGTAATAAAATCAATTGGGCAATTTTTCTGGAAACTCTTCAAAGCTCTTTTTGTAAGGAAAAAGGATTGCTGTAAATGATTATTGAATAAGGGATTAACTTACTGAACTCATGTACAGAACTGATATTTATCATATACCAATCTGTATTAATTTCTTTGTTTTGTATCCTCATAAAATAAATCATGCAAAAAACTAAATAGATTTATTATAACTTTGAATTAAATGAAAAGGTTCGCCGCCGCCATATTAGCAGTTTTATACATCAGCACATCCGCTGGTGCTACGGTGCATATGCACTACTGCATGGGCAAACTGGCTGATTGGGGTTTAGGGCAAAAGGAATCCAAAACCTGTGACAACTGTGGCATGAAGACCAATGAGGCAAAAGAAAAAGGCTGTTGCAATGACGAAAACAAGTTTTTAAAAAACAATACGGACCAGAAAGCGGCAGAAGCAGGGCTGCAACTACTTCAAATACTTGCAATAGATTTACCTGTTTCATTTGTTGATGCCCCCTCTTTCAATCTTACTTCTATCCCGGAAGATTATCCTGTAAGCAATGCCCCTCCCCGAAGTAATGGCGTTGCAGTTTACATACTTAACAGAACTTTCCTTATTTAAAGTTTATTTCCTTCAATAAGCCAGGCAATTCAATTGTCGGGCTATCGGCATTTACATGCGCCTGACAAAACAGATTTCCTAACATTTAAAAATTAAAAAATGAAAACGCTTAAAATGCTTTTTACTGTAGCTATTGTATTAGTTACAGTATCATTTGCCAATGCACAAAGCGACAAAACAGAAAGAACCATTGGCATTAAAACTGAAAAAGTAAAAGTATCCGGTGCATGCGGCATGGATAAAAGACGAATTGAAACTGCGGCATACTCAGTAGATGGGATAAAGTATGCTGTGTGGAATGAATACACACAAATACTTGTTTTAAAATTCAGTGTATTTAAAAAAGAAGCTGGAGATAAAGCCCAGAGAAGCATAGCAGCTGCCGGAAACGATACTGAAAAGTATAAAGCAGATGACTCAGTTTACAACAAGCTGCCTGATTGCTGCCATTACAGAACCATGCAGTTGTAGTAACCGGATTGTTTAGTATATGATTTGGCTTATTAAGCCATTAAATAATTAGAAGAAATAATTAGTAAAATAAAATCAAAAAAATGAAAGCAATTAAAATGCTGATGATGGCAGCTATAACCATCATGTCTTTGAACTTATTTGCACAAGACACAACAAAAATAAAAAAACAGAAGGCTGAAAAACTAAAATATGAATGCCCGATGCATCCGGGTGTGGTAATGGATGGGCCGGGTAAGTGTGCTACCTGTGGTATGGACTTAACACTTTCTCCCAAAGAAAAAATGAAAAGGGAAGTAATGAAAATGTATGCTTGCCCCATGCACCCTGAAGAAACCAGCAATAAGACCGGTAAGTGCAGCAAATGCAATATGGATTTAAAAGAAGTAAAGAAAGATAAGAAAGTATATGCCTGTTCAATGCACCCTGAAGTGACCAGTAACGAGGCTGGAAAATGTTCAAAATGCGGTATGGACCTGACACTTTCTCCCAAAGAAAAAATGAAAAGGGAAGTAATGAAAATATATTCCTGCCCAATGCATTCGGATGTTACAAGTAATAAACCCGGTAAATGCAGCAAATGCGGTATGGATTTAAAAGAGAAGGCAAACTAATGTTTCTATCCTTCCAAACTATTAAAATCAAGTTATGGTTCAAAAATTAATTGAACTGGCTTTACGTAACAGGCTTGTTGTTCTGCTGCTGGCAGGCGGCCTGTTTGCGTATGGCATTTACTCGGTCAAACAAAACCCTATTGATGCCATTCCCGATTTGAGTGAAAACCAGGTAATCGTTTTTACAGAGTGGATGGGTCGCAGTCCGCAGGTAATGGAAGACCAGGTGACGTATCCATTGGTGAGTAACCTGCAGGGTATTCCAAAGATTAAAAATATCCGTGGCACTTCCATGTTCGGGATGAGTTTCGTCTATGTGATTTTTGAAGATAATGTTGACATCTATTGGGCAAGAACAAGAGTATTGGAGCGGTTAAATTTTGCACAGCGTTTATTACCACAGGGAGTAACACCAACATTGGGCCCGGATGGAACCGGAGTTGGTCATATCTATTGGTATCACCTGGATGCACCTAAAATGAATTTAGGTGAACAAAGAGCTTTACAGGATTGGTACATCAAGTTTGCATTGCAAACTGTGCCGGGTGTGGCAGAAGTAGCATCCTTTGGTGGGTTTGAAAAACAATACCAGTTAGTTGTTGACCCGGTAAAATTGCAGTATTACAACATCTCTTTGATGGATGTAATGAATAAAGTAAAAGCAAATAACAATGATGTGGGCGGCAGAAAATTTGAAATGGCAGATATGGCTTATATCATTCGTGGCCTTGGCTATATCAAGAGCAAAGAAGATGTGGAGAATATTGCATTGAACAATTACAATGGTATTCCTGTAAGAGTAAAGGATATTGGCAGCGTACAAATGGGCGGCGATTTACGTCTCGGCATTTTTGATATGGATGGAAAGGGCGAAGTGGTTGGCGGCATTGTAGTAATGCGGTATGGCGAAAATGCCAACAAGGTAATTGAAGCGGTGAAAACGAAAATGAAGGAAGTGGAAAAAGGATTGCCTGACGGAGTAACCTTTAAAACATCTTACGACAGGAGCACATTGATACAAGAAGCTGTACAATCGGTGAAAGGTACATTGATAGAAGAAATGATTGCAGTATCTCTTATTGTTCTCATCTTTTTGTTCCACTGGCGCAGTGCTGTTATCATTCTTATTCAATTACCTATTTCTGTTGCTGCTGGTTTTATTTTTCTTGAACTCTTTGGCATCTCTTCCAACATTATGTCATTAACAGGCATAGCACTGGCTATTGGTGTGGTGGTTGATGATGGCATTGTAATGGTGGAAAATGCCTACCGGCATATCAGCGAAGCACAAACAGAAAAATTAAAGTCATCTAATAAAACATAAACATGGCAAAATGGTTTAAAAGAAATAAAGACCCTTTGACAGCAGAGGAAAGAAATGACATCATTGAAAAGTCGTCTAAACAGGTAGGCCCTGGTGTATTCTATTCAACCATCATTGTTGTTACTTCTTTTCTACCGGTGTTTTTGTTAACTGGTATGGAAGGAAAACTGTTCAGTCCCTTAGCCTGGACAAAAACTTTTATCCTGCTGATAGATGCCTTCCTGGCGATTACCTTAACACCTGTATTAATTTCTTTTTTCCTGAAAGGAAGGCTGAAGCCTGAGAGTGCTAACCCCATTACAAGAACACTGGAAAAAATTTACACACCAATCTTGAAATGGTGTTTGAAATGGCGCAAAACAACAATCGGTATCAACATTATTGCATTGACTGTTGGCATAATTATGATGACCCGTTTAGGTTCTGAGTTTATGCCGCCATTAGATGAGGGGTCGTTGTTATTCATGCCGGTTACATTGCCAGATGTTTCCAACTCTGAAGTAAAAAGATTATTACAGGTGCAGGATAAAATAATCCGTACTGTCCCCGAAGTTTCTCATGTATTAGGAAAGGCCGGACGGGCAAACACTGCAACAGATAATTCGCCAATCAGTATGATTGAAACCATCATTTTGCTAAAACCAAAAAATGAATGGCGAAAAGGAATGACCAAGGATGGTATCATTAATGAGCTTAATTCAAAAATGCAGATACCGGGTGTAACCAACGGATGGACACAACCGATTATTAATCGTATCAATATGCTTTCAACAGGTATCCGTACCGATGTTGGTTTAAAAGTATATGGACAAAACCTTGACAGCATTTATGCTTTTGCTCAAACAATAAAAAAACAATTGGAAGGGATTGATGGCGTAAAGGATTTATATGTGGAACCGATAACCGGTGGTAAGTATGTGGACATAGCAGTGAAGAGGGAAGAAATTGGCAGATATGGTTTAAGTGTGGATGATGTGAACACCGTAATTGAAAGTGCATTAGGGGGCATGAAACTTACTACAACTATTGAAGGCCGTCAGCGATTTTCCGTTAATGCAAGATACGGGCAGGATTTCCGTAACAACCTTGAATCATTAAAACGATTGCAGGTGCAGACGATGAACTTCGGTCCTGTTCCTTTAGAAGCAGTGGCAGATATAAAACTGAGTGATGGCCCGCCGATGATAAATTCAGAAAACGCTATGCTGAGAGGTACTGTTTTGTTTAATGTGAGAGAAAGAGATTTGGGAAGTACAGTAAAAGAAGCACAGCAGAAACTGAACCAGATGATAACAAAACTTCCCAAAGGTTATTTTCTCGAATGGAGTGGCCAATGGGAAAACCAGATAAGAGCTAACCGCACATTGAAAATGATTTTACCAATTGTACTCGTAATCATTTTTATGGTATTGTATTTTACTTATCATTCTTTTAAGGAAGCCATCACCACCATGATAACCGTCCCGTTTGCATTAATTGGCGGAGTGTTCATGGTTTATTTCTATGGTATCAATTTATCAGTAGCAGTCGCAGTTGGCTTTATTGCCTTGTTTGGAATGGCGATTGAAACCGCCATGCTCATGACCATTTACCTGAACGAAGCAATGAATAACATGGTAGCCAAACACGGCAATTCAAAATCAACATTAACTCCGGCTATCATCCGTGAGTTTGTAATTGAAGGTTCAGCAAAAAGGTTGCGGCCAAAACTGATGACTGTATCAGTCGGTCTGTTTGGCTTAATACCTATTCTTTGGGCAACTGGTGTGGGCAGTGATATTATGCGGCCAATTACCATTCCATTGATTGGCGGCACTATTACATCCACCATTTATGTATTACTTATTACTCCCGTCATTTTTGAAATGATTAAGGAACGGGAATTAAAACGCAAAGGCAAAATTGAATTAATAGATGTTAAAGAATAAACTACTACTCGTATTGTTTGCATCAGTGGTTGCTGGCAGCAGCCATTCGCAAACCTTAAAGCTGGATGCTGTTATTGACAGCATCAAATCATCACACCCGGTGGTGAAGATGTACGATAATGAAATCCGCTCAATAGATGAAGCAGCCAAAGGTGCAAGAAGCTGGATGCCGCCACAGGTGGGCATCGGTCAGTTTATGACGCCATATAATGTACGGTTATGGAGCAAAGATGGCAATACTCCGGGCATGGGTTCGGTAATGCTTTCTGGTGAGCAAATGTTCCCGAACAGGAAAAAACTGGATGCAGATGAAAATTATATGAAGGCCATGTCATCGGTGGAAAAAGAAAAAAAGAATGCAACACTAAATGAATTAATCAATGATGCAAAACAGTTTTATTATGAATGGATTATTCTGAAAAAGAAACTGGTGATACTCGGAGAGAATGAAAAGATTCTTGACTTCATGATTAAAAATGCCGAGATACGCTACAAGAACGGATTAGAAAAAATCAGCGCCTACTATAAAGCCAAAGCTGCATTGGGTGATGTGAAGAATATGCAACTGATGTTTGAGAACGATATCAAAGAAAAAAGAATCCGTATCAATGCACTCATGGGGAGGAATGCGATGATTTATTTTGACATTGATACTACTTATGCTTTATATGATTATTCAGGACTTGTGTTTGACAGTACGTTATTTTATACCAGCCGAAGCGACCTGAAATCATTGGATAAAGAAATCAACCTCACCCTGCTGAAACAGGAGACAGAAAGAGCAGCACTTAAACCGCAGTTCGGCATCCGTTATGATAATATGTTTGGGTTTGGCGGTCAGCCTTTGCAATATACCATTATGGGCATGGTACGAATTCCGATGGCTAAATGGTCTTCTAAGATGAACAAAGCAAATATTGAAAGCCTGAAATGGAAAACCAATGCAATACAATCGCAAAAGGAAATGATGGTAAACGAGTACAGTAGCATGGCTTATGGTATGCGAAATGAATTTGACCTGAAGAAAAAGCAATTGAAACTTTATGAAGAAAATATCATCCCTGCATTGCGGAATAACTATAAGACCATGCAGCTCGGCTATGAGCAGAATACGGAAGAATTATTCATGCTTTATGATGCATGGGAGACTTTAAATATGAAGCAACTGGAATTTGTGGAATTGCTTAACCAGGCATTGAGGCTCCAGGTAACTATTGAAAGATTAATTGAAAAGAAATGAAAAGACTAATTTTTTTGCTTTTAGTTGTTATGCTTTTTGGTGCATATTCCTGCAACAACAACAAAGACTCACATTCCCGGCACCAGCCGGAAGTTGTTAAGGATATGTACACCTGCCCCATGCCGGAAGACTCTGTATTCAGCGACAAACCGGGTAAATGCCCGAAGTGCGGAATGGATTTGGTAAAAATGGAAATGAAGAATGAACATCAGCACTACAAAGTGGAATACACTTGTCCAATGCATCCTGAAATAATTAAGGACAGGCCAGGCAAATGCCCCATCTGCGGAATGGACTTGGTAAAGAAAGAAACAGATAGTAAGAAAGTAGGTGACGTAGAATTGGAATCGTTGCTAAAACCAACCAATGAATTTGTTGTTTCATCTGTTCCCGTAACAACAATTGAGCAAAGAGGGGAGCAAATAGAAATTGAGGCACTAGGAAATATTGCTTATGATACAAGACAGGTGGGAAGTATTTCAGCAAGGGTATCCGGCAGAATTGAGAAATTATATGTACGCTACCGTTATCAGAAAATAAATAAAGGGCAAAAGATTTTAGATATTTATAGCCCTGAACTACTGACTGCACAGCAGAATCTTTTATTCCTGCTAAAAAATGATGCAACCAACAACACATTTATAGAAGCTGCCAAAGAAAAACTGTTGCTATTGGGGATGAGTAATGAGCAGTTGAAGCAGGTCATTCAATCTGGCAAGCCATCGTTAACAATAGCTGTATATAGCAATTACAGCGGTCATATTCATGAAGCATCCAACGGCGGCGGCATGAATACTGAATCCGGTAAAATGAACGATATTTCTTTAATCACCGAAGAACTTTCATTAAAGGAAGGAATGTATCTGCAGAAAGGCCAGTCTGTTTTTACCGTCTTCAATCCTGACAAGGCATGGGCTATCCTTAATATTTATGGAGATAATCAATCTTTAATAAAAACCGGCAATACAGTAAGAGTTGTACCCGAAACTGCACCAAACAAATACTTCACGGCAGCAGTTGATTTTATTGAACCATTTTACCGTAAAGAAAGTAAAACACTCACTGCAAGAGTGTATTTCAATAACAGTGTATTGAAAATACCAATTGGCAGCCAGGTAAAAGCAATTGTTTTCGGAAATACTAAAGAAGCATATTGGCTACCGAAAGAAGCTGTGATTTCTTTAGGGATAGATAAAATAGTATTTCAAAAAGCCGATGGCGGCTTTAAAGCGGTGAAAATTAGCACCGGTATCACTCATGAAAAAAATATACAGGTGCTAAGCGGATTGACTGCAACAGATTCAATAGCGGCGAATGCCCAATATTTAATGGATAGTGAAAGTTTTATTAAAGTAAAAAACTAATTATGCGATATATCGTAATTGCGGTAATAGCTTTATTTGCTTTTGCAGGATGCAAAAACAAAAAGGAGACTCCTAAAGACCCGGATACTTATTACACCTGCTCGATGGACCCACAGGTAGTGGAATATAAACCCGGGAAATGCCCCATTTGTAAAATGGACTTAACACCTGTAAAAAAGAAGAATGGTGAAAGTAAGGATGAGTTACAATTGAGTGAGCAGCAAATTCAGTTGGGCAATATTCAAACCGATACCATCCGAAACGGAACTATTGGTGACCAGTTGGTATTAACCGCTACTTTGAATTTTGACCAGATGAAAGCATCGTCCGTAAGTTCAAGAGTGATGGGCAGGGTTGAAAAACTTTATTACAAAAACCTTGGTGATTATGTAAAGAAAGGCTTGCCGCTTTATGATTTGTACAGTGAGGACCTTAACAATGCGAAGCAGGAATATATTTTAGCATTGGATAAGAAAAAAACATTTACCAATGAAACAGTAATTGATTTTGACCAGTTAATTCAGAGTGCAAAAAACAAATTGCTGCTGTGGGGATTGAATGAAGCACAGGTAAATGAACTGGCTAATACAAAAAAGGCAACAACCACAACTACTTTTTACAGTACTGCCAATGGCTATATTACACAGCTTGACATTCGTGAAGGAGATTATGTAATGGAAGGCGGCACAATTGTAAAGCTGGCCGACCTTTCTGCTTTGTGGGCCGAGGCTCAGGTTTATACATCACAACTGGCTGAGGTTAACAGCAACAGCATAGCTACTGTACTGCTTCCTGATTTTGACAACAAAGAAATCAAAGGAAAAATTGAATTTGTAAATCCTGAAATCAATCCCGATACAAGAATCAATCTCATCCGTGTGTCAATTCCTAATCAGGGTAATCAGCTAAAACCTGGTATGCCTGCCTATGTTTTATTGAAAAGCCCCCAGCGACAATCACTCACTTTGCCAATTGATGCAGTATTGAGAGATGGCAAGGGTGCAACTGTATGGATACAAACCAGCCAAAATACATTTAAAAGTGTAATGGTGCAGACAGGATTGGAAAGCGATGAACGGATTGAAATAAAATCTGGCGTAGCTATTGGCGATGTGATAGTAATAAGAGGAGCCTACCTGCTCCAAAGTGAATTTATATTTAAAAAGGGTGCCAACCCAATGGATGGAATGAAGATGTAAAACAATCTTTTATAGCAGGCAACCTTTTATTTTAATTATTTGTACCATTTTCAAAGCCGCTTTAAAACCAAAATATCAATAGTTGTCATATTGTAACGAGGAACTGAAACATTTGCTCGACGGATGCCGCAAAAACAGTCGTTCACATGAGAAGCTGTTTTTTGAATGGCTGAAAGAGTTTGCAGCAAATGTTTGCTACAGGTACGCTTCAAGCAAAATTGAAGTGCAGGACCTTGTATGCGATGGATTTGTAAAAGCATTTAAAAACCTTCACCTGTACAACGAAGATATTTATGGATACAGTGAAGCCGCTTTTAAAGGCTGGTTTAAAAAAGTGTTAATCAATAATTGTATCAATTACCTTAATAAATTTCATCCTAAAATTGAATTTAGCGATGCAAATGCGTTGCTGATGGCAGATATAAGCGACGATTCTGAATCCGTATTGGATGCAATGAGTTACAATGAAATATTGGAGACCGTTATGGAGTTGCCACCTGCATACAGGATGGTGTTCAACTTATTTGTGATTGATGGCTACACACATGAGGAAGTAGCCGGTATCCTTGGCATAACTGAGGGTACATCCAAATCAAACCTTTTTAAAGCCAAGCATTGGTTACAAAAAGTGTTACAAAAAAAAATGAAACCTAAAAGATATGTATAACGCAAATGATTTCTTTTTTGATAACAAGATTCGTCTTGCCATCGAAAGGCACACCGACCTGAGCTTTATTCCTGACTGGAGTAAGCTGGAAGAAAGACTTGATATTGAAATGCCGGTAAAGAAAAAGCGGAGAAGGTTTATTGTGTTCTGGTTTCTTTTTGCCTGTTTGGTTGCAGGGTCAGCGTATTGGGGATTTGATGGCAATTTTAATTCACAGAAAAATTATGCTAATCAAACTCCAACAGATACAAAACAAAATATTATTGCACCTGCTGAAAATGGAAAAAAAAGTAGTGCAAAGCCGCAACCTGAAAAAATTGTAACGAACTATACCGATAATGTAAGAAAAGATACCAAACCAGTCAAGAAAATTGCATCGCTATTGCCTGCCTTGCAAACAATCAGTGCAGACCCTCTGACCCTGCTAAAGAAGGCAAAAAATAGCACACCTCTTACACAGCCTGCGAAGGAGCAGGTAAGTGATGTTGCTGTGAACAATAAGGTTATCAGTAAAGAAATTAGTGATGAAGTGTTATCCGGGACTGATATTACTATTGAGAACAAATCAAGTTTTAGTAAAGAGACATCCAACATTCCGGTAAAAGATACTGTAACAAATACTGATTTATTGAAATTAGCCAATGTAACAAACATTCCAAAAGATACTGCAGGAAGTATCGCAAACAACTTAAAGCCCGTCCAGAAAAAATCTGTCACTTCCCGTTTTTCGTTCGCAGCAGTTGGCGGCGTTAACGTAAACAGTGTACAGTTAAGTAAACTGTCAAAACCGGGGTATGATTATGGCCTTTTATTGGGTTACAGAATCTCTCCTAAAATCGAAATCAGGTCAGGTGTAATACTGGCAAAAAAATATTTTACTACTTCTGGTAACAATATTTCCTTTGATTCCGCAAAACTTAACCTGCCATCGTACAACAGTATCAGTCTGGAAAATGCAACCGGTTACTGCAGGTTTATAGAAGTTCCGCTAATGTTATATTATCAATTCTCAGCAACAAAGAAAACTAACTTGTACACTGCCGGCGGGTTTTCAATCATTAAAATGCGGATGGATAATATTCACTACACATTCCTGGCTGACGGAAATACACTCGTACAACGAAGCCATTCCAATGCATATCATAACAGTGATGGTTTTTCCACTTCTGTCACAGCAAATTTTTCGTTGGGTGTTAAACAGAAGATAACTGACAGATGGAGTTTCGCTATTGAACCATACATAAAGCTGCCATTAAGCAGAATGAACGACAGCAACTTGAAGTTTACCACATTTGGAACTTTGGCCTCATTTATATACAGTCTGCCAGCAAGGAAAAGAAATTAATATCGTAAGGCAACTATTTTTAGCCTTTTATTGTATCAACAATCATAAAACAAATCCCAGAAAATGAAACAATTAAAATCCAATGCTGCCATATTATTGGTAACGGCAGTAATCTTTGCAATCCCATCCTGCAAAAAAGACAAGGGCATGTCAATGACAGAAAAGAATATTGACTACCCGGCCGCTTATGTGGTAAACGGAGAGAGCAGCACCATTTCAGTAATTAAACTCAGCACAAATACTGTAACCGACAGTATTGATTTAATGAACAGCAGTGGCAGTATGATTATGTGGCCACATCATATTTATCATCACCAGTCAGGTGGCGACCATCATTTGGCAATTGGAGTTCCAGGTATGGATTTAAGTGCAGGCCATACCGGTGGTATGCCCGGCATGAAAGGCATGGTGGTTGTGATGGACGCTGTAACCGGGGTACTAAAAAAGAATTTAGAAGTACCGGTGATGAATCACAACGCAGTATTTTCTCCAGATGGAACGGAGATATGGACATCGCAAATGGATATGGCCGGAAAAGTGTTAGTGTATAATGCATCTACTTATGTGCTGAAGAATACAATTACTGTAGGTGATGAACCTGCTGAAGTTACATTCAGTGCTGACGGAACGAAAGCTTATGTATGTAACGGAATGAGTAATACAGTATCTGTAATTAACCCTTCTACCAAAGCTGTAATAGCAACTATAAATGTTGAATCAAACCCTGTTGGCGCATGGCCTGCATCAGGCGGAAAAATGTTTGTTGACAATGAAGATTCCCGAAGCATTTCTGTAATTGATGTTGCTACAAATGCAAATCTTGGAACGATAATACTAAATTTTAAGCCGGGATATGCCGCATTTAATGCTACAGCAAATGAATTGTGGGTTAGTGACGCCACTAATGGCAAAGTTGCTTATTACGTTGATATGGGCGGCAATACATGGATGAAACACGGAGAGATTGTAACTGGTGCAGATGCTCATGCTATTGCCTTCAATGGGGCTTACGGATATGTAACCAATCAAGGTGCCAATACCGTATCTGTTATCAATGTTTCCACACATGCAAAAGTTAAGGACATTCCGGTTGGAAAAAAACCGAATGGAATTGTATTCAAATTATAATAAAAACGGAATATCATTTAAAAATATAATAATGAAAAAAATAATTTTCGGTATCGCTATGATAACAATTTGGCTTGGGTTTACTGCATGTAAAAAAAATGCTGATGGAATTATCCTTCAAGCCCATGATGATAACAGGATGATGGACAGCATGCATGTTATGATGGACAGGATGGAATCAATGACAATGACGATGGACCCGGAAGTAGATTTTAGTGAAATGATGATTATGCACCATGAAGGCGCACTGAATATGTCGAAGGCATTGGTATCGGCCGGGAAAAATGACAGCCTGAAAAGATTTGCACAAAAAGTTATTACAGACCAAACATCCGAAATTGCTGTGCTTAAAAGCATAAGAATGTCTTTATCTGTAAATAATATGGATATGGATTTTATGCAGGAGCAAATGGATAATATGGAAAAAACTACGAAACAATCTGATGTGCAGATTATTACCGGTGATATAGATAACGACTATGCCACCTTAATGATTTTACATCACCAGGCTGCCATTCAGGATGCTTCTGCATATCTGCATCATGGCGATAATGCCCAGTTAAAAACAATTGCAAACAATATTATTACAGCTCAGAATAAGGAAATTATTGAACTAAGCAACTGGCTTAAGGCAAACAAGCGATAATTGATTTTGGTTAAAGCAGTATTATATCAAAAAAAGAAAGAGGCATAATTGTGTGCCTCTTTTCTTTTCAAAACCCGCTACCACGGTATGAGGCTATTTGCCAAAACACTTACGAGGGTGAACTAATGGTGCAAATAATGTATTTTGCTGTTTTAAGCAGCATATGAACGGCAACTTAACCCAGCTTATACGACAATACAAAGAAGATAAACAATCTGTTTACAACACCTGGTTCATAAATAATGAAGAACGGCTAAAGGCTTTTCGTTCCATCCGCCGAGGTGTTATGCAGGTTGTTGATGATATTAAGAACAAGAAATTTCCGAATGATTTTAAAGGTTCTTCTTTAGAATTTGTGCTAACATGCATAACTGAACAAAAGCAGATATTTGAAGGAGCTTCCCATCCTTTCTACTGGAAGCCTAAACTAAGGATACCGGATATTTATGAGAACGAAAGTAACAAACAGGCTTTCGGCCAATTTTTGGAAAACTGTTTGAATGCAAAATCAGAAGAACAAATTATTAAAGAAATTATCAGGCTTGATAGTTTAAAAATAAAAGGGATTGGGCCTGCAGTCGCAAGCATTTTGTATTTTTTGCACCCTACTATTCTTCCACCGTTTAATACAGCTATCATTAACGGCTTTAACTTTTTATACAAAGACAAGAAGAAACTCGGAAGCTGGAGTGAATATCTTAAGCTCAGAGAAGTAATGATTGATACCAATAATCAGCATCGTTCAGAACTATCGTCTGATTTAGGTGCTATAGCTGGTTTGTTATTTGAAATCGGAACTCAAAAATTAATACTGGGAACAGATGAATATTTATCCGAGCCTGAACGAAAGAAATTGGAGAAACTAATTGAGAAACGACAAGAAAGTGTACAACAGGAAAAAGAAGAAGAGAACCTGCATACGGAGATGCAATATCATCTGCTAAAAATAGGCAGTGCATTGGGCTATGATGTAATTGCTGCTTCTAACGACCGTTCCAAATCACATTGTGGTAACAACTTTTCATTCATGAGCCTGCAACAATTCCCAGATATTCAATTAGAAAAAGACACCTTAAATACAGTAAAGCTGATAGATGTACTTTGGTTTCAGAAAGGAACTAATAATGTTATCGCAGCTTTTGAAGTGGAAAAAAGCACCAGTATCTATTCCGGTATTCTGCGGCTGACCGATTTAAGTTATACCATAGCTGATGGTGATGAAGTGTTCTATCTGATTGTGCCTGATAAAAGAGAGAAGGACGTATGCCTGCAACTTTCCCGTCCGGCAATTAAACAAAACAATGTGGTAATTAAATACATCCTGTTTTCAGAGTTACGCAGCCATTGTGATGCATTGTGTAAGTTTGGAGAGAGCCATCATATTATGGAAAAAATTGCGAAAGCAGTATAAAAAAAGCGGCAGTTAATATCTGCCGCTTTTCTTTTAGAGTTTTGCCCCGATTGATATAAAGAACGTTCTGCCATCTGCCGGCAAAGCACCCGGCCCCGGATAACCACCTGCACGGCGGGTGAAATATCTTTCATCAAATAAATTATTTATCCCTGCTTTAAAATTTAACCCCTTTGAAAATTTGTAGGTAGCTGTTAAGTCAGTTACAGTATAAGACGGAATTAAACCTGTATTTCCGTTAGCAGAAGCAGCCACAGTATTATTTGCATCGCTGAAGGTTTCTCCCACACTGCTTACCTGGGCTGTTAATAAAAATCCTTTGTAACCGCCGGTTATACCACTCCGGAAAATATTAGTTGGTGCATTCTCTACTTTCTTTCCCTTAGTACTTGCATCTTTATGGTCGCCACTGTATTTGGCATCAGTATATCCATAAGAACCAAAAATAATTAAATCTGCATGTTTGCTTTTTCCAAATGCCCTGATGGGGTTAAATTCTACATACCCCTCAAATCCTTTGCTGGTGCTGCTGCCAACATTTGTAATAAGGCGATACGATGGTGTTCCGCTAACAGTAATTGTACCTACACGGTTATCATATTGCAAATAAAATCCGCTAACATCAAACTGGAGAAAATTTTTCACTTTACCCCGGTAACCCAAATCAATGTTATACCCTTTGGCATCTTTCAAATCAGGGTCAACTACATCGGTTGTAGGCGGTGCCTGCAGATTTGCAAACTGAATTGGACGATAAGCCTGAGAAATATTAGCATACACTTCTGTTGCCTTTGTGATATGATACTCCGTTCCAATACCTGCAAGAACGAAACTTCTGCCCCTCGTAATATTTTGTAAGATTATTTCTGCCCCACCGGAAGTATAACCGTTTCGCCCAGAAGATGAGCCTTCAAGCCATTCATACCTGATACCGGGTATAATCAAAAACTTGTCGTTTATACGAAAAATATTTTCTGCAAACGCAGCTACATTACTGGACTTAAAAGTAATATCACGGGGATAGTTACCAGTAACAGTAACATCATAACCTGTACCTGTTGTTCCCTTCCCATCTGCCTGCCTTGTGGTAGTGCCGGTGTATAAACGAATGCCGCCGGATAAAGTATTTTTCATTTTACCAAAATGATAATCAGTAATAAAGCGGCTTTCTAAACCATAGTTCCTATATTGGTCAAGATTCACCACCCTGTTATTGTAGCTAAGTGTTGCAGGGTTAATACTGTCTTTTGTTGTGATGGATTGTAAAAACCCAACACTGTTTCGGTCGCCGATGGTGCCAAACAGTTTGGTATTCCAACGGGTATTTTCATTTATCTTATAATTGGCGATTAATGCTGGGGTAGTCCAGGTTATATCAAACCAGTTACGGCTTCGGAAACTTTGTTGAGCATCCTGTTTTATTTGAGCATCCGTTAAGCCGCCGGGCTGCTGGCTGCGGATATGTGAACGCATCACTTCAGCCGTTAATGAAAATTTTGTAGTGAAGTTATAGGTTACAGTACCGTAGCCTGCATTAGTGAAATAGCGGCTATTTTCTCTCCATCCGTCGCCGTTACGATGGTCAAAAAAAGTATAGTAATGAACCTTGCCTTTCTTTCCACCAATAGCATTATAACTGTTGAATAAACCTTTGCTACCAACTGTTTGCTGCGTTTCAAATTCAAAAGGTTTATTTATTTCACTGCCGTTGCGAAGAATATAATTAATAAGTCCGCCAAACTGTGGCCCATATTGTAAAGAACCTTGTCCTCTTACAATTTCTATCCGTTGCACAGCCTGCAATTGCGGATTATAATATGCTTCGGGATAACCGAATGGGTCCGCAGCAATATCGTACCCATTTTGCCGAACATTAAACTCCCAACTCCTGTTGGGGCTTAACCCACGGGCTGCAATACCAATCTGAATTCCGCTGGGGTCGCTTTCCCAAATATGAATGCCGGGTACTTTGGCAAGTACCTGACGCATGTTATTTGTCACTACATTGCCTTGTACATTATCAAGCACAATCAAAGCATTCTTTTTACCAGCATAAATATTTGTTCCTACAATTTCCGGCATTTGCTGATAATCACTTTTGCTGTTTCTGCCTACTACCGTTACATCGGGCAGGCTTCTTATATGCAGCGTATCGTTGCTTTCTTTTTTGGTCTGTGCGTCAGCCACATTTAGTACTAATATCATTAAACTAAGAAAAATTCCTCTTTTACTCATAAGTGTGATTTTTGAGTTGCAAAAGTGCAGATGCATTTTAAATTGGTACTTATGCAAAAGGGAAATAGAGTTATGCAATGCGGAAATGTTTGATTTTCTATAAAATATATTCCCGACAGGCAACCTATTTTTAGTTTTGCCTGTACCATTGAAATTGTACAAGTGTTATTAAGCGATAATAATCCGGCCAGTAAGTAACTCAGTTGAGTGGTTTGTAGTTGATTTGAAGATGGTAGAAAATAAGAGGCAAAACACATTTAACTGGCACAAATGGTACATTTTCAACGGAAAAGCCAAGTATGGATAGCAGGAGGCGACAGCAAAATTTTGTAAAAATTGTCTATAATTTTACAAATTCGCTAAACCATTCTACCATATCTTTGCCCTGTTAAGGGATTATTTCTCAATAAAATAGCCTTACTTTACAAATATTAAATGAACCGGAATTTATCCATAAAACTTAAAGCACTGTTCCTGCTGGTTGTATTTGCAACAAATACAGCAGTAGGTTTTGCCTGTGCAATAGGTGTAGATATGGGTTTTAATTCCCCACATCATAACGAAACAAAAGAGCCTGCGGAAGTGCATGTTCACGATGATGGAAAAAAGCATGTACATGAAAAAGAGCCGTCAGAAGTAACTCCTCATGCTCATGAGGATGGTATTAATCACCAACATGACAGTGAGCCGGCAAAACAAACTCCTGTTGATGGCAGCAACTTACTTACAAAAGACGATAGCGGATGCTGTACCAATAAAGTACAGGAGTTTCAAAATTTAGATAAAAATGTTTCAGTAAATACTGGTATCAATGTACCTGTATTTGTGGCAATCCTGAGCACTTATTTTGATATTGATTTATCAACGGCTCTCAAAAATTTTCCTGTTGACTACAAGGCCCGTTTTTTCTATCCCCCACCACCACCTGACATACGCATAGCGATTCAGCGTTTCCAGATTTGATTACTGTAAAACTGGTGAAGCTTTTTGCTTCATCCAACTTCATTTTGCGTTCTGCAATTTGAGGCTATTTGTTTTACCGTAATCAATTTTTATGTTCAGATATAGTATCATAGTTTTTCTTACCGGATTTATTAGTTTACAGTCAACAGCCCAGCAGGTGCTTACTGAAAACGAGGCTGTGGCCAAGGCGTTAGCTAATAATAAGAATATTCAGGCCGCATCACTGCAAGTAAAACAGCAGCAGCAGTTACTGAAGTCAGCAATCAATCTTCCCAATCCCGAGTTCTTTTTGGAAAGCCCGACAGGTAATTTTTATACCGGTAGCATTACACAATCATTCGAATTTCCTACCGTGTACAATAATCAGTATCGTTTGCAAAAGCGGCAAATAGGTGTGGCTCAAAAAGAAAAGCAGTTAACGGAAGCAGAGCTGAAGTACAGGGTTAAAATCTTATACCTGGAAATACAGTACGCCGATTCGCTTACCTCACAATTGTATATACAGGACACACTGTATGAAAAAATAAAACTGTCAGCCATTCGCCAGTTTAAAGCCGGGCAAATTGATTATCTGCAACAAACTTTTGCTGAAACGCAATATGGAGAAATTCATAATCAATACCAGCAATCGCTTATAAGAGCCGCATCTTTAAAGTCGCAATTACAATGGTTCACAGGCATTAAAGATTCAATTTCGGTAGAGCCGTTGGTTGTTACGCAATCACAACCTCAATTTTTATATGCCCCTGATTCCACAACGTTACTTTCTAATCCTGCTGTACAGCTATTACAACAACAGGAGAATGTAGCCAAACAAAATATTTTATTGCAAAAAAGCAAAGCGTTGCCCGGATTGGCTTTTGGCTATTTCAACCAGGGCGAAAGAACCACAAAATGGTTGAACCGCTTCAGGGTTGGTGTAACTATCCCGCTATGGTTCGGACAGTATAAAAGTAAAATCAATGCAGCTAAAACAGAGCAGGAGGTTATTCAAAGTAAGCAACAGGGTTTACAGCAAGATTTATCTGCACAGGTTATAAGTGCCAATAGTGAAATGCAAACCAACTGGCAGTCTGTTCAATATTATCAGCAAACTGGTTTACGAAAAGCACAGGAAGTCATTACTACTTCACAACGCTTTTTTGTAAGTGGCGAAATTGATTATATCAGTTTATTAAGAAACAGCAATGATGCTTACAATGTTTATCAAAAATATCTTGAAGCAGTAAGAAATTACAATCTCAGTGTTATCAATCACAAATATTTAATGGGTCAGTTATGAAACGATTAATCATTCAATTTTTATTAGGGTTATTACCAATACTTGTATTTGCACACGGCGGCGAAGACCACGGCGATGCCAAAAAAACAAGTATCTCACCTGCAAGTTACTTTTCTTCCGAAGCCACTTCGGAAATCTATGAAGTGCTGCTAAAGTACAAACCTATAGTACCTGGCAAGGAAACATCTCTTCGGTTGTACTTAAGCGAATACAATACAAATAACCCTATTGACAGTGCCAAACTGGAAGTAACGGTAGCCGATAATCCCAATATAAAGATTGCTGTTGTACGGATTGATAAAGGCGTATTTGAATTAAAAACCACATTTCCGGCAAAGAAAGCCTACAATCTTGTAGTCAATATCAATAGTTATGCTGGTATTGACCTAATCCAGTTAAACAATGTTGAAGCAGGAAAAGAATTGGCCCCACCGGCTACAGAAAGTACACCACACTCTAATTGGTACAGCAGCAATTGGTTTTTTGGATTGATAGGTCTATTGCTTGGCTTATTAGTTATGTTTTTTGTAAACAAAAGCCGCAGCAGGAAAATGATTACAGCAGCCATTATTCTTTTCTGCCTTTTACCAACGGCTACATATAATACCGTATCGGCACATGATGGACACGATGAAGCTGGTGCTTCAAAAAGCGGTGGCGGTTCAACAACATTTATTGTTGAAAAAGAAACGCAGTTTCTTTTTAATATTCAAACACAAAAGATAGGGACAGGTGATTTTAATGAATCATCACTTTTATTAGGAACTGTAATTGCCGCCCCGCAAGGCCGGGCTGTTATACAATCACCCCAGGCAGGCAAAATTGTTTCTCTAAGGGTAACTCCAGGCCAGCGGGTTGGTAAAGGACAGGTGGTAGCTGTTATAGAACAACAGGTAGATGCCGGAACGCAAATCAGTATTATTTCGCAAAGTAATAGTGTAAATGCCGAGTATGAAGCCGCCAAAGCACAATATGACAGGTTGCTGGGGATAGCAGACATTGCAGCAAAAAAAGATATTACCGAAGCTAAAGCCCGTTATGAAAGTGCAAAGAAAAATAAAGCACTTTTTGATGCAAATACCGGTAGAAATACAGGCAGTACAAAAGCCATAACTCTCACTTCTCCTGTTAGCGGCATTGTCGGCACTTTTAATTATGCTATCGGTGCAGTGGTAAATAGCGGCGAGACCCTTTTTGAAATAACCAACCTTGACCAGGTTTTTGTAGAAGCACAGGTATTTGCAGCAGATGCTGAAAAATTAAAATCCGCCACTGGATTTACCACTATTTCAAATACAGATACACTGGTTTACAAACTAAAAATGATTAATGCTGCCCAATCAGTAAATACAGGTAACCAATCTCAGAAAGTAGTGTTTGAAATCATCAATCCTAAAAGCCAGTTTAAAATCGGTGAAAATGTAAATGTACGAATGACAGGAACTAACATCATTCGGCAAGTAGTATTGCCCAATGATGCCATTACAGATGTAAATGGTAAACCTGCTGTTTTTGTAAAAGATAAAGCCGAGCAATACAGCATCAGCTTTATTGTAAAAGGCCAGAGTAATGATAAGTTCACCGTCATCAGCAAAGGTGCAGAAGATGGTGAACGGATAGTTACGGCCAATGTGTATCAGATGAAAATGATGTATCTAAACCAATAATTAAAATAAACAAACATGAGAAAGTTATTAATGATGTGCCTGTTGCTGGTAACTGCCACCGCAACCTTTGCACAAAACAGCGACAAAGAAGCTGTAAAGTCAGTGCTTGACAATTACAAAAAAGCAATTGAAAAATTAGACACTACTGGTGTAGTGAATCTATTCGTAAAAGATTCCAAAGTGTATGAACAGGCAAGCGACGAGGGCACAATCGGCCATTACCTGGAACATCACTTAGGCCCCGAACTGAAAGAATTTAAATCATTCGCCTTCAGTAATTACAAAGTGGATGTAACAGTTGCAGGGGAATATGCCTTTTCAACTGAGACCTATATCTACACCATCATTCTTGCAAAGGATGCCAAAGAAATAAAAAGCCAGGGAGTAGCCACTTCAGTTTTAAGAAAAACAAAAGAAGGGTGGAAAATTGTGCAGACACACTCTTCATTCAGAAAAGCAAAATAAATCTCAAACTATAAAAAGAAAAAAAATGAAACAAATCAGAATCATCCTTTCAATGGCAATAGCGGTTTTTTGTTTTACTGCTGTAAATGCACAATCAACAAAAACAAAAAGTAAAGCACCAACTGCAGATACAGTTGTTTACCAATGCCCCATGAAATGTGAGGGAGATAAAACTTATGACAAGGCAGGTAAATGCCCTAAATGCAATATGAATTTGAAAGCTGTATCAAAACCGGTTACCGCCATTTACCAATGCCCTATGAAATGTGAAGGAGATAAAACTTACGATAAAGCAGGGAAATGTCCTAAGTGCAACATGAACCTGGCTAAGGTACAGGCAAAAAATTCATCAGGCAATCATAACGGCCATACTCATAATTAACTAATCAATTAAATAAAACAAATGAAACAAGTATTAAAAATTACCATTGCAATTTTCGCTATCGGAACAGTTGCAGTTTTTGCAGCATGTAATAACAGCGGCGATAAAAAGGCATCCACAACAGATTCAACAAAAATAGCAATGGCGCATGAAGGCGGCGACCATATTTATGCCTGTCCCATGCACCCGGAAGTAACGGGCAAAGAAGGTGATACCTGCCCAAAATGCGGAATGAAACTGGAGCATAATGACAATGCCGGTGGTCCAAGTAATGTTAGTATGCAGTTTACTTCTGCCCCTTCATCACCAAATGCTAATGAAGAGGTTACTTTATCAATGACCCCCAAATTAAAAGATAAACCTACAGAGCAGGTGCCCTTAGATGTTGAACATACTAAAAAGATACACCTCATTGTGGTTAGCGATGACCTTAGCTGGTTTGACCACATACATCCTGAGCTGAATGCAGATGGTTCTTATACGGTAAAGGAGAAATTTCCAACCGCTGGCAAATACACTTTGTTTGCTGACTATAAGCCAAGCGGTGCCAATCATACAGTTGATTATCTGAATGTAACTGTAGCAGGTACAGTGCCAGCAGCAAAAGTTTATGGGGCAGATAAATTAACCGGTACAGCAGGTGATGGGTTCTCAGTTTCACTTACTCCTGAAGGCGGTAAATTTTTAACCAACATGGCTATGCATATTAACGGTGTAATGATGCTGAATGGTAAAGAGGTAGATGTAAACACTTTGGAAGATTACCTCGGCGCAAAAGCCCACATGGTAGTGGTAAGCCTTGCTGATAAAAAGTATTTGCATGTTCATCCAAGTGTGGAAGGCGGCAAATTTGATTTGCATACAACATTTGATAAGCCGGGTGTATATCGTGGCTGGATACAATTCCAGAGTAAAGGGAAAGTTTACACCAGTGACTTTGTAATGAATGTAGCGGAAGGTAATGCCGATAATATGAAAGGCATGGATATGAAGAAGGATGAACATGAGAAGCATTAATATTCAATTTATTTTCTAACAATAAAATTTAAAACAATGAAAAAAATAACAATTCTGATGATAGTAATGCTGATTGCAGCTTTTACAACATTTGCTCAGCATAGCGGCGGCGACCATAAACATGGTTCACCACATGGTGGAACAGTTAAGTCTGCCGGTGATTTTCATATTGAAGTAAGTGTAAAAGATGGTATGGTGATGGCCTATTTACTGGATGGGAAAGAAAAAGCGATGAAGAATACAGGTGTAACAGGAACGGCGGTTATTCAAACGGCCGACGGACAAACTTCAACCATTACATTAATTCCAAACGGTAATGAAGGCTTTATGTACACACTGGACAAAGCTAAAAAGTACAACAAGGCCATTGTAACATTTACAACAGGAGGAAAAACCGCATCGGCATCGTTTGACCTGACCGCAAAGGCCAAGCCTGCAGCAGATGGGCATGACCATCAACATTAATCCGTAAAATATCATGGCAGGCTATCCACCTGCCATGATATAAATTAATTGTATTGCTTTTATTAGTGCCGATAAGAAATTATTTACTACAACGTATGTTAGAGCCTGCGCAAAAATATGATGCTGAAGTTAAATTGAGACTGATACCGGATATAATTCCGGGATGGAAAACAATTGTAAAATTAGTTTGCGTTACGGTACTTTTTGGTTTCTCAATCTGGTGGCTCAATCACACTTCGGATTTACAGGGCTTTTGGAACAGCTTCATTATGGACAAGAAGGTGCCTGCATCATTTTGCGAACAGGTGCATATAAACAGCCCGGTTCGTCAGCCAGTCAATACTTTCAGTAACATAGTTTATCTGCTTACCGCCGTCATAATTTTAAGTGGTCTATGGAAGAGCAGACATGCCAATACCAAAGGACATTTATCTGAAAGCAATATTTTCTGTCTTCTTTTTTCAATTGTGTTGCTGTATGTTTTTGTTGCCAGTACTTTTTATCATGCTTCTCTTATCGGAATAGCTCATACACTTGATTACTCCGCAGTATTTTCTTTTTCGCTCTTCCCTTTTATGTTTTTTTTATATCAATGGTCGCTTTTGAAAAAGAAAACATTGTCAATTTCAGAAAGGCGAAAATCAGAAATCCTGTTTTTATTGATTTTTTCCGGTGCTAATCTTGGGCTGGCTTTGCTAACGCCAAAGGGCAAGGAACAGATGGTAGCCATATTACTCGTTTTGCTGTTTTTGATATCAGCTATTATCACCGTTATAGTTGAGAAACATAAGCCCGGTACCAATTATCTTGTTTTCACCATTATTGCAGTTATAGCGGCTGTTATTTTGTTTGAGTTTGATAAATATAAAATTATATGCAACCCGGAAAGTTTTTTTCAGCCGCATAGTCTTTGGAATATTTCCATTGGATTATCGGCCTTTTGGTTTTATCTGTATATGCGTTCTGAAACAAAGCCGGGGGCATTAATTGTAAAATTGAAACAATAATACTCTTACTATGAACAAAACTGTGGTTAAGGTTTGATGGTGAACAACAGCCGGCCTGCTGCCCTCTTTCCATTCAGCAGTGATGGAGTTTTTTTCTCAGCAGCAGGCGCCTGTTTGTTATGCGATGCAATAATAATTGACAGAACTAAGCCCGGATATATTACAATTTAAAAATTTAATATTTAATAAATAAATCAAGATGCTTAACAGACTCATACACTTCTCTCTTAAGAACCGTTTACTTGTAGTGGCAATGGCTGCCCTGTTAATGGTGTATGGCGTTTTTACTTTGGTAAACCTGCCTGTAGATGTATTACCAGATTTAAACCGGCCAAGGGTAACTATTTTCCTTGAATCTAATGGTATGTCGCCGGAAGAAATTGAAGCACAGGTTATATTACCTGTTGAAACTTCTTTAAATGGCGCACCGGGAGTAGAAGTAGTAAGGTCAGTGGCATCCCCCGGATTGGGTTTGGTATTTGTAGAGTTTGACTGGAACACAGATATATACCGTGCAAGGCAGTTAACTGCCGAAAAAATACAAACGGTTCAATTACCTAATAAGATTGTGCCTGTAATGGGGCCAATCAGTTCTGTTATGGGGCAATTTATGATGATAGCCGTTTCATCCGATACCACATCCCCTGCAGATTTAAGGACACTTAGTGATTTTGTTATTCGCAGAAGGCTGATGAGTGTTAAAGGTATTGCACAGGTAATTCCCATTGGCGGCGTTCGGATGCAGTACCAGGTTTTAATTTCTCCCGATAAATTACGGCAGTATAATCTATCTGTTGGTGATGTTGACAATGCTTTGCAACTTACCAATATCAATACAACCGGTGGTTTTGTAAATGACAATAAAGGCTCTGAAGTATTGGTTCGTAATCTTGCACGGGCAAATACATTGGAAGATTTGGCCAATACAGTAGTCGCCAATAAAAATGGCGCACCTGTACTTCTTCGCCAACTGGCCGAAGTAAAATTTGGAGGACCAATAAAAAGAGGTGACGGTTCTTTGAATGGCAAACCTGCGGTGATACTCAGCATAGAAAAACAGCCGAATGCAAATACGGTTACACTAACAGCAGAAATCATTAAAGCAATTGATGATGTAAAAAAATCAGTGCCGTCTGATGTAAAGATTAATACTGACGTATTTCAACAAAAACATTTTATTGAAAACTCCCTCACTAATGTTGAAGACGCATTAAGGGATGGATTTATCCTGGTTATTATCATTTTGTTTCTCTTCCTGCTTAATTTCAGAACCACCATCATTACACTCACCGCAATTCCTTTATCACTTATTATCACCGCTATTGTTTTTAAAATGTTTGGGATATCTATCAATACACTTACACTCGGTGGTCTTGCCATTGCCATTGGAGAGTTGGTAGATGATGCAATTGTGGATGTAGAAAATGTATTCCGGCGATTAAAAGAAAACTGGACAAGCCCCAATCCAAGACCGCTTATGAAGGTGATTTATGAAGCCAGCAGTGAGGTAAGAAATTCTATTGTTTACGCCACTATTATCGTGGTACTCGTATTTCTGCCATTGTTTTATCTGCAGGGGATTGAAGGAAAAATATTTGCACCATTGGGTATTGCCTACATCACTTCCATCATAGCTTCTTTAGCCGTGTCACTCACTGTTACACCTGCTTTGTGCAGCTACCTGTTAGGTAAGAAAAGAAATCTCGACCATGTAAATCTTGCATTCTGGAAAGGAAGAAAAAAACACACCCATACATTTGAAGAAGCAGAACAGGAAAAACCTCATGGACGAACGATTGAAGAAGAAGCTCTATACGCATCTTCGCATGATGACAGCACTTTTGTGAAGTTCTTAAAACGGCAGGATATTAAATTACTTAAAATAGGATTAAAACGTCCGAAAATAGTTATTGGAATTGCAATCGCCATGATTGTAGCTTCCATGAGTATCATCCCTTTTTTGGGGACAGAGTTCTTACCCCCATTTAATGAAGGTAGTTTTACCATTAATCTATCGCTGCCGCCAGGAACTTCACTGGAGGAAGCAAACAAAACAGGCAGCATTGCCGAAAAAGAAATTTTAAAAGTTGATGGTGTTCAACTTACTGCACGCCGCACCGGCAGGGCCGAACTGGATGAACATGCCGAACCACCAAGCAATTCTGAAATTGAAGTAGCATTATACCCTGATAAAATTGGTAACAGGGATGAAATACTTGCCCAGATAAGAGAAAGATTATCCGTGTTAAAAGGTGTAACGGTAAATATAGGGCAACCCATTTCTCACCGGCTTGACCATTTACTCTCCGGTGTGCGGGCACAGATTGCCATCAAAATCTTTGGAAATGATTTGGCTGATTTACGCAGTAATGCCGCCAGGCTAAAAGATATTATCAGTACAGTTCCCGGCGCAGTAGATGTACAGGTTGAAAAGCAGGTATTGGTGCCCCAGCTAAGTATAAAAATAGACCGGGCGGCTGTGCAGCGGTATGGATTACAGGTGGGTAAAGTAGCTGAGGATATTGAAATATTTTACAACGGTAAAGTAAGTACCCAGATACTGGATGGTCAAAAAACATTTGATATAGTTTTGCGAACCTCAGACAGCGTAAGAAATAATCTTGATGAAATCGGCAATACGCAAATCGCAACATCAGATGGTTCATTAATTCCACTAAAGCAAGTTGCTCAAATTGAAATGGAAAGCGGTGTCAATTCTGTTTACCACGAAAACACATTACGACGAATTGTAGTTTCGGCCAATGTGCAGGGCAGAGACCTTGGCAGCACAGTAAAAGAAATGCAGCAAAAGGTGAATGAACAATTACAACTGCCGCAGGGGTACTTCTTGCAATGGGGCGGCCAGTTTGAAAGCCAGCAATCAGCTTCAAAGCTTATAACAATACTTAGCATTTTCTCAATTGCTGGTATCTTCCTTGTACTGTACAGCCATTTCAAATCAAGCCGTATTGCGCTTCAAATTATGCTTAATGTGCCTCTGGCGTTGATAGGAAGTGTAGTGGCCGTATTACTCACCGGCGGTGTTTTTTCTATTGCTACAATGGTCGGCTTTATTACACTTACAGGTATCGCATCACGGAATGGTATTATGATGATAAGCCATTACATACACCTGGTACAGCATGAGGGTGAAACATTCAGTGATAAGATGATTATCCGTGGTTCGCTGGAAAGGTTAGTGCCGGTATTAATGACTGCCTTGGTTGCGGCATTAGCCTTAATTCCATTAACGCTGGATGCTACAGCACCGGGAAAAGAAATATTATACCCTGTTGCTACTGTTATACTCGGCGGTTTAATCAGCTCTACTTTATTAGATATGATTGTAACACCTGTTGTGTTCAAACAGTTTGGCAAAAAAGCATTGGATAAATATATAGCTGAACAGAACAAAAAAGATATGGAATAACGGAGATATAAAAGTAAACCCCTTTTTTAAAGGGTGAGTGTTGGTAAACAATTTTGTCAACCTTTAAACTAAAAGTAATGAAATACAGAATTTTCATTTTGTTTCTTGTTACAGCTATTGTATCAGGATGCAGTACTGCTTATAATTTGTCGTATAATGATTACGACCAAACTGTGGATTTCAGCAGATACAAGACATTTTCCTGGATTCCCCATTCCGATAATGATAATACTCCTTATCATAATCAGATTATTTTCAATAATACCATCAATTATTTTTCACATGAACTGGCGGCAAGGGGTATGACTTTAGATAATGACAATCCGGATGTGCTCTTTGAACTCAAAGTAACAGAAAGTAAAAAGAGCAGGACTGAACAGGTTCGTACAACTGTTCCTGCCTATAATTATAATAATGCCTATCAATACAGGGCCATTTCGCCTCACAACCCTTATTATAACGTTAACCCAAGGGCTTACTATTATAACAGGCCATTGAATTACAATTATAACAGCTATACATACGGTTATACTACAAAAACAGTGGAATATATCCGGGGAGCTATAACTGTAAATGTTATTGACAGGAAGCAGAATAAGTTTATTTATACTGCCACAGTGGAAGCCGATTTATACGACCCTTCCACTTTGCAAAGGGAATTGCATCCTGCCGTACATACACTTTTGGAGAATTATCCGGTAAAGCCCCCTGCACCGGCAAAAAAGCAAAGCAGGAGATGACTCTTTACTTATGATAAGTTAAGCACTGGCTGGATATTTCGTCAATTGACATGAATTTGATTTTAAAAACTAAGTATCATTTAAAACTTAAAATTATGAAACAGTTATTTGCATTTCTTGTGATGCTGTTTTCAGCATCCATGCTGTTTGCACAGGATGTAATTACCCTGCGCAGCGGCGAAACCATTAATGGTAAAGTAGCTGAAGTAGGCACAACAGAAATCCGTTATTACAAAGCTGATAATGCTGACGGGCCGGTGTATGCAGCCAGCAAGTCAGATGTGGTGCAGATTGTTTATGCCAATGGCACTAAAGATATTTTTAACACACAGGCTGCCCCCAACCAAAATGCAGTAAATCAAAATTATTCCTGGCGTTATCGCAGGGGATATTACAGGCCGTTTGTATATCCCATCATTATACCGCATATTGATTTGGGGCATCATATTGATTTTGGGCATCACGGCTATAGCGGCCATCACGGAGGTCATGGCGGGCATCATTAATTGTAGAAAACATGGGTCGGAGCCCTGCTTTGTTTGTCCCGTTTTAAAATGGAAAACCTTGAGGGGCAGGGTTTCCGCACCCACCAATTGATAACTCTTTTTAAATCGGATTTAATTCAAGTATTACTTTAAAATAAAGTGATTGTAATGGAGCAAACAAAATTTATACCGGCACTCAGGTTCAAATGGCTTACGCCTTTGTACGATTTCTTTCTCGGCATTACTATGCCTGAGAAAAAAATTAAACAGGTATTGATTTCAAGTGCGGACATCTATGCAAGTGCAAAGCTCCTTGATTTTGGTTGCGGCACTGCTACATTAACTATCATGGCAAAACAATCATCGCCGGAGGCTAAAGTAACAGGCATTGATGTTGATAAAGAGATATTGGTGAAAGCAGCAAAAAAGATAAAAGAAGAAAAGCTGGATGTTTTTTTACTTGATTATGATGGAAAACATTTGCCCTTTCAGCCTAATGCTTTTGACAGGGTCATATCCTGCCTGGTTTTTCATCACCTTGATACTGATGTAAAACAAAATATGCTGGCAGAAATATTCAGGATTTTAAATAAAGATGGACAGTTGACTATTGCAGACTTTGGCCGCTCCAGGTCATGGATTCAAAGAACGCTTTTTAATTTGATTAGGATATTGGATGGCTTTAAATCCACACATGCAAATGCTAAAGGGCTATTACCTGAAATGATTTCGGATGCAGGGTTTGAAAATGTAGTAGTTAAAAAGCGTTTCAAAACCATGTTTGGAGAAGTTCAAATAATCGGTGCAGAAAAAATATAAATACAAATAGATAGTATCATGAAAAAGAAATTTTATTTACTGCTTTTACTAATAGCAACAGCATTTACGGCAACAGCACAGGAACAAAAGAAAGAAGAGGTTTGCTACAATCCCAATTTGGTAAAAGATACCAGCAAGAAAAGTATTAAATCCATGGCTTTTGCTGTAATCCATGGCGACAGTATAAAAATCAATTATCATTCTCCCGGCGTTCGTAAAAGAATAATATGGGGTGGCCTTGTTCCTTATGATGAAGTATGGGTAACAGGTGCACATGATGCCACTACCCTGGAAATGCCAAAGGCATTTGTTATTAATGGTAAAGAAATACCGGCAGGTAAATATGCTTTCTTCACTATCCCTGGTGAAAAGGAATGGACGCTGATAATAAATAAAAACTGGAAACAGCACCTTGCCGCAGAGTATGATGAAAAAGATGATATTATCAGGGTGAAAGTAAAGCCTAAGAAAAGTGAGCATACAGAGCGGTTGCAATATTTTATTGAAACAGGAAAAAGCGAAACTGGCAGGATTGCTGTAGTATGGGAAAAGATAAGAGTTGAGTTTGATTTCAGGTTCTCAAAATAATAGCAGCACTAAAGTAATTTACTATGTTCAAAGACTTTCCTTCATTACATCCATTGGCAGTACATTTTCCTATTGTACTTATTTTATTGGCAGCCGCTTTACAGGCCGTTCTGGTTTGGAAAGACCTGAAGCAGATTAAATGGGTTACACTTGTTATCATAGGCGGTGCTTTCTTTTCATCCCTTGCTGCCAGCACTATCTTTCATGCAGAGCCATCAGTGGATGCTCCCAAAGCGGCTTTGGAGATATTTGAGCAACATGAAAAATATGCTCAATTAACATTATGGATGAGTGGTATTACATTTTTGCTGAAAAGCATCGGTGTATTTTTCAAAATCAACCGGCGTTCATTTGAAATTATAGTGCTGATTGCCGCCATCATCGCTGCTGTTTTTTTATCCATTGCGGGGCATCATGGAGCAAAACTTACCCATGTGGCTGGTGTGGGCCCAATGGGCAAATATTTAATGAAAGGTCATGGTGAGGGTGGAGATATGGAAGACATGAAGGATATGGATATGAAGAATGATAGCTCCATGAAAATGACCGATACCATGCCCGGTATGAACAACATGGATAAAATGCCGGGAATGGATAACATGAAAAAGGACTCGTCCATGAATATGAAAAGCATGAAGGACATGACCATGCCCGGTATGGATAAAAACGCAGGCATGAAAGATATGAAGGGTATGAAAGGTATGAAAGGTATGGATAAGATGAAGGACATGAAGAATATGTCTGGCATGGATAAAATGAAAGACATGAAGGATATGAAAATGGATTCTTCCATGAACATGAAAGATATGAACAACATGCCGGGAATGGATAAGATGAAAATGGACTCATCCGGTAATATGAAAGACATGAATAACATGCCTGGTATGGACAACATGAAAATGCCTGCAAAAAACCCGATGGACACATTGCGTTTTCCCGACAATAACCCGGCTCGTAAAAAGAATTATAAGCAGCATAAACAATAAATGATTTACACATGAAGAAACTGCTTTCACTTGTATTACTGATTCCGTTTTGCACTATTGCACAGATGAAACACTCCATGCCAGGAGCAATAGGCAGCGGAGAGAAAAAAATTACATCATACAATTTCCCTTTAAAGGAAACCCAACTTGTACCAGAAGAAAATTATAAGGGAAAGAAAGTGGAGTACGACCTGTATGTAACCGACACGATGGTAAACTTTACCGGCAAACACCGTCATGCTATTGCTATTAACGGACAGATTCCGGCCCCCATTCTTGAATTTACCGAAGGCGATACTGCTATTATCAGAGTGCACAACATGATGAAGATGGAAACATCAATTCACTGGCATGGCATATTATTGCCTAACAAAGAAGATGGTGTTCCTTATTTAACAACTTCCCCTTTGGAAGCTGGCAAAACCTATACTTTCACTTTTCCATTGATACAAAGCGGCACTTACTGGTATCACTCCCACACTATGTTGCAGGAACAAAGTGGTCTGTATGGTTCTATTGTAATTCACCCTGCCCAACCAGAACCTGAACTAAAGGAATATGTTTTACTATTATCAGACTGGACAGATGAGAACCCACATCAGGTGATGCGTTACCTGAAACGTGGTGGCGAATGGTATGCTATTAAAAAAGGTGCATTGCAAAGCTATGGAGAAGCAATTGCTGCAGGCGCATTCAAAGATAAACTCAAACAGGAATGGCAGCGTATGCCCGCTATGGATGTATCTGATGTTTATTACAACAAATTCTTACTGAACGGCCAGGAAACAAATGAATTTAAAGATGCAAAGCCGGGAGAAATAATACGGCTGCGGATTATTAACGGTTCCGCCTCTACATATTTCAACCTGCAATATGCAAATAGCTATATGCGGATAATTGCTGCCGATGGTATTAATGTTACGCCGGTTAATGTAAATAAACTTGAAATCGCTATTGCAGAAACCTATGATGTATTGATTACTGTACCCGAATCTGGCGCCGCTGAGCTTCGGGCTACTTCATGGGATGTAACAGGATACTCATCTGCTTATTTCGGTAACGGCCCTGTTATTAAAGCCCCTGATATTCCAAGGCTGAATTATTTTAAAATGATGAAGGAAATGAGCAGCATGAATATGAAAGTGATGGACATGGGCAACATGCAGGGTATGGATATGAAAAATATGAATATGCCCAACGATACTGCATCGCCAAAAAAGGAAATGGATATGAATAGTATGGAGGCCATGAAGATGAGTGATATGGCTGGCATGGATATGAAAATGGAAATGCCGGGTGAATTTAATTACAATATGTTGAGAGCACTGCATCCAACTACTTTAGATTCTTCGTTAAAGCCACGGGAAGTAAAACTCACACTTACCGGCAATATGCTGCGGTATGTTTGGTCATTTGATTTTAAGACATTATCTGTTGCTGATAAAATACTTATCCGAAAGGGTGAAAAGGTAAGGTTTGTATTAACCAATAATACCATGATGCGCCACCCCTTGCATTTGCATGGGCACTTCTTCCGTTTCATTAATGTACAGGGTGAGTATTCACCTATGAAACACACATTTGATATTAAACCAATGGAAACTGTTACTATTGAGTTTGATGCCAACGAAGAGCAGGACTGGTTTTTTCATTGCCATATTTTATACCACATGATGGCAGGTATGGCACGGATTGTAAGCTATGACGGAAGCGAACAAAATGAATTTGCAAAAACCGGATACCGGAAATTAAAGAAAGAAGATAATGTTCTTTATCCCTGGTATGATTTATCAGTGCATTCACAGGGGGCATGGTTAAGTGGAAATATTTCCAACAATAAAACGGCACTGGAATTTGAAGGCAGGGCAAGCTGGAAGGGGAATTACGAGACGGAAACACATTTACTTCGCTATTTGGACAAAAAACAATACCTCGCTTTTTATGTAGGATATGATTATCGAAAAAATAAAACGCTGCCATTAGCAAATAAACCTAATTCAAAAGATAACCGCAGGGTTTTTGATGCTGGCTTTTACTATTTATTACCAATGCTTATCCGTTCTGAATGGAGAATTGACCACACCGGTCGTTTAAGGCTGCAATTGGAGAGAAGAGATTTACCCCTGAGCAATAATTTCTTTTTTGATTTCAGGGTAAATACTGACAAGGAGTATAATGTTGCGGCAAGATATATGATTGCCAAATCGTTTTCCATCAGTACAAATTATGACAGCGATTATAAATGGGGAATTGGGTTGACATGGCACTATTGAATTTTTTAGATAACGTATAAATAAGTTTTATGGAACATAATCACCACAACCAACAGCTATACACCTGCCCGATGCATCCTGAAATTGTGAAAAATGAACCCGGCAGTTGTCCCAAATGCGGAATGAGCCTCGTTGCTGTTAATGCAAAAGAGGAAGAACATTCTCCTTCGCCCCATCAACATTCAGAATATATTAATGAAGAACACTCTTCTAATACAAAATATATTCCGCCTGTTGCGGAGATGCAAAACACACAAGGGTTTCAGAAATACACCTGTCCTATGCACCCGCAAATAATACAGGATAATCCCGGCAAATGCCCTTTGTGTGGGATGACACTTGTACCACTAACTAAACCAGGTGCACATAACGGATATGAAGCTCATGCATCCGGCATAGCGGATTTTAAAAAACGATTCTATATTGTTTTAGTGCTGACCATACCAATCATGTTATTATCAGAAATGATACAGCATTGGCTGAATATTCATATCAGTTTCCCCGGTTCAAAATATGTATTGCTCGTTTTATCATCTCTCGTATTCTTTTATGGTGGCTGGCCTTTTTTGAAAGGATTGATTGGAGAAATGCGGGCCAAGAATCCCGGTATGATGACATTGGTAGCATTTGCCATTTCAGTAGCATATATCTACAGTGTGGCAACTGTGTTTGGATTGAAAGGCATGGATTTCTTTTGGGAACTGGCCACATTGATTTTAATAATGCTGCTGGGCCACTGGATAGAAATGAAATCTGTGGCCGGTGCATCAAGGGAACTTGAATTATTAGTACAGTTAATGCCCGATGATGCACATTTGGTAAAAGGAGATAATGTAACCGATGTAAAAACAGAATCGCTGAAAGAAAATGATGTGATACTTATCAAACCCGGCGAGAAGGTTGCCGCAGATGGTATTATTGCAGATGGCGAAAGTTATCTTAACGAATCAATGCTTACAGGTGAATCAAAACCAGTTGAAAAAACAAAGGGCGACAAAGTAATTGCAGGTTCTATCAATGGCAATGGAGCTATAAAAGTCTCTGTATCACATGGAGCCAAGGATTCTTATTTGTCGCAGGTAATAAAGCTGGTACAGGATGCTCAAAAATCAAAATCCAAAACACAGCTAATCGCAGACAGGGCGGCAAGATGGCTTACTCTGATTGCTATTGTAGCAGGCATTACCACATTTCTTGTCTGGTATTTATCCGGAAAGGATTTGGCATTCTCTATTGAACGGATGGTAACTGTTATTGTGATTTGCTGTCCCCATGCATTAGGATTAGCAGTGCCATTGGTGGTAGCGAAATCAACTGCCTTATCAGCAAAACATGGTTTATTGATAAAGAACAGAACGGCGTTTGAAAACGCAAGAAAGATAACTACCCTGGTATTTGATAAAACAGGAACGCTGACAGTTGGTAAGTTTCAGGTGGTGCGGTATGTAACGCATAATGATAAATACACCCAGGAACAAATACTCAAATACGCAGCAGCACTTGAACAAAATTCAGAACATCCTATAGCAACCGGCATAACCGCCAAAGCAAAAGAACTGAATCTTGAACTTCCTGCTGTTACTGGATTTGAAGCAATAACCGGTAAGGGTATAGCAGGTATCATTGACAAAAAAGATATTATGGTAGTAAGCCCGGGATACCTGCAGGAAAAATTTACTTTTCTTACAAAAGACAGTGCTGTAAAAGCGGAGGAAACATTAGTCTTTGTATTAATTGATGATGATATTGCCGGCTCCATTGCACTGGCTGATGAAATAAGACCTGAATCAGCAGAAGCAATTAAAACATTGCATGAAAATAATATCAAGGCAATCTTATTAACCGGCGATAATGCAACTGTGGCAAAAGGTGTAAGTGAACGATTAGGCATGGACAGTTTTTTTGCTGAAGTATTACCGCATCAGAAATTAGAGAAAATAAAGGAGCTGCAAAATAAAGGCGAATACGTTGCTATGACAGGTGATGGTGTAAACGATGCCCCGGCACTGGCACAGGCCAATGTAGGAATTGCAGTAGGTTCCGGTTCTGATATTGCCGCCGAAACAGCAGGGATTGTATTGGTTAACAGCAATCCTAAAGACGTTGTTTCATTGATTCAGTTTGGTAAAGCCACTTACAAAAAGATGATGCAGAATTTAATGTGGGCCACAGGTTACAATGTAGTGGCTTTACCACTGGCGGCAGGTGTGTTATATAAAATGGGAATTTTATTAAGTCCTGCTGCCGGTGCTGTATTAATGAGTATAAGCACAGTTGTGGTAGCTATTAATGCAAGTCTGTTGAAAGTAAAATAACGATAGCTAATAGAAAAGAATGGAAATTATTCAGAGGGTTATTCATTATTTTCTTCATTTTGGTTTTCCCTTAGTGATAGCCTTTGTCTTTTTCAGAGAAAGATGGAAACAAGCTTACCTTATATTATTGTTAACAATGTTGATAGATGCCGACCATTTATTAGCAATCCCTTTTTATCATCCCTGCCGCTGCAGTATTGGCTTTCATCCGTTGCACAGTTATATCGCAATAATGATATATACCTTGCTGATTTTATTTCCCAAATTCCGTGTCATATCAATCGGACTATTAATGCACATGGCTACTGACTACATTGATTGTATTTTTATTACTCATAATTGTAACTAATATTATAGTTTATGGCAAAAAGCAAACACTACTACATACGAAAAGCTCACCGCTGGCTGGGCGTTATTTTAGGCATCCAGTTTTTATTATGGACAATTGGCGGCCTGTATTTCAGTTGGAGCAATATGGATGAAGTACATGGTGATTTTCAAAAAAAGAATGCGCCGTTACTATCTTCTAATATCTCACTGGTTAGTCCTACGATGGTTCTTGATACCATAAAGAAAGTTCATCGCATTGATTCAGTTGTATCAATTCAATTGATTGAAATTTTGGGTAAGCCTTTTTACCAGGTTCGTTGTATAAGTGCCATTCACAACGAGGCAAATCATCAGCATGACATCCAATCCATGAATCATCTGGCTGATGCAATTACTGGTCAACTTCGTGGCCCATTGACAAAAGAAGAAGCAGTTGATGTAGCCAAAATGAGATTTAACGGTGAACCAAAAGTAAAATCAGTTGAATATTTAACAGGCACAAATGGTCATCATGAATACAGGGAAAGCCCACTGCCTGCTTATGCCATCACCTTTGAACACCCATCAAAAACCACTGTTTATGTTGCCAGTGAATTAGGAACCATTCAAAAGTTCAGAAATAATAAATGGCGCATATTTGATTTTCTTTGGATGATGCATACCATGGATTATGAAAGCAGGGACCATATTGGTAACTGGCTGCTTCGGGCATTTTCCATTTTCGGGTTGGTAACAGTGATAAGTGGGTTTGCATTGTTTTTTGTAAGTATCAAACGTAGAAAGAAAAAGGTTACCAATTTCCCATCGCTGAATTAACATCAATGTTCAGGATATTTGTTATGTTCCATAAATAAATATTGCAAACAAATAGATTGGACTGAAGATTATTGAAACAATTATATTCTGTAAATAATTATTTAAACTTCTGTGAGCATTTCAAGAACGAAGAAGAGTAATAAAAACAAAAGGGTTAAGAGCAAAAAGCCAATTCCAAAGGTTCTGAAATATGCCCTCTGGATTATTCTTGCTCTTTTTATTCTTGCAATTTTTGCTCTTGTCATGCTTCTGCAAAACATTCATATTGAAAAATAATAAAGGCTGACACTATCCAATCCGAGGGTATTTTTGGGTTTTAAAAATAGTCGGCAAACTATGATTTAAAGCTGCTTAAAGGCCTGATTTGCAACAATATTGCTAAATAATACATTGCAAGGTGTGTAAATTGCAACAAAACATCCTATTTTTGCAACCAATGAAATTATTCTTCTCAATATTGTCTTTGGCAATGCTTTACATTTCCTGCCTGCCTTGTGGCGACAGGAATGAATGTAATGTCAGGACAGAAGCAAAAATTTCAGCTACCGATAACCACCAGCAGCATAAGCATAATACAGAAGCCTGTTCCCCATTTTGCTCATGTTCCTGTTGTGCAGCTTCAGCATTTTATTCTCCTTTCTCTAAGGCACAGATAAATAAAATTGAATTTCAATCGGAGAAATATCCCCTCTACAATGTAGCGTTCAGCACAGAAGCTCAAAATAGCATCTGGCAGCCTCCCAAACTTTCTTAACCTCCCTCCTTTATTGAATTTGCTGTAAGTCATTTATTGGCTTATTCAGCTATTGTATCATTCATTACCACTGCTGGCCCATGGCCACAACAAAAAAAGCTATAAAAGGCAAAAAGAGAAAACAGCCTTTATCAATTAGAATAATTAAAACCATTCTTATTGTAATTGCCTGCGCTATTCTTCTTGCAGCCATTGTGGAAAGAATTATTCATTTCTTCAGGTATCATCTATAACCAAACAGAATTAAGACATGCTCAATAAAATCATTCAATTCTCCATAAAAAATAAATTGGTCATTGGCCTTTTTACACTGGCCTTAATAATATGGGGCGTTTATTCGGCCAAAAAATTACCGATTGATGCTGTGCCTGATATTACCAATAACCAGGTACAAATCATTACTATCAGCCCATCACTCGCTGCACAGGAAGTAGAACAGTTGATTTCCTTTCCGGTGGAACAAACGATGGCCACTATTCCCGAAATCAAAGAAATCCGTTCTATTTCAAGATTTGGGTTATCAGTTGTTACCGTCGTATTTCACGATGATGCAAATATTTATTGGGCCCGTCAGCAGGTTGGTGAACGGCTTATAGAAGCCCGTAACCAAATACCCAATAATATCGGTAACCCTGAAATGGCTCCTATCTCCACCGGATTGGGTGAAATTTATCAATATGTTTTACATGCAAAAAAAGGGTATGAAGATAAATACAATGCCATGTCGCTACGTACAATTCAGGACTGGATTGTGCGTCGTCAGTTGCTTGGCACCCCCGGTATTGCTGATGTAAGCAGCTTCGGCGGCCTGTTAAAGCAATATGAAATTGCATTGAATACTGATAAGCTTCGCAGCTATAATTTATCCATAGCAGATGTATTTAAGGCCCTCGAAAAGAATAATCAAAATACCGGCGGTGCATATATAGATAGAAAACCAAACGCCTACTTTATCCGCAGCGAAGGCTTTATTAAAACCATCACCGATATAGAAAAAATAGTTGTTACAAGAACTTCAGGCGGAGCACCGGTGCTTGTAAGAGATATTGCAACGGTACAACTTGGTCATGCTACCCAATATGGAGCATTAACCCGTAATGCAGAAGGAGAAGTAGTTGGCGGCATTGTATTGATGTTGAAAGGAGCAAATTCCAGTATTGTAATTAACAGTGTAAAAGATAAAATAATTCAAATTCAAAAAAGCTTGCCTGAAGGTGTAGTCATTGAACCCTTCCTTGACAGAAGTGCTTTAGTCAGCAGGGCGATTGGAACTGTGAAAACTAACCTTATTGAAGGCGCCTTGATTGTAATTTTTGTATTGGTGGTTTTCCTTGGCAATATCCGTTCGGGGTTGATAGTGGCTTCAGTAATTCCGCTTGCTATGCTTTTCGCTATTGCGTTGATGAACCTGTTTGGTGTGTCGGGAAATCTTATGAGTTTAGGTGCTATTGACTTTGGGTTAATTGTAGATGGTGCTGTGATTATTGTGGAAGCAACCATGCATCAGTTGGGCCATCGAAAGCCCGGAAGAATGACACAAGACCAATTGGATGATGAAGTATATAAATCAGCAGGTAAAATGATGAATTCTGCTGCATTTGGTCAAATCATCATATTGATTGTATATCTGCCTATTCTTGCATTGGTTGGCATTGAAGGAAAAATGTTTGGCCCGATGGCACAAACAGTTTCATTTGCCATACTTGGTGCATTCCTGCTTTCACTTACTTATGTACCCATGATGAGTGCCCTTGTATTAAGCAAAAAAATAAGCCACAAGGAAAATCTTTCTGATAAAATGATGAAGTTTTTCCAACGGCTTTATACCCCATTAATACGTGGCGCATTAAAGATGAAATTGCTGGTGGTGAGTATTGCTGTGGGAGTATTTGTAATCAGCCTTATCATTTTTAAAACATTAGGTGGTGAATTTATTCCCACACTGGAAGAAGGAGATTTTGCCGTGGAAACAAGGTTATTGACGGGCAGTTCCTTAAGCCAGACAATTGATAAAATAACCCAGGCTTCGGACTTACTGATGAAAAAATTTCCCGAAGTAAAAGAAGTGATAGGAAAAATTGGCGCTTCTGAAATACCTACCGACCCTATGCCCATAGAAGCATGTGACATTACTATTCTTTTAAAAAATAAAAAAGAATGGACCAGTGCACATAACCGGGAAGAATTGGCCGAACTGATGCAAAAGGAACTGGAAAAAATTCCCGGTGTTTCTTATGGGTTGTCTCAACCCATCCAGCTTCGTTTTAATGAATTGATTTCAGGTGTGCGCCAGGATGTGGGTATTAAAATATTTGGAGAAGACCTTGATGTACTGGCTGACCTGGCAAAAAAAATCGGTGTGATTGTACCTACGGTAAAAGGTGCAGAAGATTTATATGTAGAACAGGTAACCGGGCTTCCACAGATTGTTGTTAAACTAAACAGGGATAAGATTGCTCAGTTTGGTCTGAATGTAGAAGATGTAAACCGCACCATCAGCGCTGCATTTGCCGGGGAAGCTGCAGGTATTGTTTATGAAGGTGAAAAACGGTTTGATATGGTGGTGAGGTTAGAAAAGACAGGCCGTCAGAATATTGATGATGTAAAAGGATTGTTTGTTGCAGCACCTGATGGTAACCAGATTCCACTGGAACAGGTAGCCGATGTCAATTTGCAGTTAGGCCCTAACCAGATACAACGGGAAGATGCAAAGCGCAGAATAATTGTAGGCTTCAATACAAGGGGCCGTGACATTTCATCGGTTGTAAAGGAGATTCAGGAAAAAATTGACAAACAGGTAAAACTTCCCCCTGGCTATTTTATTACTTATGGCGGACAGTTTAAGAATCTTGAAGAGGCTAACAAAAGATTATCTGTTGCTGTCCCTGTGGCATTAGCATTAATTCTTCTGCTTCTCTTCTTTACGTTCGGTTCAATCAAATATTCCTTACTCATTTTTACAGCTATACCCATGAGTGCAATAGGTGGTGTATTTGCCTTATGGTTCCGGGGTATGCCATTCAGCATTTCGGCAGGTGTTGGTTTTATTGCGTTGTTTGGTGTGGCGGTATTAAATGGTATTGTACTTATCAGCGAGTTCAACAGGTTAAAAAAGGAAGGCATGACAGATATAAATGCAATTATCCTAAAAGGAACGTCGGTGAGGTTAAGACCAGTATTAATGACCGCAACAGTTGCTTCATTAGGCTTTTTGCCAATGGCATTATCTACAGGTTCCGGGGCAGAAGTACAAAAACCGTTAGCAACAGTTGTAATCGGCGGTTTGATTACGGCTACTTTTCTTACGTTGGTAGTCTTGCCGGTATTATACACCTGGTTTGAAAGAATAAAACCAAAAGCAAAAAAAATATCTGCTGCTAAACACTTCCCCTCATTAATTCTCCTGTTCCTGGCTTCATCATTTGCTGCAAATGCACAACAACCAAAGACAGTGATAAACCTTAATGATGCTGTTACATCAGCCATGAAGAATAATCCGTTAGTTAAAGTAGGAACGCTGGATATTGGCTACCAGCAACAGTTGAAAAAAACAGTAAAGGATTACGGCAAAACAAATGTGGGACTCACCTTTGGCCAGTATAACAGCCGTATTGCCTACGATAATAATTTCAGTATTAATCAGGGCATACCCAATCCGGCTTACTTCAAAAGCCTCATACGTCTGTCAGAATCCAATATCAAAAGCAGTGAGCTTCAGTTGAAAGTTTATCAAACTGAACTGGCTGCAAATACAAAGACATCTTACTACCAGTTAAGTTTTTGGATAGAGGAAATACGGCTGTTAAAAGAACTGCTGGCTATCTACGAAAATGTATTGAAGGCATCAGCGTTGCGGTATAAAACAGGTGAAACAAATGCACTGGAAAATTACAATGCTGAAAGCAAGGTAAATGAGATAAAGGCACAATTGAGAAATGCGGAAGAGGATTACCGCATTGAATTAAACCGGCTAAAAGTCTTTACTGCTGATTCTTCTGTTACTGCCATTGCCGATACTTTACTTGTTGAAAAGCAGATACAGGTAACTTTTGATACCGCTGCCATTGCTGCCAATCCCACACTTGCCTTTATTAAACAGCAGATTGATATTGCAAGCAGGGAGAAAGCTGTTGAGCAGTCAAGATTAAAACCTGATTTCTCGGTGGGCTATTTCAATCAGTCTTTAGTAGGTTATCAAACCGTAAACGGCGCTGATAAATACTATGGCGTTGGCCACCGTTTCCAGGGTGTTAATTTGGGCATCAGCATTCCCATATTTGCCAGGGCGCAAAAAGAAAAAGTAAAAGCGGCAGAAGTAAACCGTGTACGCCGTGAAGCAGAGCTGACCAATTACCAATACAACCTGCAGGCTGAACTGACAAGGCTGTTTGGCGAATTGCAGAAACAAAGAGTTCAACTCAACTACTATCGCAATACAGCTTTGCCGCAGGCCAATCTCATTATTACGCAGGCGCAAAAAGCTTTTACTGCCGGTGAAATCGGTTATTATGAATTAACACAATCACTCAACAATGCTGTTGTTGTAAAACAGGAATACACCAAACTCTTAAACCAATACAATCAAACCGTCATTGCTATCGAATTTATCGGCGGCATCAATTAATTAAAACGGGTTAAATAATAATATTATGAAACAGAAATTTTTAGGTTCACTTGTTATACTCACTACCGCCATTATATGGCTTTCATCCTGCTCTTCTAAAGGCAATGAAGAATCTGCCCCGGCAGAAGAAACGAAAACTGAAGCGGCGGATATGGTGGATTTGTCGGAAGACCAGTTCAAAACAGTAAACATACAGTACGGCGCTATAGAAGATAAAAACCTCAGTAGCGTTATCAGGGCATCGGGAGTACTGGATGTTCCTCCACAACAACTATTAACTGTTTCTTCTCCCTATGGGGGCACTTTAAAAAGTACGGATTTACTACAGGGTAAACCAGTAGTAAAAGGCGAAGTAATAGCAGTACTTGAAAATCCTGAATTTATCCAGCTTCAGCAGGATTATCTGGATTATAAGAGTCAGCTGGTATATCTGAAAGAAGAATTTGAAAGGCAACAGGAATTAGCAAAGGAAAATGTAAATGCCAAAAAAACATTGCAAAAAGCGAGTAGCGAGTACAACAGTATGATGGCAAGAGTGCAGGGCTTAAAATCAAAGCTGCAACTCATCAATATTAATCCTGATAAGATTAATTCCGGAAACATCTCAGGCAGGGCAAATATTTATGCGCCTATATCAGGCTATGTTACTAAGGTACTGGTGAACATAGGCAAGTTTGTAAACGCTAACCAGGAGCTATTTGAAATTGTAGATACCCGTCACCTTCATGCGGAGCTTATCATTTTTGAAAAAGATGTTCCCAAATTGAAAATAGGCCAGAAAATCCGTTTTGTGTTGAATAATGAAACAAAGGAACGATTTGCAGAAGTGCATTTAATTGGCCGTGAAATCAGTGCTGAAAGAACAGTTCGGGTGCATGGACACCTGTTACAGGAGGATAAAAATTTATTACCGGGTATGTACCTGAAAGGAATAGTAGAAACAGGTGTTGCTACCACGACCGCCTTGCCTGATAAAGCGATTGTGCAATCAGCAGGTAAGTCTTACATTTTTATTGCAGCAGATGAAACAAAAGAAGAAACCAAACCTGCTGATGGTAAAAAGGATGAGGCTACTGAAAAGCATATTCCGTTTAAGAGAATTGAAGTAACAACCGGTGTTTCGGAAAATGGTTATACGGAAGTGATATTACCGGAGGGGTTTAACAGAAATAGCAAGGTTGTAATTAACGGGGCTTATGATTTATTATCAAAGATGAATAATGTGGAGGAAGAAGAATAAAAATTTATATGGGTCGGAGCCCTGCTTTGTTTGTCCCGTTTTAAAATGGAAAACCTTGAGCGGCAGGGTTTCCGTACCCACCCAAACAAGTTTTAAAAGCAAACTAAAATAAATAATATGCAAAAGATATTTTTTTCCCTCGCTATAGTAGTGATAACTATCGGCAGCAGTTGCACAAATGCAGGTGAGAAAGACAAGCAGGAGATAAAGTCAGAAAAACATGATTCAGGCCACAAAGAAAAAACCGATGCCGATACCCTGGGCATGAAAATGGACGGAAACGAATTGGATTCAAAGAAAAAATAATTTTTCAATCTTAAACTTAAAATTATGAAACAGTTATTTGCATTTCTTGTGATGCTGTTGTCAGCATCCATGTTGTTTGCACAGGATGTAATTACCCTGCGCAGCGGCGAAACTATCAATGGTAAAGTAGCCGAAGTAGGCACAACAGAAATCCGTTATTACAAAGCTGATAATGCTGACGGGCCTGTGTATGTAGCCAGTAAATCTGAAGTGGTGCAGATTGTTTATGCCAATGGTACTAAAGATGTTTTTAATACGCAGGCTGCTCCAAATCAAAATGCAGTAAATCAAAATTATTCGAGGCGGTATCGCAGGGGATACAACAGGCCGTTTCTTTACCCTATTATCACACCGCATATTGATTTTGGGCATCATATTAATTTAGGGCATCATGGTTATGGCGGACATCATGGGGGTCATTATGGAGGCCATCACTAATTCTTAGTATCTCTTAAATTCTAATTCAGGAAATTATGAAATGGACAGGAAGAAGAGAAAGTTCAAATGTTGATGACCGCCGTGGTTTATCCGGCGGCAAAATTGCCGCAGGTGGTGGTGTGGTTGGTATTGTTATTTACCTGCTTTATACTTTATTAAGCGGTAATAATGTTGACCCATCGCAGATACAACAGCAACTTTCCGAACAAACAAATCAATCAGCACAACTAACACCTGAAGAACAAAAGGCAGATGATGAAAGGGCATCGTTTGTAAAAGTGGTATTGGCGGAAACAGAAGATGTATGGAATAAAATTTTTGCAGAAAAAAGTCAGCAATATTCAGAACCAACACTGGTATTGTTTCGTGGTGTGGTTGAATCTGCCTGCGGTAATGCCAGTGCAGCATCAGGGCCGTTCTATTGTCCCGGTGATAATAAACTGTATATAGACCTTTCTTTTTACCAGGATTTGCAATACAAACTCAATGCACCAGGCGACTTCCCGATGGCCTATGTAGTGACACATGAAGTAGGGCACCATATACAGAACCTGATGGGCACTGCGGCAAAAGTAAACAGGCTGCGCCAGCAGTTAAGCGAAACTGCATTCAACAAGTATTCAGTAATGATGGAACTGCAGGCAGATTTTTATGCCGGTGTTTGGGCACATCATGCACAAAAGATGAAAGACATTTTGGATGCAGATGATATTGATGAAGCATTGAATGCAGCCAGTGCTATTGGAGATGACAGGTTGCAAAAACAGGCAACCGGGCAGGTAATGCCAGATGCTTTTACGCATGGCACATCTGCACAACGAATGTATTGGTTTAAGAAAGGCTATGAGACAGGCGATATAAAGCAGGGTGATACATTTAATGCCCCTGACCTGCAATAAATCCTGAATGAAGGGTAACGAAAGTGAAGATAAAATTGAAAATTATGTTGCAGATATTGGCTACAACTCAAAAAAATATCATTGCCACCAGGGCTAACGATATTCTGGGAATAAGTGATTACGAAAAAATTCATCCGCTTATTCATAACATTATCAATAATGGCAAAAAAGTGAGGTGGTATTTTGAAATGGACGACTGCTTAATTTCAAACACAGTTGGATTTTGGGAGGATGGAATAATAGAATTAAACTATGGGAAAATGAAATTCACCCATTCGGAAGACATAGAGAAAATTGCCATAGTTGGAGAGATGAAGTGGAGAGACTGGATGCTATCAGTTATGAAGCCTTTTAGTGAGGCAACCATCAGGTATTTTAGTTTGGCCGAAAAGGAACAGGCTATGGAATGGATTATAAATCAGGAAGAACTTGTCTGAAATTATTTGGATTGATAATTCTCATGCCGTTAATAGAATTTATAAATATTGAATGGATTTATTCAAAAAATAAATTGAAAGAGTTTAGAGAGAGTTATACAAGCCTGAATTATCGGAACACAATTTTCTTCTCTCATTCTAATTGCATTAATAAGCATTTCGATGTTTATGCTTTTAAGAAGGAAGATTAAGGTAACGCTGCCAGTGGTTCTGGCAGCGTCTCTTAAACTGTTTTAACTAATCTGGTAAAATACTCAGATTAGGCTTTTGATTATAAAATTATTAAACGCATTTTACGATGGTCATTTCAACTTCAAAATTAAAATATGACTTCCCTGCCGGGTTAGTAGTATTTCTGGTGGCACTCCCTTTATGTTTGGGAATAGCGTTGGCTTCAGGGGCGCCTTTACTATCGGGAATTATTTCCGGCATCATTGGCGGTATAATGGTAGGCCTTTTAAGTGGGTCGCATACCAGTGTGAGCGGACCGGCCGCCGGGCTTGCTGCTGTGGTGCTGGCTTCTATTACGAGGCTGGGCAGTTTTGAATTGTTTTCAGCTGCGCTCATAATAGCAGGCTTGTTACAATTAGGGAGCGGTCTGTTAAAAGCCGGGTTTATTGCCAACTACATTCCCTCAAATGTTATAAAAGGGTTATTAGCAGCCATTGGCATACTACTTATCATAAAACAAATACCGCAGGCTTTTGGTTATGATAATACTCACCAGGATGATTTTGCCTTTGTACAGGCAAATGGGGAAAATACCTTTTCGCATTTGTTCAATACTTTTTTTCATGTTACACCCGGCGTTGCAATTATTAGTTTGGTTTCCATACTTGTGCTGATTTTTTGGAATAAGACACCGCTTCATAAAATTAAATTCTTCCCTGCTTCACTTTTTGTGGTGTTACTGGGCATTGGGTTTAACGAGGCGTTCCGTGTATTTATTCCGGTATTGTATCTGCAACCCGTACACCTTGTAAATATTCCTGCAACAAGTTTTTCTGACCTGTCCTCTTTCTTAAAATTTCCTTCTTTAAGTGCCTTTGGCAATTTCACTGTCTGGTTAACAGCACTTACTATTGCCATAGTGGCCTCGCTGGAAACACTTTTAAACCTGGAAGCCGTTGAAAATTTAGACCCACATAAACGGCAATCATCTCCTAACCGGGAACTGGTGGCGCAAGGTGTTGGCAATATGATAGCCGGCGTTGTTGGCGGTATTCCGGTAACTTCTGTTATTGTTCGCAGTTCTGTTAACATTAATGCAGGTGCACAATCGAAATTGTCTGCCATTATTCATGGTATATTTTTATTGCTGGCTATTTTGTTCTTAAGCCCTTTTATCAATTTAATACCCTTTGCTTCACTGGCTGCTATATTGATTGTTACAGGTTATAAGCTTGCCAAAATATCCATCTTTAAAGAAATGTATGCCAAAGGATGGAACCAGTTGATTCCATTTGTAGTTACAATTATATCCATCATATTTACTGACTTGCTCATCGGCATATTAATTGGTTTAGCCTTCAGCTTATTCTATCTCTTAAAAAGCAATTATAAAAATCCATTTACTATTGAAAAAGAACAATTACATACCGGAGAAACCATACGGATAGAATTACCCAACCAGGTATCGTTTTTAAACAAGGCAAGTATAAAAGATACGCTTTGGTCTGTTCCTGAAAATACAAATGTTATTATTGATGCCAGCTATGCCGATTATATTGACAATGATATTTTGGAAATATTTATTGATTTCAAAAATGTAATTGCGCCTGAAAAAAATATTAAACTTAATATTATTGGCGTTAAAGAAAAATACCGGCTATCAGACCATGTGCAATTTGTAAATGTACTTAACCGGCAGGACCAGGAAAAGCTGACACCACAGCAGATTGTTGAACTACTAAAAAAGGGAAACGAACGGTTCAGGCAAGGCAAGTGGACCGAAAAATATTTTCGCCACCAGGTAAATGCTACTTCATCAGGGCAGTTTCCAATGGCTGTTATTGTAAGTTGTATAGATTCCAGAACATCATCCGAAATTTTATTTGATTCAAATCTTGGTGACATAATCTCCATTCGCATTGCGGGCAATATTATTAATAAAGAAATTATCGGCAGCATAGAACTGGCGGTGAAAAAAATGGGGGTAAAACTGATTGTTGTGAAGGGGCATTCCAACTGCGGCGCCGTGGGAGCAGCCATTCATTCGGTAACTGGCGGTAATATAGATTCAATTACACAAAAAATAAAACCCGCTGTTGATAAAGCCTGTTTAATTGATGTTCAACTGGCATTGGATAATGGAAAGGCTTTTGCTGAAAAAGTAACTCATTTGAATATAGAGAGTTCTATAGCCACAATTCTTGAAAATAGTGATTATTTAAGAGAACAAAAAAGTAAAGGCGATGTAGGTATTGTTGCTGCATATTACGATACCGCTACAGGCGAAGTTATTTTTAATGAGTTAGCCAATACATATGAAACTGCAAATAATTAAAATAGTTGATGATGGATGTAAAATTAGAATTGATAATTGTTGTTAAGCTACTTGCTTCTTTCCTGTTGGGGGCTTTTATCGGTTTAGACAGGGAGAAACACGGCCGTGATGCCGGCATAAGAACCTATGCTGCAGTTTGCATTGGCGCTACTTTATTTACTGCTATTGCGGCGCATCTTGTAAGCGATGTTGCTGCTGCTTCAAGGGTAATAGCCAATATTGTTACGGGTGTGGGCTTTCTTGGGGCTGGTATTATTTATCGCAACAGCAGCGCCGGAACATCGCATGGTTTAACAACAGCAGCCACGGTTTGGTGTACGGCTGCAGTTGGTGTTGCAGTTGGCCTCAATATGTTTATCATAGCCATTGTTGGAGCAATTGCTTTGTATTTTTTGCTTTCATTACATCACCAGCATTGGTATGTAAAATGGAAAAATAAAATGATAAGTAAGCACAACGAAAAAGATAATACTGATTAATTGTTAACTAAAATGTTTCTATATATTTTATGTCATCGTTAAACTCAACTTCAGCCGGGGCAAAGCACAATAAATCTTTGAAGATAGTATTTGCTATCACGGCCACATATTTAGTAATAGAAGTAGTGGTAGGATTTATTTCCAACAGCCTTGCTTTGCTTTCCGATGCGGCGCACATGCTTACTGATGTAGGTGGACAGGCACTTGCCCTGTTTGCTATCTGGATGACATCAAAGCCACGCAATAACCGGAAGACTTATGGTTATTACAGGGTGGAAATTCTTTCGGCGCTTACCAATGCTATTGTATTGATATTTATTTCAGGATTTATTTTGTATGAAGCCTGGCAACGGTTTCAAAACCCTCCTGCTGTAGCAGGCACTTCCATGCTGATTGTTGCATTCTGCGGATTAATAATCAATATTATTGGCATGAAGATTTTAAGCGCCGGTTCCAAAGAAAGTATAAACATTAAAGGTGCCTTCCTGGAAGTGGTAAGTGATATGCTCAGTTCAGTAGGTGTCATTATTGCCGGTATAGTTATCCTTGCTACCGGGTGGTTGTACATAGACCCTATTATGAGTGCCCTGATTGGGCTGTTCATTTTACCCCGAACATTCCGGCTTCTTAAAGAATCTGTTGATATTCTGCTTGAAGCTGTTCCGTCTAATATTGATTACGGCGCTGTAGAGAAATGTATCAGCGAACGGGAAGGCGTAGTTTCCTTGCATGACCTTCACATTTGGACAATCACATCCGGGGTTACCGCATTAAGCGTTCATGTGATTATGCAAAATGACATTCAGCTAACACAGATAAGTGAGTTTGTCCAGAATATTAAGGAGCACCTGGAATCTGAATTTAAAATCGGGCATACAACAATTGAGGTTCATATACAAGATGATAAGTATAAAATGAATATTGTTTAATAGACGAATCGTTACATGTACAGCATTATAACAGGCACCATATTATTAGGCATTACTCATGCACTTATTTCCAACCACTGGTTGCCGTTAGTGGCAATCGCCAGGGCGGAGAAATGGGAAAAGTATGAATTGATGCTGGTGGCTTCCATCACAGCATCTGCACATGTATTGGGCACTGTTATTATTGGTTTTGCATTGGGAATGGTGGGTTCAAAACTGGCGCATCAGTATGAAGGGTATGTGCATGTAATTGCACCGGTACTATTGATAATATTCGGACTAATTTATTTTACTGTAAACCTGCCGCACCACCACCATGCTGCCAACAAGGATGTGCAGCAATATAAAAAATCGAAAACTAAATGGGTGCTAATATTCGCAGCAACCATGTTTCTGTCTCCCTGCCTGGAAGTGGAAAGCCTTTTTCTTGCAGCAGGCGCCTATGGCTGGGATGATATTCTACTGCTGGCCCTGGTATATGCAGCAATCAGCATAACTGGAATTATCACTCTTGTAATGCTTGCATTTAAAGGAGTGCAGATGATGAATTCACAATTTATTGAACACAACGAAAAACGGATTACCGGAATGGTATTAATTATAATTGGTATTGTTACATTTTTCTTACACTAAACATAGTATTATGGCACATAAACATGATGAAACAAAAATTGCAGAGCAGGAAGCCTGCTGTGACCTTGACGAAAAAGTGAATGAAGCCAAAGTGGTTTCGCTGCATAACAAAGATGATGGTCATAATCATGGTGACGAAGAAGGCAACGGCCTTAAACCCTGGTTACCTGCTATTGCAAGTTTTGTTGTTCTAATAGCAGGTCTTTCATTAGACAACTGGATTAAGCCAACACCTACCTGGTTTACAGGCTGGGTACGTCTTACATGGTATATCGTAGCGTATATTCCGGTAGGGTTGCCCGTAGTGATAAAGGGAATAAAGACGGCCATAAAAGGAGATGTATTTACAGAATTCTTTTTAATGAGTGTGGCAACCATCGGCGCATTTTATATTGGTGAATATCCTGAAGGTGTTGCCGTAATGCTTTTCTATGCAGTGGGAGAATTATTTCAGGATGCTGCGGTTAACCGTGCTAAAAGAAGTATCAAAGCCTTGCTGGATGTAAGACCAGACAGCGCCGATGTATTAAGAAACGGTATCTACGTTAACCTCCCGCCTGAAAATGTAAAGGTTGGCGAAACCATTCAGATAAAAGTTGGTGAAAGAGTGCCGCTGGATGGAGAAATGTTAAGCGAAGGAAGCTCATTCAATACTTCAGCATTAACCGGCGAAAGTAAACCTTCCACTTTTACCAAAGGGGAAACAGTACTAGCTGGAATGATTAACCAGGAAAAAGTAGTAGAGTTGAAAGTAACAAAACTATTTAATGATTCTTCGCTTGCAAGAATACTGACACTTGTACAGGATGCAACTACCAGGAAAGCGAAAACAGAGCAATTCATCCGGAAGTTTGCAAGAATATACACTCCCATTGTTGTATTCCTTGCCATAGGCATCACACTCATCCCCTGGTTATTTGTGGAGAACTATGTGTTCAATACATGGCTGTACAGGGCCTTGATATTTTTGGTAATCAGTTGCCCTTGTGCATTGGTAATTTCCATTCCGTTAGGATATTTTGGAGGTATCGGCGCTGCATCCCGGAGTGGTATTTTATTCAAAGGCTCCAACTACCTGGATTTAATGACAAAAATAAACCAGGTAGTAATGGATAAAACAGGCACACTTACCAAAGCTGTTTTTAAAGTGCAGGAAGTGGAGAGTTATGACATTCCCCAAGAGGAATGGTTGCCGCTTGCCGCCGCACTGGAAGCTAAATCAACTCACCCTGTTGCAAAAGCAGTGGTTGAGTATGCTGGAAACGAATTTGATAAATTACGGGTAGATAAGTTGGAAGAAATTAGTGGTCATGGTTTGAAAGGGGATGTAAATGGCAAAGAAGTACTTGCCGGAAATGTGAAATTAATGGACATGATGAAAGTGCCGGTAAATGATGGGCTAAGAAAAATAGTGGATACAATCGTTATTGTTGCCATTGACAGAAAACTTGCTGGCTATTTAACTATAGCCGATGAAATAAAAGAAGACAGTAAACAGGCTGTTGATGCCTTGCATAAGCTGAATGTAAAAACAACCATACTCAGTGGCGATAAACAGGCCGTGGTAGATAATGTTGCCAAACACCTGGGCATTGACAATGCTTACGGTGATTTATTACCTGAAAATAAAGTACAAAAGGTAGAAGCTATAAAGAAGGACAAAAAAAATGTGGTTGCTTTTGTTGGCGACGGTATTAATGATGCACCCGTACTTGCTTTGAGTGATGTGGGAATAGCTATGGGTGGTTTAGGCAGTGATGCTGCCATTGAAACCGCAGATGTGATTATACAAACTGACCATCCTTCAAAAATAGCCACCGCTATACAAATTGGTAAAGCCACCACAAAAATTGTATGGCAAAATATCGGATTAGCGTTTAGTGTGAAATTAATTGTATTGATTCTTGGCGCCGGGGGCCTGGCCACCATGTGGGAAGCTGTATTTGCTGATGTGGGAGTGGCAATGCTGGCAATATTGAATGCAGTACGAATTCAAAGAATGAAATTTTAAATCTCTCATATGCTCAGTAAGCAGTTGAAAATATTTTTTACAGCAACACTTCTGATAATTTCGTTTCCGCTTTTTGCCCAAAAAGAACGGGTAAGGGGAATTTACAAAACCTGTGATGACTTTGTAAAAGGGAATCTTTCCTTTGATAATAATTGCAACATTAGGAATATAAGAATCAGGCTGAATGATTTTTTTTCAAAGAAGTATATTACAGTTAAGAAAGGCGACAGCAGTCTAAAGCTTTTGAAAAATGACATTTTCGGGTATATAAATTGCAGAAATGAAGTTTTTCGTTTTAAAGGAAAGATTGAACTTTTTTTACTAAATGCCGGAGAACAGATTCTTATCTACAAACATATTGTTTCTAAACCACCAACGGGCAGAACTAATGTGACGAATTATTATTTCAGTTTGGGCGTTAATTCCCCGGTTCAAAAACTTACAATTCGCAATTTGAAAAATATTTTTCCTGCTAACTCAATCTTCAAAAACTTTATTGATAAAAATTTCAGGTACAATACCGACTTAGCTGAATTTGACAAAGTTAATAAGATGTATAAGGTCAACTTGCTTTTAAGTGAAAGCTTGAAGTAAAATATCTCAGGAGAAAGTATAGCTTACGGGAATTCGTATTGAGTAAAATTAAAAAGAATTGATGAAGAGTTTTACAATTATAAATCCCTTGTGTTGCCCAGTAAACTTTTGCATACATAAAATTGCAAACTGAAAAAAATAGGGACTATGTTAGCCTGTAATGTTACTATTCATGAGAAAGAATATGCGGCATTCTAACCCTTTATAAATGAATTACCTGGTATAAAAGAGGCTCAAATTGCAATTATATGAAAACTTCTCAAAATTGATTAACTTGCACTTCGAATGAAAATATTAGCATCAATAATGGCTTTTGTAGTGTTGTTCCTTTCAGTGCAACCAGCTTTGGCATTGTTGAAGCAAAAACAATCAACTGAATGTTGTGGCGGAGGTTGCCACAAAACTACAGATGAACAGAAACCATCTGGTGACAATAATTCCCCGAGCAATAATTGCAATCCTTTTCAATCATGTGCAAGTAATATTTGCAGCTTCACGGTAACATCTTCTTTTTTCAGTATTAAGGCACCTCACTTTTATTCAAATAACTTTACTCCATTTTCCGAAAACTTCTACTCGCAATTCGCTCCTGACTTTTGGCAACCGCCTAAGATAGCTTAATGAATTTTCTTATCTGGTATTATATTTTTTGCTTTGATATATTTTATTAAGGCAGTTTCGCTATTCATTAATGCTAAAATAATTTCAATGAAATCAAAATATTTCAGTGTATCGGTATTGCTGTTGGCAGTGTCGTTCACAATTGCACAGGTTAGTTGTGCCCAAACCCTTAACACACAATCAAAAACTTCAAATCCTAACGATACAACTGTTACTGTAAAAGTATCAGGCATTACCTGCTCCGGCGATTTAAAAATGATTGCCGACAATATAGAAAAAATGAAAGGCGTAAGCAGTTGTAAGCAAGTCGGCAAAATGTCCACATCCACAAGCTTTGAGATAAAGTATGATACCGAAAAAATATCTTATGCCGAAGTGGTAAAAGCTATTGAAGGTACGGCAAGCTGCGACCACCCTGACCAGCGGCCATATAAAGTAAAAACAAAAAACTAAAGCAATTAACAACTGGTATTGGTACAGGTATTTAACACCTGTGCCAATACTTAAACTCAAACAAATGAAAAAACTATTCATTTGCTTGTGCTTGTTAATGTTTTTCTCATTTCCTATGCACAAGCTGACACACTGCCGCATGTACTTATTAAAAAGATTAATGGTACTAAGCTGTATGCTTCTGAACTACCAAACAAAAACAAGCCTGTTTTAATTGCTTTCTGGGCTACCTGGTGCAAATTCTGCATAGCAGAACTTTCTGCGATTTCATCTGAGTACAAATCATTGCAAGATTCAACCGGTGTTAAACTGGTTGCTATTTCTACTGATGCAGGGGTAACAGAAGAATACATTAAAAAATTTGCTGAACGCCGCAACTGGCCTTTTGAAATCTATTGGGATTATAAAAAGTCTCTAAAAAATTCTATGGGTGTACAGGAAATTCCTCACCTGATGTTAGTTGATGCAGGTGGCAGAATCATTTGGCAGAAAATCGGGTTCAACCCTGGCGATGAAACAATAATTTTCGCAAAGCTCAGTGAGCTTTTGCTAACTCAAAAAATCATTAAATAATGAGAACAATATTTCTATTAATTATATCAGCTTTTATGCTGCATCAAACAGCAGAAGCCCAATCAATAAAGGGAAAAGTTAAAAACTCAAATAATGAGCCACTTACAGGTGCAAGTGTTCATTGGCTTCACTCTGCTATTGGTACCAGTACAGATAGCGCCGGACAATTTGAAATCCAACTTCCGAAAGAATCAATTAAAAAGTTAGTTATCAGTTTTGTGGGCTATCAATCAGATACTCTTACTATCACTAATGAAAATGCAATTGAAGTAAAGCTTACAGGAACCAAAGAGTTAGGTGAAGTGGTAGTAAAAGGGAAACGCCCCGGTATTTATATTTCAGAAATCAATCCTGTAAAAACAGAGGTAATAACGCAGGTTGAATTAAAGAAAGCTGCCTGTTGTGATTTAGCAGGTTGCTTTGAAACACAAGCCTCAGTTCAGCCACAAACTACCAATGTAATTACAAACTCTAAAGAATTAAGGATACTTGGTTTATCGGGTGTTTACAACCAGGTATTAATTGACGGGATGCCTTTAATACAGGGTCTTTCATATACCTATGGCATTAGCAGCATTCCAGGCACACTGGTTGACAATATTTATATTTCTAAAGGGGCAAATTCGGTAATTCAAGGTTTTGAAAGCATCAGTGGTCAGATAAGCGTAGAAACCAAAGAGCCTGACAGAACGGCTAAACTCTTACTCAATGTTTATGCAAACAACTTTATGGAAAAACACCTGAATGCAAACTATCTTTTTAAATATAAAAAATGGAGTAGCCTTGCAGCATTTCATACAGTGCAGCCTGCAAAAAGAGTTGACAGGGATAATGATAAGTTTATGGACCTCCCTTTACTTACCCGGTACATGATTTTTAATAAATGGAAATATGGTAACGACAGGGATTGGGGCTGGAGTTCAAGGATTGGTATCCGTTATTTGAATGAACAAAGAATTGGCGGCCAAACAAACTTTAATATCAAGACTGATAAAGGCACAACAAATTCTTACGGCCAAACTGCAAATATTCAGCAACCGGAGCTATGGACAAAAACCAGTTATCGTTTCAACGACAAAAATAAAATTACATTTATTGGCTCATCATTTTATCAAAACCAGCACTCATTTTTTGGTACTACAAAATACACTGCCAATCAAACAAATGTTTATGCAAACCTGCAGTACGAATTACTGTACAAAGAAAAGCACACGATGAAAACAGGTATAAGTTACAGGCATCTTTCTTTGAATGAGGATATTTTTTTTACAGCAAATCCATTAAACAGAACCTTTGCAGGTAAGTATAAAAGAACTGAAAATATCCCTGGCATTTTTGCAGAAAACATATTTAACTGGAAGGGTGATAAGTTGGTTTGGATTACCGGCATCCGTGCAGATTTTCATAATCAGTTCGGCACTTATATTACCCCAAGAACTTTGCTTAAATATGAAACAAAAGAAGGTTCAACCTTCAGGGCATCCGTAGGTACCGGATGGAGAACCGTAAATCTGTTTAGTGAAAACATCGGCTTGCTGGTTAGCTCAAGAGATATAGTTTTTACAGAACAATTACGACCGGAAAGAGCCTTAAATTTTGGTGCAAATTTTACTCAGAAGTTTGATGGTAAAAATATTGAAGGATATATCAGCATTGATTATTACCGAACCCAATTTCAAAATCAGATTTTTCCTGATTATGATGCCAACCCATCTAAAGCAATCATTTCTAATTTTACTGGTAAATCAATTTCTGATGGTCTCCAGGTTGAAGCGTATTCAAAGTTTTTCAGTCGTTTTGAAGCCAAAGCTGCTTATGTGTATTTAGATGTATATCGTAAAGTAAATGGAAAAAAAATTAATCTTCCGTTTAATCCTGCACATAAAATTCTCTCAACCCTTTCTTATAAACCATTAACAAATAAATGGCATTTAGATGTAAACATACATTGGTATGGTGTACAGCAATTGCCCAATACATCAGCTAATCCAGCGGAGTATCAACGGCCCCAAAAATCAAAATCGTTTACACTTGTTAATGCACAGTTCACCAAAACATGGAAGCAGTTTGAAATATATGCAGGCTGTGAAAACATTTTTGATTTCCGGCAGCAACAGCCAATCATAAGCTGGCAATATCCTTTCAGTGCTTATTTTGATATATCGTCAGTTTGGGGACCAACAAGAGGTAGAGAGATTTATATAGGTGCAAGATTTAGTATAAAATAAGAGTTCAATTTTACTCACTGGAATTGATATGTAAAAGTGTTTAGGCAATGTTCACCAATATACTATTGGCAACTTTGTAACTTATAACAATTTCTTTTTCAGGTTTTATCTGGAGAGTATAGGTCTGGTCAAATTCTTCAATGGCTTTTACTTTTACAGTGTTACCCAACGAGATGCCTGCTTTATCCAGGTAATTCAAAAATGCTGGTGTATGGTCTGTAACACCAGTAAACGTACCCTTCTCCTCAATTTTAAGAGTAGATAGCAAGACAGCTTTCGATTTAGGAAGAACCCCATTGGCATCTGGTATTGGGTCACCATGGGGGTCGGCTTTGGGGAAGCCCAGGAACTTATCTAATTTGTTAGTTAGGTCTTCGCTGTGTATATGCTCTAATTGTTCGGCAAGGTCATGCACTTCATCCCATTTATACCCCAATTTGTCAACGAGGAACACTTCCCAAAGCCGATGGTTACGAATAATGCCCACAGCTACTTGTTTACCTTTCTCTGTTAGTTTAAAGCCTTTTGATTTTTGATAGGTTACCAGTTTCTTTCCGGCCATCCTTTTAAGCATATCAGTTACAGATGGGGCATGCACCCCCATTACCTGGGCAAGAGAGGAAGTAGCTACTACTTCACCGTTGGTTTCCTGCAATTTATAAATGGCTTTTAGATAGTTTTCTTCTGTAAATGAATGCACGGGTGTAAAATATTTATATGAAGATAATGAAACAAGTATAAAAATATAATTAGATTAGTCTAATTATTGTATTAAATTCGCCTAATTATTTGCCTTTGCCTGCGTAGAATTATGAATAAACTTAAAGTTATATCAGCATTAATTTTAGTAATTATGGGTATTGTTGCCTGCCAAAAACTGTTGCCCAAAGCCCCGACTGATAATGAGCTATTAGATGGCCCTGTTGAAGGGCTCAGCTATGAGGAGAACAGAAGGTTCCTGGCGGGTGATGTGGCCTTTAATGACGAAGTATTCACTTCTCAGAAGGGTTTAGGCTCCATCTTCGTGGCTACCAGTTGCGGTAGTTGCCATGCTGGTGATGGTAAGGGGCATCCTTTTACTACTCTTACGAGGTTTGGGCAGACTGACAGTACAGGTAACCAATTCCTGCATTTGGGTGGCCCGCAATTACAAAACAGAGCATTGCCCGGTTATACACCGGAACAAATACCTGCAGGTGCCACGTTTTCAAAGTTTACACCGCCTGCCAACACCGGTTTAGGGTTTCTTGAATTGGTCTCCGATGCAAATATATTGTCAATAGCTGACCCCAATGATACAAATGGAGATGGTATTAGCGGTGTGCCGAATTATGAGTACCTGCCTTCTTTTATAACCCCGTTTTCGAATGCTATTCCAAGAAATAGTAAATACATTCACCGCTTTGGCAAAAAAGCGGCGGCTTATAATCTGTTGCACCAAACAGTAAATGCCTACAACCAGGACATTGGCATTACTTCAACATTTCAACCAAAAGATGTTTACTCTGGATTGAATATAGACCCCGAAGTTTCTGATGTAACGGTGCATAATGTTGTCTTCTACCTGCAAACATTGAAAGCTCCCATTCAAAGAAATCAAAATGATGCAACCGTTGTTCAGGGCAAAAATGTTTTCATGCAAGCCGGTTGCGAAAGCTGCCATAAGCAAACATTACAAACCGGTTTCTCAAACATAGCTCCATTATCCAACAAAACATTTCATCCTTATACCGATTTGCTATTGCATGATATGGGGCCGGGCTTAGATGATGGCTATACAGAAGGCAGCGCTACAAAATCTGAATGGAGAACGCCGCCACTATGGGGTTTGGGTTTATCTCCCAACTCACAAGGCGGCCAGTATTTTTTACTGCACGATGGAAGGGCAAAAAGCATTGAAGAAGCAATACTCTTACATGGCGGCGAAGCCACAACAAGTAAAAATAAATTCAGCCTGCTTTCGTCAGCCGACAAACAAGCCTTGCTTAAATTTTTAGAATCACTGTAAATACAATGGACAGAAAAGATTTTATAAAAAGCTGTGGCTTTGCCTGCTTAGGCGGTGCAGCTATTACTACCTTGTTGCAAAGCTGTAGTGCTGCAAAAATAATAGGTGGCAAAATTGCTGGCGATGATTTAATTGTACCACTAACCGACTTTGAAACAAAAGCAGGCAATGAAAAGCATTATAAAAAATATGTGGTAGTACAGAATGATATTCTGCAATACCCTATCTGCGTCTATCGTATCAATGAAAATGAATACACCGCCCTCTGGATGCAATGCACACACCAGGGTGCAGAGTTGCAGGTGTTTGGCGATAAACTACAGTGCCCGGCACACGGCAGTGAGTTTACCAACAGTGGCACAGTACAAGGCGGGCCGGCAGATAGAAAACTAAGGACATTTCCTGTAACCATTGAAGCCAATAAATTAAAAATTTCATTGAAAGCGATATGATAAAATTTTTCTCCTTCATAACAGCTTTACTTTTTTCTTTGTGTGCCGCTGCACAGATAGACCCAGCTTTATTAAAGCGAATCCCCAAAGATACTATAAAGCCAACCTTGAATATGGATGCTGTTTATAACCGCCCCTTTGTGACTGTTGGTAAACTGCCGGTATCAGTAGGCGGCTATATGGAAGCCAACTGGCAACAACTGGCAACAGATGGTATTTCAGAAGGCCACCAGTTTCAATTTAGGCGAATGACCTTATTTGTTTCATCAACAATCGGCAAGCGGTTAAAATTTTTAAGCGAAATAGAATTTGAAGACGGCGCAAAAGAAATATCAATAGAGTTTGCAGCATTAGATATTGAACTGCACCCATTGATAAACTTGCGGGGCGGTATAATACTAAACCCCATTGGGGCATTTAATCAAAATCATGATGGCCCCAAGTGGGAATTTACTGACCGGCCAATAGCCGCTACACAAATGTTGCCCGCCACCTGGAGCAACGCAGGCTTTGGCGTATATGGCAAGCATTATAACAAAGACTGGATGTTTGGTTATGAAGCCTATCTGTCCGGTAACTTTGACAATACCATCATTGATAATGCAGAAAACAAAACCTTTTTGCCAGCCGCTAAAAATAATAAAGAAAGGTTTGAAGAAATGAATAGCGGCTTGCCATTACTAACAACAAAGGTTGCTGTAAGAAATAATAAAATTGGTGAACTGGGTATATCATATATGGGTGGAGTGTATAATAAATTTCAGGATGATGGATTGCAATTAGATGATAAACGCAGAGTGGATGTTTTTGCAATTGATTTTAATACCACATTATCTAAACTAAACACTTTTATTACTGCTGAGTGGGCATGGATAAAAGTAAATGTGCCATCTACCTTTACACAACAGTACGGCAACAAGCAACAAGGGGGTTTTGTAGATATTGTGCAGCCATTGATAAAGAAAAAAATGCCGGGCTGGCCAAATGCTACGCTTAACCTTGCCTGTCGTTTTGAATATGTGGATTGGAACAAAGGAACATTTACCAGCACCGGCGGCAATATTGCAGATGATTTGTGGAGCATCCTGCCTGCCATAAGTTTTCGTCCCACTGCACAAACGGTTTTACGATTTAATTACCGTCACCAAAGCCAGAGAGATTTACTCGGCAACCCACCGGCAAAAACGGGGGGATTTAGTTTTGGGATTTCAACTTACTTTTAAATTTGAGCTTTCTTTTTATTTAAGCATTTGCTTAAATAGTTATTTCCACTATCTTTGCCTTATGAAAAACAATACTTGCATCAGACTATTTGCAGACCAGGAGCAAATAATGAATTGTAAAAGCAAGTTGAGGATTGCACAAAAGTCTTTTGCAAGCCTGTCTAATATATTGGCTTTAGCTGGTAATGAAGTAAGGCTGAAGATTATCTATTTGCTCGAAGAAGAAAAAGAATTATGTCCATGCGACCTTGCAGATATTCTGGGCATGAGTATTCCAGCAGTATCACAACATCTAAGAAAATTGAAGGATGGAAGTATTGTTGAAACCTGGAAAGAAGGGCAAACAATTTATTATTCTCTTTCACAGGAAAATCTAAAGATTTTAAAGCCGTTCTTCAAACATATTAATATAGAAACTCAAAAACTGGAAACAGTATGATAAGTATAAAATCATCAGGCACATTTACCGGCGCAGGTGTTCTTTCCGCTATCGCAGCTTCGCTTTGTTGTATCGCCCCTGTTATTGCATTGCTTGCCGGTGGCAGCAGTATTGCCGCTAGCTTTTCATGGATAGAACCAGCAAGACCTTATTTGATAGGATTATCAGTTGCCGTATTAGCCTTTGCATGGTATCTTAAACTAAAAACTGCTAAAGTAAATGATATAGATTGTAATTGCGAAACAACTAAGAAGATTTCATTCTTTCAATCCAAAACTTTTTTGGGAATAGTAACTGTATTCGCTATACTAATAATGACTTTCCCGCTGTATGCAAAAGTGTTTTATCCAAAACCAAAAGTACAATCAGCATTTGCTGTAGTTGATAATAAACAACAGGTAAAGTTCACTATACAAGGCATGACCTGCGAGGCATGTGAGGTACATGTAAATAATGAACTGTCTAAAGTAAATGGAGTATTAGCTTATAAAACTTCTTATGCCACCCGGAGCAGTTTAGTCACTTTTGATAAATCAAAAGTTAGTGAAAAGATAATAGAAGTAGCAATTTATAAAACAGGATACAAAGTAAAAAGCTATGAACTGATAAATAGTAGCATTTTTTCTGAAACAGGAATCAATAATACTTGCAGTGATTCGTCATCTTGCTGCGACAAAAAATAAATTTAATGGAGAAATCAACTATACTACAGTCAACAATTACTTGTCCGCAATGCGGCTTTCAAAAAGAAGAAATAATGCCAACAGATGCTTGCCAATACTTTTACAAGTGTACAAACTGCGAAACTGTACTAAAGCCAAAGCAGGGTGATTGTTGTGTATTTTGTAGCTATGGCACTGTTGCTTGCCCACCTATACAAATGAATAAATCTTGTTGTTCATAGTCTTGTTAAAATAGTTTCTTACTTATTTTAAAATTTCGGCCTTAATCATAATAGCAGAACTTTCAAATTCTAAACTCAAAAGTTTCAGAGGAATTTTATCCGGACAATACTTAGTTGTTTCAATTAAGTAAATAACTCTAAGGTTGGTAAGCGGCTTCAGCCATATCAAATATTCCCGAAGATGCTCAGCAATTTGCTTAACTGTTGTATTGGGCTTCTCTTTTATTACCAGTATTAATACACCATTCTTTTCATTGGTTAAATACTTTGATGCTTTCAGCATTGCACCTAAATATCCTTTTCGGCTAGTGCCTGTATCACATTCCATAATGATGTACTCATTCCTCTTTTGCAGAACAGTGTCGGGCTTATATCCTTTAGTGAGCTGCCCACCTGAATTGAGAATTGCATAACCTTCGGCACTGTGCGAAAGATTCTTAAATAATTTGTCTTTCATTGCATCGCTATAAAAAGTAAATTTTATGCATTTTAAAAGTCAATTCTAAAAGCTATTTCAAGTGTGTCAAAATGGAATTCAAAATCAGGTTTGCTCTTGCCTCAGCAAAGTCTTCAAATTTATCTTCCGTCCATAGCGTTTCATCAGCAGGAATTAAATGCCGTTTTACAAAGGCAGCTTTATCATTTACATGATTATTAATCCAATCCCCGAACGGACTTGCATTTTTTAATCCCCGGTTAGTGCTGAAATCTATCAGTTGAAAGTTTTTGATGCTGTTGATTTTTGATGATTCAACTTTTAATGACTCTAATATTGATTTAGGCATGATGTGGTCAATATCATTTATCCTGATAGTCTGTCCCCTGTCGTACATAAGATAATAAACAAATGAATTTTCTAATTCATCGAGATTATATATAGTATATGTTCTCGTAAATGTTATTGGGTGGTCAGTATAAACCTGAAACAATTCATCGGTGGGAAAATCTTTGTTTTTATAGTGCTGCATCTTATCCAATAGTTTACGGATGCCAGTTTTGTAGGGTATCCAGCCTGCACCTTTACTTTTGAAAACTCCGTTTATAAGTGAATGATAAATCCACCTTTCCATTTTGGGATGCTCCGTGTTTTTAGCATCAAAATTTGCAAAGAATTTTTCCAATTCCACAACGCTTATCGGCTTATGAAAAAGATGATAGGCGATAAAAAACAACGGAATAAAGGAACGGTTACCATCTTTATAGTAATAATATAATTTTGAATTAATGAGAAAATCTTTAAGACATTTCAGAGTTACTTTAATCCTTTCTCTGTTTTTTATAGCGAATTGTGCATCGGCTGCTTCAATCGCAGCCATCTCCTTTTTGTGATTGTCCTGCAACAGAAATATTAACTTGATAAGGTTGTCCTGTGTTAATCCTATTTCTTCATAGCTCTTTAATGTTTCTTCCAAAAAGCCTTCCATTTCCCATTCAAAACCTTTGAGCACAGATGCTACCAAATCAAAAGAAGAAAGCTTGGTGCCACCATCATTTAATCTTCTGAAAAGTTCCACTATTCTTTGCTTATTGGTTATTTCATCAAATGATTTATTTACCGATACTTTTGAAATGCCAAGACAATCTGCTGTTAATGTATTCTTGTAAAAAGCCTTTATATTTTTTTCAGCATGTCTTATCTGAATGGTATCCTGAATATTTAGTGCCTTAATTATTTCCTCGGCCACCTGGTCTTCATCGTTGGTATCTTTTAGTCTTTTAAGTAATGAACTGGCGAGATACCAGTTGTGTTCAGGTATTGTTCTATCCTCATTTCCCTTTGATTGCCTGGGCAGTTTACTCTCTTCTTTCTCAAACTTAAATTCAAATTCCGTATTATAATCGCTGTACAAATCAAAGTACAAAACCTTACCATTGAAACTTCCTTTCAATCCGATATAGAAAGATTGCAATCGCTGCTGCCCATCAATAACGAAATGCTGTAATTGAGTTAGAGAATCCACTTGCCTTGAATTAATAATGCCACCATCTTTTGTAAAAGAACGGTAATTAAACAACGGCTTGCTTCCTTTTTCTTCCTCAATTACCATTATACCCCCAAAGGAATCTCCTTTCAAGAGTGTATCAAACAGTAATTCCATTTTTTCCTCATCCCAAACCAGTCGCCTTTGAATTACGGGGAGAACAAATTTATCTTCTTCGATTTCATTTATTACGTCCGATATTTTATAAGATTTCCATATAGCCATAAACAGTTAGTTAGTGAACTGCTAATTTAGACTGATTTTCTTAATTATCGGGGAGACCCGGCACAGTCCTTCTGCCTTTCCAACAATTATCCTTTAATATAACAGATGGCAGAACCACTGTGCCGGACAATAAAATCTGGAATTGAGTTTGGCTATCGGCAGATTTACATTACCTGTCCTGCCAAACACAATTCCAGACAATCAAGGATGCAATGTAAATTTGTGTTCTAAATTTGAATGCTATATGTTGATTTTTGCTTACGGCTCTAATATGAATCTGAACAGACTTTCACAAAGAGTTCCTTCAGCAAAGAAGGTTTCCAACGCATTTCTTCCGGGATATAAATTAGTGTGCAATAAGGTTAGTAAAAAAGACGGGTCTGCGAAAGCGAATATTATTAAGACTGATAATCTTGCCGATTTGGTTTGGGGAGTGTTGTTTACCATTGATAGTAATGAAAAATCGCAGCTTGATAAAGCAGAAGGTTTAGGTATGGGTTATCATGAGGACAATTTGACTTTTTTTTATGACGCCGGCAATGCTTACACTGCCCAGGTTTATATTGCCGATAGTAAATCCATAGATAACACTTTGCTTCCCTATGACTGGTATAAAGAGTTTATAGTAACCGGTGCCATCCAGAATAAATTACCTGAAGGATATATTTCACAGCTACAAGCTATTGCCTGCATTTGTGACCCTGATGAAGAAAGAAGAACGAAAAACTATTGTATTATTTCAGGTAAGTAATATTTTTTGTTTACCAGCTTATAATTCTTTGTTCATCTTCTGTTGCGACGCTCCGTTCATCGTTCTGTTCTTCTATCAGCAAAGACCCGGTGCAGTACACCCGTCTTATTTCTTTTCCGCCTCCGGCAAATAAGCCGTGAGAACTGCACCGGATAAAAATATTGGGAATTGAGATTGCTTCATTCTTCAGCAAACACAATTCCAGACACTCAAATCACATAGCCTTTTCAACTTTCATTTCTTTTCCCTTCTCTCAAAGACACAACAAACAGTTATAACCTGTTTTGTAAGAAAATGGGCAAAAGCGAAAGCGAAGCTATGCGGCTACGACAATGACTTATCAAAGTGCAAAAAGACTACGGCATAAACAAGAATATACCACACTACTTAAGATTTTATTTATTCCGTTTCCTTTTTGCTTCCATGCAGCCGCCTTATTATAATGCTTTCTTTTTTTCCATTTTTTCTTTTACAAAACATTTTTTTTCATCAGCAGAACACAATTAAACAATCATTTTTTAAACATTTAAAATTTCATGTTATGGAAATCATCGGCAGAATTACCGCAGATGCGACAGTGAACGAAACAAAAGCAGGGAAAAAGGTGGTGAACTTTTCTATTGCTATTAATGACACTTACAAAACAAAAGACAGCAGCGAAGTACAGAAGATTGTAACCTATGTAAACTGTGCTTACTGGATTAACCCCGGTATTGCAAAGTATTTAATTAAGGGTGGTTTGGTTGAATGTGCAGGCAGGATTGGTGTAAATGCTTACACCAGCAAAGACGGCGAAGTAAAAGCCAGCCTTACATTTCATGTAAACAGTATTAAGCTGCATGGAAAGCCAAATGGCGGCAGCAGTACACCTGCGCCGGTTGTGCCAATGAACACAGCACCAGCCGCAGCACTTTCACAAGTTGCAGACGATTTACCATTTTAATCAATCAGGCATCCTGTCAAATGGCAGGATGCTTTTCATTTTTTAATCAAACAAAAATTTACAACTATGGCACACAATATTAATTTTAATGAGCAGACAGGTAAACACAGTTTCTTTTCAGTAAAAGAAAAAGCATGGCACGGTTTGGGGCAGATTGTACAGGACTATCCCAACAGCAAAGAAGCATTGCAATTTGCAGGACTTGATTTTGAAGTGGTGAAAAGACCTAATACACATAAATTGGATGATGGCACAGAAATCATTTCTACAAGTTCATTCTATACTTACCGTCCTGATGCAGGTGCAATTTTAGGCGACCGCTTAGGCAAGGATTATGAAGTGGTACAGAATGCAGATGCGTTCAGTTTTTTTGACGCCATTGTTGAAGGTGATGGCATACAATACGAAACTGCAGGTGCATTGGGCAAGGGTGAAAAGATATTTATTACTGCAAAACTTCCAGGCTACATTAAAGTAGGTAACGACGATATGATTGAAAAGTATTTATTCCTTACTACTTCACATGATGGATTTGGCAGCATCATGGCAGCGTTTACACCTGTAAGGATAGTTTGTAACAATACTCTTAATGCCGCTTTGAGAAACTGTACAAACGCCATTAAAATCCGTCACACTGCCAATGTAAAAGAAAGGCTGGAGCAGGCACACAAAGTAATGGGAATATCAAACCAGCTTTCAATACAATTAGAAGGAATTTTTAATCAGTGGGCAAAGGTTCGTATCACCGATAAAGAAGTACAGAAACTGATCCAACTTGCAATGGTTCCCAACAAAGAAGTATTGCAAAACATTGAAAAAGGTGAACTGGATGAGCTAAGCACCTGCTTTAAAAATATGTGTGATGATGTATATGAATATCAAATGAGCAGCCCTTCACAATTTTTGGAAACAACAAAGGGAACCGTGTTTGGTGCATACAATGCCATTACTGGTTATTTTCAGAATGTAAGGAATTACAAAGATGATGAAGCAAAAATGAAATCGTTATTGTATGGCGGTACGGCACAATTAAGAACGCAAAAGGCTTTTCAGCTTTGTGAGAGTTTTGTAAGAGCAGAGTTTGCAGGTAACTGGAGTTAATTATTAGACAAGGGGCATTGCAAAATGCCCCTTAAACTTCTAAAAAAGCTGCCCCGCAACATTGAAGCAGAGCTTATAAAATGGCGGGGCAGCTTGTTTTTTTTGTTGGATTATACTAAAGTATATTTACAGGGCTTAATAGTGTATGCAAAAACTCTTTCAATATTTTAGAAAATTCAACCCCCTTTCAAAAGAAGCGGAGAATGCAATTGCTGAAATATGCAGTATTGTAACTATCAAAAGAAATAAAGACCTGCAACCAATAGGCCACACATGTAAAACAATTTATTTCATAAATAAGGGAGTGGCAAGAATTTATTATTTCAAAGACGGTATAGATATAACAGAGAGTTTTTCTTTTGAAAATAGTATCATTGCAAGGGTGGAAAGTCTATTTACCGGCAAGCCAAGCCGCAAAGCAATACAAATACTGGAAGACGCTGAAGTGGTTGCCATCAATGCCAATCAACTATTTAAACTTTACGATACTTTTCCGGAGATTGAAAGATTGTTTCGAAAAATATTTGAAGTTGCTTATGTAGAAACGGTGAACCGTATTGAAGGTATGCAATTTCACTCCGCAGAAGAAAGATACAATGCCCTGTTGAACGAAGCCCCTAACGTATTAATGAGAGTTCCGCTAAAGTACGTCGCCTCTTATCTCGGAATCACACAGGTAAGCCTTAGCCGCATAAGGGCACAGCACTGATTTTTTATCTTATGTTAAAAGAATAGCCATTTGCAGCTCTCACCTTTGTGATACCAAACATCACAAATGGCAGAAGCGAAAAAAATTGCTACCAATACACTTTGCAGTTGGCTGGAAACAGGCCAGCCCGTTTCCATTCTTGATATACGACCATTAGCAGAACGGATGGAATGGTATATACCCGGCAGCATACATTTTGATGCTTACGATAAACTGAAGAAAAACGATACAGATGCATTGAATGGCCTGCATCTTGACAAAGCTATTCCGGTTGTTACTTTTTGTGCAGGCGGCAGAATGAGTTTGGTTGCTTCTAAAATACTGCAAGCACAGGGCTACAATGTTTTTTCATTAGATGCTGGGATGAAAGGATGGAGCCTTGCATGGAATACTGCTGAACTTGCTTTTGATAGCTTTACAATAATACAATTCAGAAGAACAGGTAAAGGCTGTTTATCTTACCTTATAATTTCACAAAATGAAGCAATGATAATAGATGCTTCATTAGATACAGAAGCCTATGAAAAATATTTGTTGTCTGAAAAAACAGTTTTAAAATATGTGGCAGAAACCCACATTCATGCCGACCATCTTTCAAGGTCAAAACAATTAGCAGATAAAAACAAGGTTTCGCTTTTCCTTCCAATGCCCAACAAGGTGAGTTTTACTTTTGAACCAGTAACTGAGGCTGTTGCTTTTCAACTTGGGAATATCTCCATCAAAACAATACAAACTCCCGGCCATACCATAGAAAGCACCAGCTACCTGGTTGATGATAGAGTATTGCTTACAGGGGATACACTATTTATTAACGGAGTTGGCAGGCCAGACCTGAAAGCAAATAATGAAGAAGCAATCCAGAAATCAAAGTTGCTTTATAACTCTTTGCAGAAGTTGTTAACGATGGATGAAAATATAATTGTGCTACCAGCACACACAAACCAACCAGTAGATTTTAATAACAAACCCATTCAAACAACAATTGGCAGCATCAAACAAAATGTTACCATACTGCAACTAAACGAGGAGGAATTTATCAGAACAATTCAACAGCGTATTCCACCAACACCAGCCAACTACTTAGCGATAATAGAAAAAAATATCAGCGGTGATTTCAGTGATATAAATCCGGTTGATTTAGAAGCCGGAGCAAATCGTTGTGCTATTTCATAATGCAACAGAAAGTAAACATACAATTAGGATTAAAAGCAAACTGGAAACAGTTTTGGCTATTGATATTCATCAATGCATTGGTAGGCGGCATGATAGGATTAGAAAGAACATTGTTACCTGAAATAGCAGAAAAGGAGTTTCATCTTACATCTGCCTCAATTATTTTATCCTTCATTATTGTATTTGGTTTATTCAAAGCATTCACCAATTACTTCACCGGAGCTTTAGCAAACCGATTTGGCAGAAAGAAGTTATTGTTAGCTGGTTGGCTAATCGGTATTCCTGTTCCCATTATTTTAATGCTTGCTGATAATTGGAATTGGATAATAGTTGCCAATATTCTTTTAGGCATCAATCAGGGTTTAACATGGAGCAGTACGGTAGTAATGAAAATTGATTTGGTAGGTGAAAAAGAAAGAGGCTTTGCAATGGGTTTAAATGAATTTGCAGGATATGGAATGTTAGGTATTGTGGCATTTGTTACCAGTAATATTGCAGCCAGTTATGGGTTAAGGCCCTATCCGTTTATCATCGGAATTGTATTTGTTATTGCAGGCACACTGTTATCCTGGCTTTTTATAAAAGATACAAGCGGCCATGTAAAAGAGGAAGCAGAACAAAACGGAAGTATTCCACCATTAAAAAATGTATTTGCAGAAACATCATGGCGTAATAAAAATTTAGGCTCTGTAACACAGGCAGGCTTAGTTAACAACCTGAACGATGCAATGATTTGGGGAATAATGCCGGTGCTGCTGGCACAAAGAGGATTCAGCATTGAGCAAATAGGAATAATAACAGCGGTTTACCCGGCAGTGTGGGGATTAGGTCAGTTAGTAACAGGAAAATTAGCAGACATTTATTGCAAAAGAGATTTATTGTTTTGGGGAATGTTATTGCAGGGCATTGCCATCATACTAATTATATTTTCAAGCAGCAGTATTCATTACATTACTATCGCAGTTATTTTGGGAATTGGAACAGCCATTGTTTATCCAACTTTTCTTTCTGCTATTGCGGAAGATACCAACCCACAACAAAGAGCAAAGAGTTTAGGCGTATTCAGATTTTGGAGAGACTTAGGATATGTGGTTGGTGCATTGCTGACTGGAGTATTCACTGACCTTTTTAGTATAAACTTTTCAATAGCAGTTATTGGTATTTTAACGGTTATTTCATCGGTTATTATTATTTACCGGATGCACTGCAAAAAAGCAGGGAAGAGTTTCCTTAAAAGTTTTCAGAATTGATTTACAACATTGATAGTTTTTCTTAATTAATTCCTGCACAAAGTTCTCCTTTTGTCTCCGTGGCGGCAATGAAATTCCGGCATAAAGAAAACTGTTCCTGCATTATTTCAGATACGATTTATTCCGTTGCTTCATTGCCTTAGTCGCCAAAAGGCGGATATGGTTCCATAATTAATTTTTAAAAAATTAAAATGAAATGTTATGGAACAGTTAGCAATGCAATTTCCGGAATGGACAAGAGTAGCTGAAGTGGAATTGATTTATAAAACAACGGTAAAGCCATCCCAACGGCCAAAGATTAACAGCGTTAAAGATTGCTATGAATTATTAAAAGAATTATGGAATGAAAACACCATCGAGATGCAGGAGGAATTTAAAGTACTACTATTAAACAGAGGCAACAAAGTAATTGGTGTTTATGAAGCATCTGCAGGCGGTTTAACAGGTACTGTAGCCGACCCAAGATTGATTCTTGCTGCTGCCATTAAAAGTCTTGCTGTAAGTATTATTCTTTCGCACAATCACCCTTCAGGAAATCTGAAGCCAAGCCGGGCAGATGAAGAATTAACCCAAAAGATAAAATTCGCCGCTGCATACCATGATATAAAAGTGATAGACCACATTATTATTACCAGTGAAGGATATTGCAGTTTTGCTGAGGAAGGGCTTTTATAGCCTCTTTAAAGCATTATGCTTCATTTCTTTAGCCTAAATATCTTATTTTAGAGGTATGACCTTTGAGGAAATACTTGTACAGTTTAAAACAGCAAAACCGCTATTGCTGATGAGGGCAAAAAATGCCCCGTTCATTATTTCCTTTTTTCATAAGGTTTTTGCAGATGCCAATATTACCACCATTACTAATAGTGAATTACGGAGCAAACTGGAAGGCTATATGGAAGAGCTTTCTTATGAAGAAAAGGACGAAGAATTGGAAGCCGGGACTCTATTTGACGATTTTTCTGTACGGGCAGCCCAATACATTGATAAGTGGAGTAATAGTGGCTTTCTTAGTAAGTATCCAAACGATGATGGTGAAGACTTACATGAATTGACTTCCGATACAAGAAAAGTATTAAAATGGTTGGGGGATTTAGAAAAGAGAAGTCATGTAGGAACCAACAGCCGCTTTAAAGACATTTTCTTCAAACTTCAGAAAATGATTGAACAAACCAACGAAGATGCAGAAGCAAGAGTTGAAGAACTGCAAAAGAAAAAATGGGAAATAGAAAATGAAATAAACCTGCTGAAATCCGGAAAGAAACCATCTGTATTTGACGAGACAGAGATTAAAGAACAGTTCTACGACTTAAATAAAATGGCAAGGGAGTTACTCTCAGACTTTAGCGAAGTAGAACAAAACTTTGAACAAATTCGTAAAGACATACAACGAAAGTATAATGAAAAAGATGTAGCCAAGGGTACATTACTGGTATTTGCTCTTGATGCTCTTGACGAAATAGAACAAAAACCACAAGGTAAAAGTTTCAAAGCATTCTGGGAATTTTTAATGGATGAAAGAAGGCAGCAGGAATTTTCACAGCTTACAGAAAGGCTGTATCAATTATTGAATGAACAAGGTATTGACTATAATAACGACAGGTTTTTAAAACACCTGAAACGTTACCTGCATGTATCAGGAAGAAAAGTAATTGACTCCAATCGTAAACTGAGTGAAAAAATAAGCAGGGTACTTTCTGAAAAAAATCTGCTGGAAAGAAGAAGGGCTATGGAGCTTATTGGCGATATACGACAAATGGCATATACACTAATTGAAATGAAAATTAAAGAAGATGATTTTATAGTTATTGAAGATGAGCCATACATTAATCTTTTTGACAGATGGGAACCCGGAGAGGAAAAGGATGATGTTACAGACATACTGTTTCCGGATGGTACGAATGAGGAAGGCGAAGCGGATTTTAAACTTCTTTTTGACCAGTTTACCATTGACAAAAAGAAATTACAGCTACGTATTGACAGGATGCTGGAAAATAAAACCCAGGTTACGCTTAAGGAAATTGTAGATGAGTATGGAGTTGAAAATGGATTAAGCGAAATAGTCGGTTATTTTTCAATAGCCACTTCGGGTTCACATCACTTGATTATTGAAGAAGCAAAAGAGCCGATATTAATCGGCGAAAGAAAAATAAATGTGCCGATGGTAATATATACAAGGCCACAAATAAATTAATATGGAAACAAAAATTCCAAGAGCCCCATTTGCCGCAGTAATCATTAAGCTGTTACAAGGGCCAGTATATGCAGATGACAAAAATATCTGGCGGGAATTGCAAGCCTGGTCATCAGCCATACAGGAGTATTTTGGCAAAATAGGTATGACCCTTGAAATTGCTGACCAGGATGGTTTTGCAAGAATTATACAACCGGAAGCCGGAGAAAATGATGAAACTCCTTTGCCAAGGTTAATGAGAAAACAATCCCTTACTTATGAAGCCACCCTGCTGGCTGTCATTCTCCGGGAAGGGTTGGAAGAATTTGACATCAAAAGTGATGGCACTAAGTTCTACCTCACACAAAAAGAAATTAAAGAGCGGATAGAATTGTTTTATAAGGAGCAGCCCAACAAAAGTAAATTATGGAAAGACCTGTCAAGGCCAATTACCAGTCTACTCAATATTGGAATTTTGAAATTAAACCGTGAGGATGCCGCCAATAAGGATAACAACCAATATGAAATCAAAAGGATTATCAAGGCATTTATAAGTAATGATAAATTGGAGGAAATTAAGAATAAGTTAAGCAACTATGTCAACCCTGTTCAGCAATAATCAGTCAGACAATGGCTACCGGTTAAGATACCTGGAAGTATTTAACTGGGGCACATTTAATGGCAAAGTTTATAAACTACAGCCTGATGGCCGTACGTCCCTGCTTACAGGGGCAAACGGCAGTGGCAAAACAACATTGATTGATGCCCTGCTCACCCTACTTGTGCCAACTCATAAACGCTTTTATAATCAGTCATCCGGAGCCGAATCAAAAAAGGAAAGGGACGAAAACTCCTATTTCTGGGGTTATCATGGAAAAATATTTTCTGAAGCAAATCAAAAAGCAGATACTGAACAACTACGTACCAAAGCAGATAATCCTTATTCGGTTTTGCTTGCCTGCTTTCAAAACTCCGGTACACAACATACCATTTCATTGGTACAAGTACGATGGTTTGGTAATGGCGGGTTGCAAAAGATATTTATAGTTTCCCCTTATCCACTTACTATCACAGAGCACTTTGGCAAAGACCATTTTGATTTTAAAGGTGATTGGAAGAAGAAATTAGTAAAGCAATATGCCAAAACAGAAATTTATAACAGCTTTAAAGAATATGCAGCAAGGTTTAGTGAACTGTTTGGATTAAGAGACAAAGCATTGTCACTTTTTAGCCAAACGGTAGGCATTAAAGTGCTGGGTGATTTAACAAATTTTATTCGCCAGGAAATGCTGGAAGAAGCTGAAGCCGAAGAGCAGTTTAAAAGCCTGCATACTCATTACAGCGATTTATTGATAAGTCATAAAGCTATTCAGAAAGATGAGAAGCAGCTTGAATTACTGGCTCCCGTAATTCAAAACAAACAGAAGCTTGATGATTTACGAATTAAAAAACAAAAGCTGGATTTTGTAGAAGAGCAAATGCCTTTCTTTCTTGGCAAAATAGAATATGAGTTATTGGAGAAAGATGTTGACAGGTTGGTACTGGATATTGAAATAGCACAAAAAGATAAAGAATTTATTTCTACGTCAGTTGATACACTTGATAAAGAAAAAGAACAGTTGATTACGCAAAGGGCTGCATTAAATATTGACAGTCAAATTTCTCTCCTAAATAAGGATATTGATACAGAGACAGACAAAAGAAATAGAAAAAGTGCAGAAAGTAGCCGTTACACTGGTTATTGCGAACAGTTAAAATTGGATACTCAAATTGATGAGTCAGTCTTTTGGGTTAATTATGGAAAAATTCAGGAACTAAATACATCTGTTCCGGCGGAAATAGAAAAACTTTCAGAAAAGAAAGTACGATTGAATATTGAACAAGAAAGTAAAGAGATTAAAATAGAAAATTTGCAGCAACAGATTACTTCGCTGTTGGCAAGAAAAAATCGCATACCAGACGACCTGATTAATGCAAGAAAACGACTTATAAACATACTCGAAACCACTGAAGAGGAACTTCCATTTGTAGGCGAATTAATTAAAGTAAAAATAACAGAACAGCTTTGGGAAGATTCAATTGAAAAATTGTTGCACAATTTCTCCATGCAACTGTTGGTTCCTGAAAAATTCAGTAAAGCAGCAAACCAATTCATTTATAATAATGATATGCAGACAAAACTGGTATATCAAAAAATGGAACAAAGACCATCTAATAGTATTGTTCGCTGGCCTGCAGATGATGATGCCCTGGCAAATAAATTGGAACTAAAAGAATCAGCCCATACCAAATGGCTTGAAACTACCCTGCTTGACAGGTTCAATTATTACTGTACAGATGATTTGGAAGTTTTCTATGGTTCGCCAAAAGCCATTACTTCTAATGGGCTGATGAGAAACGTAAACCGGCACGAAAAAGATGACCGACCGGGACGATGGAACAAATCAAAATACAGGCTTGGTTGGGATAATAAAGCAACCATCCAATATCTTCAGCAACAGAAGTATAATGAAGAAAAGTTACATACTAAACTGTCTGACGAAATTAAAGAACTAACACCCCATATTGTTGCTGTGCAGGCAAAGCGTCAAACCATTTCCAATCTCATACTTATAAAAAACTACAATGAAATAAACTGGGCACAACATGCCGAAAAGATTAATAATTTAAACAAGCAGGTACAGGATTTAAAAAAATCTTCTGATGCGTATGAGCTGATTGTAAATCAACTTAAAGAAGTAGAAAAGAACTTAAAGCAGGCAAATGATAAAAGGGACAACCTTATTACTAAACTGAGTAAACTAGACGATGAATACAATAAAAAGAATCTACGTAAACTGAGCCTGAACTTTGAAGATTTGCAGGAAGCTGGCGAAAAAGAAATTCTCTTCTTTCTTACTGAAGAAGAAATTTCTTTTTCGGATATTAAAACGCTTGCTCAGTTTGAAAACCTGATGACACAGGCTGCTATCAAATTAAAAGGAAGACAAAAATCAGCCGGGGCTGCAGTGAATAAGCTTGAACTGGAGACTACTTCTTTAATTGCTGCATTTAAAAATCCCGGAGAAAAAATTACTAATGAGTTTGCCAATTGGAGCGGTGATGTAATGAACATCAGCGGCGACCTTACCGGGCTTGCTGACCTGGAAGAATTATATAAAACTATACAGACCCAAAGATTGGTTGAGCATAAGCGAAGATTCAGGGACTATATGGATAAAAGTATGCTGGATGCATTAACAAGTTACCGGGCATGGCTCAATAATGAATTAAGTAAAATTGAAGACATGATTGAGGAACTGAATGTGCCATTGAAAAAAATAACATTTAACCGCAATCCTGATACTTATTTGCAATTGGAGTGCAGGCAGCTAAGGGGAGAAAATGAAATAAATATATTCAGAGGTCAATTGAACGCAGCCATCCCAAACACACTTGATTTTGCTACTCAGAAAGACGAAAATTACCGGCTTGAAGTATTCAACAAAATAAAAGAATTAATCACAGAATTGCAGACTGAGGAGACATGGAGACGAAAAGTAACAGATGTTAGAAACTGGCTTTTATTCAGTGCCAGAGAATATTCGGCGGTGGATAATAAGGTCGGTCAATATCATGATAATACCGCCAGCTATTCTGGAGGGCAAAAAGCACAGTTCACCTACGCAATCTTAGGAGCAGCTATTGCACACCAGTTTGGTATTTTTCAACAAGGTAAACAACATAAGAGCCTTCGGTTTATTACGGTAGATGAAGCTTTTAGCAAATTAGACCCTGAGAAAAGCCAGTTCCTAATGGAATTTTGTGCACAGTTGAATCTTCAAATATTAGTGGTTACTCCTTTGGATAAAATCAATATTGCTGAACCCTACATCAATGCTGTTCATTTTGTAGAAATAAAAAACAAGAAAAATTCTGTGTTGTATAACCTTACAATGGAGCAGTATTATGAAAAGAAAGAGAGCTTTAAACAATTAGCCGAACTCAAAGAATGATTACGCCAAAAGAACTATTTCAAAAGTCAGATAAACAGTTTTTTAAAACTGTAAAATCCATTCTTAATGGTGAAGTAGTATTTCCATTATCAATTCCAGCCAATAAAAGTATTTCCGGCACCAATTTCAGTGAGTTGAAAGCTGCCATTGTTCCGTTATACCAGCAATCAAAAGAAGTTAAAGGCAAAGGCTATTCCGTAGAATGGACACTGAAAACAATTGAGGGCACAAAACAAAAACTGCCAGCTAAAATCTATTTTGAAACGTTAGTTGATTATCTTTTTTATACCAACAGGATAGCTGATTATTCAGCTATTGAAAAAGCATTTCACTTACTGATAGAATCATTTCCGGGATTAACGCAATGGGCAAAAGATAATAGCCCTTTCTTGCTACATCAGGTTGCCAATATGCCGGATTTAATAAAAGTCTGCAGATATTTTTATCAGAATAATCCACCGCATAATTTGTATCTGAGAGAACTCCCTATTGAAGTACACTCAAAATTTATTGAGGACAACACAGCAGCTTTGAAGAAGCTATTGGACAATATTTTACCGCAGGATTGGATAAACAAAAGTGAAACAGATTTTTCAGGACGTTACTTGGTAAAGAAACCCAATGTATATGCACAAATAAGGCTATTAGATGATAGCTTGAAGCATATAATAGGATTTGATGAATTGGCATTAACGATTGACGATTCTGCTTTGCTAAACTGGCAACCTGAAAAAGTATTTATTATTGAAAACAAAGCCTGCTTTCTGTCTTTTCCTAAAGTAAAAAATTCGGTGGCAATTTTTGGTGAAGGCTTTAAAAGCCGTGTAAGTAAACACATTCCCTGGCTGGCTAAGGCAGAATTATTTTGCTGGTTTGACCTTGATGCCGCCGGGTTTGAAATGCTGAATATTATACGGCGGCATTACCCTTCAGCCATGAGTTTACTGATGGATGAAAAAACATATCATCAGTTTAGCCAGTTTTCGGTTACTTCCACATACAGAAAGCTATTGTTAGACAAGCTAAATGCTGATGAATTAAAACTGTATGACTTCTTGCAAGTAAATAACAAAAGATTAGAGCAAGAGCGCATAACACAGGCACATATACAATCTGAACTATTGAAAATGCGGTTGCTTTAAATGCCTGAAATCTATAAACATATCATACAGGAGATTCAGCTAATTGAATACCTTGCAAAAATAAAGAAAGTAAGGATAGCTATTGGCAAAAAAACGAAGGAGAAAACCGGCTATTTAAAGAAGCTTAAACCCAAAGGGTTTGTTCTGGAAGTTTCATCATTTGATTATTTGCATTTAGATACCGGAGACCATGTAAAGCCAGCAGTTTCAGGAAAAAATATACAGTTTAAAGTTACCGAAGCTTTCATCTCCAATAAAGGTGCTTCATTTACACCAAACAGCCGTAGCCATAACATCAAGATTAAGATACATGATTTTAAAAGTAAAAGCAGCCGTTCTAAAACAACGTATTATTTCAGAAAAGTTATACCAATAAAAACATTATTTCATTTTCATAATATTATAGCCGACCAATTATACGGGCATGATGGCGGTGTAAGCACAAGAGGACTTGTTAAGTTAGAAGTTTGCTCAAAAAGCCTCCATGTATTTGAAGTTGAACATAACAAGAAAAGATACCTTGTTATGGATTGCCTGGACAAACTTACTATTGATGATTTTTCAAAAATAACATGGTCTGTTTCTGTTGCACTTGGCTATCTTACAGGGCATCTGTTGCAGGATGAAGAATATACTTTTTATTACCGAACTAAAGAGCACAGAAGGCAGGTTAATTATGAATATTCACAGAGCAGGGATAGTATCAAATCATTTTATACCCCTGTAAATGCAAATCCATACTCATGGGCAAAAAGAAATAAAACTGCCGATTTTTACTATGGCAAGATTACAGAAATAACGCCGGTTCAACTTTCAACACTTTGCAATCTGATTCATAAGGAAGATGATATTAAAGCAATTGTATTGCTTATTACGGAAAGTATAAGCCGGTCATTGTTATTAATGCCTGCAGGGCTATCAGTAGCTCTCGAAGGTTTATCGGATTTTTTTTGGTCAAAAAACATGGAAACTATGAAGCCAATAAAAGATGCAGGCTTGACATCTTCATTTAAAAAAGAACTTATTACAACACTTGAGAAATATAAGGAAATGGAGGGCTTTAGTGGTTATGAAATTATGCTTTCAAAAATTACAAATATTAATTCGCCTACAAACAGGGAAAAGCTTAAAAGTCCCTTTACAGTTTTGAATATTTTATTAACCCCGATTGATGAAGAAGTAATTGAATATCGAAACGACTTTCTGCATGGGAATATTAATTTAAATGTAAGGAAAGGAAAGAAAAAGTATACGATGGATAGCTTTGAAATTTCTATGCGGCTCTTAACTCTTTTAAATATGATTCTTATGAAAATGGCCGGGTATGAAGGCTATATTATTAATCATGCTAAAACCCAGGAGCAGGGCTTAAAAAAGATAATAAACGAAGAGTATTACCGGGAGATTTAGCTTTTATAACTGCTCCTCATAAATGCTTATGGCAGTTTTTATTTCAAGAAATAATTGGGTTTGAGCAGTGTCTGTATTTTCGCCCAAATTATACCAATTACCTTCCTTAGTACGGTACAATTTAAAGGTTTCGGATGTGCCTTTTTTGGTAAAAGAATATTCATCCAAAAGTGCTACTACAGCACCTAAAACATTCTTCATTTCATATGGCTGAATGGTGTATAAATAACAGTTTCCATTATCCAGTATCAGTTCCTTTCCAAATACATTCTTTAACGCATCTCTCATACTGCAAGTATAAACAAAAAACAGTTGTGCCTGACTAAATTTTAGCCATGCAAACAACAATACTGGTACAGAATTTACACCAGTTTCACTATGAATTTGCAGGGGTATAAAATATTTTCAACGGATAGATTTTTTAAGGGCATAATGTGCCGTGTCTTGCACATGGCAAGATGTACAAACGTTATACGTTTGGGGCATCTTGCCCTTCACTCCGGAGTCGTTTCGGGGTATTGAAACAGAAAACTTAAAATCATGAAGAAGTTAGAAAGCGAGGTGAGGAAGAAAATGGTGGTAGTTCGGATGAATGAAACGGAGTTCAGCCAGCTTGAAAAATTCCAGCAAAAAACTACCGAGAAAGATACGAGCAGTTACCTGCGAAAAGTTGCATTGCAAAAACCTGTTACCGTAAAATACAGAAATGAAAGTGCCGATGATTTTTTATTAGACATGCTAAACCTGAAAAAAGAACTCAATGCTATCGGCAATAATTTTAACCAGGCGGTACACAAACTCCATATCCTTGATAAGATACCTGAGTTCAGGGTTTGGGTGCAGCAGTATAATGGTTTACAAAAAGTATTAATCAGCAAAGTGGAAGAAATCAAATTACGGATGAATCAACTCTATGAGCAATGGTTGCAAAAATAACGATACCAAAAAGCATAGAAGCTGCATTGAACTACAACGAAAAGAAAGTGCAGAAAGGTAATGCCGTGTGCCTTCATGCAGCCAACTATCTGAAAGATGCCAAGCAAATGAATTTTTATCAAAAGCTTGTCGGCTTTGAAAGGCTAAACAGTTTGAATGAAAGGGCAACTACAAAAACACTGCATGTATCTCTCAACTTTGCATCTTCAGAAAAGCTATCAGAAAACAAGTTGCAGCATATAGCAAATGAGTACATGCAAAAGATTGGTTTTGGAGAACAGCCATACCTTGTTTACAAACATGAAGATGCAGGGCATCCGCATATTCACATTGTAAGCACTACTATTAAATCCGATGGTAGCAGGATTAACACCCACAACATCGGCAGAAACCAAAGTGAAAAAGCAAGAAAAGAAATTGAGCAAACTTATGGGTTGGTAAAAGCAGAAAGACAACAACAATTAAGAAGCCCCGGCATCAAACCAGTTGATGTGCAAAAAGTGGTTTATGGAAAGGATGAAACCAAAAGAAGTATTTCAAATGTGGTGGGTGTAGTATTCAGTCAATACAAATTTGCTTCATTGCCAGAATTTAATGCTGCTTTAAAACAATTTAATGTAGTTGCAGACAGAGGAAAAGAAGAAGGCAAGATTTATAAAAACCGTGGATTGGTGTATCGCATTTTGGATGCCACTGGAAATAAAGTGGGTGTTCCCATCAAAGCAAGTTCAATTTCCTGCAAACCGATATTGTATAACCTGGAGAAGAAATTTACTGCCAATGAAACAGCTAAAGAATCTTTGAAACCATTTGTAAAGATTAAACTTGATGATTGTCTTTCCCAATCACCATCAACCATGAAGGAATTGGTAGAATATTTAAAGCAGAAAAATATCTACACCCTGCTTCGCCAAAATGCAGAAGGAAGATTGTACGGTATCACTTTTGTTGACAATCAAAACAAGGTGGTTTTTAATGGCAGTGATTTAGGCAAAGGCTATAGTGCAGTGGCCTTGCAAAGCAGGTTGGCAACACCAAATGAAAAATCGCAGACACAAGATGAAACAAAAGGCAGTGGTTCCGGTGGTTTTGTTCAAAAAGAAATGGTGCAGCAAAAACAACAGGGTAAAACGATTCCTGTCACTACAAAAACGGAAAGCCTATTGGATGTGCTGCTGTCCACCAAAGAACAATACGAAAACACACCCTACAGCCTGCTTAAAAAGAAACGGAAAAAGAAGAAACCAAATTTGTAAAATGTAAAACAATGTTATGTCACACACGGGGGAGAATGAACAGGGGCTGCGGAAAATAGTTGACCTTACAAGATTTGCCAGCATCTTTATTTTGCTGCTGCATTTTTATTATTACTGCTATGTGGCGTTTGAGCAGTGGGAAATTAAAAGCACCATCACCGACAGGCTGATGAAAAATATTTCCAACACTGGTTTATTCAGCAATCAGCTTACATCAAAGTTTATGGCATTGGGGCTGCTGGTTATTTCATTATTTGGTGCACAGGGCAAAAAAGATGAAAAGATAAACTGGAAAAGCATCGCAGCTTATTTACTAATTGGGTTGCTGCTTTATTTTTCAAGCCAGTTGTTTTTCAAACTACAATACGATGTGCAGACGGTTGCCATTGTTTATATCACCGCCACCGGTATTGGCTTTTTACTGATACTGGCTGGTGGTAATTTACTCAGCCGTTTAATCAAATTAAATTTAGGTGATGATGTCTTCAATTCACTCAACGAAACTTTTCCGCAGGAAGAAAGGCTTATCTCAAATGAATATTCCATCAATCTGCCTGCCCGGTATAATTTAAAAAACAGGGTTAGAAAAAGTTGGATAAATATCATTAACCCATTCAGGGGTTTATTAGTAATTGGCAGTCCCGGCTCCGGTAAAAGCTGGTTTGTTATTCAGCATGTAATAAAACAGCACATTGAAAAAGGCTTTGCCATGTTCGTTTATGATTTTAAGTATGATGACCTGAGCAAGATTGTTTACAACTGGCTGCAGCAAAACAAACACAACTATTCTGTAAAGCCATCTTTCTACGTTATCAACTTTGATAACCTTTCTGTATCGCACCGCTGCAATCCGCTTGACCCAAACAGTATGAATGATATTACCGATGCAACAGAAAGTGCAAGAACTATATTGTTAGGATTGAACAGAGAATGGATAAACAAGCAGGGAGATTTCTTTGTGGAATCACCCATCAATTTTGTTACGGCTGTCATTTGGTTTCTGCGAAAATATGCCGATGGAAAATACTGCACCCTGCCGCATGTAATAGAACTGATGCAGGCAGAGTATGATGAATTGTTTCCGGTGCTGAACACACAACCGGAAATTGAAGTGCTGGTAAATCCTTTCATTACCGCTTACCAAAACGATGCTATGGAACAATTAGAAGGGCAAGTGGCTTCAGCAAAAATTGGTATGGCAAGGCTTGCGGCGCCGCAGTTGTATTGGGTACTGAGTGGCAATGATTTTACGTTGGACATTAATAATCCAAAGCATCCTAAAATTGTTTGTGTGGGCAACAACCCGGAGAAACAGCAGATTTATGGTGCTGTGTTGTCATTGTATGTTTCCCGGTTGGTGAGGCAAGTAAACAAAAAAGGTATGCAGAAATGCAGTTTGGTATTTGATGAGTTCCCTACCATCTACTTCAACAATATTGACAGCCTGATTGCCACAGCAAGAAGTAATAAAGTTGCCACTACTCTCGCCATGCAGGATTTTAGCCAGCTCAAAAAAGATTATGGCAGGGAACAGGCCGATGTGATTGTAAATATTACCGGCAACATTATCAGTGGCCAGGTGATGGGTGAAACTTCTAAACTGCTAAGTGAAAGGTTTGGAAAAATAATGCAGGACAGGCAGAGTGTTTCCATAAACCGTATGGATACTTCCATCAGTCACTCCAAACAATTAGATGCTGCCATACCCGCCAGTAAAATCGCCGCCCTTTCTTCCGGTGAGTTTGTGGGCATGGTTGCCGATGACCCATTGGAAAAAATAAAACTCAAAATGTTTCATTCCGAAATTATCAATGACCATGAAAAACTAAATGCAGAAGTGAGTAACTACCGGGATATTCCTGTAGTCTCCAATGTTGCCCAACAGCAAGTGCTGGACAATTACTACCAGGTGAAGATGGATATTAAGCGGTTGATTGGGGAGGAAGTGGGGAGGTTGAAGGCAATAAACAATTGATTTTCAGTGAGTATTGCCATTATCCACAATTTCTTTATAAATACTTGATTTGTATATCAATACATTTCGTCAAATTTGTGTCAAATTAATTGACGGTATAAAATACTTATAAATGCAGGATAAAGGAATACTTGATTTAAGAAAATTACCAAGCGATGAATTTGAAGAATTGTGGAAACGAATTGTTTTACCCGATAATATAAAAACTCAACTGCAAGCCCAGGTAATTCTTGAGCTTACTCTTCGTACACAGATAAAATCAAAAGCTGCAGTTCCATTGCACGGTATAATCTTATTAGTTGGCCCTCCCGGCACTGGAAAAACATCAATTGCGAAAGGGGTTGCTTCTGCTGCAGTTTCTAAATTGAATAATGCAAAGGTCACTTTCATTGAAGTAGAACCTCATAATTTAAGCAGTTCAGCACTTGGTAAAAGCCAAAGAGAGATAAGAAGGTTTTTAGAGGAGGTGGTCACTGAACATGCAGGGCAGGGCCCACTGATTGTTTTATTAGATGAGGTTGAAACTTTAGTTGCAGATAGAAGCAAAATGAGCATGGAAGCGAACCCCGTTGATGTACATAGGGCAACGGATGCGATGCTTGCCGGGCTTGATAATTTAGCCGCAAGATTTCCACAATTACTTTTTATAGCTACAAGCAATTTTGAAGGGGCACTTGACCCAGCCTTTATCTCAAGGGCAGATTTAGTGTTACGGATTGACAAACCATCAAGAGAGGCCTGTGAAGAAATATTAAAAGATACATTAACTGCTTTTTCGGAAAAATGGACGGAGGTGAAAAAATTAATTTCCGACTCCAAATTTCAAAAAGTAATTGATGAGGCTGAAGGTTTGGATGGCAGGCAAATTAGGAAAGCCGTTATTGGGGCGTTAACCCTAAGTATTGATACGGTTTTAAATCCGGCATTGCTAACCAATCAAATGTTATTAAAGTCTTTGAAACAAGCCAAAACTGTAAAAATATGAGTGTAGTAGCAAGAAGATTTTCCTCAAGTCCGGCAAGAATACCATCTGCAACCTGGGAAGCAATAGTGAATGTAATTACTGTTGATTCTGATGATGCCAAAACCCAGCTTAACAGTATTGCTGGAATAGTATCTTCCCTTATTGCAGACGAAACACCGCTAAAAGATGCAATCACTATAATCGGCAATGGCCCAAGGGTTAGGCTTTATTGTCTTTACGGCGATGATGCAATAAGTGACGAATCAAATGAAAGCTCCTTATCATTTAATCCATTTCATGGCGAATGGGAAATTTATTTTCCCGTACATGAGGCAGATTTGAATTGGGTAACCAAGGCTCTAAAAGAAAAAAACAGCCGGTTTAAAACTTATAAAACCGGGGATAAAATTGAAGATGAAAGAAATGACGAAGATAAAAAATCAAATTTCACACAATTAACAATAAACGCAGATAAATTTAAATAGAATGGCAAGTTCAGTTACCGTATATACTTATACACACAGCGTTACTTATGTAACACAAAAAATGCTTAGTTCAATTAAACAAATTATTTTGGATATTGGATTAGACCCTGCAAAGTTTGCAAGTGATTTTAATATCTATGATGTTGGCGTAAGAACCTGGCTTGAATCAAAACATTTGAAACAGGCCGTATTAGAAGTGGCCAGTTCTTCTGGCTCATTAGTTACCAGATGTGATTTTACAATTGATTATTGCTACTCAAGTGGCGAAGGCTCAATGTGGGTTGATACAGATGCGATAAAGTTTGCCATTAAGAAACTTGGAGTTATTCCAAGCACCTGCACTTACAGGGTAATTCTTAGTGTGTCTGCAGGTGCACCGCATGTTGATGGATGGAGTGATTGTAATTTTTTATCAACAGACGGTTTTGTTAAACAAAATTTAGGAACAACTATTGGCACAAATTCAATCGGTACACAAGCCGGTTATTGGAGGAAAGCATCATGATAACAACAAGTGAAGCATTTAAGAAATTCAAATCACGCCTTGAATTAAGAGAGGCAGAGCAAAAGGATGCAAGCAGGTTACAGAAAGAAATCCGTGAGCACATCGGGAATAATTTTAGCATTAAAAACGATTTTCTTACCGGCTCCTATGGGCGGCATACGAAAACAAGGCCTTTAAAGGATGTAGATATTTTCTTTGTACTTGATAAAGAGAAAGAAAAGAAATACCTGACTGACCCATTATTGGTTCTATCAGATTTTAAAAAATGTCTTGCGAAAAAATATGGTGAATCAAAAGTTTCAATAGGCAGAAGGTCTGTCGGTATTGATATTGCATTAGGCACAACAGAAGAAGATAAAGTATTAAGTATTGATGCCGTACCCGCTTTTGAAGTAAGTAATTACTATCAAATTTCTGATAATGTTTTGTGCGATTGGATTAAAACCGACCCTCAAATACATGCTGAAAAAGCAACAGAGGCAAATAAGGCTTTTGACGGCGAATGGAAACCGATGGTGAAAATGATTAAAAAGTGGAATGAAACGCAAGGTAAACCAATCAAGCCCTCTTTTTTAATAGAAGTAATGGCTATGCAAATTTTATATCCTCCATTCTCTGGGGGCTATGTATATGAACTGAAAAGTTTTTTTGCTACGGCGTTTGACAGAATTGGTGAAACGTGGAATGACCCGGCAGGCTTAGGTTCTCCTGTTTCTGACCAGATGGATGCATCAAAAATTACCACAGCAAGACAGAAGTTATCTGAAGTTGGAAAGTTTATTGACCAGGCAGTATTGTTGGAGAAACAAGGCAACCAGGGCGGCGCTCTTCGTATCTGGCGGGATAACATTTTTGGTGATATGTTTCCACTCTCATAAAAAAAGCTAATGGCAACTGAAAATAAAAAGAAATCAAAACCCATATTTTCTCTCTTGTCTCCACAAGCAACTGGAGGCATCATCGGGGGTGATGGGTATTCTTATCAGGATAGATATATTGTTTGCAATATCCCCAAGTGGATTTCGGACCCATCTTTTGTGAAGTTAATGCCCGAAGGAACCGGTGATGTTGATGTCGTTTTTTTAGGTAATAGGAAACATTTTTATGACCATATCCAGGTAAAAAACCATTTGGTTACAAACGCTGAATTTGCAGGGGTAATCAAAACGTTTCACCAAATTAGTATTGGCATCAAAAAAACTTACCGCAACTTTTACTTAGCCTGCCCAAATGTAAGTGCGGATATTAAGTCACTGTATAAAAAAATTGATAGGTATACCGAAGCTAAAAAACTTTATACTGGTTCAGCTCTCAAAGCCCTAAAGTCAACCGAAAAAGAGTTAAAGGTGGGCTTTGCAAAATTGAAACTACAAAAATATTATTCGTATATACTTAATCATGTCAAGCTTGATATTGGTAAATATGATTTTGGGGACAATACAACCTGTAAACATCAGTTTGTAAGCTACCTGATTCAACATCCAAAATATCAAAAGAAGGTTTTTTCAATATTGAGCAATGCTTACTCTCATCTTATCGAGCAAATTTTCTCAAACAGAAGTAAGGTATTTACTCACCAACAATTACACAAAATAATTGGCGATGCTATTACTGGCAGAAGAGTGGGTTTTAAATCGAATGTAATCCATATTCATAATTGGGAGAAAGGACTGTATGAACCCAAAGCTAATGTTACTATTGACTGGGTACAATATTTTGATAGACCAACTAAGAAAGTACCTGATTCAAAACTTTGGAATGAAACTCTCATTCCTGAATTAGTTACTCTTAAGAATAAATTAGCTGCAAAAACAGCAAGCCGCCATATTACTTTCAGGGGCAAATGTGCTTTATCTACCGGTATATCACTCGGTATGATATTCCCCGAAATTGGTAATTGGACTTTTGAATTACTGCAACCTCCGCAAACAGAATCCTGGAGGTCGGATGCCGAAAGAAAAATATCATATAAACCGATTTATACAGAAATAAATCCAACCACAGTAGGAATAAAATCAAACGGTGATGAATTAGCTGTAGTATTCAATATTACCGGTAAGGCATTAACAGATGTTGCCGACTTCTTCAAAAGTACCGGTACGCCGCTAAAAAAAATCATTTCTTTACAGCCAGAATCAACACCTGGCAACTTCTCAATTAAAAATGATTCAGAAGCTGTAGCTTTGGCAAGTGCGTCAAAAGATATTATCAAGAGCATGATTAATAAGTATAAATCAAAGAAGACTCACCTATTTTACTTTGGTCCATTTGGGTTGGCTGTTTTTTTAGGTCAAAAGCTTACATCGGTTGGCGCTATTCAGTTATATGAGTTTCAAGACCCAGGATATAACCCTTCTTGTTTATTAAAATCCTGATTTATGCACACCATTCAACAAAAGCTATTAAGGCTTGCTGATACGTACAATATCGGCAATATGTCATTAAGGGATGTCGCTAAGATTATTGATGTACCTCATCCGCAAATTGTTAAACATCATTTAGAGCAATTAGAAAGAAGAGGATTAATAGAATGGGACAGGGAAAATAAAACAATAAGCAAAAAATCCGCCGGTATATCCTCTAACTCGGATTTTAATATAGTCCCGGTCTTAGGGGCTGCAAATTGTGGACATGCCGATATTTATGCTGATGAAAGAATTGAAGGGCATATCAAAGTATCCAGCTTTCTTTTGAAAAACAGAAAATCAGTTTTTGCAATAAAAGCAGTGGGCGCTTCAATGAATCAAGCTAATATTAATGGAAGAAATATTGAGGATGGAGACTATGTAATCATAGATGCCACAGATAAAAATGTCACAAGCAATGACTATGTACTTTCTGTAATTGATGAAATGGCTAACATAAAGAAAATCATCATAGACCATCAGAATAGCCAAGTATGTTTAGTTTCAGAGTCGTCGCATCAATATCCTCCAATTTATATTCATGAGTCAGAGGCTTCGAAATATTTTGTTAGTGGCAAAGTAATTCAAGTAATAAAGCAAGCAAATATTTAGTTTTAGTGGCTACCAAATTTATTGGTTTACTTTACTATTCCAACAATTTCCCCAACGCATCCGTATCAGGCAATATTCCTTTCATTTGTATCGGTGTTTGTTTACTGGTTTTATAAGTAGCCACACCCATAGCCTTATCAAAACTCTTAATGGCAAACTCAACTACGGTATTATTTTTCTCTTTGCAAAGTACAATGCCAATGCTGCTGTTTTCCTGTTGCAGTTTTACTTTTTCATCCAGCACATTCAGATAAAAATTAAGCTGCCCGGCATCAGCAGGTTTAAATTTTCCTTTCTTCAGTTCAAAAGCCACCAGGCATTGCAGATGGCGGTTAAAAAAGAGCAGGTCAATAAAAAATTCATCCCCATCCACTTCAAGCCGGTATTGGTTGCCAATAAAACAAAAACCTTTACCCATTTGCAAAATAAAATTGCGGATGTTTAAAACTACCTGTTGTTCAATATGGCGTTCATCGTCCAGTTCATCGCCGACAATAAAATCCAGCAAGTATTCATCTTTAAACATCTTAACTGCAGAAGGCGTTATAGTCTCTGGCAAAGTGCCGTTAAAATTATTGGGCAATTTACCCTCTTTTCCAAACAGGTTATTTTCAATATGGTGTTCCAGCACCGTCAGCGACCAGAAATTAGCTGTTGCAGACTGGATATAGAAAATCCGGGCTTCCCAGGCCTTTATTTTAGTGATAATGGCAAAATGATGGGAGAAGCTGATACCCGTAAAAGCCCCGTAAAAAGCCTCATTTTCAATTAGGTTCGACAGTGTCGAACTAATTGAAAAACCCTCCTCCCCAATTTGGTTCGACGGCGTCGAACCAATTACCAGGTGGGGAGCATAAGCCTCCGCAAACAGCCTTATTTTCTTGAGGTTTCCCGGCGAAAAGCCCTTTAGTCCGGGTAGTTCTTTTTGCAGGTCTGCAGAAATCTGGTCAAGGACTTTGGCACCCCATTTCTGGGCCTTTATCTTTTCAGAAATCATCAGCCCTGTTTGTAAGTAAAGCATCAGTTGCTCCCGGTTGGCAAGCCTGGCAGCCACGTAGCGGCTTTGGACTATTTGTTGCTTAATGGACAAGATAAAGTCCTTGTAATTTTTGTCAATTTTCACGTTTTTTAATTTTGTCGTTATTAAACCGCTTAAAATCAAGCAATAAAAAAGACCTGCAGAATTCTTATGCAATCATAAGATTCGCAAGTCTTGTCAAATCAGGTATAAAGTGGTTCGAGAATTGTACAGTTGGGTGCACCAACTAAAGTAGGGAAGACCCCGTATTTACTCGAAATACGGGGTTTTTTCATACCCTGATTATTTTTCCATCTTCCATTTGTATAATATGTTGGGTTTTTTCGGCAAAAGCTGGATCATGGGTTACTACCAGTAAAGTCTGACCGAAGTCTTTTGCCAGACGCTGGAAAATATCAAACACTACGTCGGTATTTTTTTTATCCAGGTTACCAGTTGGTTCATCGCCCATGATGATGTGCGGATCATTGATCAGGGCGCGTGCAATGGCTACTCTTTGTTTTTCTCCACCAGAAATCTGGGTAGGGTTTTTATAGGCCAATTTCTCAATATCAAGCATCTTCAACCTTTCCATTGCCCTTTCTTCAACAACCTTCTCCGGATATTTATTCATCTTCAGTCCGGGTAGCATAACATTCCGCAATACGTCAAATTCATTGATCAGGTAATGGAATTGGAAAACAAAACCGATCTTTTCATTCCTGATCCTGGCCAGTTGTTTTTCTTTTTTGCCAGTGATCATTTCATTATCAATCAACAATTGTCCTTCATAATCGGTATCCATGGTAGAAAGTACATACAATAATGTTGATTTGCCACAACCCGATTTTCCCATTACAGATATAAACTCGCCTTTTTTGATAGAAAAAGAAATGTCATTCAGCACCCGGAATGATGTGGTGTCGTGAAAGCTTTTGCTGATATGCTTTGCCTCAAGAATGGTATTGTTCATTTTATTTTCCACGAATGATGATGACCGGATCCACTTTGCTTGCTTTTCGGGCAGGAAGGAGGCCGGCCAGGTAAGTTGTAATTAATGAAAAAAATATTCCTATGAAATCGAATGCAGGGTCAGGATTGATTGGAAAGGTTTTGATGGTTGGTAATGCAGATGTGTTGAATGGGATGAGATGAATGATTGTTGCCAGGATATGTCCGAAAACCAATCCCAGTATACCTCCAAATGTTCCAATACTCAATGCAATGATCAGAAAAACTTTGTTCACGTCTCTGCCAGAAAACCCGGTTGCTTTTAGAATCGCAATGGCATCCATTTTTTCATAGATCATCATATTGAGGATGTTATAAATGCCAAATCCCGCAACAATCAACAAAGTGATACCTACTGAATAAGAAATGATGGAACGTACATTACTTCCCGTTTGAAACTGGGCATTCGCCGTCTGGATATCTTCCGTATCTACACGGAACAGCCTGGCAAACTCCTTTGCAACAGCAGGTGCGTCATCCATGTTTTTCAGATTGACCTGGATATCGGTAATATAGTTATTGGGTTTGCCAAGTAGTTTTTGTGCAGAGTTAATCGAAACATAGCTTTGCGTTTTATCAAAATCGTTAATCCCTGACTGAAAAAATCCAATTACTTTGAGCGTGTACCTGTCGCCTGTAGAAGTAGTAAGCTGCACTACATCTCCTATATTGGCCAGCAATTTCTCTGCCAGGGCTTTGCCCAGGATTACACTGTTAGAGACGGTTTTTAAGTCGCTGGCGTTACCTGCTACGATATAGTCGGTAAAATGGTAAATTTTACTTTCAGCATCTACGTCGATCCCATTGATTACACTTGTGATATCTACATTGCCATCATTATAAAGCCCCTGCGCCGTTATCCTTGGTGCAAAACCAAGAACCCGGTTGTCTTTATTGATCGCTTCCATAATAGGTCCGCTGTTATATATTTCTAATCTCCCTCCGCTGGATTTGATAGAGCTGATGAAATTATAACTGTTCCTGAATGCAGGCGATAGGTTGACAGGCTGGTTAGGATTGGGTTTGATCTCATTAAATAAACGCACATGAGGTGTTCTGTTCAATATCAGTCCGTCGAGCAGTTTGTTCAGTCCAGTCATGAAACTAAGCAAGGCAACGAACATCATAATACCGAATGTAACACCAATAGCTGCTACCAGTGTTTGTTTCCACCTGGCAAGCAACAATGACCGGGCAATATTGACTAATAGTTTATAATTCATGTTTTCACTTCGCCGGCCGGTAAATGATGTCAGAAGTATGGAGGCCATTTACTATTTCTACTTTCTGGTAATCTTTCAATCCGGTGGTTACTTTTCGTTTTTCATTTATTCCAACCAAAACCGTTGTGTCATTCAATAGATAGTTCCTGGGGATCACCAGTGCATGCTGCTTTGTTTGGATGATGATATTGGCTTCCATCGTCAGGTTGGGATAAAGAACCGGCGGCTTTGAAATGAAGGACGCTTCTACTGTAAAAGACCTGGAGCGGTCATTCATGATGGGATCAATTTTATTGATCACCGCTTCATATACCTGCCCTTTATAACTGTCCATCGTTAACAGAATTTTTTGACCGGGTTGTATCCGTGCAATATCATATTCATCTATCTGCAATTCTGCATACAGGTCTTTGGCGGCACCGATGATCGCTATGGCAACAAGCGGACTGGCCACTTCCCCTCGTTTTTTTAAAATGCTGTAAACTTTTCCATTCATTTCGCTTCGAATGGTATAGTCGCTTGTTGTGCTTTCACTGATCTGCAGGTTCTTTTTCGATTGAAGCATAGCAAAGTCGAGTTGCTTTTTCAGATCATTATACCTGAAAATAGCTGCATCAAGTGTTGTTTTAGTGCTTTTATAAGCAAGCTCCCTTTGTTCCAGTTCGTTCCTGGTCCCTATCTGGTGCGCCCAAAGATCCTGTTGTCTTTCCATCAGCAGTGAATCGTTTTTCAGTTTATCACGGACCTGGTTTATATTTGTTTTCAGCTCGTTGAGCTTATTGATATTAGAGTTGATATCCGAGAATTGCACATTCAGTTTGGCATTTTCTGTATTCAGTTTTTGAGCTTCGTTTGATAGTAATGCAATAGGATCACCCTTTGATACAGAGTCACCTTCCGTTACAAATACTTTTTGAATAACGCCGGTAACCTTTGCAAAAGCCTGGTATTGATCGCGGCTCTTTACAAAACCGGAAGCATAGACCGATTCAGAGATGTTTTCAGTGGTAGGGTGGGTTGTTTCCATTTTGCTGTTGCAGGCTAAAAGCAATAATACCAGGTTGATATGAACATATTTTTTCATAATTAAAATTAGCCAATAATTATTTCTGTATTATAATGATTTTGATCATGATAGGCGACATTACAACAATACGAAAGGCTATCCTGAAAGTGCTAGCCACTGTAAAAAATATCGTTTGTATCATTTAAAAAAGTAACCGAAATACTTGTTTGGTAACTTTAAAGTTACTTATTTTGGGTAACCTAAAAGTTACTTATTTATGCAAAAAGCGATCACACACAAATGGTTTTATGACCATGTACCCGAGCAGGTATGGGAATACCTGACAAAGTCAGAACTCATGGCCCAATGGCTGATGGAGAACGATTTTCTGCCCATCGTGGGACATGAGTTTCAATTTCGCACCAGGCCAATGCCCAATTTTGATTTTGATGGGATCATCTACTGCAAAGTGCTGGAAATGGTTCCTTTCAAAAAATTGTCCTATTCCTGGAAAGGCGGCCCTGGCAATAGTAAAATGACGATGGATTCCGTTGTAGTATGGACGCTTGAAAAAAAAGACCATGGTACGGAATTATTGTTAAACCACAGTGGTTTCGGTGAAGGGCAAACCGCAGCCATCTTTGCGGTTATGGAGGAGGGATGGTTGAAGAATATCAAGAAGATTGCCGGACTTTTAAACGCCTCAACACATGACACAAGCCACGCTTGACATTTTCCAGGTCATTGCCGATCCGAGCCGCAGGCAGATATTGAGTATGCTTACGAAGGACAGCTTGACCATCAACAGCCTGGCCGGAAATTTCGATATGAGCCGGCCGGCTGTTTCCAAACACATCAAAATATTGCATAACGCGGGCTTTATTTCCATAGAGGATGTGGGAAGGGAACGCTATTGCATGCTGAAGCAGGAGGGCTTTAATGAACTGCGTGACTGGATCAATTATTTCGACAAATTCTGGACAACCAGGCTCAAAAAACTGGAGACGGCATTGAATAACAAAACGAAATAGAGTCAGGATTAGCCATGTAGGTTCTATGTGAACATTCACTGCATGAAATCGCTAATTTTACAGGCTAAAAAACAGCGATGAGAATAGCGATCAACGGAATGGGCAGGATTGGCCGGTTATTGTTCAGAAGATTGGTAATGATGCCTGGTGTAGAGTTAGTAGCAGTGAATGACATCATGGAACTGTATCAGTTGGCTTATTTACTCAGGTACGATTCGGTATATGGTCCGGCTACCTTTGAGATCGCAGTAGAAAACAACGAACTCATCGCTGCCGGTAAAACCATTCGCTTTTTGCGTGAACCTGCCCCGGCAAAACTGCCCTGGAAAGCATTGCAGGTTGATCTTGTTTTGGAGTGTACCGGTAAATTCCTGACGAAAGCCCTCGCATCTCAACACCTGGAAGCAGGAGCAGGGAACGTCATTTTGTCCACTACGGGTGCAGAAGATATTCCGCTCAGCATTTATGGATTCAATCAGCACCAACTGAATGGAGATAAACACCTGATTTCCCCCGGAGGCTGCATGACCAATTGCTCAACGCACCTGATCTATCTTATGCAATCCATCGGCATAGAATCGGTGCACATCAATGTGCTGCATTCATATACATCCAGGCAGGAACTGGTGGATGGTCCGCATAAAGATCTTCGCAGAGGCAGGGCTGCTGCCGAATCCATCATTCCCGTACCTGTTGACCTGGGACAATCTTTAGAGCGACTCTTTGTTCTGTTGAAAGGCTGCATCTATACCATTACTACCCGCGTACCGGTAGCGAACGGTGCACTGGCCAATTTTGTGTTCCAGATGAAAGAGGCGGTTACGGCAGCACAGGTGAATGAACTGTTCAGGCAGGCTGCTAAGCGGGAATACAAAAACATCATTCAGTACACCGAAGACCCATTGGTTTCACTCGATATCAAAGGCAATAGTCATTCAGCCATTATCGACGGGTCACTGACAACTGTAACAGGCCGCACCGTGAACCTGATGGCTTTCTTCGACAATGAATATGGCTATACTTCGCGGGTGATCGATTGGGTGCGTTTTGTTGGTGCGGGTAAGTTATAAGATTAAGGATGTGCCAATTCTTCCTGGATAAACTGCAGCAACACCAGTGCATGGGTATGTTCTGTGTCCTGCGCAGCATATACCAGGGTTACTTTCTTGTGCAGGGCCAGTTCATGTACCAGTGAGGCTGCTGTAACAGAATGGTTCAGTTCTTTCAGGTAGTCTTTACTGAACTGCCTCCAGCGATCGGGATCGTGACCAAACCATTTGCGCAAGGCAGGGGAGGGAGCCAGTTCTTTGATCCAGGCATCGAGGTGTGCGGCTTCTTTGGTCATGCCGCGCGGCCAGAGCCTGTCAACCAACACCCGGTAACCGTCTTTGGCCGAAGGCTTTTCGTATACCCTTTTGATGGTGAATTGTGCAGAAGGCATTATATCAGGTTTTGCATGTTGTTGCGCTGGTGATGGGCTATTTTGATTTCAAACAGCTCAGCCATTTTACCGGCCCTCCATTTGGCTTCCGCCGCTTTTTCTCCATCGAACAATTCATCAATGGTAGCGGTAAACAATTGCATCCATCTTTCAAAATGCGCGTGTGCAATAGGTAACCTGGCATGAGGGGGAAAGGGACTCCCAAAATATTTTCTTTCATCCAGTAAAACGGTTTGCCAGAAATAGACCATTTTTTGCAGGTGCGCGGGCCAGTGACTGCCGATCCGCTCATTGAATATAGGAGCTAACAGCGCATCTTCCCTTACTTTATCGTAGAAGCGGTGAACCAGTAAACTGATGTCGGTCTCATTGTGGATGTCGTGCCGTGTTTGCATAACGTTTATCTGTTTTTCAGATAAGTGAATTGCTGAAGCAGTTCTTCATTGAACTCTGAAAGCCTGGTTGACTTCAACGCTTCATGAATCTCTTTTCTGATCTTTTTGAATTCATGGTGGAGTGGACAGGGATATTGTTCCGAACAATGGGAGAGTCCCAATGCACAACCTGTAAACAACGAATCGCCATCAATAACCTGCACAATGTCGGCCAGGGTACATTTACCCGTTTTCTTATCCAGGTAAAACCCGCCCGATGGTCCCTTCAGCGATGATACCAAACCCTTTTTGCTCAATTGCTGCAAAATTTTCGCAATAAAATGCTCAGGTGCATCAATGCCTCCGGCAATTTCCTTGATGCCCAGCTTATTATCGGTTTCGGCATGCCGGGCAATGAACAGCATGGCCCGGATGGCATAAGTACAGGTCTTTGAAAACATATCATTGATTGCAATAGCAAAGGTAAATGAATGGATTTGATAAAATACTTTTTTGTCTTTTATTGATGAATTTACCTGATATGACTGAAACAGATTATCTTGGCGCGATCAATGGCCCCTTCACCCTAGCCCTTCGTCAGACCAATGTGGTACCTCAGGAATACATTGTTGCTTTTGTTGTTGACGGGATGTTGTATTGTGCAACGGGCCGAAGCGGCAAACGATACCCTGAATCTCCAGTTGAAATGGTGGCACCAGTTCCAGTTTGCAGGTTATTATGCGGCACAGATCAAAGGTTTTTACAGCGCTGAAGGCTTGAAAGTAAAATTGGTTCCCGGAGACGGCAACCACGACCCGCTGCGGGAAGTATTGGCGGGGCGGGCGCAGTTCGGCATTTCCGGTTCCGATCTGATGATCCAGTTCGCCAAAGGCAAACCGATAGTGGCATTGGGGGCGCTTTTTCAACATTCACCCTATATATTGATCTCTTTGGCCAGCAGGGGTATCCGTGTGCCGTCGGACCTGGTAGGTAAGACCCTGATGGTTTCAGAAGCGCAGGGCTGGATAGAATTACAGGCTGTTTTTCTCAAAGAAGGCATTCCCATCAATTCGTTGCATGTGGTAACACATAGTTGGAAAAACGACGATCTCATCAAAGGGAAGGTAGATGCGATGACCGGTTATTATTCCGATGAGCTCAACCAGTTGCGGAAGCAGGGGATAAAACCGTCTTATATACAACCCATCAACTACGGCATTGACTTTTACGGAGACCTGCTCTTTTCGCTCCAAAGCATGACAGAGAATAACCCGGAAAAGACCAGGAAGTTTGTGAAGGCAAGCTTCAAAGGATGGGATTACGCCCTGGATCACCCGGAAGAAATAGCCGATTATATCCTCACATTGCCCGGCGTAAAAGAAAGGGGTGTTACAAAGACCGAACTGTTGGCGGAAGCCGAAGATATGCGCAAACTGATCGTGCCCGATATAGTGGAAATAGGGCACATGAATGAAGGACGCTGGAATCATATCCTTGATATCTATAAGTCATTGAAGCTGGTTTCGCCGAATGCGCGGCTCGATGGGTTTGTGTACAGTGAGGGCAAAGGCTTCTCATCTGATGTGATACGAATGGGGATCATCCTGTCGGTAGCAGTCCTGTTGGTATTGCTGATCATCATATTGTACAGCATATCATTGAGGGCCTCGGTCAGGAAAAGAACGCTGCAACTGGAAAAAGAAATAGAGCAAAGAAAACGTACACAGGAGCAATTGCGCATCAGTGAAGAGCGATTGGAAATGGCTACCGATGCTGCTGAAATCGGTATATGGGATTGGGATATTCGGAACAACACGATTTATTTCAACGATATGTGGAAGATCATGTTGGGATATGACCCGGGAGAACTGGATAATAAATGGGAAACTTTTACCATGCTGCTGCATCCTGATGAACGGGAAGCGATAGAAAAACAATACAACGATTATGTGGCGGGTAAGATCAGCAGTTACCAGGTGATGATGCGGATGAAGACCCGCGAGAATAAATGGAAATGGATATTATCCATCAGCAAATCCCCCCTGCGGGATGAGCAGGGGGAAACCATCCGTGCTGCAGGCATTCATATCGATATGGATGATATCAAGCAAAAAGAGATGGAACTGCAGGAACTTACCGAGGAACTGATGATCAGCAATAAGGAATTGCAACAGTTTGCTTACATTACTTCACACAACCTGCGTGCCCCTGTTGCCAACCTGCGCAGCCTTACCTGGTTATTCAACAAAGAAGAACTGGCAGGCAGGAATAAGGATATTTTTGATAAGATCAATCTCAGTATTGATAAGCTGAGCTGTACACTGGACGATCTCAATGAAATACTAAGCTCCCTGGTGCACAAAACGGAACTGCGGGAACCGGTCTCATTCGAAAAAGAACTGACAGATGTGATGTATTCCATCTCAGAAGAGATCATGGAAAAAGAAGCGGCGATTACTTATGATTTCTCCAAAGCAAAAGACATTTGCTATCCCGGGAAAGTTATCCACAGTGTGTTCCTGAATACCATCACCAATGCCATCAAATACCGGAAGGAGCATGAACGGCCTGTTATCCATATTACTACGCAGGAAGACGGAGAGTTTGTGGTACTTACCATCACAGATAATGGCAAAGGAATTGATATGGGAAAATACGGGAACAAAATATTCGGATTGTACCAACGCTTTCATGAAAATACGGAAGGAAAGGGATTAGGACTCTACATCGTTAAAAGCCAGGTAGAAGCCCTTGGAGGTAAGATCGCAGTGGAAAGTATGGTGAACAGGGGTACTACATTTCAAGTATTCCTGAAAAAAAACACAATGCCCTATGACGCCTGAATACCAGCGGATACTTTTGGTAGACGACGATGATGTAACGAATTTCCTTAGCCGGGAAATATTCCGGCACTATCATCCAGACGTTTGCATTGATATAGCCCTGAACGGAAAAGAGGCCATCGAGTTGTTGATCCGTGCATCGGAAGAGGAAGAGGCCAGTCTGCCCCAGATCATCCTGCTAGATATCAATATGCCTGTAATGGATGGATGGGATTTCCTGGACCATTTCAAGGTAATGGCGGAAAGCAGGCCAAACCTGGGTGAAATCCGTGTGTTTATTTTAACTTCTTCGGTCTATCCGGAAGATATCAAAAGGGCTATGACCTACCCATTGGTGCAAAAAGCCTATTCTAAACCATTGAATGACCAGCAAATCAAAGAAATGATGGGGTGAAAGGCCCCGGAATGGGGAAAATACGAAGTTTGAACGCTGAAAAATTCCGTGTTTTCACCGTTAAGAAATGGTGATTTACACAGAAGCTTAATCTTTTTCCCTGATTAGCTTTGTATGAGTTTTAGTAAATCTATCCCTGATTCCAATTTCCTTATAGCTATACGAATCCTATATTCTATTGCAAAACCACGGAATAGGGGCGAATATTCTCCGCCCCTATTTTATTTGTAGACCTAACAGGATCGTATAAACATTTTTGGAGTTTTGGTGTGGCAGATTGCCGTTGGTTCGGCTATCTGCTTTATTTGTTTATTGGAACTTGGTATGAATGGCGAGCAAGGTTAACCAGAAGTCATTAACTTTACGCCATCAGCAGTACTGCAAATCAAACAAGGAACATTAAATGAGAATATTGATCGCAGACGATCACACATTGATCCGAGAAGGGCTCAGAAAGATACTGGAAGAATCACTTTCTTTTGCAGAAGTGCATGATGTATCCGATTCTGCTGATCTGTTCAAGAAAGCAGTCGGAGAAAGCTGGGATATCATCATTTCCGATATCAGCATGCCCGGGTATTCCGGTATTGAAATACTCAAGCAGATCAAAGAACATGCTCCCCAAACGCCTGTACTCATGTTGAGCATGCATTCGCCTGAGCAATATGCGGTACGTGCTATCAAGGCAGGAGCGGCAGGTTATCTCACCAAAGAAAGTGCACCTTATGAATTGGTGAAAGCCGTTCAACAAATATTGAGCGGAAGAAAATACATTACCAGTGAAGTGGCGGAAGTGCTCGCAGGTTCACTGGAAGAGAAAAGCGACAAAGCTCCTCACGAACAATTATCTGACCGCGAGTTTGAAGTATTCAAAATGCTGGTGTCTGGTAAAAGCATCTCCGAGATCGGGGATATACTCTCCCTCAACGTAAATACCATCAGCACTTACCGCGCCAGGATCATGGACAAAATGAGGATGCAAAGCAATGCCGACCTGGTCCGTTACGCCATCCAGAACAATATTGTATAATAAAAACACCGTTTATTGTAGTTTTTATACTACATGTTTTACATGACTCTTGTTATGTGCGGGCCAGCGGGAACTGTGTTTCTTTGTGATGTATTATCCAATATTCTAAGTAAAGATCCTTTAAAAGCCCGTTAGCCGGACGCTTCCTGTGTTGGGTTAACGTCCACATTACCTGATTCTCCTTGAGAAACCTTGTAGTTAACCGCTACGCAAGCTTTGTAGGGCTAATCCTTTACAAAGCTTTTTTTTACCCAAACAGATGATGCACCCCCCCGGCGTCTATTTTAAATGCTATGATTGCCAACGCATTACGATTATTAATGGTGGACGACTCTGATTTTATCAGGGAAAGGTTGCTCCTGCTATTGGCCGATCTGGGGTCTATAGGGGAAATCCAATCAGCCAAAAGCGCCGAAGAGGGAATAGCACTGTTAAACGATGGTTACCGGCCGGATATCATACTCCTGGATATCAATCTGCCAGGGAAAAATGGCCTCCATATGCTGAAAGACATCCGGAAAATGGAAGGTTTTTCTCCGCTGGTAGTGATCCTTACCAATAATACCCTTTCCGGCTACAAATCGGAATGCCTCCGCTGTGGCGCCGATCATTTCCTGGATAAAGCCCGGGATTTTCAACAGATTCCCGCCATCATCGAAGCTACCTGGCAAAAATTATATTCCCAGCAGTTGCTTTAATTTCTGGTATCCCGATTTACTCACGGGAAGCCTTACCCCCACACTGAGAATGGCCAGATGGCCGTCTTTTTCATAAGGATCAATCCGACTGATGAGCTGCACATTCACGAGGTATGAACGGTGGATGCGCACGAATTGCTGCGGGTCGAGTTGTTGCTCAAAATACTGCATCGTCCGGTTCTTCAGGAACGCACCTTCTGCCGTATGGATTTTCACATAATCATCGGCCGATTCGAGGTAACGGATATTCGCCGTAGGGATGATCTTAATCTTTCCATTATCCTTCAGCACGATCCTGTTGGAACGGGAAGGCTGGTTACCCAGGCTCTCCAATAACTGACCCGTTTGCAGTGCCATTTCCTGCCTGCCCAGTTGTTGCCATTTCTGCATGGCTTTATCGAACCGTTCTTTGCTGAAGGGTTTCAGCAGGTAATCGATGGCATGTGCTTCAAAAGCTTTGATGGCATATTCTTCGAAAGCAGTGGTGAAAATAACAGCAGGCGGCTGCTCTACCAGTTCCAACATTTCAAATCCATTGATCTTCGGCATTTGTATGTCGAGAAACAAGAGATCGGGCTGGTGTTGTTGTATGGCTTTGATTCCTTCAAATCCATCACTGCACTCCTGCACTACTTCTATTTCAGGATAGTATTGCAGGTATTCTTTTACCATGTTCCTTGCCAGGAATTCGTCGTCAATGATGATGGCCTTCATAAATATTTTGTGGGATGAGTAGCGTAGTTGAAAAAACAGAACCGTTTGCATGCGTCAGTAACAGGTCGTTCCGTGCATATAGCAGGAAGAGCCGGCGCTGGATGGATGCCAGTCCGAACCCTGTTCCCTGGGTATTGACAGCAGTTGTTTCATCGAATGGATTGGTGACCGTAAGTTCCAGCATACCTTTTCGCTGAGCGGCATCCAGACTGATCAATACGGTATCGATGGTATCATATAGACCGAATTTGATGGCATTCTCTACGATCGGTTGTAATAGGAGTGAAGGGATCAATAGTTTGCCGGCTTCTTCTCTTACATTGATAGCTGTTTGCAATCGGTGACCGAAGCGTACTTTTTCAATCTCCAGGTACAATTGCAGGTGATGCAACTCATCTTCCAGCGTCACCAACTGGTGCTCTTCTTTCTTTAAAGTGCCTCTTAAAAAATCAGACAATTGCTGGATCATGTGCCGTGCTTTTTCAGGCTGACTACCGGCCAGCGCACTGATGGAATTAAGGCTGTTGAAAAGAAAATGCGGTTGCAACTGCTGACGCAGTTTGAGCAGTTCGGCGTCTTTGGCCAGCCGCTCTGCATCTTCTTTACGCCGGTCGTTCTCCTGTTGTTCCTGCAGGGTATACCACAGGATGGCTATCATGGCCATGCATCCGATCATGAGAAAGGCGAGGATATAACGGATCGGAACCGATTGATCGAGAAAAGCCTGGTAAGCTACATTGCTTCTGAACAACAATTTCAATATCCATTTGCTCATCAATAACCAGATAGCGCTCTCTACCAGGCTCACAACCAGCAGGTACCAATAGCGTTCCTTCCTGGGCAGGTAAAACCGCATATTGTTAACGATCAGTGCGCAACAGCCCGCCAGCAATATATTACAACAAAGAGCATCTGTAAAAGCGATCAGTAAATCAAAGCCCGCCCGCTCTACCATGGCGGCCTGGACGAGTATCCACGCCAGCCACCAGCAGCAGAAAATAATGTAAAAGCCTTTGCCTGTTGTGATAGATCGTACCATATCGGTTAAACAGTTTCCAGGAATTTATCGGTACACTGCTCCAACAAATATCCCGCTTTTGCATGAACGGAGTGCTGGTAGGCACGGCCGTCATCTTCTTCTCTGATGCGGGAATACACTTCGGCACCATCTGTAAGCTTTTCCAGTTTGTGCAGCTCGGTTACGTTGATGAACTTCCATTGCACCAGGTGGTTGGCCCGGTTGAAAAAATTTTCCTGTTCTTTCTGGCCGGTGAGCTGGGCTTTGTTAAAGGCATGCAGTTCGTCTTCTGCATGGATGAGCCTGAGTTGTTCATCGAACTGTGCGTGGTGTTCGCCATTGCCGCAAATGATGCGATACACCAGTTTTGCAAGATACCATTCCATAACAGATCAATTTACAAGGTGAAAACAGCCGAATTGGTTTAATAACTTTTGATCTCAATGCCGCCAAAAATGCTGGTGCCGCGTATGATGATCACTTTAGAAGGATCGAAATTGCCGGCCTGCATCGGGCGCTTGTCATCGATACCGGCGAAAATGGCCACGGACTCTGACCTGACTTCCCAATGCGGGGGGATGATGAGCTTGGCTCCGCCAAAAATGAGGGTGATATCTATCACGATGGTGCCGGTAATATCGGCCTGGCTCAGATTGACTTCAGCGCCGCCCATGAAACAACAAATTTCCCCGCCCTTAAAATTTTTCGATGTGACTGTTTTTTTAACCCCGCTGAAAACTGATACGCTGTCGATCACATCATCTGTATGTATTTCTGCATCGCCAGATACATGTACTTTATCATAGTCATATTTTCCGTACCGGTCTTGCCAGCGGTTGAAGCAGCGCGACCTGCGCCTGGGGCGGAACATGAAAATGAGTCCTACTCCGATGATGATGATGGGCCACATATAAGTCCGCATGTCCATATCACTGAATATTTCTCCCATCAGGAAAACCGCGCCAATGCCGGCAATGATAAACCAGGAAAAATTTCGGAACCTGTGTTTGATACCTGAGATCAACCCAATGATGATGAGTATCATAGGCCAGGTAAACAACCAGTGAGGAAAGGGCGCGCTTATCTGCTGGAGCAGCAACCCTACGCCGATCAGTACAAATATCAGCCCGGTCCAGAACCGGCTGTGTTTTTCGTTTTCAATGTTTTTGTTGAAGTCTTCCATTATTTATCGTTTGATAGCACAAATCTAGTGGCATGAAAAAAGCCGGAGAAGCGTCTTTAGGCAGGCATAACTGGAAAGGCGGTAAATGGCGGAAAAACTTCGGTAAATGACAGGCGCTTATCAATTCGCCGAGCGCCAGCCGATGAGCAATACGCCTATGATCACCAATGCTGTACCGGCTAGCTGCAAGCCCAATATAGGTTCGCCAAGGATAAAATGCGCCTGCAGGATGGTGGAAACAGGACCAATACTGGTGATGATGGCTACATTGTTACTGCCGATGCTTTTCATTCCGGCACTCATCATAAAAGAAGGTAGTACGGTTGCAATAATGGCAAGGGCAGAGCCATAACTTACCAGGCTAGCGGTAAAGGCCACCTGCTGCATGGAATGGGTGAATAAGAAATGAGCGAAAACACCAACTGTCGCAGCAAGCATAACATAAGCAGTATAACGGGCGGTACCGGCTTGCTTTACCAGCCTGCCGGTGCCAACGAGGTAGAATGAGTAAGTAATGGCACAGAGAAAGATCATGAAAGAGCCGTAAAAGAAACCCGGGTGACCGGTATCCAGCCTCAACTCACCCAGGTAGGCAATGCCAATACCAAGATAAGTCAGCAACAAAGCGGCGATCTGCGTTTTACTGAGTGCAGTTTTGAAATACCAGGTATTGATGAGCACGGCGAAAGTAGGGTAGAGAAAAAGGATCAGCCGTTCCAGTCCCGCCGATACATATTGCAGCCCTATGAAGTCAAACAAGCTGCTCAGGTAATATCCCAGGATGCCCATGACGCCGATCAGGAGCCATTGCCTGCGTGTTAAAGGCTGGTTTTCTTCTTTTTTTGCCGCCAGCCAGGCAACTACAGCGTAAAAGGGCAGGGAGAATAACATGCGCACCGTGAGTAAAGTAACGGCATCGGTGCCTGTATCATGAAAAGCCAGCTTAACAAAAATGGCTTTGGTAGAAAAGAAGACAGCACCCAGCAACGTGATCAGAAATCCTTTTAACCCGATGCGTTGTGCTGTCATCTATCAAGTATAATTGAACAGTCAGTAATGAGTTTAAACACTTACATTGAAATCGCGTAATGCGTCGTTGAGGCTGGTTTTCAGGTCTGTACTGGGTTTACGCTGACCAATGATGAGGGCGCAGCTTACCTGGTATTCGCCCGCATTGAACTTTTTGGTATAGCTGCCCGGGATCACTACACTTCTGGCAGGAACACGGCCCTTGTATTCGACGGGCTCGGACCCGCTTACGTCGATGATCTTGGTTGATTGGGTAAGTACCACATTAGCGCCCAGCACCGCTTCTTTTTCTACGATCACGCCTTCTACCACAATGCAACGGCTACCGATAAAGCATCCGTCTTCAATGATCACGGGGCTCGCCTGCAATGGTTCGAGCACACCACCGATACCTACGCCACCACTCAGGTGAACGCCTTTGCCTATCTGGGCACAGCTTCCCACGGTGGCCCAGGTGTCTACCATAGTGCCCTCATCTACATAAGCGCCGATGTTCACATAGCTGGGCATGAGCACCACATTCCTGCCCAGGAAAGCGCCATAACGGGCTACGGCATGGGGAACAGCCCTTACACCCAGTTCGCGGTAATTATTTTTGAGGAGCATTTTATCGTAAAATTCGAAAGGCGTGATAGACCAGGTCTGCATTTGCTGGATGCTGAAATACATCAAAATAGCCTGTTTCACCCACTCGTTCACCACCCACCGGCCATTCTCCGGGGAAGCTACGCGTAGCCTGCCTTTGTCAACCTCTTCAATAATGGTGCGAACGGCTTCGGTGTAAGTCACTTCTTTCAATAACTCCCGGTTGCCCCAGGCTTCCTGTATCAGGGCTTTCAATGATTCCATGGTCAGTTTTTTGTGCAAACATACAGTATCATGGCTTTTGCAGCATGTATCTGCGTTACAATTTGTAATTTGCTGCCGGTAATTTTGTATGAAGATGCTTCCATTCCAACAAGATATTGATGCCTGTCTCGATGTGCTGCAAAAAGGAGGACTGATCCTGTATCCTACAGATACCATCTGGGGTATCGGTTGCGATGCTACCAATGAAGACGCGGTGAAAAGGATTTACCAACTGAAGCACAGGGCCGATAACAAAGCCATGATCGTGCTGGTGGCCGATGAGAAAGATATCCTTCGCCACGTAACCCAGCCCGACCTGCAAATATTCGATTATATCAAAGGGGTCACCAAACCTACCACGGTCATTTATGAAGGAGGGGTAGGGCTGGCATCCAACCTGCTGGGAGTCGATGGTTCGGTGGCCATACGGATTTGCGGCGATACCTTCTGCAAACACCTGATCCGCCGGTTCAGAAAACCCATCGTCAGCACATCGGCCAACCTTTCAGGATATCCGCCTCCGCAGTGTTTCCGGGATATAGAGCCGGTCATTCATGAAGGAGTGGATTATGTAGTCAAATACCGGCGCGATGAAGAAGACTATGCCAAACCGTCTTCCGTCATTAAATGGGAGAAAGACGGCAGCCTGAGTATCATAAGGCCTTAAGCGCTTCAGGAGACTTATTTTTCACGTAGATATCTTTAAATAACTGTAAAAGAGCCGCTTGCGAGGTAACATTAGTTTAATACTAATTTTAACCCTTTTTACTTGTAGAACCCGGAAAAAATATCGAACTTAAAGTTGATATCCTATAACAGGTAAATACTGTATATGGCAAGGGTTATTTTAGACGTTCCAAGTGAAAAAATGCATTCATTCATCAACGCTGTACTCAGCCTTGGGATAGACCGTCATGCCATCAGCTCCACCAGGCTTCGCCATCGTTCTTCACACAAAAGGAACAGAAGTGAATTTTCCCTGAAAAGTATTTCTTCAAGCTTCCTGCTGTTCGACTGGGAGTTTTTCAGCAACGAATTGGAATACGAATAAAGAGTTGTTAAATGATAGTTGTCAGAATATAATTCCGCCAACTAACAACTTCTCTTTAAGTGCGTTAAAAAAATTATTTTTGCTGATGCAGAAAGTCCTGGTCGTTCAGACTGCTTTTATCGGGGATGTTGTATTGGCAACAGGGTTGCTTGAAAAACTACACGCATATTTTCCCCAGGCTTCCATTGATATAGCTGTTAGAAAAGGAAATGAATCCTTATTCATAGAACATCCTTATGTACACGAAGTACTGGTATGGGATAAAAAGAAAAATAAATACCGCAACCTGTTCCAACTACTGAAACAGATCAGGTCAAACCGGTACGATTGTGTGATCAATGTACAGCGTTATGCTGCAACCGGCTTGCTCACCGCTTTTTCTAGAGCACGCAGAACCATTGGTTTTGATAAAAACCCATTCAGTTTTTTGTTCACAGATGTTATCCGGCACGTGTTTTCAGAAGAGGGCAAAGGCATCCATGAAATAGAACGCAATCACCTGTTGGTCGCCTCTTTAACGGATGCGCATGCGGCCAGGCCCAGGTTGTATCCATCGCAGCGGGATATGGAAGCGGTAGCTCCTTGGCAAACACAGACCTATGTTTGCATGGCTCCCGCATCGGTATGGTTCACCAAACAATTTCCGGCCGATCAGTGGATATCGTTGATCGGATCTTTGCCGGCGGAATATAAAGTGTACCTGCTGGGTGCACCCGGCGATCGGGCATTGTGTGATGAGATGACGAACGCCGTGCAGGGCAGACAGGTAGAAAATTTAGCCGGCAAACTCAGTTTCCTGCAGTCGGCTGCCCTGATGCAGGGAGCGCTGATGAATTATGTGAACGATTCTGCGCCGATGCATTTTGCATCGGCAGTGAATGCTCCGGTAACGGCTGTTTATTGTTCCACTATTCCCGCATTTGGATATGGGCCATTGTCTGATAACAGTCATATTGTGGAGGTAACAGAAGCACTTTCGTGCAGGCCTTGCGGACTCCATGGAAAAAAAACCTGTCCGCAAGCCCATTTCCATTGCGCAAGGCATATCACCACCCGGCAATTACTCGATTGCCTTCCCCGTTGATCCAAAACAAAACAGCGCTACATTTGCAGTTTATGGACATAGTTTGCTCTGATAAGGAAAAGCAGGTACTGGAGAAAATTGCGAAAGCTGCAACGGCTTTGGATACGCCTTGTTATCTCATAGGAGGATTTGTGCGCGACAAGATCATTGGCAGACCTACCAAAGACGCTGATATCGTTTGTATGGGAGATGGTATTGCGCTGGCGCACAAAGTGGCAGAAATGTTTAAGCCCAAACCACAAGTGGCTTATTTTAAGAATTTCGGTACGGCACAGATCAAACTCGAAGATTTTGAAGTGGAATTCGTAGGCGCCCGGAAAGAAAGTTACCGCTCACATAGCCGCAAGCCGGAAGTAATGCCCGGCACTATTGAAGACGATCAGAACAGGAGGGATTTTACCATCAATGCACTTGCTATCAGCCTGAACAAAAAAGATTTTGGCAAACTGGTCGATCCTTTCAATGGGGTGACGGATATTGAGCGGAAGATCATCCAAACACCACTGGCCCCTGCGCAAACATTCAGCGACGATCCGTTGCGCATGATGCGCGCCATAAGGTTTGCTGCCCAACTGCGTTTTACCATATTACCTGAAACCTTTGCTGCTATAGGAGAAAATGCCAAACGTATCAAAATTGTTTCACAGGAAAGGATCACCGATGAGTTGAACAAGATCATGTTGTGCGAACGACCATCGATTGGGTGGGACCTGCTGTTTAAAAGCGGACTCCTGCAACTGATCTTTCCGCAAATGATAGAACTGCATGGAGCAGAATACATAGATGGAAAAGGACACAAGGATAATTTTTACCATACCCTGCAGGTACTGGATAATATTGCCGATAAAACAACCGATCTCTGGTTGCGTTGGGCAGCATTGCTGCATGATATAGGCAAGCCGGGTACCAAAAAGTTTGAAGAAGGGCATGGGTGGACTTTTCACGGGCATGAAGTGGTAGGAGCCAGGATGGTTCCGAAGATTTTTACCAAACTTAAACTGCCACTCAATGAGAAAATGAAGCTGGTGCAGAAGCTGGTATTGTTGCATTTGCGACCCATCAGCCTTACCAAAGAAAATATTACCGACAGCGCCATCCGCCGGTTACTGTTTGATGCAGGTGAAGACATAGATGCATTGATGATGCTTTGTGAAGCGGATATCACCAGCAAGAATAAAGGGAAAGTAAAAAGATACCTGCAGAACTTCGAGCTGGTGCGGGAAAGATTGTACCAGGTGGAGGAAAGCGACCGTATCCGAAACTGGCAACCGCCTGTTACAGGGGAGATGATCATGCAAACATTCGGATTGGCACCAGGCAAGAAAGTAGGCATCATCAAAGACGCCATACGGGAAGCAATACTGGACGGTGTTATTCCCAACAACTATGAAGCGGCTTACCATTTCATGCTTGAAAAGGGCAAGGAACTGCACTTGCAGGCCGTTGAATAAATTGTATTTTGCAGCAATTATAAACAACTAACAATTCACGAAGAATGGCTGTTTTAAAATTCAGGGTATATCTGGAAGAAGATGATGCGGTTTACAGGGACATCGTCATACAGCACAAACAGTTTTTTCAGGACCTGCATTTTGCGATCCTGAAAGCTTATGAATTCGATAGCAAACACCAGGCTACATTTTTCAGAAGTAACGATAACTGGCAAAGGGGTAGGGAGATCAGTTTTGCCAAATACGATAAATCTTATGTTGCAGAGCCATTACTCATGTCCGAGACCACTATCGGCAGTGAGATCAGGGATACCAACCAGCGGTTTATTTATGTGTATGATTTTACAAAGAACTGGACCTTCCTGGTAGAACTCATCAATGTAAGCAAGGAAGAAAGCAGCAAGATCACTTATCCTGCTGTTTCAAGAACAGAAGGGATCGGCCCGCAGCAATATGGAACCAAAAGTTTGCTGGGCGATAAATTTGCAGACATAGAAGAGAAATACGATCTCTCAGAAGCAGCAGAAGGTTTTGGTGAAGAAGGGGAAGAAAACGGAGGTGAACACGAAGAAGAAGGAAACAGCGGAGGCGAAGAAGATTTTTAATCGCGGCTTATGCAGCCAGTTGCAGCAAAACATGTCATCATCATTGTTGGTCCTACTGCAGTAGGGAAAACAGCCGTTGCTGTTGACCTCGCCCGGCGCTTGCATACAAACATCATTTCTGCCGACTCCAGGCAATGTTACCGGGAACTGAATATTGGCGTAGCCAGACCTTCACCCGAAGAATTGGCAGCCGTGAAACATTATTTTATTGCTTCTCATTCGGTGAAAGAAACCGTAAACGCAGCAAGCTTTGAGCAATATGCATTACAGGCGGCCGATGAAATTTTCCAACAGCAGCAGTATGCGGTGATGGTAGGCGGCACCGGTTTGTACATCAAAACTTTTTGTGAAGGATTGGATGAAATGCCTGTAGTGTCGCCGTTGGTGCGCAAACAGATCATAGAGGCTTACAAAGAAAAGGGGTTGGACTGGCTACAACAGGAATTGCGCACCAAAGACCCCGCTTTCTGGGAGATAGCTGAACAACAGAACCCGCAACGTCTCATGCGTGCATTGGAAATTATGGAAGCTACGGGGCAATCTATTACTGTCTTTCGTCAACGCAACCAGGTAGAGCGTCCGTTTACTGTATCAAAGATCGGATTGGAACTTCCCCGTGAACGCTTATATGAACGCATCAATGCGAGGGTAGACCAGATGATGGAAGCGGGTTTGCTGGAAGAGGTCCGTTCAGTTGCTTCATATCAACACCTTAACGCGTTGCAAACGGTGGGTTATAAAGAATTATTCCAGCATCTGGCTGGACAATATTCGCTAGACGAAGCGGTTCGCCTGATCAAACAAAATACCCGTCATTATGCCAAGCGGCAGATGACCTGGTTTAAAAAAGACAGTTCCATTCAATGGATCGACGCACGAAATGCCGGTCAGCGGCTATCAGAGTTTTATCCCGAAAGTTAGCATGAGGTTACCGGCGCTGCCACTTTGTTCTGCAAAAGTGTTGGGCTTATCGTTGAGGCGATAGGGGAATTGTGCATCTGTGTTGAAAGCATGCGCATAGCCTAGATCAATGAAAATACCATGATCGCGGTAACCGATACCGCCGCTGGCCACAATACGGTTGGCTTTGATGGCGGCATCTGCATAGGGACTGCCATAGTACGCGCCTCCCAACCGGAACATGATGGTGTGCAGTTTGAGTTCACCGCCTAGTTTGAAATTAATATTGCCTTTATAAGATGCTTTAACGGCATCGTTCACCTGGTGATAATAATTTGCTAATGCCTGGTCACCACCATCGGTAGAATAAAAACGAGCACCGCGGTAATTTACATACTCGAGGTCGGCGCTGATGAAAGCCCTTTGCAAACGCGTATCCCTGATCTCACGGAATACATAACTACCACTAACAATGGCCCTCCAGGGAGTTAACAGGTTGTAGGAGCGTCTGCCGGGGTCACCACTGTTGAGGCGATCGCTGGTTTCACTTACTGTTCCTGCAAAACCTTCGGTATTGGTAGTCATAGATGCCCTGAGTTCATCTTTGAAACCAATGAATTGCGGCGTGTGTATCGCGAAGCCAATGCGCCAGAAATCCTTCGGTTTATAAATGATACCAAACTTGCCGCCAATGCCTATACCCCGGGAATTGAACTGTTCTTTGAAAGTAGAATAAGCAAAATGATTATTGGGGTTATTGGTGGCATCCGTTTCTGTGTAGGTGAGGTCGCGCGCATAACTGATTACCGGGATGGTGAAGCTGCCGCCTATGTACAATTTATTATCCATATTGCCGGCGAATCCCAAAGCGATCTCATGGTATCCGCCGCGCGTAACGGCATCATACATCTGATTCACACCTGTTGAAATGGGCACCATGCTTTGATAACCGGCCAGCGTACCGCCGGGTCCCCGCAAAGTATCTACGAGGTAAGTACGGAAAGCAAGAGAAGAACCAAAAATATAATTGCTGAGTGCTGCATTGGTATCGGCACGGTCGCGCGTAAGCTCTTCCAGGAATTGCTCGGAATAAGAACTGAAATTATTGAAACCTTTGAACTGGATATGGTTGTTATAATTCGCTACTTCCATCACCGATAAAGCGAATGCGCTGCTCGTCCACTTCCTGGTGCCATCGTGATTAGCCGAACTGAGAATAAAACCCGATGTGCCGTAGTTGAAACGGTTGAGACTACTGGTGGTATCGGAACCTCTGAAATTAAATTTATTATTGTTCAATAAAAACGCAGGAGATAAAACCAACTCATTGGTCTTGTACATACCAATACCCGCGGGGTTCACGTGATTGGCTGTGATCTCTCCGCCGAGAGAACCCATTACACCACCAATTGCAACGTTGCGTGCCGTACCATTCTGTGTGAACCAGGCGGTACGCAATGCATCTTCCGGTGTTTGGGCAGATGCAAACAAAGCAAAGAGCAATAAAGAACCCAGTGTAAATGATTTCATAATAGTTTTGTTTGGATGCACTTATCACTAACGACAGGCAAACCATTCACCTGACGTGCATGTGCTGAAGACGTTTGTACTAATTACCCCTGCTACGGCCACCACCCGCACTGCTGCCTGTGCTTTTGTAGCCGCCGCTATTGCCGCCTGCACTACTGCTGCTGGAAGAACTGGATGAGGAGTTGTTATTGCCGGAAGAATAAGTGTTGGTATTGCTGAAAGTACGCACGGGCCTGTCCCAACTGCTGGCATTGCTGGAATTATTGGGTGCAGGACTAAACACCCGTTTCATCAGGTTGCCAAAACGATTCTGGTTGTTGTCAACATTAATCCATTGTCCGGATTTGTTATCCCGGTAACCGGAATTGGTGTTGTTGTAAGTCCTGTTGCGGAAAGCCGCTATATTCGTTCCCGAGTTGAAATTTACATAGGTATTGTTTCCGTAAAAAGCTTTCGGATTCGCATAACCGATCACAGTGTAAGCGGGACAATTCCACCCCAGACCCCATCCTGGCCGCCACATGCCGTAACTCAATCCATAATTCCAGGCCGGGTACATTGAATAGGAGTAGGGGTTCCAGGCATATAAGTTGTTCCAGGTATTGTAACCACCATAACCGTAATAGTACTGGCCAAAATCATAGCGGCTGTCATACCAGTAATTGAAGTCATCCAATGCACTCCAACGGTTGCGGTTGGCTACTTTCATGCGCAGGTACTGGTCGTCCTGGCTGCTGATATAATCTTCATAACGCGATTTGTCATCCTGGTGCTTTTGCTGACGCACCACCTGACCTTCTCTTCCGGGGGAATAATAAACATCATCGGGCGTTTGTCCGGATTTGTACATAGTAGAACAGCCAGCCAGTAAACTGGAACCGATGAGACCGAGGAGTAGCATTCTTTTCATAACGCCAGCATTAAGAAGTTAGATACTGTGAAGTTACATACATTTGCGTCTCTGTTGATAGGTAATAATTAAGCGTCAAAGAGTTTGCCAACAAACGATAGTAAGTAAACTATTTTGTTAATAGAATTGTAAAAATTTATAATGAGTAAGGAAATCACATCCCGGGAACAGGATTATTCGCAATGGTATAACGATCTGGTGTTGAAAGGTGGTCTTGCCGATTACAGTGCAGTACGTGGTTGTATGGTGATTAAGCCCTACGGTTTTGCTTTGTGGGAGAACATGCGGGATGTGCTGGACAGGATGTTCAAAGATACCGGGCATCAGAACGCCTATTTCCCACTCTTTGTTCCTAAAAGTCTTTTTGAAGCGGAAGAAAAAAATGCAGAAGGTTTTGCAAAAGAATGTGCAGTGGTAACCCATTACCGCCTCAAAAACGATCCGTCCCAGCCGGGCAAACTCATGGTAGATCCTGAAGCGAGGCTGGAGGAAGAGTTGGTGGTAAGACCTACCAGTGAAGCGATCATCTGGAATACTTATAAAGGATGGATACAATCGTATCGTGATCTTCCCATACTTGTTAACCAATGGGCCAACGTGGTTCGCTGGGAAATGCGCACCCGTTTATTCTTGCGCACAGCCGAGTTCCTATGGCAGGAAGGACATACCGCGCACGCCAGTAAGGAAGAAGCGATTGAAGAAACCCGGAAGATGCTGGATGTATATGCCGATTTCGTAGAGAATTGGATGGCGGTACCGGTGATCAAAGGCGTAAAAAGTCCGAATGAACGTTTTGCCGGTGCAGAAGATACTTATTGTATAGAAGCGCTGATGCAGGATGGGAAAGCATTACAGGCCGGTACTTCACATTTCCTGGGGCAGAATTTTGCGAAAGCGTTTGATGTGAAGTTCAGCGATAAAGAAAACAAACTCGATTATGTATGGGCTACCAGCTGGGGGGTGAGCACCCGCCTCATCGGTGCCCTGGTAATGGCGCATAGTGATGATGATGGCCTGATACTTCCTCCGAAGATTGCACCGGTTCAGGTAGTGATCGTACCTATTTATAAAGGCGATGAGCAAAAAGCATTGATCGATGTGAAAGCGCACGAGCTCGTGAAGAAATTAAAAGGACTGGGCATTTCTGTGAAATACGATAACTCTGATAATTCACGCCCCGGTTGGAAATTTGCCGAATACGAAATGAAGGGCGTTCCTGTTCGCATGGCCATCGGCGCGCGCGATATGCAAAACAATGTAGTGGAGGTAGCACGCAGGGACACTAAAGAAAAACAAACGGTGAGTATGGATGGCATTGAATTCTATGTGCAAACCCTGCTCGAAGAAATACAACTGCATATTTACAACAAAGCCAAAACCTATCGCGATGAACACATCACGAAGGCCGACGATTGGAATACATTTGTAAACCTGCTGGATACCAAAGGCGGTTTTATCTCAGCACATTGGGATGGTACTGCTGAAACGGAAGAACAGATCAAAGAACAAACCAAAGCAACCATTCGTTGTATTCCACTGGATGCAAAAGAAGAAGCAGGAAAATGCATCCTCACTGGCAAGCCTTCTTCCGTAAGGGTATTGTTTGCAAGGGCTTATTGATTATGCGACAGAAAGAAATTCATCCTTCCATGCAACCTTACCTCGATGGTAAGGTTTTGCTGTTTGATAAGCCTTTGGAATGGACTTCCTTTGATGTGGTGAAGAAAGTACGTATCCTCACGCGTATCAGCAAAGTAGGCCACGCCGGCACACTGGATCCGCTCGCTACGGGATTGCTCATTGTATGTACGGGTAAGTTTACCAAAAAGATCAATGAGTATATGGGAATGGAAAAAGAGTACACGGGCACATTCACGCTCGGAGCTGTTACTCCCACTTATGATTTAGAAAGCGAGCCGGAGAACAGTAAAGATATCACTCATCTTACACCGGAAATGATCCATGCGGCAACAAGGCAATTTACCGGTCCCATCATGCAAGTACCTCCTGCGCATTCTGCCATCAAAAAAGACGGGAAGCCTGTGTACCTGGCTGCAAGAAAAGGAGAAGACGTGCAATTGGAGCCCAGGCCGGTGACCATTCACGCTTTTGAGATTGAAAAAATAGAATTACCCAAAGTGTATTTCAGGGTGGTATGTTCTACTGGAACCTATATCCGCAGCCTCGCTAATGACTTCGGTGCAGCATTGGGTGTGGGTGGATACATGAGCAGTTTATGCAGAACCCGCATTGGCGTTTTTGAACTCAGCGAAGCCATGTCGCTGACCGACTTTGAAGCATCCATCAAAAAAACGCTGGCATCAGAAGGGTAGGTTGATACCGAACTGGAAGGCATAGTTGTCTACTTTCAATCCATTCTGCCTGGTATCGGTCCATTCAAAATTTTTGAGACTCATCCAGCCGCCGTTCTGCAAGCGCGCAGGATCTTTTACTTTATAAGCAACATCGAGTCGTATCAACACATACGAGAAGTCGATGCGGATACCGGTTCCCACGCCAATAGCCAGGTCGCGGCCCAGACGTGAAAATGAAAACTGTGCATCGGGATCTGCGCTGTTGTTTTTGATGTTCCAGATATTACCGATATCGGCATACAACGCACTGCCTATCTTGAAGCCGGCGATCGTCGTAAGGGGGAAACGGTATTCAATGTTTGCTTCTATCTGCATATCGCCAAACCGATCGTGGTACCTGCTGGTGGTGATCGTATCACTCGATAAAGAACTACCCGGACCCAGTTGCCGCAATGCCCATGCGCGCATGCTGTAAGGGCCTCCAGCTATGAACTGTTTGAAGAAAGGCAATGTTCTGCCGATAGCAGAATCATTTCCATAGTTGTAACCGGCACCAATGAATCCCCGGTAAGCCAGTTCTGTTTTACCCATTTTGGTAGACTGCTTGTATTCGGCTTCTGCTTTGATGTAGCGATAAATATTATTGGTGAGGTCAGGTATCATCCCGAATAACCCACCTGCCTCTTCCACCCCTAAACGGATAAAATGGCTTTTATTTTTATTGTTGGGATTGCTCACCGATCTGTACAATGTAAGACTTTGACTCAACACATTGCCTTCGTTGAAAGAAGCCCGCAGGAAAGGATTGATAGCGATCAGTTTTCTAAGACTGTCGAGTTTGTCAATACCGTATAATTCCAGGTTCAATGGTTTGTATAGCCAAAGATTATCTCCATTACGTTTCTGCACTTTCCATTCATAACCAAAGCTGGTTACGAGTGAACGCAGACGGTAAATATCGCGCCTGTCTACATAAGAACCATTGATGGAAAGCAGGGTCCTTTTGTTGTCAAGTGCTTTCAACGCTTTCCAGTTTTTGAAGGGCTGGATCAACCGGGGAAATGCATAAGTATGCCCCAGACTGAGTAAGAATGTTTGCACCAGCCGGTCACTTGTTTGCGAGAATAAATTGAGTTCAACTCCCGTGCGCAGGGTGGTGACGGACTGGATGGCCTGTTTCCATACATTTTTGTTGTGGTAAGAGAAGTTGGTAGAAACGCCCCAGGTATTACCCGATATGATATCGGCCCTGTTGAGACTGGTTTCCAGGTCTACGGTAAAACTTTGTTTAACAGCCGGTATGAGAAAATAATAGAGATCGATACTGTCTTTCCCCCTCACCACCGGTGTTACATCTACTTGCTGCCAGGCGCCGATCTGGCCAAGGTTGTTGATGGATTTGAGGTAGCTGTCTTCATTGTAAAGATCGCCGCGCCGGAGATAAGTATGTTCTCTGAGCGGACGGTAATTGAAGAGTCCTTTTTTATAACGAAGAATGCCTTCTTTTCTCCTGATCTCATAAAAACCGAGCCCGTGTTGTGCAATCAGGCTGTCTGTGACATCGCCCGACCTGGTCTCGGGATAATAATAATTGTTGGCGATATAGAATGGCTTGATGACAGCCGAATCGGTCACGGGTCGCTGTCGTATGTCTATATCCCAGGCGGGATTTTCTTTCCGGTGTTTGGCTGCTTCGGCAATCAGCTTTGCCTGCTGGAAAGGGTCGAGGGTGAGCGCCAGCAACCTGGCATCGGTACTGTCAACCTGCGCATAAATATTGTCGCGGGTAAACCTGAAGTAGCCGTTTTGCCGGTATAGACTTACGAGCCTGTCGAGTTCAGAGCTGATGATGCCCTTGCTGTAAGGGTTGCCCTTTTTGAGCAGGCTGTTCTTTTCCTGCTTACGCGTGAGGCGTTGCAGGTTGCTGTCGCTGAGCGTATAGGAAACGGAATCGATGGTAACATTCTTCCCCGCTTCAATGATCATTTGGATATTGGTGCGCAACTGGTCTTTGAATGTATCGATGTTGACAGAGTCTTTGAAACGGGCGTAATAATATCCCTGCGAGTTCAGGTAAGCGTTCATGAAACTAATGGAACGGATAATATTCGTGCTGTCGAAGACCGGCGGGTTTTTGATACGGTCGAAGAAAAAGAACTGGCGAACCTTGCGGCTTTTCAAGCTGTCGTCCCAATAATTCTCCAGGTCGGTGGTTAACCTATTTTTCTCATCTTTGGAAAGATTCCCGTTCAGGATTACTTTATTGGAATAAACAAAAGGGCGGCCGATGGGATAGTTTTGTTTAGCGCAGGAACAGAACAACGCCAGTAAAAACAGCAGTGAAAAGAGACTGAAAAGGGATATTCGTTTACCGTTCAAATACATACAGGATGTTAAGCAAGAATGAACTCAAATATATTCAATCTTTGTGCCACAAAAAACAAAGGCAGGAGACGGGCCTTTTCCTGGCCGAAGGCCCCAAGCTGGTAGAAGAACTGTTGCACAGCGATTACAGGATCAAAAAGATACTCGCTACCGGCCAGTGGACTGAGGAACACGGAACAAATCACCTTGTTGAGCAGGTAACTGAAGCGGAATTGGAAAAGATCAGCGCGTTGCAAACGCCTAACCAGGTATTGGCGATTGTAGAACAAAAGGCGCTTGTTACTGAACCAGTGATAGAGGGCCGCCTGAGCCTGGTATTGGATGGAATACAGGATCCCGGCAATATGGGAACCATTATACGTATTGCAGACTGGTTCGGTATTGAACAAATCATTGCCAGTGAAGATACCGTTGAGCTGTATAACCCCAAAGTGATCCAGAGCACCATGGGCAGTTTCATGCGGATAAAACTATGGTACAAACCGCTGACACATTTTTTATCTACTCTACAAGTTCCTGTATATGGTGCTTTGTTAACAGGAAATAATTTGTATGAACAACCGTTGCTGAAGGAAGGCGTTCTGGTAATCGGCAATGAATCGAAGGGCATCCGTCCGGAGTTGCTTCCGTTCATCAATCATCCGGTAACCATTCCCAGGATAGGAGGAGCAGAATCCTTGAATGCAGCGGTTGCTACCGGCATCCTGCTTTCCCACCTGATCAAATGATCTCTACAGTTTGTGCAATTGGCTGGCCAGTTCGGCTAGCGGAACATTTTGCATATAAGAACTGATCAGGTTACCATTCTTATCATATAAAGCTGCAAAAGGAACACCGGTCATTTTATAATAATTACGAAGGAAAAAAGAATTGCCTTCGGTGCCGGTAACGATATTGGGGTATTTATATACTTTATGTTCCTGCACGAACTGGTTAACAGCCGCTAAAGGAAAATAAGTGATCATCACAACAGACGCCTTATCAAAATCATGAACACGCTTGAAAAAAGCATCCATCATCACTTTGCAATGATCACAATCGGGAGAGAAGTAAATGAGCAGGATGGGTTTGCCCATAGGCAATTCCGTAGCCCTGTATAGTTTGGCGTCACTCTTAACAATTTTGAAAGGGGGCAATTTGCCGCTTTGTGCACAAACAAGGCTGGCGCCGGATAAAAACATTGCCAGAAGCAGGGTAAAGTATTTTTTCATATTTGGGAATGATTGATAGAGCTACCGGCAATTTAAGCAATTGTTGTTGCTTATGCCTGCTCCGGTTTGCCGGCAGCTTTTATCATTACCAGGTACTTTTCAACGGGGTATGTACCAATTTTTTAATAATGAGGTCTTTGGAAGCTTTCACCGCCAGCCGGTGATAGGGCTGGTGAGGGAAGAATATCTCTGTCATTACACTCAGCCCTCCATCGGCAAACAATTCTACCGAACTCCTATCAACTACGAAGTCCAGCTTTATGCCGGCAGCCTGGCTGAAGCGTGGCGCTGTATGCCTTCCGGCGAAACCCTTTTTGAAATCTATTTCGCCCGAACGTGAGCGATCAATATAATATTGATGAGACAGGGCATCATAACCAATCTCTACTTGCTCACCTGCTTCATTGAACAATACCAGTGAAAGATCCTCGGCTTTATCTGCCTCCAGTTGCAACCGGAAAGGTTGCCCATCGATACCCAGCGATTGGGTAAGATCGATACTGGAATGAACGGCCAACTGACTTTTCACTACCGGCTTCTTTTCAATAACATGCATGGCAGATACAGGTGCCGATGCCACCAGCCATTCCTGTTTTACCTGTTTCAAACTTAATACACGTGGGATGGTCATAGCACTTCTCCAAGGGGAAGTGGGTACTACATTGGCATAGTTCCAGTTACTCATCCAGCCCAGGAAAATTCTTTCTGAACCGGTGTTGGACCAGGTAACACCTGCGTATTCATCCGGCCCGTAATCGATCCACCTGGTGCGGGTATCAACGGGTGTGAATTGATGACCGTTGAAGTTCCCAACAAAATATTGCGTGGCAGAACCTCCATTAGGACCTCCGGGATTCAGATTCACGATCAGTACCCAATGTTGTTTGCCATGCTCATCAGCTAATGTAAACAGATCGGGACATTCCCAAACACCGCCATGTGCTCCAAACGCTTTACCAAACTCGCTTTCTTTGGTCCACTCTTTTAAATTGGGTGAAGAGAAAAAGCTGATGCAATCTTTGGTGGCTAGTGTCATGATCCATTTGTGTTGCGGTTCATACCACATCACTTTCGGATCGCGGGAATCAGTGATGCCGGGATTCTTCAACACGGGGTTGCCTGCATATTTGGTCCAGGTCTTGCCATCGTCCAGACTGTATGCCAGGCTTTGATGTTGATAATCGTTTCTCTTTGCACGCAGTGCCGCTGTATCATGGTGTGTGAAGATGGCAACGAGTGGCGTTTGCCCACCGGTTCCAAATCCAGTGGTATTGTGTTCGTCCACTACGGCACTGCCCGAGAAAATATACCCCAGGCTATCTGGATACAACGCAACCGGCTGATGTTGCCAATGCATAAGGTCAGTGCTGGTAGCATGCCCCCAGTGCATAGGACCCCATACCATTGCACCGGGATAGTACTGGTAAAAAAGATGGTAAGTGCCTTTGTAGTACAACATTCCATTGGGATCGTTCATCCATTTTTCTTTGGGAGAGAAATGGATCTGCGGGCGGTGTGGTTCCTGGTAGGTGGACTGCGCCTGCGATGACAAGGTGGTAACTATGACCATCAACAAAGCAGGTATCCGAATATGGTTCTTCATGTAAAAGGTTTTATACGCACAGAATATGTGATCAGTACCCGGGGTTTTGTTTATATAAACCGTTGGTAAATGTAATCTCCGATTGAGGGATTGGCAAATACTCGTCGCGGCCTGCAGTGAATTTTGCTGTTGCTAAAAAAGACCTCCTGTTTTTTTCAACAGCGATATAGGCATTCAATGTTGGTTCAGCAATACCCCAGCGTACAAGATCAAAGAAGCGGGATCCTTCCGTTGCAAACTCCAGCCTTCTTTCCCATTGCAATGCTTTGCGTGCATAATCCTGGGTCCAGCCGGTGGCAGGATAAGGTTGGATATTGTATTTGGACGGGAAAGTACCATCGGCTTTTTTAAGTCTTCCTGTGCTGGCTGCCGCTCTTACCCTGAGCTGGTTGATCAATGGCAAAGCATTGTTTTGTTGTCCCAGTTCAATATAAGCTTCTGCCTGTATCAATAAAATATCATCGTAGCGAAGCACATCTTCATTCAATGCAGTGCCCATGAATGGCCCGAGCTTCAGGTAAAACGGACTGTTCGCCAGCTGTTGGTGACGCATAGTATGGAAGTTTCCATACACACCCGGATCGCGTACCCAGCTGTTACTAAAAGGCCTGGTATTATCGTATTTGTAAGGATGTCCATCGATGCCAACGGTATGATCCAGGCGGGGATCTACTGTTGCCGTGCTGAGATCAGCGATGCTATTATTGAAATTATCAAAATTGGGCAAACCATTGATATCTGTTGTATGCGCATTGACCAGGTTCTGACTCGCAGCATGGAAACCACAACAACCATACTGTGGCGCACCGTGCGGATAATTCAAACCATCTTCAAAAGCCAACCGGCCGTTGGTGGTACCATCATTGATGCTGAACTGGATCGCAAAAATAGACTCGGGTCCGTTCTTGGTTTCAGCTAAAAAGTTATCACCGATATCTGCGCTCAAAGCATATTTACCCGATGAGATCACTGCCTGTGTTAAGGCCACTACTTCCTGCAGCCTGGTTTTGTTGATGTTGATCACCTGGTGTTTGTCGTCCTGCTCGTAAGCCTGGTATAATTTTAGTTTTGCCAGGTAAGCCTGTGCTGCCAGTTTGTTGGCCCTGCCGAGTTCTGGTTGCGATACAGGTAAATTGTCAATCGCATATTGAAAATCGGCCGCGATCTTATTCCAGGAATCATCGTTCTTCAGATTATTGGAGGTCTTCAGGATATCTGCATCGGTGGCAGTCTCATCGAAAATGGGAATGTTTTTGTACAGGCGCTTCATCGTAAAATAACTATGCGCCCGCAGGAACTTCAGTTCGGCCAAACGGATTTTCTTGTTAGGGAAGCTGGCATCGGGGATGGCATTCACGGCGCGTATGGCTACATTGGCCCTTGAAATGGATTTGAACAGGTTTTGCCAGGTGCGGGAAACGAAAGCGCCCATGGTAGGCGCTACCAGGTTATAATGTTCCATGGCGTCGATTTCACCAACATCACTGGTTCCGCCACCGCCTTTGTATGCGTCGTCTGAACGAACGCTGCCATAAGCCCAGTTACTATAGATGGGACCGATCATATCGCCATTGCCAATAGCGGCATAAGCGGCTGTTACCAAGCCTTCCACAGCAGTGGGTGATGTGAGGTCTGTAGATGATAATACGCCTGTTGGTGTATAGTCCAGCGCTTTTTTACAGGAACCCAATAACAAGAGACCTGATAAAACGGTGGATGATAATATTATTTTAGTTTTCATGATGATTCAATTTTATGGGTTAAAATGAAGCGTTGACACCGAATGAGAATGTTCTGGGGATGGGTATCGGATCAAGACTGATGCGCTCCGGATCGGGACTTTGGTATTTCTTGCTCTTGAGCGTCAGCAGATTTTCGGCCATCAGGTAAAAACGCAGTCTTGAAAAAATAGATCTCGGAATGATGGTGTAACCCAATTGAACGTTACGCAGTTTAAAATAAGAGGTGTTCACAATGAAGTAGTCGGAAGTCCGGCTTTCGTTGTTGTTGTCTTTCAGCGTCAAAGCAGGAATGGTAGTATTGGTGTTGGTGGGCGTCCAGCCATTGAATACGCCGGGGCCTACGTTTTCCCTGCTTTTCATGATGTTGTTGTACAAGGTATACACATCAAATCCTGATCGTCCGCCAACACCTGAACCGAAAAGAGACAGATCAAATTGCTTGTAACTCATGTCTATCCTAGCACCGTATTCCAGGGAAGGCAATGTGGTACCTATCCAGGTTCTGTCGTTGTCATCAATTTTACCATCGCCATTGACATCTACATAACGGATGCGGCCCGGGCCTGCGCCAATCTGTGAGGGAGCTGCATTCACATCGGCCTGCGACTGGAAGAGTCCTGCGGTTTTATAACCGAAGATGTCAAACTGCGAATGACCAATGATGGTATTGAGCAGGTTGCCGGGATAAGCCGGGCGAACATTTTCGGGTAACTCTGTGATCTTATCCCTGAAATGAGAAAAGTTCAGTGTTACATTGTATTTGAAATCACCTGTCTGCGGACCATGATAACCCAATACGAGTTCCCAGCCTTTGTTGCTTTTGGAAGCGCCGTTCACTGCTTTCGATTGACCTTCGCCCAGCGCCGATGCAACAGGTGGTACGATCAGGATACCTGTTGTATTTCGCGTGAAATAATCAAACGAACCAAAGATCTTATTGCTGAGAATAGAAAAATCTATACCCGCGTTGATCTCATCGGTAGTTTCCCATTTGAGTCCGGGGTTGGCCGCCTGTGTTTGCACAAAGCCTGAAGGCAAAGTACCGGTAGAAGCGCCGGACAAAGAGTAGGCGGTACCAATGTTCATGTATTGCTCCCAGAAACCACCTACGAGTTGCGACAATACAGTGCCATACCTGGTATCGAACAATCCAAAGCGAGCGAGATCGCCGATCTGCTGATTACCTACACGGCCTATACCCACCCTTGCCTTTAACTCGGAGAACAGCCGGTTGTTTTTCATGAAACTTTCTTTTTCGATTCTCCATCCCAATGAAGCTGCGGGAAAAATTCCGTACTGGTTATCGGAACCAAACCTGGATGAACCATCACGGCGTACGGTTAATGCAGCCAGGTATTTATTCGAGAAGCTATAATCGATGCGGCCGAATTGAGAGAACAACTGATTTCCTGTAGAACCTCCGGAAACAGTGGTATTGCCCGTACCTGCATTCAGCGTGAAATATTCCTGGGTCTGGATGGCGAATTTTTCTTTCTTGGTGGTCTGGAAGTCCAGCGTGGTTTTGATGTATTCCGTACCTGCCAGGAATTTGAAATGATGATTGGCATTCAGGTCCCAGTTGTATCGCAGTGTATTGGAGAAAGTGGTACTCAGGAAATGATTCTGATCGAAAGAGAGGCTATTGGTAGTACGGTTCAATGCGCCTTCTGAAAAAGTAGGAGTGATCACTTTACTCAGATAAGTAGCATTGTCTGCTCCGAAATTGGATTTGAAAAAGAGGTTTTTTACAGGTTGAATTTCAACAAATACGTTACCGAATGTGCTCAGGCGGTTGGCATTGTTCCATTTGGCCAGGTCTTGCATGTGCAGCGGATTATTCCGGTCTGAATAACCTGCACCCAGTTCTCCTGCATAGGTAGTACCATCTTTCTGGTACACCGGAATAGTGGGCGCTAACGTAACGGCTAAGAATGTGGTAAGGGCGCCACCCAAATCTTTGGCCGCCAGTTTTTCATTCGAATTGGACATGCGAAGGTTTACACCAAAAGTGACTTTGTCATTAAAAGCATGGGTGATGGCGTTGATGCTTCCACCGATGCGGTTGTAGCCAGTGAATCGCAACATGCCCGAATTATTCAATTGGTTCAGGTTGATCTCGAGCGATGAACTTTTATTTCCCACAGATGCGGTAAGACTGTTGCTGGTAACGATACCTGTTTTGTACATCACGCTTTGCCAGTCGGTATTTCCCACCGGTGTGTTGGGATCGCCGCCAACAAATGGTTGAAGCGATACGCTGTTCAATACGGGATTGTTGTAATCTTTGTTCCAATCGAAATTATAGATCTGGCCATATCCGGCAGTTGGATCCTGTTTGTCGTTGACAGAAGCCTGCCATAAGGCTTTACCCCTATCCAGTGAGTTCAGCATTTTTAACCGGAATGGTTTTTCCGACTGGAATGCAGTGCTGCTGTTGAACTGGAAATCTACTTTGCCATTGGTGTTCCCACCGTTCCGGGTAGTCACAATGATTACACCATTAGAGGCACGTGAACCATAAATAGATTCTGCAGACGCATCTTTCAAAACTTGTACAGAAGCAATATTGGCAGGGTCCAGGTTCTGAAATACCTCGGGTCTCGTAGTAGGTATACCGTCTATTATATACAGCGGATCATTGTTGCCGAGCGTATTGGCACCCCTGATGAGTATCCTGCTCGTTGATCCGTTCGGAGAGCCGCTTTTTTCGATATATAGACCTGCAACCCTGCCTTGTAACGCCTGCATAGCATTGCCTGAAGTATTGTTTTTGACAGGCGCCATATCTACAACTGCTACAGAACCCGTCAAGTCTTGTTTTCTTTGTGCGGTATAACCAACGATCACCACATCTTCCAGCGCTTTGCCGGCAGCCGTTAAGATGATATCTATTTGTTGTTTTCCTTCTACAGCAACCGTTCGGGATTCGTATCCAATATAGCTGACCAGTATGAATTTTACTTTGTTGGGAACTGTGATGCTGAATTTACCTTCAGCATTGGTGGCGGTACCACCGGCAGCACCCTGGAAGGTAATGTTGGCGCCGGCCAATGGTTCATTGGTGCGTGCGGCCCTGACAGTACCGGTTAATTGTTTTTGTGCATTGGCATATTGCAATGCAAAGAGCATTACAATCAAAAAAAGCAGGTTCTTTTTCATAGCGCAGTTTTTAATGGTTGGCAATCCTGAGGAATTGAAAATGAGCAGATGCTCGGGTGCGGCATCAGCCGCATGGCTAATTGTGATGGCAATCGCATAAGTGTTGGGGTTTTAGGTTGTATGTGCAGTGAATTCTTTTTAATGGCGAATGAGATCGATTTCCGTGACCAGGTAATTGGGGCATCCGCCTTTTTTGGTAGCAATGAGTGCGCCCATGGCGCAGGCAAAAGCCAGTGCGTCTTCAACAGCGGCTCCATTGATGAGTTGATGGAGTAATCCGGCAAGGAATGCATCACCGCTGCCTACTGTATCGGCTACTTCAACAGTGTAGCCAGCATGTTGGTATAATTGACCCTCTTTGTAAAGCATAGCGCCTTCACTTCCCATGGTTACTACGATCATGGGTGTTTTGAATTTTTCGTATACGGCTTCAATGCGTTTGGCATGCGTAGGATAATGACCCAGCCAGGAAGCCACCAGCTCCAGCTCGTGAATGTTCAGTTTGAATATGGTTGCTTCACTGATGAGGTATTCGATGGTAAACTGATCATAGTGTGGCGCACGGAGATTGATATCGAGTACTTTGGTACGAGCCAGGTGCAACAATTTGAAAAGAGTGTCTCTTGATCGCAGGCTCCTTGCCGATAAACTGCCGTAAATAAAATAGTTGGCATTGACGGCCAGCTCAAGGTTTTCATGGTCAGCCACGATCTCATCCCAGGCAGCGGGCTTCACAATATCATAGACCACATCGGTTTGCTCGTTGGCGAGCACTCTCACTAAACCAGTTGCATAAGTTTTATCTAACTGCACATACTGCGTGCTGAGTCCTGCATTTTTCATCACTTCCACCAGGTCAGATCCGTATTGATCGGAACCGATACGGGTGATGAGTGCGGGCGCCAGGCCCAGCTTTTGCAAGTGATAGGCTACATTCATGGGAGCCCCTCCGGGCTTGGCACCCGACGGAAAAAGATCCCAAAGGATTTCGCCATAAGAGACGATGTTGTGTTTGTGTTGATTCATATAGCAGTCATTAAGCAATCATGGATGATTTTAGTGCAACACCAGGCTTCTTTCAATCTGTTCAAGCGATTTGCCCTTGGTTTCCGGCATGAACTTCCATACGAATACCAGTTGCACCAACATCATCACCGTGAAAAACAAAAATGTATGTCCGCCTCCGAGTTTCTCTGCCAGTACCGGGAAGGAAAAAGCGATCAATGCCGCCATGAACCAGTGTGTGAAGCTGCCCAGGGTCTGGCCTTTGGCCCGCACCTGGTTGGGAAATATCTCTGAAATAAATACCCATATCACAGCCCCCTGACTGAATGCGAAAAATGCGATGTATACGAGCAGGTAAACTACAATGCCTGGTCCGCTGAAATCCTGCAGGTAAAAAGATCTGGCTACGAGGCCCAGGGTGAAGATCAATCCTACAGACCCGATCAGCATCAGTTTTTTTCTGCCTATCCGGTCAATGAAATTGATGGCTACCAGCGTGAACAGAAAATTTACACCGCCGATACCTACAGTCGATAAAAGAGAAGAGCTGCGGCCTAAACCTGTCATTTCAAAAATGCGTGGCGCAAAATAAATAATAGCATTGATGCCCGATACCTGGTTGAATATGGCAAATGCCACCGCTAGAAAAATAGGGAACTTGTTTTTCCTGGTGAACAATACCTCTCCGCCGCCACTGGCAGCTTCCTGCGCTGCATTAGCTTCGATACCGGCGAGTACCGTATCTGCATTTTGCGGATTGATGATGGTAAGGATGTTCGCAGCTTCTTCTTTCCTGCCTTTGTGCAGCAATAGCCAACGCGGGCTTTCCGGTATCAAACGCAACAACAGCAGGAAAAGAAGCGAAGGCAGGGCCTGGATACCCAACATCCACCGCCAGGACAAGCCGCCGGTTTCGCCGATCAGGTAATTGGAAAAATAAGAGATGAGTATGCCCAGCACTACATTGAACTGGAACATGGCTACCATCCTGCCGCGCGACTCCGGGGGCGAGATTTCGGAAATATACACTGGTGCGGTTACAGAGGAAGCACCTACTCCCCATCCGCCCAATAAACGGAATAATAAAAACAGGTACCAGTTGGTGGCAAAGGCCGTACCAAGAGAGGCAATAAGATAGGTAGTGGCAATGATCATCAGGGTTTTCTTTCTGCCCAGGTTGTCGCTGGGCATGCTGCCGGTGAGGGCTCCGATGATGGTGCCGATCAATGCAATGGAAATGGTTAGTCCATGTTGAAGAGAACTGAGGTGCCAATATTGCTGGATAGATTGCTCGGCACCGGAAATCACAGCCGTATCAAATCCGAATAAAAATCCACCCAGAGAAACAATGACACTCCAAAGAAGTACTTTTCGTTTGTTCATATAGCAAGCTTTCGGGATCAAACTTAGCTTTGGAGGGCGGGACTTTATTTTAGAAATTGTATCAAATAATTTTAGAAGAGCACTTTCATAGGAATATTTTTATATTATTGATAATCAACTATTTAATAAATTTTTGAAGCTTGCTTGCTTTTCTTTCTTATAATTTTGTTTCAATAATTTTTAAAAATATTCCAATTTTAATAGACCAATCCTGCTTGAAAGGGTCGATAAGTGGTACTCGCCGGATGTTTTTCTATATTAATGAGGGGAATGCTTATTTCACCTTTCCAAGCAAACATTGTTCAACGATTGTGAGTATGCCATGAGAAAATACTATTTCATCCTTATTTTAACGACTATCGGGTTCCTGACGGGGTGCACCCGCGGTGGAAACAAAGACAACCAGTTCCGGATCGGTTTTTCGCAATGTGTGGGATCGGACCAGTGGAGGAAAAGCATGCTGTTAGGTATGCAGCGGGAACTAAGTTTTTCTCCGAATACCACACTATTATATAAAGATGCCGATAACAGCAGCGAAGTACAGATTGCCCAAATCAATGAATTATTGAAGGAAGGGATTGATCTGTTGATTGTAAGTCCCAATGAAGCCGCACCCCTTACACCGATCATTGAACAAGTATACACCCGCGGAATTCCCGTGATCGTGATCGACCGCAAAACAAGCTCGCCACTTTATACGGCCTATATTGGCAGCGATAATTATGAAATAGGAAAGCGGGTAGGGCAATACACGGCCAATATGCTGCATGGCAAAGGCAATGTGATTGAAGTAACAGGGTTAGCGGGATCATCTCCGGCTATTGAAAGAGAAAAAGGATTTTATGAAGCTTTGAAAGGATATCCCGAAATCAGGATCATTGCTCATTTGCATGGCAACTGGCTGAAGGATAAAGCTTACCGGGAGTTGAGCAACCTTCCGAAAGAAGTAAGGGCATCTGCCGATGTGGTTTTTGCACACAATGATATGATGGCGCTGGGATCGTATGAATGTTTTAAGACAGCGGGTCAATTGAGCAGGGCGCATTTTATAGGTGTGGATGCTTTGCCGGCGACAGGGTTACAATTTGTGTCGGATAGAATATTAAGTGCTTCTGCTTTATATGGCACGGGCGGACAGGAAGCCATTCAGACAGCCATGGCCATTTTGCGTCATGAAGATTTTAAAAAAGAAAACATCCTGAAAACGGTGTTGATCGATTCCACGAATGTGGACCTGATGAAGCTGCAGAACGAAAAAGTCAACAGCCAACAAGCAGATATTGTACGACAGCAAAAGATGATCGACACGCAGCGAAGAATTTATCAGAACCAGAGTGTCACCCTGCTCATCATCCTTGCCAGCCTGATCATTGCGGTGATACTGGCGGCCGTTACCTTTTACTACCTGCGCGAAAATAAAAAGATCGCCAAACGGTTGCGGCAAAAAAACGAAGAGATCATCCGGCAACAACAGCAGCTGATTGAAATGTCCGATAAAGCGGAAGCGGCACATGACGCCAAACTGAAATTTTTTACCAATATCTCGCACGAGTTCAGGACACCGTTGACACTGATATTGGCACCGCTGGAAGACCTGCTGAATAATCCCAAACTCAATTTTGTTACCCGCAACCACTTGAACCTGATCAGGAAGAATGTCATTCGTTTGTTGCGGCTGGTGAATCAATTGATGGATTTCAGAAAAATAGAGTTGGACAAACTGCAATTGAAAGCATCGGAAAACGATTTCATTGGTTTTGTTACCGATATCATGGACGCTTTCAAAGACCTCGCAGCTAAACGGAATATTGATTTCCGGTTACTGACCAAAGAAAAGCAACTGCCTCTCTGGTTCGATGTTAACATGTTGGACAAAGTGATCTTCAATCTTTTGTCCAATGCGTTTAAGTTTACCAGTGATGGCGGATATATACACCTGCACATTGCCCAACAAAACAATAGCCATCATGTTTTGCTCAGGATAGAAGACAACGGTGTTGGTATGAGCAAGGATACCGTGGATCACGCTTTTGAATTGTTTTATCAGGGTGAATATGAAAATTACAAGGGATCGGGTTTGGGGCTGGCTTTGTCGAAAGAGCTCATTGTATTGCACAGAGGTACTATACAGTTGTCAAGTGAAAAATGGAAGGGGAGCAGTTTTGAGATCAGGCTGCCGTTAGGCAATGCCCACCTGGAACCCCAGGAAATGGTGTCAACAGACGCAAATACCCAGGTGCCGTACAACGATGAAAAGATATATACCGAAGAACTGCGCCTGGAATCAATGCCCTTACCCGAATCAACATCGGTTGAACAGGCAAAAGAGCATACCATTCTGATAGTAGAAGACCATGCCGACCTGCGGAATTTCATCACAGCCAAATTATCACCTGCTTATGAAATCATTGAAGCGGATAACAGCCAGACTGCTTTGCAGCAGGCGTTCGATACTATTCCCGACCTGATCATTTGCGATGTGGTGATCCCGGGTAAGGATGGCATCGCGTTGACGAATATCCTTAAATCGGATATCCGTACTTCGCATATTCCTGTAATCCTGCTGACAGCCAAAACGGGTGTGGAAGAACAGATAGAAGGCATGAAGAAGAAAGCGGACTGTTACATTACGAAACCTTTCAACGTGCAATACCTCGAAGAAACAGTGAGCAGTCTGATTGCCAACCGCTCTATGTTAAAAGAGCATTATACCGGCGAATTACCTGCTAACCTGAAAACGCAGGTGGTCAGCAAAGACGATAAAAAGTTTACAACCGCATTCACCGCGCTGGTGGAAGCTAACCTGTCTAACGAACATTTTGATGTGGAAGAAATATGCAGGTCGATGGGCGTTTCCAGGGTGCAATTGTACAGGAAAGTCAAAGCATTACTGGATGTGAATGTAAATGAATACATCCTTCAGAAAAGATTGCAGAAAGCCAAATATCTTTTAAAACAGGAAACAGGGCCGATAGGGGAAGTGGCGTATAAAGTTGGTTTCTCTTCTCCGGCATATTTTTCCACTGTATTTAAATCCCGGTTTGGTATCACACCCAAAGAATTCAGGGAGCGATAGTTCAGAAAGGCAGGCGGAATTTGGTATAGAGCAGATCACCCTTGCCTTCATACAGTATTCCTATTGCACCATCGCCCGTATATACCAGTGAAGAATACCCGAAGAAAGGCCGCTCATCTACCAATATATTGTATTGCGGTAACCATGTTTTGCCTTCATCGAAACTGAACTGGATAGTGAGGTTCCTCCGGCCTTTCTGCACATGTGGGTTTGAAAAAGCCAGTATTTTTTTTCCATGATACATGAAAGAGATCATGCTGCCCATGCAGATAGGATCAATCAGTTGTTTTTTACCCTCTTCTTGATCCTGCCAGTGCTGTCCGAGGTCACTGCTGCGATAAAGACTCCTGTAACCACCACGGTTATCCCGCATATTCAATAAAAGACTGCCATCAGTAGTTTCAATGACTGCAGCTTCTGTAGTATTAGGCAGCACACCTTTTCCTATTTGCCATGTGTAGCCGCTGTCTTTGCTATACGCGATGGTACTGTATACCATGCCTGTTGCATCTTTGAACTGTGCGGGGAATACCAGTGTACCGTTTTTCAGACAGATGCCATTACCCGGGCCCTGGAATGCCAGGCGCCATTCGGGGTTCTTCACCTGGGTAGTGATATTATAGAGGGCTGACCACGTGCTGCCATCGTCTTTACTGGAACTGAGTACCCATTGTCCGCTTTGATCGGGGCTCCATCCGGGACCTGAATGATGAAAAGCGTGGTCTCCTTTACTCCACAAGGCGGCCACCCACAGGGTATTCGTTTTGTTGTCAAATAAGACACAAGGATCGCCAATGCCATTGGTGGTATCCTGTAATTTTTCACGGTGCATAATGATCTGCATCTTACTCCAGGTGCTGCCCTGATCGTCGCTGTAAGACATGCCGATATCTATATTTCCCGGAAGGTCCCATGGCGAACTATAGCGAACATCGTAAACGGAAACAAGCCTTCCCGATGCGGTCATGACAATGCCGGGTATCCGGTAAGTGTGTACGCCGTCCTGCCCTTTGTTTCGGACGATTTTTCCAACGGGTAAACGATGAAGCGGGCTACAGTTTTCATTGAGACTGATTCCGGTATCGGCATCTGCAAACTTCACACGGGAAAAACGTGCGCCGATACTGTCTCCCGCAACGACATGCGCTTGAGGGCCTATGCCAATGACCAGGCTCACTGAATCGTTTTCGGTGTACAAAGTGGGTAGCTTGAAACGTACAATCAAATCGTTTTCCCTGATCCGGCTGCTGTCGAGCAATACAAGAGAATCACAACTGTTGTAACGGCTGTAAAGAAAAACACTGTTGATGCTGCCGGCTGATTTTTTATCGAAAGAGCAATAAATACTATCCATGAAATCAGCCCGCCTGTATCTCATTTCCAATAACGGATCACTTTTTCTGTCCGCAAAAACCGGGTGGTCACCCAAGACCACCCTTAACATCGATACACTGGTATCGCGGGTTTTTACGGAACTGGAATTGCACGTTGAAGCCGTTGCCATGAAACGGATGGTGGTGCAAAACAATGACAGGAAAATGAGGTTCAGGCGGACTGCTTTCATAATGAATAATAGACGGCTTTACCAGCCGGGGTTGTTGATCATGTATTTGTTGGCTTGCAATTCATTGGCGGGGATGGGCATCCACTCGTCTTTTCCTTTTTTGAAGGGAGTATATGAACTGTACTTTTTGAAATTGGGATCGCTGTTTTCCAGGGCTGCGAATCTTGCTGCAAGTTTTCCCCAACGTAGCAAATCATAAAAACGATGCCCTTCATTGCTGAGTTCCAATATGCGTTCCTGTTCAATCGTATTCATATCAGGAGTAGCGGTTATAGGAGGCATGTTCACAGAAGGTCGCTGCCTGACCTGGTTGATGGCAGCTAGGGGACTAATACCGCCGCCGGGTGTTGCACCTCCCTGGATAACGGCTTCGGCATACATGAGGAGTACATCGGCATAGCGGATGTAACGATAGTTGACAGCATTGGCCCGTGTAGAAGCGTTGAACTGCGTTTGGGTAAGGGAAAAATCAATGCCTTTTTTATTGGCAGCAGTATAGTTAGGAGCATATTTTGTGATCAATGCCGCAGGTTGCGACTGGCCTGCAAAACCTGTAACACCCTGTCCCGGGCGTTTCTGAACCGATTGATCGTCGAATATCAATGTACTGAATACCCTGGGATCAATATTCCCGCTTGCATCTACCGATTGCTTGAAAGCATCCAGCACCCAGTTGTGCACAATGGCTTCATTCGCGCCGTTAAAAGCGCCGCAGGGCGCAATACCCCTGCCATCGAACCATACACCCGAACTGGAAGTACCGGGGTTGAAATTGGTATTGACCAGGTCGGCCTTGTATTGAAGTTCAAATAAAGATTCGTCATTGTTACTGTTCACTGCATCAAAATTGTCACCGTAATTGCTCACCAAACGATAGGCGCCATATTTACCCGTAATGATGTCGTTGAATTCACCGGCAGCCTGGGCGTAATACTGGTTTTGATTTTCGATGCCCGCCCTGTAAAGGAATACTTTACCCAAAAGTGCAGAGGCAGATCCGGCTGTTACTCTTCCTGTGTTGGAGCCTGTCCAGTATCCTTTAGATGGCAATAATGACTTGGCAATTTGCAGGTCGGCAATAACAGAATCCCAAACCACGGCAGGGGGGGATTGGGGTTTCAGGTAATCAGCCGCGGTTTTGGGAGTTGCTGTATATAATTTGATATTGCGATAACTCATCAACAGAAAGAAATGGCAGAAGGCCCTCAGGCAATGCGCTTCGCCCAGGTAAGCATTTTTCAGTTTTGCATCGGAAAAATTGATGGAAGGCACTTTCTCCAATACATCATTGGCTGCATACAATGCTGCATACGTGAACTGCCAGGGTTCCTGGCTGGTATAAAACGTACCGTCTACAGTATGCTGACCGATTTTGCCATAATCAGCGCCGGTGGACATTTCATCACCTCTTAACAACCCTGCCCGCTGCCCCTCCAGTGCGTAACTGCGCGGTGTAGTAATGTAACCGTAAATTCCCAAGACGGCAAGGTTAGCGTCCTGTGGTGTTTTATAAAAAGAAGCAACGGATAATTGTGTAGGATTGATGGAATAATCATTCAACTGTTTTTTGCAGGCCACAAAAGGCAGGCTGCAACAGGTCAGCAGCAACAGTGAAAGTGAATATGAACTATTTTTCATCATGATCGGTTTAAAGTTTTGAATTAAAATGAAGCCTGGATGCCAATGATATAAGTCCGGTCACGCGGGTAAGCCCTGATGTCTACACCACGATTAAACAATACATTAGCTCCTGTGCCCCTGCCGTCTGTTCCCTGTCCCGGTAAAATGCCCGCAGCAGAACCTAATTCAGGATCATAGCCGGAGTAATGGGTGAAGGTGAGCAGGTTTTGAACACCTGCATAAAACCTGATGCGGCTGAAAGGCAGCTTCGGGCATTTGTCTTTCAGCAATGAATAACCTGCCTGCAGGTTTTTAAGCCGCAGATAAGAACCGTCTTCAATGTAGTAACTGCTGGGTAATGCATTACCACCGGTTCTGTTGCTGGCCGACAAGCGTGGCTGAGCAGTATTGGTATGTTGCGGCGTCCATGCATCCAATGCATCGGCCGTTTTAGCAAAATCGAGCTGGAAATAATTGGCGTATCTGGTAAGGTTGAAGATCTGGTTTCCATAAGCGCCTGCCAGGTACAGGGTAAAATCAAACGCTTTAAAAGACCCTGAAAAATTCAGGCTGTATTCCAGCTTGGGAAACGGAGTGCCAATCATGGTTTTGTCATTATTATCGATCTTGCCATTGTTGTCCAGATCGGCAAATTTGAGATCACCTGCTTTTTTACCACTGTCCTTTTCAGGACCTGCGGCTACTTCTGCATCTGACTGGTAAATACCTGTTGTACGGTATCCCCAGAAAGCGCCTACCGGCAAACCCGGTTGTGTAATCGTGGGCCTGTCACCAAAAAATGCACTCATCGGATAGCCGTTGATGGGCAGTACATTATCACCCAATGCAATGACTTTGTTCTTCACCTGCGATGCATTGGCTGTTATATTGAATTTGAATATTCCGGTAGTTTTATGATAAGCAAGCGACGCTTCGAACCCTTTGTTTTCAATACTGGCCGAGTTATATACGGCAGAACCTGCAGAGCCGTTATACAGACCCTGTCCGGATGAAGGCGGCGGTGTAAGACTTGCCAGCAGGTCGATATTTTTCTTGTAGAAATAATCCACACTCAGTGTAATCTTGTTAGACAGTATACCGAGATCAATACCAATATTGGATGTTTGCGAAGTTTCCCATTTCAGATTCGAGTTAGCCAGTTGTGTGATGGACCCGTATTGCCGTACATTTCCGAAAATAACCGGCACTGTTGAATTAACGGTAGAGAAATAGCTGTACGGGGGAATGAAATTGGCGCCCAGCTCACCATAGCTGATACGGATCTTTGCCAGTGAAATGAGTTTTGACGAAAAGAATGGTTCATGATGGATGTTCCAGCCTGCGGAAACAGAAGGGAAAATACCGGAACGATTGGTTTCGGCAAACTTGGTAGACTGATCATTTCTTGCGCTGACGGATAAAAGGTACCGGTTCTTGTACCCATAGTTGATACGACCGAATACCGACAGCAGCGCAGAACTGAACTCCTGGCCAGAGGCCGACACATTACCCTGGGGAACAGTAATGGCGTTGTTGGGAAAGTTATTATCGCCGGAAGTAGTAATGATGTTCCTGTTTTTTTCTGCCAGCCAGCTTTGTCCCAGTAATACATCAATATCGTGCCCATTGATTTCTTTTTTATAAGAAAGCAGGTTGTCCAGCGTGTACTGGAAATATTCACCCCTGGTTTCGGTCAGCGATCTTTGCTGGCTGAATTGCGTTACACCGGTTAAATCGGTCAGGGTATAGTTGGGGGTATTATAGCGGGTATTGCTCACGACATAGTTTCCACTCAAACCGAGACTGTATACAAGGCCCCTGGTTATTTCATAACTGGCTTTGATGCTGCCGGTAAGGGTGGTTGTATTTTCCTGCCAGGAAGACAAAGCGCCTGCGGCATAGGGGCTGGACAAATTGATGCCGCCTTTGTCGATATAATAGTTGGAGTTGCCCGTATTGAAACCGTTTGAATTGACCCCGGAACGGGTAAGATCGGGATTGGTATTGGCAATGGTAGGAATGGTGAGTCCGTTATTCAGCGTTGTATATGCGTAGTTGGGTTTGTTCTCATTCCGGTTCACCGAAAACGATTCTTCCAGTTTGAATTTATTGCGTACCTGGGTGGTATTTAACCTGAAATCATACCGTTTGAACTCGCTGTTGACGAGGAGACTTTGCTGGTTGAAATAATTGAAGCTGGAATAAATAGACGATTCTTTCTGACCGCCGGAAAAATCCAATCCCGCATTAAACATAGGTGCATTGCGAAGCCATAACCGCTGATAATCTTCATTGATGGCAGGGTTGAATTGTGCGTCATTGAAAGGAATCCTGGGCGTTCCTGCGGCATCGGAAACAGTATTCATGAGGTCTGCATATTGCCGTGCATTCAGGTAAGACAGCATTTTAGCGGGCGTTTGCAAACCGTAACTGGTATTGAAATTGATCCTGGTTTTACCGGGAGTGCCTTTTTTAGTGGTTACCAACACCACTCCGTTGGCGGCGCGTGAACCGTAGATGGCAGCAGAAGAAGCGTCTTTTAAAATGTCTATGCTTTCAATATCATTGGGATTCACCGAGCTGAGGTCGGTAGCGAATGCACCGTCGATCACATAGAGTGGTGCAACGTTGGTGAGGGAGCTGGCACCCCGGATGACGATGTTCACGGCAGCGCCGGCAACACCGCCATCTGACAATACGCTCACGCCTGGGGTACGCCCCTGCAGCGCGGAAGCAACATTGCCTGTGGTCATTTTTTGAATTTCTTTTGCTGAAACGGAAGCAACAGAACCGGTGAGGTTCCCTTTTTTCTGGGTACCATATCCCACTACTACTACGTCGCCCAGTGCTTGTACTTTGAGTTGTAATGAAACATTCAGTCGTGATTGGTTGTTAATGGGGGCGATGAGCAAAGCGTAGCCGCTGTAGCTGAACAACAATGTGTCGGTAAGCTGTGCTTTGATTGAATAGCTGCCATCGGCAGCAGTTTGAACGCCTGTTTTCTTGTCTTTGATCACGACCGATACCCCTTGCAAAGGTTCTCCGTTGTTTTGTGTGGTAACGCGGCCGGTGATGACAGGGGTTTGTGCAGTCAGTAGGTTGAAGAAGAGAATTCCAAGAGCGGACATGACAGCCCGGAAGAATCCCGTTGTTGGTTTCATAATGGCAAGGTTTCGTAATAAGTATTATGTATTATGTAATACAAATAAAAAACTTTCTCACGTTCTTGCAAATTAAAATAGAAAGAAATATAATGTATTGATAATGAAGCTATTAGGCGATTTTCGACACAAGTATATTAATATAAATATGTATAATGTATTGAAATAACGAGATCATCATATAGGGTGATCATAACATGCCCGGAAGCATATTTTCATCATCCAAAATACTACCTGAACTGAATGGCTTTAACAGGCCTGATTTTCCTGATGAGCCAGGTGGGCAATAAAAGAGAAAGGTAACAAACCAATGCAGTGGTCATACAAACCACTGCAACCTGCACCCAGTTGATCGTGACAGGTGCATACCGTACATAATATGAAGCTTCATCGAGTTTGATGAAATGTGTGTACTGTTGCAGCAGGCAGATGCCGGCGCCCATCACAAACCCAATACCAATACCCGCAAGGGTAATAACAGTAGCATGGTACAGAAACACACGCTGTATCAGCCAGTCGGTAGCACCGATGGCTTTTAGGATACCAATCATGCGGGTTCTTTCCAGCATCAGTATCAGTAAACAAGTGGCCAGGTTGATAATGGCCACCACAGACATGACAATGAAAATGACATTCCTGTTCACATCCTGGATATTGAGCCAATCGAAAATATTGGGATAGATCTCGGGTATGCTCCGGCTCATCCATTCCGGCGGCAGACGATTCAGCAAAGCATCATTGATGGCCGACATGGAATGGTCATCTTTTACAAACAATTCATAGCCGCCGATCTCATCATCCTGCCAACTGTTTACGCGCCTGATCAGCCGCAGGTCGCCGATGATGAACAGTTTATCGTATTCTTCAATACCGGTTTTGTAAATGCCGGCTATGCTCAGCCTGCGGTAAGTTCTGCTGCCGTCGATGGATGAAATGAAATAAACAGTAATGGTATCGTTCAGGTTCACTTTTAATTGCGAAGCCAGTTGTGCAGAAAGCAACAATTCGCGGCTATATAGGCTGTCATTGAAATGTATCCAACGGCCCTCCACGAGGTAAGGCTTCAGCCGGCTGCTGTCATAATTCTCCTCAATGCCTTTGAGCAGCACGCCTTCGATCTCTTTATTTTTTTCCAACACCACCGATTTGGTAGCAAACCCCTGCACTTGTGTTACACCGGGTTGCTGACGAATGATGTTTTCTACTGAAGGATCTTTTTGAAGAGGGGTTTCTTCGGCGACCAGCGATTTCCCGGCCTCATATTTCTGTACACGGATATGCCCCCAGAAGCTGAATACTTTTTCCGACACTTTCTGCTGGAACCCATTTACAAAAGAGAGGGTAATGATCATGGCCGCCACGCTTAAAGCCGTTGCAGCAACCGATAACCGGATGATGAACCTGGAAAATGATTTTTGACGGTTGAAGGCAACACGCTTTGCAATATCAAGGGCAAGACCCAAACGGCATTGATTTTGATTCAGCCAAATCTACGGAGCCGCCTGCAATGCAGCAAAATGAATTGACGGACAGTCCGTTTTGCTGCATCTTTACAACATGAAAAAGTTGCTCCTGGTATTACTGGCCTGGCAGGGTTGTTTTTTGTTGCATGCACAGCGTTTGCCTGATCATGTGTATATGCCGGGCATCAGAACCGTCAAATTATTCCAGCAGAACAACCAGCAGAGCCTGCCGGTTATCCGGCTCAATTCTCCCGACCTGCTGGAGCTGCATTTCGATGATCTCGACGGATATGCGAAGAATTATTTTTACACCCTTCAGTTGTGTAATGCAGACTGGACGCCGGCGGACCTGAGTCCGTTCGACTATATCAATGGTTTTCAGCAAAACCGTTTGTACCAGTATCGCATGTCATCTATCAGTACTACTCCCTATGTACATTACCAGGCCCTGCTGCCCGAACGGAATTGTATTCCTACCCGGAGCGGTAATTACCTGTTGAAAGTATTCCTTAACGGCGATACTTCGCAATTGGCGTTTACCAAACGCCTCATGGTGATGGAAGATAAGATGTCTGTCGGGGCGCGAATGTTACAACCGTTTGATAATGCATTGATACAAACCCACCAAAAACTGCAGTTTTTCATCAACACCCGTGAAATGAATGTGCTCAATGTGCAGCAGCAGGTGAAAGTAGTTGTGTTGCAAAACAACCGTTGGGATGATGCGGTTACCGGCATTCAGCCATCCTTCATCCGTAACAATGTACTGGAGTATAATGGAGAGCGCGATTGTGTTTTTGCAGCCGGGAAAGAATACCGCTGGGCCGATTTGCAGAGCTTTCGTTTTGAAAGCGATCGCGTAGATCATATCGACCAGCGCGAGCGGCCATTTGCCGTATACATGAAACCCGATTTTCAGCGGCAACAACTTCCTTATGTTTTCTTTACAGATCGCAACGGTTGGGACCAGATCAGTGCTACAGAATCGATCAACCCCTGGTGGCAGAGCGATTATGCGCAAGTGAAGTTCACATTGGCGCCGGCGAATAAACAGCCTCTTGCAGGGCGCCGTGTGTATTTGTTGGGTGAATGTACCGGCAACCAGGTAAGCGATACTTCCCTGATGCAGTTCGATGAAACGAATGGCGTATATACCAAGACCCTGTTGCTCAAACAAGGTTATTACAGCTATATCTATGTTACCAAATCTGTTAAAGATCGGGACGAAAGAGCTGCTACCGATCTCACCGAAGGAAATTATTGGGAAACGGAGAACGATTATACCATATTGGTCTACTATCGTTCATTGAGTGGCAGGCATGATGAATTGCTGGGCATCAGCACACTCAATTCACGTACTGCCAGGTATTAGGTATTTAGTCAGGCAGGCGGCTCGTAAGATAGAGATAAGGCAGGATGCCGTGGTGTATGAATACTTTTTGCGGATTATCGGGATATTTCCGGTAATAAGCAGTATCAGCCTGTAAAACAATGTATTGTCCGCAGCGGGCGTAATTCATACTGGGTATATATTTTGGCGGTTCATAACCCGGAAGATATTTCTTTGCCAAGCCTCCTGCAGTTTTGCCCAGGTATCGCTCATATTTTTTTCTTGAGCGGATAGGAGATTTGTTCAGTTGATTGTATACATGACGAATGAACAGGTTCTTGGGAAATTTTTGTTTTTTAATAAGAGGTGAAATATTGCTGAAAGGATTGACAGCGTTGAAATCATCCAGGGTTTGAATAGATACGGGCGTTTCCGGTACCCAATCGGCCTGGTTCACAACCGTCAATCCCCATCCCCCCATGGTCAATCGCTCATAGTCGTACGCAAAATACAGGTTGCCGGGTTTGGGTGCAGCACTTGAATAAGTTTTGAAACGGATATCACTTGGCAGGCGTTTGGTTGATTTTTGATTTTCCAGGTATGCGGTCAACAGGAATGAAATGGTGCCACCCTGGCTATGTCCCAGGATGATGAATTGTTTTGTACCCTTTGCATACAGCGAATCGATCTTCGGCAATATGTCTTTGGAAAGAAAAGCCGTTCCAATAAGCCAGCCCGCATGAACGGCAGCGCGAGGATGATCGGTCAGGTGATAGTTGAAAGTAAAATCGTTGGTCAGTTTGATGCTTCCTGCTGCAGGCACCATAGCTGCATAAAAATTTTCCAACCAGCTGGCATCGTGGGAAGTGGTGCCGCGGATACTGATCACTGCGATGCCATTGGAAGAAGTCCAGAGTTCCCACCGGTTGTCCAGCCCACTCGTTGCAGAAAGATAAATCCTTACAAAATGTTCGGGTGCGGGAATCGAAGCTACTTCAGGGGCATCTGACTGGCGGGCCGAGATCTTCAATAACTCTGTGTATTCGGCTTTGTTGAAGCCGGGTTTTAACAAGATTGTCTGACCTTTGGCATTCAGGTAACAGATAAACAATAGTGAATATATGCAGGTGACGATCTTACGTATTGGCATTGGATTGGATTGTACTCAAATATACCCAATGCTAAAAAAAACGGGAAAATAAACTGTGATGCCTTAGCTTTGCAACTGGCAGGTCTTACACGACCAGCTCCTGCTGAACCTCCCCAGGGCAGGAATGCAGCAAGGATAAGTGGTTGAGCGGTGCGATGTGAGTAGCCTGCCATTTTTTACCCCCTCTACCCCCGATGGGGGCATTTCATTTGAGGGGGAAGCTAATTTTAAACCGCATGAAATTTTTTATCGACACGGGTAATCTTTCCCAGATCAAAGAAGCCCATGACCTGGGTATCCTCGATGGTGTAACCACCAATCCTTCCCTGATGGCAAAAGAAGGCATCAAAGGAGAAGCTGCTATTGCCAATCATTACAAAACCATTTGCGAGCTGGTAGATGGCGATGTAAGTGCAGAAGTGTTATCAACCGATTTCGCTACTATTGTTGAAGAAGGGAAAAAACTGGCGGCCATTCACCCCAATATCGTGGTGAAAGTTCCCATGATCAAAGACGGCGTAAAAGCCATCAAATGGTTTACCGATAAGGGTATCCGTACCAATTGCACTTTGGTATTCTCTGCCGGACAAGCCATCCTGGCTGCCAAAGCAGGTGCCAGTTATGTATCGCCTTTCATCGGCCGTATCGACGATAGTGGTTGGGATGGTATGGAACTGATTGCGCAGATCCGCCATATCTATGATATACAGAATTTCAAAACAGAAATTCTGGCGGCTTCTATCCGCAGTGCACTGCATATCACCAAAGCTGCGGAAGCAGGTGCGGATGTATGTACTTGTCCGCTCGATTCCATCCTCGGCTTGCTCAAACATCCTTTAACGGATATCGGTCTGGCCAAGTTCCTGGAAGATGCCAAGAAAATGTAAATGAATGATATTGATTAATAAAAAAGCCCTCCGCATACGGGGGGCTTTTTATTGGCATGATGATATTATAATTGGATCAGCTTGCCTGCTGCACTGCTTTGCACTGCAGTTTCAATGATCCGCACAACATTGATACCATCTTGTACGGTAACAGGCATCTCTGTGTTTTGGGTGAGTGCATGATAAACGGCTTCATAATATGCATAATAATTACCCTGTAGTGTATGAACCCGTTCCCTGATAATTTTTCCGTTCTTTTCTGTATGCAATAATCCTTCTTCGGATACAGGTTCTATTCCCCAATCGGTTCCGCCCGGCTTTTTATTTTCTATCAGATCCGCTTCCTGTACATCCGCGCGTGTTTTGATAAATGATCCTTTGTGACCGTGCACGATAAAAGAAGGCAGCGGCTCTCTCACCAGGTAACCTGCTTTCAGGCGTACCCGCATGGTTTTATAATAAAGCAATAACTCAAAATAATCATCCACCTGCGATACCGGCCTGGTAATGCGGATATCGGCAAACAGGGCATCGGGCATACCAAAAAGGAACAGGGCCTGGTCAATCAAATGCGGACCCAGGTCGTTGAGCACACCTGCACCGGGACCGGGAATTTCTTTGTGCATCTTGGGACTCAATTCTTCCTTGTACCTGTCGAAATGAAACTCGGCTTCGGTGATATCGCCGAGCCATCCTTCTTCTACTATTTTTTTTACGGTCTTGAAATCACTATCCCACCTGCGGTTCTGGAATACGCTTATTTTTTTATGCTTTTGTGCGGCCAGTTGTTGCAGTTCAATGGCTTCTGCCACGGAAGTGGTGAATGCTTTTTCCACCACCGCATGTTTACCTGCTTCCAATACTTTTTTGGTGTATTCAAAATGCGTATTGGTGGGTGTATTCACAATCACCAGTTCAATGCGCTCATCGGCAAGCAGTTCTTCCAGCGAACGGAAGATGCGAATGCCCGGGTAAAATTCGAGTGAGGCGGATTTTGTTCTTTCCCACACATCATATAATTCAAGGCCGGGATGCAAATGAATGAAGGGGGCATGGAATACCCTGCCCGACATTCCAAAAGACAGCAGTGCGGTTCTGATCTGTTGCATAATATCAATGAATAATGATTCGGTTAAAATTCTTTTTTCTTTTCTTTTGGCAAGTGCTGGAGATCTTTTTGGTAATACTTAGCCCAGCCATTGCTGCAAGCGAAGACCACCGGTTTGCCCAAAAGATGCTCAACCCATACAGGGATTGCAAAATAACGACGATCGGTAAAATATTCGAAGTATTTATGGCTGTCCTCATCGGCTGTACCCAGGATATTGCGGGCTACAAAATCACCGCAGAAGCTGGCCCAGGGAAGCCCCACCACACCCAGTATAAAGTGAATACGCGGATTGGAAGCATCGCGTACAATGGTAGGCAACAGGTCACGTGTGGTATCGATCAGGCCAGGCCAATATTGAATAAAATGCAGGTCGCGCAGAAAAGGGAAATGCGATTTAAAACGTTTGTGCACACCGTCGATCACATCTTCATGGTTCCAGGCTTTGGGAAGAAAAGTCGTAATGGCATTGCCACCGCCAAGTAAAATACGGTTGCCTTCCACCAAACGCCAGTAAGAATATACCAATGTACTATCCCACATCTGCAAGTCATCTCCCGATGGATACAGCTGGTACAATTCCTGGTCATTCAACGGCTCACTGATGCTTAAAAAAGTTTGTGCATGAAATACTTCATCGGCCACTTTGTTGAATTGATGCTCCATTTTATCGATGGCAACAATGATCTGGCCGGCAGCAACAGAGCCGGCATGCGTATATGCTGTATTGCCTTCGATGCGTAACACTTCGGTACTCTCATAAATATCAATACCCGCTTCCTGTAAATGATGCTTCATGCCTTGCAGGTATTGCAGCGGGTTGATGCCATAAGTATCGGTATACCTTACAGCACCTGTAAACCCGGCAGAACCTACCAGGTTGTCCAGCTCTTGTTTATTGTAGAGGGTCTGGTTGGTAAAACCCACATGCTTCCTGCATTTCATCTCATCCTGTACATCCTGCCAGCCGCTTTTGCCAATGCCCATAAAAAGACTGTCCTGCACCCTGAAATCGCAATTGATGTGGTATTTCGTTACATATTCTTTGATCAGTGCAATGCCCTTGACCGGTACTTCCCATATTTCATTCGCTCCCTTCAACCCATAACGCCTCACCAATTGTGATAATTCCAGTTCACTATCGGGTGTGAGAAAACCGGCGCTGCGACCGCTGGAACTACCGCCCAGGATATTTTTCTCAAGCAATACGACAGACAAACCCTTGTTCATCAAAGCCGCTGCTGCACTTACGCCCGACATGCCACCCCCGATGATCAGCACATCGCATTTGCGGTGTGCCTGCAAAGGTTTGCAGAACATATATTTTTCTTCCAATAATGTAGTTACCCACCAGTTTTGAATGATCATGGTATTGCTTTTTTAAAGGCAAATTTGCTCAGGTTGGGTTGATGAGAACGTTTCCGGTTTTGTTCATATTCATATATGATCCTGCCTACTTCTTTAAAGAAAGGATAACCGGTTTCTTCATACTCGTATTTGTCATCGTTCAAAATTCCATCGCGATTAACATATATGACACCAGAGAGCATGAATTCAATTTTTTTCTCGAAGTCAACGATATAAGCTGCATCGGTAAGATAGCCATAAGACCATCCCGTTTTATTAAAGATACGGATATTGGAAGGTATTTTTTGACGGCCATCTTTGAACAGGAAGAATTTGGTATAGCTGTCGAAATAGGTGGTGGTGTCATAGCGTGGATGCTCACTTTCAGAAGGGTATTCCGACATATACCGGTATAAGAGTTGTTCATCCTCATCCGATAAATGGAATCGTTTCGATGCAGGAACCGATTGAGGAAAGAGCACCGACTGAAGTATCTGTTGCAGGTCTTCCAACGGAAAATTGTTGTGCCGCGTGAAATCCATCGGTTGATGAATGAGTGAATCGTGACGGTCGTAAAAAGCATTTCCTACCAATGCCTGCTTACTGTAATCGAATGGAATATCGCTGTATGCGGCAGGTTGTTGATATAGCAATGTTCCATTCTTTTCAAAGCGGATAGCGTTCGTATGACGGTTTTCTTCTTCACTCATAGGTGTAAACCGCCGCACAATGCGTATATCAGGATAACCTTTGCTCCATAAAGTACGGTTGAGTGTTGCCTGTCCCACGAATTCATACAAGCGGTTGTATGCATCATTATCACTGATGAGGAATATTTTTTTGATGTAGTGTTCAACAGAAGGATAACCATCTGCGGAAGAACTATCGCTCCATACGGCAGACTGGGAACTGAAGCTGCTATCGGTTAACATATGTGTTCGCCTGTCAACCCCATATTTACTGAGCGTGCGTAATTTTTCCAACGCCACCAACGCAGTAGGTAGTTTAACTGTAGAAGCAGGATTGAAATACCGGTTACGGTCTACATGCAGGTAATGATTTTTGAAATGAGGCCGGTTGTTGGCGTCGCGGTTGATTTCTGTATAGATGATCTGGTATTGAAAACTGTCGGGATGGTTCAATACCTTTTGCAGCAGCGGTGGCGCTTTACTGTTCAGCAGTTGTTGCAGCCAGGGATCTGTTTTTTCCTGGGCAGGAACGAGGCGGGGGCACAGCAGGAGCAGCAACAGCCAGACAGCTTGTTGTCGGTGGAGAAATAAAATACGCATGATGATGAACTGTTTGCGAACTAAATAGAACTAAATATAAATACAAATTCCGTTTCATGTTTTTTTTGGCATGGCATTTGGAAATACAAGACATGAATCAAACAATATTGTAATGAAAAAGATTATGATGGTAATGGGAGCATTCCTGATGGTATGCTGCTTTACAAAAGCAAAGGCGCAGGTTATGGGAGTAAAGGGCGGTTTCAGCATAGCGGATATATCCAGTACTGGTGGCAATAGCCGTACCAGCGGACATGCAGGTTTGTTTTTCAATTCATTGCTTACAAAATCATCAAGAAATTGGTATATCCAGCCGGAGATATTGTATTCCGGTGAAGGCGAAAGATTCCAGACACCGGTGGGCGACAGGGTGATTGCATTGAGTTATATCAATGTGCCTGTGATGTTCCAATACTATCCTGCCAGGCAGGTTTATGTGGAAGCGGGCCCGCAACTGGGAATGCTGGTAGGCGCGGCCGACAAGGATCCCAGCAGCAAAATAAATGTCATGAGCGATTATAATAAGTTCGCATTGAGTGCTGGCCTGGGAGTGGGGATACAGGCAACGGATCAGATAGGGTTCGACGCGCGATATAATTTTGGTCTTACCAACATTGTAGCCAATACCAATTCCTTGCATTATAGCAATGTGCTGCAGGTAGGGGTTGCGGTGAGGATAAAATAAAACCAGCAGGCAACAACGAATAAACAACAGCAACAACAGGTAAAACAAAGGCCTTACCGATATCGGTAAGGCCTTATTGTTATTGCGGCTCATTGGTTGAGTCGCCGGGTTGTTGGTGTTTGTTTCGCACATGAAGTATATGTGCCGCTTCCACCAATCTTTCCATTTTTTCATAAAAGAAAAGTATAGAGCCTCTCTCGTGCTGATCAAGACCATCAGAAAAGTCTCCGTTCACCGTGGTTTTCAGCCAAAGCCATAAAAGCTCTCTCACATCCGGGAGATGCGCGTAATCAAAAAGTTCATCGATTACCAGCAGGGGATGCTCAACCTCTTCTTTGCTGAGTTTTCTGGAATGGGATTCCCATTCCGGGTACTGTGTCAAAGGCATTTTTTACTGTTTTTAATAGTGATCAATCGCTCTTTGCTTGCTGGACTTTTTGTGCGATGCTGTGCACAATACCCCGGGGTTTGTATTGTTACAAAGCAGTTGTTAGTATACAACCACTTCCCCGATAGTGGCGGTATACTTTGGGTTCGTTTTACGAGATAGGTTTGGACCGTAGATTTGTCTTGTAGGTTGACGGATGGTTCTGCATACCCGCTGTGAGTTAAGACAAATTACCGTATAAACAACCATTGTGATGTCATACAGATTGATTTACTTCGTAAAACATTTCAGCCACAATAATAGTAATATTTCTATTAATAATAAAATTTTTAGCAAACTTATTTCTAATAAATTTATCCACATTGACGATCATTGAACGCTTATACCAATACATGGATTTTCGTGGTCTCTCTGCTTATGAAGTAGAACATGCCTGCAGCATATCCAACGGATATCTTGGCAAGCAGCGAAAGAAACAGGGAGCCGTAGGTACCGATATCCTGGAAAGAATCAAAACACAGTATCCAGAGCTCAGCATCATCTGGCTCTTTTCAGGCAGGGGTAATATGCTCATCGATGCAAGCCTGCCGCCTGAAGAACAATTGGCCTACGAAATGAATGAAGAGAAAGCAGCCTATCTCACTTCCAAAGATGAAATCATCGCACTCCTCAGGACCCAGGTAATATTGTTGGAAAATGCACTGACCGACAAACAAAAACTGATCACACTGCTGGAAAAAGAAACAGAAAGAAAAAAGCCGTAAGCAAATGAACGCATCATTTTCTTACGGCTTTTGGTTTTGATCAACGGTATAGCTTATGCATTTTCTGCGTAAGCCGAAACAGGTTCGCAAGTGCATACCAGGTTGCGATCACCGTGTGTGTTATTCACCCTCGCCACGCTCGGCCAGAATTTATTCTGTGTAACATAGTACAATGGAAACGCTGCTTCCTTACGTGAATAGGCATGCGGCCATTCATCACCACAAACAACGGCTTGCGTATGTGGTGCATGCTTAAGCGGATTATCGGCTTTGTCGGAATGTCCTTCCTCTATAGCCCTGATCTCTTCATAAATTGAGATCAATGCATCACAGAAACGATCGAGTTCGGCTTTATCCTCACTCTCGGTAGGTTCAATCATAATAGTGCCCGGAACAGGAAAACTCAGTGTGGGCGCATGGAAACCATAATCGATCAAACGCTTGGCCACATCTTCTGCTTCAATACCCACGCTTTGTTTGAACGGTCGCAGGTCAACAATGAACTCGTGCGCACAGGTTCCATTGCTGCCGGTGTACAATATCTTATAGTATTTTTCAAGCCGCGCTTTCATGTAATTGGCATTCAGGATGGCATATTCAGTTGCCATCTTCACACCATCTGCACCCAGCATTTTGATATAAGCATAGCTGATGAGCAGGATGCTGGCCGATCCGTAAGGCGCCGCACTTACAGCCAACCGGCCATTGCCTGTGTTGGCATGACCGGGAAGGTATGGAGCGAGTTTGTCGTTCACACAAATAGGGCCCATGCCGGGACCGCCACCGCCATGCGGGATAGCGAAGGTTTTGTGCAGGTTGAGGTGACACACATCGGCGCCAATGGTACCCGGACTGGTCAGTCCTACCTGCGCATTCATATTCGCTCCATCCATGTACACAAGACCACCATTCTCGTGTATGATATTGCAGATGTCTTTGATGGTTTCTTCAAAAACACCATGGGTCGATGGGTAAGTAACCATCAACACACCCAATGTGTCTTTGTATTGTACTGCTTTTTCTTTCAGATCAGCTACATCGATATTTCCTGCATCATCACATTTTACCACCACCACTTTGAAACCGGCCATGACCGCACTGGCAGGATTGGTGCCGTGCGCACTGATAGGTATCAACACTACATTGCGATGTGCCTGGTTATGCGCCGCATGATATGAGCGGATAGACAACAGACCGGCATATTCACCCTGAGCGCCGCTATTAGGTTGGAGGCTGCAGGCAGTAAAGCCGGTGATCTGGCAAAGAAATGCACTGAGTTCTTCAATGATCTGCTGGTATCCTGTTGCCTGTTCTGCGGGAACAAAAGGATGAAGACCGCCGAACTCAGGCCAGCTCACAGGAATCATTTCAGTAGCGGCATTCAATTTCATCGTACAACTGCCCAAACTGATCATGCTGGTATTCAGTGAAAGGTCTTTGTTTTCCAGTTGTTTCAGGTAACGCATCATCTGGCTCTCGCTGCGGTGTGTATTGAACACAGGGTGTGTTAAATATTCAGAGCTACGCAGCAGGGCATTGGGTAACTGGTAAGCAACACCGTTTGCATTGGCTGCTGTTAACAGATAGCCCGTACTTTTCTCGGTAAGTGATTCAAATATTTTGATGATGGTATTAGCATCTTCTATGGATGTGGTTTCGTCTATGCTGATATGCACAGTGCCATCGGCTGCATAATGGAAATTGGTATGGAATTTCTCTGCCATTTTTTTCAAAGCCGCCGCATCAACACCTGCAACATGCAGTGTGTCGAAATAGAACGCATTCTTTTGTTCAATACCCAGCTTGCTCAATCCTTTGGCTACCGCTTGTGTCAATGCATGTACCCGGGAAGCGATGGCTTTGAGTCCAGCTGCACCATGATACACAGCATACATAGCCGCCATATTGGCCAGCAATGCCTGCGCCGTACAAATATTAGACGTTGCTTTTTCGCGTTTGATGTGTTGCTCCCTCGTTTGCAAAGCCATACGCAATGCACGGTTGCCCTGCGCATCGATGCTCACGCCGATCAACCTGCCGGGCATGCCGCGTTTGAATTCGTCTTTGGTGGCAAAGAAAGCGGCGTGCGGACCACCATATCCCATCGGAACGCCAAAACGTTGTGTGTTGCCAACGGCCACATCTGCACCCAGTTCTCCGGGAGGAGTGAGTAAAGTGAGTGCCAATATATCGGTGGCCATGATCACCAATCCGCCTGCTGCATGCACCTGTTCAATGAAAGCGCGCTGGTCTTCAACAGCACCGTGACTATTGGGGTATTGCAGGATGGCACCAAAATAAGTATTGTCCAGAGACGCAGTATGATAATCGCCATATACCAGTTCAATACCAATGGGTGTTGCCCTGGTAACCAATACGTCTTTGGTCTGTTGGAAAATGCTATTGTCAACAAACAACCTGGGTTTGCTGATCACATCCGTTTTATTCAGGTGATGAAAGATCATGGCCATGGCTTCTGCGGCGGCAGTGGCTTCATCGAGCAATGAAGCGTTGGCTATGGGCAGTCCCGTGAGATCAGCCACCATGGTCTGGAAGTTCAACAGGCTCTCTAACCGGCCCTGTGAAATCTCGGCCTGGTAAGGGGTGTACTGTGTGTACCATCCCGGGTTCTCAAAAACGTTGCGGAGAATGACACTGGGTGTGATAGTGCCGTAATAACCCTGACCAATATAATTTTTATACACCTTGTTTTTGGCCGCTACTTTTTTCAACTCGCTGAGGTATTCAAACTCACTGATGGCCGCGGGAAGATCGAGTGGCTTTTTAATACGAATGGCATCAGGAACGGTTTTGCCAACCAGCTCTTCCAGTGTAGAGGCGCCGATGGTCTTTAACATGGCTTGGGTGTCTTGTTCACCGGGACCAATATGCCTGTGTTGAAATTCAACGGACTGTTCTTCAAATAACTTCATAGCAATAGCTGTTTTTTCAGACGCCGCAAAGGTAAGATGATATACTGTTAAAAAAACGCTGTCGTAACCGGCTGGGGAAAAGCCGGGCCTAACCGGTGAGAATGGTATCTTTGTCATCGACCGAAAACCAGTGAATGGATGCAATCAACATGGATAATTGGGAGAAAAAGTCTGCCGAGCACCAAAAGCAATACCGGCAGTACTTGCAACGGGCCGATAAGCAAAAGACATTGAAACTGCTGCCGCGCCTGCATGAAGAGGCTTTTGAACAGATCAACTGCCTGCAATGCGCCAATTGTTGTAAAAACTACTCCCCGCGCTTCAAAACCCCTGATATCAAACGGATCAGCAAGCACCTTAAGCTGAAAGAAAGTGTTTTCATCGATACGTACCTCCGGTTGGATGAAGACGGCGACTATGTGGTGAAGAACAGTCCCTGTCCTTTTTTGGGAGAAGGAAACTATTGCTCCATTTATGAGCAGCGTCCTTCCGATTGTCACCGCTTTCCTTACACAGATGAAGATGTTTTATTGAAACGTCCCGCCATCACACTGAAAAATTCGAGTTTCTGTCCCGCAGTGCATTATGTATTAGAGAAACTTTTGCATATTCTTGCGAAAAACAGCCTATGAACCATGTACCCGCCCTGATCAAAGATTTGGCGCTGATTCTTGGTGCCGCAGGAGTCATCACCTTGTTTTTCAAGCGGTTGAAACAACCTGTAGTATTGGGTTATATCATTGCGGGTCTTTTTGTAGGTCCCAATTTCAGGCTATTTCCTACCATTACCGATCTCGAAGGGATCAAGATATGGGGCGAAATAGGCGTGGTGTTTTTACTGTTTGCATTGGGTATTGAATTCAGCTTTAAAAAACTGGTCAAGGTAGGCGGATCGGCAGCCATCACCGGCGTGGTGGAACTGGCATGTATGATGCTTACGGGTTATGGAATGGGGCAATTGCTCGGTTGGCCTTATATGGACAGCCTCTTTTTAGGGGGCATAATAGCGATTTCATCCACTACCATTATTTTCAGAGCCTTCGAGGAGCTAGGGTTAAAATCAAAGCAGTTCACCGGACTGGTATTGGGCGTATTGGTGATAGAAGACCTGGTAGCCATCTTGTTATTGGTATTGCTCTCAACCGTTGCTGTCAGCCGCCAGTTCGAAGGTTCGCAAATGGTTTTCTCCATCCTGAAATTGTTGTTTTTTCTCTGTCTCTGGTTTGTCATGGGCATATTCCTGCTGCCTACTTTTTTCAAAAGGGTTTCCAAATGGCTAAGCAGTGAAACTTTATTGGTGGTTTCCCTGGCGCTTTGCCTGGGCATGGTGGTGTTGGCAGACAAAGTAGGGTTCTCTGCTGCATTGGGCGCGTTCATCATGGGATCTATATTGGCCGAAACCACACAGTCGGAAAAAATTGAACACCTTATTGCTTCCGTTAAAGATTTGTTCGGTGCCATTTTCTTTGTTTCGGTAGGAATGCTCATCAACCCTGCCATCCTGGTGGAATATGCGGTGCCCGTATTGTTGCTAACGCTGGCCGTTTTGCTTGGAAAGACTTTATTCGTAAGCGTAGGAGCCCTCCTCGCAGGAAAGCCACTCAAACAGGCGGTACAGGCGGGCACTAGTATGTCGCAGATCGGGGAGTTCTCGTTCATTATTGCTACACTGGGACTTTCATTGAATGTAACCAGTTCCTATCTCTATCCCATAGCAGTAGGTGTATCGGTGATCACCACCTTCACCACGCCTTATATGATGAAGCTCGCAGAACCTTTATATACACTGTTACAGAAAATATTACCGGCTCGTTGGCTGGCAGGCCTGGAAAAATACAGCAGCAGCTCGCAGATCATTGAAAGCGAGAGCAACTGGAAAAAATTGCTCCGTTTTTATTTCCAGGTAGTAGTAGTGAATAGTGTAGTGATCATTGCGTTGATCCTGTTGGTTAGTTATATACTGTTGCCGTTTGTATTGCTTCATTTTGAAAACCAGCAACTGGGAAGAATCATCACTACTGTGGTAGCGCTCCTGATGATGGCGCCGTTTGTATGGGCCCTGACAGCGAAAAAAATGAAACGCAGCGCTTATGCAGCATTGTGGCTCGATAATAAATACAACCACGGTCCGCTGGTGATGCTCGAAATAGCCCGTAATATCCTGGCCGTTTTATTGGTGGGCTTCTTATTGCGACAACTATATCCTTTCTGGACCGCCGTAACCGGTACCATTGTGGTGATGGTTGTAGTAGGCGTGATATTCCGGCAGCGGCTGCAAAAATTCTACCAGCGTATCGAAGACCGTTTTCTCGCCAACCTGCACGAAAAAGAAATGCTGGAACTGCAAAAAAGCCAAAGCCATCTCTCACCCTGGGATGCGCACCTGGTGCATTATAATATCAGTCCGCATGCGCCTTTCATAGGCCATACACTGGAACAACTCCAATGGCGTGAACAATACGGTATCAACATAGCTTTTATAGAAAGGGGCAATGAAACATTGTACGCCCCTGCGCGAACAGAACATATTTTTCCCTTCGATACCATCGGAGTAATTGGTACCGACCAGCAATTGCAGGAGTTTGGCAAGATCATCGTTGCGTATGAAGCCAATTTCCCTGCAGAGAAAGAAACGGTGGAGTTGGAAACCATCATAGTGGATGAACACAACCGGCTGAAAGGAAAAACCATCCGTGAATCGGGCATCAGGGAAGAAACAGACGGGCTCGTAGTAGGCATAGAAAGAGGGGGGGAACGCATGTTGAACCCTTCTTCGCAAACCATCCTCGAATGGGGCGATATACTTTGGATAGTGGGTAACCGGAAAAAGATCAGGAAGTTAAATGTGGGCTAATATTCCATTTTTCGCAAGCTGGGAGCTTTGAACCAGGTAACCACTACCACACCCAGCGTCATGCATCCGCCAAACACAACGGAAGGTACTACGCCCATGAGCTTTGCAGCTACACCGCTTTCAAACTGACCTAATTCATTGCTGCTGTTGATGAACATGGAGTTCACGCTCATAACCCTTCCGCGCATATTATCGGGTGTTTTCAATTGCATGATGGTACCGCGTACTACCATGCTAACACCGTCGAGAATTCCACTCAGCATCAATGCAGCAAAAGACAACCAGAAAGTGGTTGAGAGCGCAAATGTGATGATGCACAACCCGAATCCCGCCACTGCAAACAATAATTTTCTTCCCTGTTTTTTGCGTAAGGGAAACAAAGCCAGCAATACCACAATGCAAATGGCACCTATATCAGATGCGCCATTCAAAAAGCCGAACCCACGCGGGCCTACATTTAAAATATCTCTCGCATAAACAGGTACCATGGCTACGGCGCCACCAAACAATACCGCAAAAAGATCGAGCGAAAGCGCACCCAGCACTTCTTTTGTTTTGAAAACAAAGTCGATCCCTTCTTTTACACTTTCCCAGGTCTTTTTCTCACCGCGTTCGTTCAGGGGAGGATGCTGTTTGAGTCTTGATGAAAAGAGCAGTGCTGCAGCCATCAGGCAGGCGATGGTGATCAGTGTGCCGGTATTACCCAAACCGGCTATGAGAAATCCGCCGATAGCGTGACCCGATACCGATGCAGTGAGCCAGGCCCCCTGGTTCCAGGTGGTGGCATTCTGTAGTTTGGATTTAGGTACTACCTGCGCCAGGATCACATTGAATACCGGACCAGTGAAGGAACGAATGATACCCGTGCAAAAAATAACCAGGTAAATACTCAGGGCGATCCAGTGATGAGAAAGACGGGCATCGGTGAAACGCGATGAAAGCAAAACCAATAAAAGCGCTGCAAGCAGGTACAGGCTTAAGCCGGTACGCATCAGCCTTTTTTTCTCGCTCAGGTCAATAATATGACCGGCATATAATGCCATCGAAATGGCAGGGATCACTTCAGACAGGCCAATCAAACCAATTGCGAAAGGTGCATTGGTGAGTTCATAGATCCACCAGCCAACCAGGGTACTCATCATGCGCAACCCCATGATGAACAGGAACCTGACGGTGACCAGGCTCCTGAATTCTGAAATACGCACTGCTTCAAACGGGTCTCTTTTGTTACTATCGGTATTCGTCATGTTTCATGGTCTATGGCAACGTAAAATAATGTTGCCCAACGTCATAATCTTTATCCAATGCATCCAGTACTACCTGCAAATGCTTTTCATTACCCAGGAAATCGGCATTGCTGGCGTCGATGAAAATGGTTTTGATGTTGTGTTGTTTGATATAGCTGGTATAAGTTTCCTGGATGCTGAACAGGTATTCATCGGGTATGGACTGTTCATAATCGCGGTTCCTTTTTTTGATGTTGGCCTGTAGTTTATGCACGGGCGCATGCAGGTATATGAGGATGTCGGGAAATACCAGTTGCTGGTGAATGATCTCGAACAATTTCTGGTAAAGCCTGAACTCTTCCTCGGGCAGGTTCACTTTGGCAAAGAGCAGGCATTTGGTAAAGAGATAATCTGAAACGGTCACGTGTTGGAAAAGGTCCTTGGTGTGTACCAGGTCTTTCATCTGTTTGTAGCGCTCGGCCATAAAGAACAGCTCGAGCGGAAAAGCATATTGTTGGGGATTCTCGTAGAATTTAGGCAGGAAAGGATTGTCTGCAAATTCTTCCAGGATGATCCTCGCATTGAAATGTTTGGCCAATAAATGGGCCAATGTTGTTTTGCCGGCGCCGATATTCCCTTCTACCGTAATAAAATGATGCTTCATTAGTTGCTGGTCGGTGACTTTCAAAATTAACCGTCATGGGCAACTGTACCCTTATTTTTTTTGCACATGGAGCCGGTCGGGGCATTCATCCAGTAATTGCCGGATAGTTTTATGCAATACAGGATGCACCAATTCGGCTGCTATCTGGGCCAGGGGCGCCAGTGCAAACCTTCTTAAGGCCAGTGCAGGATGTGGAACAGAAAGCTTTGGCGTGTCCATCACCAGGTCGTCGATCAATAAAATGTCTATATCAATGATCCTGGGACCCATTTTGATGTCGCGTTTTCTCCCCATCCGTTCCTCAATACCAAGTAGCTCATTCATGAGTAGTGGCGGCTCAAAGAAAGATTCCAGCGCCAGCGCCTGGTTATAAAAGGACGGCTGGTCTGTAAGGCCCCAGGCTTCCGTTTCATAAACAGCTGAACGGCGCGTAATAATACCGCAAGACGCTTCGATCTCGTCTGAAGCCTGTTGCAGGTAAGCCAGCCGGTTGCCCATGTTACCGCCTATCAGCAAATATGCTGTTCTCATAAATTGGTAGAATAATTGGCTTCAAATATCTTTAAATTCATAAAGCCGTAATTAAAAATATGAAAAGCTTTTTTAAAACCTTTTTTGCCGTCCTGCTTGCGCTGGTTGTTTTATGTGTGATTGGTATTTTCATTCTTGCCGGTTTCATTGCCAGCGCTACTTCTGCCGAAAAACCCACCATTGGGAATGATGCGGTACTGGTAGTAGATCTCGCCAATCATTTCAGGGAAAGAAAGCAGGAAAACCCCATCGGTTCAATTCTCGATGATGGGGCCTATGATATACCGTCACTCTACGATGTGGTGCGGATGATCCGGTATGCAAAAGCAGATACGGCCATCAAAGGGATATACCTGGTATGCGGACATAATGCCAATGGCTTCGCTGCCAGTGAAGAACTCCGCAAAGCCCTGGCAGATTTCAAAGACAGCAAAAAGTTCATCGTGGCTTATGGCGAAGCGATTTCGCAGAAAGGGTATTACGTGGGTACCATAGCCAATAAGTTGTACTGCCATCCCGAAGGTGGTGTTGAATGGGGTGGCTTTTCATCGGGGATGCTGTACCTGAAGGGAGCGCTCGACAAGCTGGAGATACAGCCGCAGATATTTTATGCCGGCAAATTCAAGAGCGCTACCGAGCCTTTACGTGAGACACACATGACCGAAGCCAATCGGCTGCAGACCTCCGTATGGCTGGGCGATTTATATAGCCGCCTTTTGCAGACCACTTCTGAGAGCCGTGATCTCGATACGGCCAAACTGAGGATGCTGGCGGTGAACGGATCCATACAGACTGCTCAGGATGCTTTGCAGCAAGGATTGGTAGACGGTTTGAAGTACGATGATGAAGTGAAAACCGCGATACTCCGGAAACTCCACGCTGCAAAGGAGGAACAGAAAATCAATTTTGTAAAATTGAATGATTATGCAAGAGCTGTTGATTTCAAAAAAACAGGCAACGATGGCCGCATTGCTATTGTATATGCTGCGGGAGATATCGTAGATGGAAAAGGGGAGAGCGACCAGGTATCCAGTGATGAATTCAGGAACCTGATACGCAAGCTGCGGCTCGATAAAGACATTAAGGCCATTGTGTTCAGAGTAAATTCACCGGGCGGCAGCTCGCTGGCAAGCGATGTGATCTGGCGCGAGATTACCCTGGCAAGAAAAGAAAAGCCTGTGGTAGTGAGCATGGGTGATGTAGCGGCATCCGGGGGGTATTATATTTCCTGCAATGCCGACTCTGTTTTTGCCAATGCCAATACCATCACAGGTTCTATTGGCGTATTCAGCATTGTTCCCAACTTCGAATCCTTTTTCAGGAATAAGCTCGGTGTAACATTCGACAGGGTAAAGACAGCCCCCTTTGCCGATATGGGTTCGGGCGACAGGCCGCTGAATGAAACAGAGAAAAGATTTGTCCAGTCAGCCGTTGATTCAATCTACCATACATTCAAAACAAGGGTAAGCGAAGGAAGAAAAAGAGACATGGTGTATGTAGACAGTATAGCACAGGGCCGTGTATGGACAGGAACACGCGCCTCACAGATCGGTTTGGTAGATAGGGTAGGAACGATGCAGGATGCGGTTGATTGTGCCGCACGGATGGCGAAACTGAAAGACTATCGCACCAGGGAATACCCCGAGAAAAAAGGATTTTTGGAACAATTGATGAGCAATTATAAAAAGTCCGTAAGCAAAGACCTGATCAAAGAAGAGATCGGTGCAGAACAGTGGAAAGTCTTACAACAGGTAAAGCAGGTACGCCAGATGATCGGGGTACCACAGGCCCGCATGCCGTTTACGGTAGATGTGAACTAATAGTTTGTTTGAACAGCCGGTGATCGAATTCAAAATCACTTACTTCGGTCAGCTTGATGCGTTCAAAATCGGTGTGCAGGGGATTGATGAGGTAATTATGTTCCTGGGGTACCACTGCAGAAGGACAGCGGATGTAAAGTACTTCTTTGTTACGGACGATTTCCTGTCCCATCCATTGTGTGTAATCAAAATCCTGTTGCCAGTTCTTTTTCAGGTTCTTATTCTCTATGATGTGACTGTGGGCAGTGCGGCCCGGAATTTCGATCTGCATGAGCCGCAACATTTGCAGGTCTTCCAGCGAGCATGCGTTCACCAGGGTCTCGAGCAGGGCCAATGAAATATGTTCACTGGTATACAGCAATGGTAATCCTTTTGGATTCCACCTGCCACCTCTCAGCCGGGCACCCGTTCCTGAAAGATCGTCTGCATATTTTTTATGTGCAATGCGGTAGACGATCATGAATAGACCCCGTATTGAATCCTGGCTAACTGATCGGTGAGTTCAATGATGCCGCGGCTGTTGTATAACGACTCGAAATTGAGGTTGTGCCCCAGTATTTGCTTGTCTTTTTTGAGCCAGCGGTAAAAAGCATCGGAGGAAGAAAAGGTTTCGAGGCCGGTTTCAATAAGCTCCTGCATTTCAAGGATACGGTCTGTGTAAATGCCTTCGAAAGAACTGTTGTTTTTGGCATAACGCTGTAGGGTTCTTTCGGAAAGGTGAAGAATATTGGCCCATTCGGTTTGTGTAAAAGGAACGAGATCGGCAATTTTTTTAAATTTTCGGTAACTGAAATCGGCAACACTGATGGGCTGCTTTTTAGCAGGCATATAAGCTGCCGGCTCTTCACTTACTTTGGGAGGAAGGGCATCTTGTTTGGGGTATTTTCTCGCTTTTGCCATATCCGTCATTTGTTATACAAATATACGACTTTTGTCTGTTCCTCCGAACAAAAAATAAAAAATAGATTTGTCCCCTAATCAACAACGCATGACAGGTACTTATAGCCAGGCCAAAGCGATGCTCGCCATCACCAAAGGCAGCCTGAGAGCCACTTTCCGCAGCCCTTCGGCCGTAATTTTCAGCATTGCTTTCCCCCTGATCTTTATCCTGGTTTTCGGATTCATTGGCGGAGGAGGTAAGGTGTCGGTCAACATTGCATTCGCCAGCCATACCGATACCACCAACCCCGTTTACCAGGCCATCAGGAACATCGCAGCTTTGCATGTGGTGAACAAATCCGAGGCTGAGATAAAAGAAGACCTTGAAAAAGGGAGACTGACAGCCGTCATCAACATTGAAAAATCAGGACTTACCAATCCACCTTACAAGATCAGCCTGCAGAGCTCGGAGGCTGTGAGTCCGCAGAACATCCAGGTGCTGCAATCCATCCTTAATGCGGTCATATCCGGTATCAACCAACGCGCTTATCCTAACATACCTACCATCGCCATCATCAACAATAACGTGCAGAAAATCCCTGGCCGCATTTACAGGACCATTGATTTTATCCTGCCTGGTCAGCTTGGCTTTTCGTTGCTCAGCTCCGGTGTATTTGGTGTAGCGTTTCTCTTCTTCAACCTTCGCCAGCAACTGGTATTGAAAAGGTTTTATGCAACGCCTATCCGGCGCTCCTATATTGTGCTGGGGGAAGCCATCAGCCGGGTATTGTTCCAGATGTTTACGGCGATCATTATCATAGGAGTGGGGCATTTCCTGTTCAAGTTCACGCTGGTGCATGGCATGCAGACCTTCCTGGAGATCATGTTGCTCAGCTTCGTGGCCCTGATCTTATTCATGGGCTTTGGTTTTATTGTGAGCAGTGTGGCGAAGAACGAAAGCACCATTCCGCCCTTTGCCAACCTCATCACTTTGCCGCAATTCCTGCTGGCAGGCACTTTCTTCTCCATCGAAGCTTTTCCCGCCTGGCTGCAGCCTTTGTGTAAGCTGCTGCCATTAACGCATTTCAACAATGCCATGCGCAATATCGCTTTTGAAGGCGCCAGCCTGGCGAGTTGCTGGAGGGAATTGGGTATTTTGGGAATATGGGCGGTAGTGATTTACGCCATTGCTTTTAAAACCTTCAAATGGGAATAACCGATGCGATTGATTAAACTGGTACTGGTAAGCCTGGTAATACTTTTTGCCCTCTCTACCGGGCTTTCTCTTTTATTGCCCTCCATGGTGCTGGTGTCCAGGGCCGTGACCATAGAGGCGCCGCCCGATTCGGTCCTTGCTAAAGTGAAAGATATACGTCAATGGACAGCGTGGGTGGATGGAATGGAAAGCCCCGGGGTTCAAATACATTCGGCCACCAGCGCCACATTGGGTGGAACGGAGGTAACCATCGGCACGGTGTCCGATACTGCGATAGTATCGAACTGGACCAGTAAAAAAAGCAACCCGCAGGTAGCCACCATCCGGCTGATCTCACGGCCCGGGCAGCCCCAAACGGTGGTACAATGGCAATTCGTAGAGCAGGTAAAATGGTATCCATGGGCCAAACTGGGGTCTATGATGAACGACAAGATCATGGGACCAATGATGGAGAAAAACCTCGACAACCTTAAAAGAAGCTTAGAAAATAAATAATCGTTAAATTTGGTCAGGTTGGACGGCCGCTGTTCGTTAGTTTAGCTCACGATTCGGTTTGACCGTATACTTATCCCCCCAAACTAACAATGCACATGGGGAACAATTCTCGAAATAAAGAAGCCACCCGGTTTATGCCAGGTGGCTTCTTTCATAATGCCATCGTTGTGGTACAGATCAGATGATCAGCAAGGCATCGCCGTAGCTGAAGAAACGGTATTTATCCTTGATGGCTTTTTTATAAGCTTCCATAGCCAGGTCATAACCCGCAAAGGCGCATGTCATGATAAGCAGGCTGGTTTTAGGCAGGTGAAAATTGGTTACCAGGCTGTCCGCCACATTGAATGTATAAGGCGGATGGATGAAATGGTTGGTCCATCCTTCACTCGGCTTCAGTAATTTCTGCGCAGTGAAGCTGCTTTCCATGGCGCGCATGGTAGTGGTGCCGATAGAACAAACGCGGCGACCGGTTTCTTTTGCTTTATTAACGATCCGGCACGCTTCTTCGGTAATGGCGTAATATTCAGCATCCATCTTGTGTTTGCTGAGGTCTTCCACTTCAATAGGACGGAAAGTGCCAAGGCCGGTATGCAGGGTTACTTCTGCAAAACGGATACCCAGTATCTCGCAACGCTTGATCAGCTCCTTGCTGAAATGCAAGCCAGCCGTAGGAGCGGCAACAGCCCCCTCGTATTTGGCATATACAGTTTGGTAACGTTCTTTGTCTTCTTCATCGGGCTTGCGCTTGATGTATTTGGGCAGCGGTGTCTCACCCAAAAATTCGAGCATTTTTTTGAAGCTCTCATCATCATCATCCCAAAGGAAACGGATGGTACGTCCGCGGCTGGTAGTATTGTCAATTACTTCCGCCACCAGTTCTTCATTGTCTCCGAAGTACAGTTTATTACCTACCCTTATCTTTCTTGCGGGATCAACGATCACATCCCACAAACGGTTGGGCTTGTTCAGCTCACGCAACAGAAAAACTTCGATCTTGGCGCCGGTCTTTTCCTTGCGGCCATACATACGCGCAGGAAACACTTTGGTGTTGTTCACTACAAACACATCCTTGTCATCGAAGTATTCAATGATGTCGCGGAAATGTCTGTTTTCCATGTGACCGCTTTTACGGTCTACCACCATCATTCGGCTGTCTTCTCGTCTTTTGGTTGGATTTTGTGCAATAAGGTTTAAAGGAAGGTCAAATTTGAATTGTGATAATTTCATGTTACGGCATGAGTTTTTTTAGTGAAGTCGGCAAAGGTACGAAATTTTGCTCAAACAGCCTTTTACCGCGGTATGGAGGCAATCAGGCGTTGCGTATAAGCAGATTGTGGCTGATGGTAAACCTGTTCAGCCGGTCCGTATTCTTCAATGCGGCCTTTGTTCATGACCATGATCCTGTCGCTGATATAACGTACTACCGACAGGTCGTGCGAGATGAAGACAGCCGTAAACCCGAAAGTTTTTTTCAGGTCGTTCAACAGGTTGAGCACCTGGGCCTGCACACTTACATCCAGCGCCGATACGCTTTCGTCGCATACCACAAACCGGGGGTTCAGCGCAAGCGCCCGTGCTATTACGATCCGCTGGCGCTGTCCGCCGCTGAACTCATGCGGATACCTATTGTAATGCGACGGCTGGAGGCCAACTTTTTCCAACAGGTCAATCACCCTTTCTTTTCTTTCTTTGGAAGAAGGAACCAGTCCGTGTACCAGCAAAGGCTCGGCAATGGCTTCACCAATCGTTATCCGCGGGTTGAGGGAAGAATAAGGGTCCTGGAAAACAATTTGCAGTTCCCTGCGCAAATGCTTCAATTTGCTGCCCCTGGCCGCCAACAGATCTTCCCCTTTATAATGGAGGCTGCCGTTGCTTACATCGATTAAACGCAACAAGGCCCGGCCCAGTGTACTCTTGCCACAGCCCGATTCGCCTACGAGTCCCAGCGTTTCTCCTTCATACACTTCAAAACTTACATTGTCCACCGCTTTGTTGTATGTTGATACACGGCCCAGGAAATTCTTTTTGCCGGGATAGTGTACAGAAAGATTGGAGACTTTTAAGAGCGTTGTTAGTTGAGCGTTGTTAGTTGTTAGTTGTGAGGTGTTGGTTGAGGGGTGAGCAGGCTGCGATGTCCCTTCCATGAAATCACTTACTACCGGTAATCGTTCTCCTTTCGAATACAAAGCAGGGCGACAGGCCAGCAGCGCTTTGGTATAAGGATGTTGCGGCGCTTTGAGCAGGTTGGCTGTTGTGTTTTGTTCTACCAACTGCCCCTTGTACATCACAGCTACCCGGTCTGCAATGGCAGACACCACTCCAAAATCGTGCGTAATAAAAATAACGCCCATATTGTTCCGTTGTTGCAGGCGGCGTATCAACAGCAGGATGCTTTGTTGAACGGTTACATCCAGCGCGGTAGTAGGCTCGTCACAAATGAGCAGGGCAGGATCGCAACTCATAGCCATGGCAATCATCACGCGCTGTTTTTGTCCACCGCTGAGCTGGTGCGGATAACGATCGAACAGCGCCGCCGGATCGGGCAATTGCACTTCTTCAAACAGCGCGATTGTTTTTTCCCGTGCTTCAGCTGCCGAGAGCGAAAAATGCTCCCTGATGGCTTCCATGACCTGGAAACCGCAGGTGAGCAAAGGGTTCAGCGATGTCATGGGTTCCTGGAAGATCATGGCAATATGCCGGCCGCGTAATGCCTGGAGTTCCGGAGGAGAAAGCCGGAGAATATCCCTGGTGTGGCCATCGTGTGAAAACAATATCTCGCCCGACCGGTACAGGGCGGGAGGAGCCGGCAATAACTGCAATATGGAAAGGGAAGTGACCGATTTGCCCGATCCCGATTCACCTACGATGGCCAATATTTCCCCACGTGCTACAGTGAGGCTGATATGCTGTAACGCTTGTGTAACAAGGCCATCGGAGCTAAAATCTATGGAGAGATCGTTGATTTGTAAGAGGGGTTGATGCATATCTTCACTCCACAAGTTAAACATCTATTCACTAATCATACATTTCCCCTAATTTTGGCAACTATATACAAGTTGGGCGTAAATCTGATATTTAATTGAGAATCAGTTCTTTTTTATTTTTTGCCCTTCTTTTTGGCCGCTTTTTGGGGTGTTGGCGGCTTTCCCACTGAGATACGAATAACGTCTTCAAAACTGCCTTTTATAGCCAGTTTCTTATCCTGTTTGGTGGGTAGCTTTTTAGTACTCTTTGCCATAAGCCAGATATTTTATTGTCCTACTTAATGGTAGTATATTTTTAACTGTCATAGATAAAGGTAACAATTGTCATTCAATCGAATGTAACTTACTTACCATTAAGTAGGACGCATGGAATTGGAAATATTATATAACAAATTTAAGACTCAGGAAGACTGTATTAAACTTCTTGAAAAGATTTTATGGGACGATAAACCAAAATGCCCATACTGCTCATCCAAGAATAAGACTGCCATGCCTAGGGAAAGTCGATACCACTGCGGCAATTGCAGGTCTTCCTATAGCGTAACAGCCCGAACGATATTCCATAAAACAAAGGTTGATCTACAAAAATGGTTTGTCGCAATACCTCTAATAACAAAAGACAAGATTAGTGCGAGGCAGTTGGCAAAAGCCATTCATGTGACAAAGGATACTGCTTGTTTTATGGCGAATAGGATTAAGATTGCTAACCAGGAGTCACCAGAATTCATTAAACATTTTATATAAAATTAAATTCGCTAAAATGAGAAAGAAAACTAACAATAAAGTATTAGAAGCGAAATTCGGTTCTGCCGACAAACCGCTTATAATTGGAGAAATTGAAATACCCTGTTATGTATTGGAGGATGGAAGACGCGTAATTGTACAACGTGGGTTATATAAGGCGTTAGGGGTTACACAAGGTGGTTCTAGGGATAAATACAAGGAATATGGGGGTGCTGCCCGATTGGTAAGATTTTTAGACCAAAACAATCTTATTACATTGATTAGCACTGGTTTAGATGTGCTGCTCAACCCTATAGTGTTTAGTGTTAATAAAACAGATCACTATGGGTATGAGGCAACACTACTTCAAGAAATAGTTAGGGCAGTTTCTAAGGCTTATTTGCGAGGGGAACTAAGTGAAAGAAACCAAACAATTGGACAAAATGCTGAAATACTTGATGATGCTTTTGCAAAGGTGGGTATTATCGCATTAGTTGACGAGGTTACAGGATACCAAGAATTGAGAGAAAAAAATGCCTTGCAGGAATTCTTATCAAAGTTTATTAGGGAGGAAAGAGGCATCTATATAAAGACATACCCAGATGAGTTTTTTGAAGCAATTTTTAAAATGCGAAATCTTAATTGGTCCTTGGCTAACAAAGGGAAAAAGCCTCAATATATTGGTCATTACATAAACAATTACGTCTATTCTAGGATTGCACCTAATGTCTTAACAGAATTGAGAACTATAAATCCTAAAGATGAGAGCGGCAAAAGAAAGGCTAAACACACACAGCATATTGATATTGATTATGGACACCCAATGCTAAAGGAGCACTTAAAAGCATTAACCCTGTTTGCTAAGGCAGCAGGTTATAATTGGGCTAATTGGGAAAGAATGGTAAACCGCGCGCTTCCAAAATTTGAATCAGACGGAAGCCAAGTTCAGGAACTAGATTTCGATGATATATAAATAAAAAAACCACTAAATGAGTGGTTGAAATTCGGTTCATTCCATAATAGAGTTCGCTGCGTACCCAGCCAGTATATACTGGGCAGTCCAGAACTGGTAGTAAAAGATCGGATTCATAATCCGAAACCTTACACACTATTTAAACAGCAGACCAACAAAGGGGCAGTCTCGCAAGGGCTGCCTCTTTACATTTCAAAGATACTTCTTTTTGTGGTTTATGCAAGAAAGTGTAAATATTTTTTACAATTAGTGTAAAATAATTTTACACTTTCGGGTATTTCCCCTATATTTGTCTAACAAATAAACCTGATGAATTTCAAGAACCTACAGCAGCTTTTCGACACTTTCAAGGATGAAGATACCTGCAAAAAGTATTTGGAGCAGCAAAGATGGGGCGATTCGCCTGAATGCCCCTTTTGTGGCTGCTCTAAGGTTTACAGGACGAGCCGCGGATATCGTTGTGGGGATAAATTCTGTGATAAGAAGTTCTCCGTAACAGTAGGCACAATCTATGAAAACAGCAAAATAAGCCTTAGAACTTGGTTTGCAGCCGTATATCTGTTCACCTCTTCAAAGAAAGGTATCAGTTCTTTGCAATTAGGGCGTCAATTGGGGGTAACTCAAAAGACAGCGTGGTTTATGTTACACCGTATCCGTGAAATGCTACGAGCAAAAGCCCCGCAAATGCTCAAAACCGAAGTTCAGATTGATGAAACCTATGTGGGTGGTAAAGAGAAAAACAAGCATTTAAGTAAACGCAAGGTAAAGCCCGAAGGTGTAGGCCGGACGGACGATAAAACCCCTGTATTCGGTATTGTTGAAACTGGTGGTAAGATTGTGGTACAGGTTTCTGAATGGGTAACCAAAAAGAATGCAAAGGAATTGATCGACACCTATGTAGAGAAGGGCAGCACTATGGTAACAGATTCTTACAGTATGTATGCTTTCCTTTCTAAGGAAAATAACTTTACCCATGTGGTTATTGACCATAGCAAAGGACAGTATGTAAATGGTAAGTTCCACACCAATGGAGTAGAGAACTTCTGGAGCCTCCTGAAACGTGGCTTGTACGGTATTTACCATCAAGTAAGCCCGCAGCACCTACAGAGGTATTGCGATGAATTTGCAGCACGGTATAATACCCGTAGAATAGCAGATAATGAAAGATTTGATGTCAGCTTGCAGAACAGTGAGGGAAGATTAACGTATAACCGTTTAATTGGCAAATAATGGAACTAAAAGAAGCCATTGAACACCTGATAGGCTCCGAGCAGTTTAAAGCAAAGGCAAAGCAGAAAAACGGGGAAGGGGCAAAATACCGTATGTTCTTGGCAAGACATAAGAAAGATGAACTTAAAAACGGGGCTGTTATTGACTTCCTACTGGATCACAGTTACCGGGTGGATGTGAGAACTCCTCTTAAAATTCAGAAGAACGGGTGATTCCGTTCTTTTTTTATTCATTTCCGCCCAACTTGTATATAGTTGCCCTAATTTTGCGCTCACAGTTGTTAGTTTATCTGCAAAAAACAGATTCATGATTCGCAAATCCTGGTGGAAGATTCTGGCATTCGTACTGCTTATTTATACCTGCTCGGTCGGTTTTTTGGTGAAAGTGCCTTCCCCGCCGGGCGTGCCGCTTCACCAGACCATCCGCAACCTTTTTTTCCATGTGCCCATGTGGATAGCCATGATGGTGTGTTTCACCGTTTCAGTAGTGTACGCCATCAAATACTTGAACAAGCCGGATGTAACGGCAGACATCTATTCAATAGAATTTGCAAGAACGGGGGCTTTCTTTGGCGTACTGGGGTTGCTCACTGGTATGATCTGGGCTAGCTCCCAATGGGGCAAAGCCTGGAGTAGCGACCCGAAACAGAATGGGGCGGCCATTGGTGTGCTGATCTATTTTGCTTATTTCGTGGTACGCGGCAGCCTGCATGATGAAGAAAAACGCGCACGTATAGGAGCGGTATATAACATATTTGCCTTTTTCATGCTATTCCCTACAATTTGGATACTGCCCAGGTTAACGGAAAGCCTGCATCCGGGGGGACAGGGAAGTGAAGGGAACCCCGGACTCAATCCCAAAGACAGCTCACCCGCCATGCGCAGCGTGATGTATCCGGCTTTTATCGGATGGACATTACTGGGCGTATGGATCACCACCCTGCGGATCCGCGTTCAACTCATTCAACAAAAAAGACTGGCTCATGAATAAGTTCACAAGAATATTCCTGGTATTAACAATGATGATGGTATCGGTAATTACACATGCACAGACTACCGTTCCGAACGAACCCAACGATTTCATGCACAGCAATGGCAGGATCTATGTGGTGGTTGCCGTAGTATTGACCATATTACTCGGCATGTTCGTATACCTCTTTATGCTGGATAAAAAGATTTCGCAGATGGAGAAAAAATAAAATCGTTCAACGGGCAGTGCGCTCACACTGCTGTTCTATACAAGTCAAAAAAAACTAACTAAAAACGATTAGCTCATGTCAGAACAAAAACCGTACAGCTTCTTTCAAAGCGTTGAAAGGAGTTTTGATAAAGCGGCCAAATTTACCCGATGGGAGAAGGGGGTGCTGGAACAGATCAAAGCCTGTAACAGCGTGTACAGTATGCGTTTCCCTGTTAAGATGGATGATGGAAGTATTGAAGTGATCGAAGCGTACCGGGTGCAACACTCACAGCATAAATCGCCTTGCAAAGGTGGTATCCGTTTCAGCGAAGAAGTGAACCAGGATGAAGTGATGGCGCTGGCGTCGCTCATGACTTATAAATGCGCTATCGTGAATGTTCCGTTCGGTGGAGGTAAAGGAGGCATCAAGATCAACCCGCGCAAGCACAGTGTGTATGAACTGGAAAAGATCACAAGACGTTATACGAGTGAACTGGTAAAGAAAAATTTCATCGGACCAGGCATTGATGTACCGGCTCCCGATTACGGAACCGGTGAAAGAGAAATGGCCTGGATCGTAGATACCTATACTTCATTGAAACCCGGTGAGATCGATGCAGCCGGCTGTGTAACCGGTAAACCCGTTTCGCAAGGCGGGGTAAGGGGACGAAAAGAAGCAACAGGCCTGGGTGTGTTCTTCGGTATCAGAGAAGTGTGCAGCATGCCGGATGTAATGGGTAAACTCGGACTCGCCACCGGTGTGGAAGGAAAAACAGTAGTAGTTCAGGGATTGGGTAATGTAGGATACCATTCTGCCAGGTTTTTCCGCGAACACGGATCCAAAGTGATAGCCATTGCCGAATACGAAGGCGCCATTTACAGTGAGAAAGGATTGAATGAAGAAGAAGTATTCCAGCACCGTAAAAAAACAGGCTCCATACTCAATTTCCCCGGAGCACAAAACCTGCAAAGCAGCAATGAAGCCCTCGAACTGGCTTGCGATATATTGATACCGGCGGCATTGGAAAATGTGATCAATGCCGGCAATGCGGCGCGTGTGAAAGCGAAGATCATTGGTGAAGCAGCCAATGGCCCGCTTACACCCGAAGCGGATGAAATACTCGTAGCCAATGGAACCTTGGTGGTACCCGATATGTACCTGAATGCAGGCGGTGTAACCGTTTCTTATTTTGAATGGCTGAAGAACCTGAGCCATGTACGTTATGGCCGGATGGAAAAAAGGTTCACCGAGAATATGAACAGCCATATTCTGAGCCAAATTGAGGTGCTCACCGATAAAAAAGTTACGGAAGCAGAACGTTCATTTATTTTGCATGGTCCGGAAGAGGTAGACCTGGTACACAGCGGACTGGAAGAAACCATGATCGCTGCTACGCGTGAGATCATGGATATCTGGAAAGCTAACCCTGCTATTCCGGATATGCGCACGGCGGCGTATGTTTGCGCCATTAATAAAGTGGGTACGTCGTATGCGGAGCTGGGTATCTTTCCTTAGTGTTTTGAGGTTCACTATACATATGGGCCGTTGCAGCAATGCAGCGGCTTTTTTTATGCGGCATCTTTAATAAGGAGGCAGCGCTTCCAGTTCTGCTAAGCGGCCGTTTTCAACAAGATATCCCTGCGTATAGCTGCCGTTTGTTACAACAATGAAAGGCGCTTTCAACACAATATTATAATGGAGGGCTTGCCGGAATACGGCTTCGGTGAGAGACGTGGTGGTATCCTTGCATTCGATCACCATCCAGGGAACCTGGTCTTTGTACACTACAATATCGAATCGTTTTTTGAGTTCACCCAGTTCAATTTCTTTTTCAACTGCAATCAGTGAAGCAGGATATTTTTTTTCCTGTACCAGGTATTGAAGAAAATGTTGTCTTACCCATTCTTCCGGCGTGAGGCGTACCCATTGCTTGCGAATGGGGTCGAATACCCATTCTTTCCCGGCTTCTTCTTTGATCCTGAAATCGTATGAAGGATAAGTTATTTTCATCATAACGCTTGTCCCGCCGCTGTTTTTTCGTATTTTAGCCAATTAACTTTTTCAAAGATATTGACTAAAAGATGCATTTATGAAGACGAAAGAAGAGATTGTTGAGAACTGGCTGCCGCGTTATACGGGTGAGAAGCTGAAGAATTTTGGCCAATACATATTACTCACCAATTTCAGTAATTATGTAACACTTTTTGCCAAATGGAATAATGTAAAAGTAGTGGGGCACGATAAACCCATGCAGTGTGCTACCGCCAATGGTATTACCATCATCAACTTCGGCATGGGCAGTCCCGGTGCTGCCACCATCATGGACCTGCTCACGGCCATCGAGCCCCAGGCTGTGTTGTTCCTGGGCAAATGCGGCGGACTGAAGAAAAGAAATAAACTCGGCGACCTGATCCTCCCCATCGCAGCCATCAGGGGTGAGGGTACATCCGGTGATTATTTTCCACCCGAAGTGCCGGCCATGCCTGCCTTTGCCCTGCAAAAAGCGGTCTCCACCACGATACGTGATTACAAAGTGGATTACTGGACGGGCACCGTATACACTACCAACCGCCGCGTATGGGAGCACGATGATGATTTCAAAGGATACCTTACCAAAGTGCGTGCTTATGCCATTGACATGGAAACGGCTACCATCTTTACAGTAGGTTTCTATAATAAAATTCCCACAGGGGCTCTGTTACTGGTGAGTGATCAACCCATGATTCCCGATGGTGTGAAAACAGAAGCCAGTGATAAGAAAGTAACGACAGACTATGTAGAGAAGCACCTGAAGATTGGTATCGACTCATTGAAGCAGTTGATCAACAAAGGGCTTACTGTGCGTCACCTGCGGTTTTAATCTTTCCAGAGAAAAGGAAACAAAATCACCGCCAGCGCTACCACCATCAGGTCGAGCGCTACCAACAATACTACCATTTGCCAGAAGCCGCCCTGCACTACATCCGAGAATGCGGCATTGGCTATTTTCATGAGCAATAATAATTGAGGAATGATGATGGGGAAACCCATGATGGCCATCAGGGCCGATTGCTGCTGGGCTTTGGCGGCGATCGCCGCGAGGAAAGTGAATACCAGCCCCAGGCTCATGCCCCCCAGGCAGGCGATACCAATAAAAGCAGGCATCTTTTGAATGGGATTGCCCAACAACACTGTAAACACGCCCAGGCTCAGCAGGCTCATGGCCAACATGAGCAGCAGGTTGAAGAGTAGTTTGGATAATATGAAATCGCGCGGACCTGCTATCGAATAAAAATACAACATACGGCCCCGGCTTTCCTGCAAAAAGCTTTTGGCAACGGCATTCACGCATACAAACAATTGGATCACCCAGAAAAGCCCATTCCATACTTTGTCTTCCGGTTCTCCCATCGATAAGTACACAACAAATATGGTAGAAGCTACATATAACAGGATGCCATAGAGGGTGTACTGCTGCCTGAATTCCAGCAGCAGGTCTTTTTTAACCAGCGATAATATGGGGTGACTATTTTTCATGGGCACATTTGCGGCACCGGGGTTCATAAGTTTCTTTTTCGCCCAATAATACCTGACTGTCTTGCGTTGTTTTCCGGAAAGAAATATTGGCCAGGCTACCGCATTTGACACAAATGGCATGCAGTTTGGTAATAAAGTCGGCGATGGCAAGCAGGTCGGGCATTTGTCCGAAAGGACGCCCCGTGTAGTCCATGTCCAGCCCGGCAACAATGACGCGGATACCCCGCAAAGCCAGGGTTTCACAAACAGTTGTGATCTCGTTGTCGAAAAACTGGGCCTCATCAATGCCTACCACATCCACGTCCTGGGCCAGGAGAAGGATGGTCTGGGAGTTATCGATGGGGGTTGACTGGATGGTATTGGCGTCGTGGCTAACCACCTGCGTTTCATCATATCGGGTATCAAGGGCGGGTTTGAATATTTCGACTTTGAGATTGGCAATGCGGGCCCTTTTGAGTCTCCGGATAAGCTCCTCCGTTTTTCCGCTGAACATACTGCCGCAAATCACCTCAATCCAGCCTCTTTTTTCACCTGATATGATGGGTTCTATGAACATCAATAAAATAAATTAACAAATAAAAACGTTAGTAACTTTATAACTTGCCAACGGCCATTGGTAACCCCCCAAATGTATCACATAACTATGGAAAGAGTAGGCGCTTTGATCAATAAACTGAAAGAACAGTTTGAACAGCATGCCGATGCAGAAAAATTAGCTGTCACCGCCAGGCTTTTGTTGTGCGAATTACAGTCCGGCCAGGAAAAGACAGTGAACAAAGGAAAAGTGTCGGTCGTATTGCCTGCTTTTGTTCCAGCTACGCCTTCCACTCAACCAAAGAAAGATGTACCCAATAACTGGCTGCTCAATAAAGAAGAAGCCATTCCCACCCTTGCGCACCAGGAAGGACAGGAAGAAAAAGAAATACTGGAACTCAACGACCACCTGGTGGTATCAAGAAACGGCAGTCTGAATGAAAAACTGAAAGAAGACAGGGTAGAGATCGCTACTTTGTTGCAGGGCAGTCCCATTCGCGACCTGAAAAAAGCGGTGGGTGTGAATGACCGTTACCAGTTTGTCAACGATCTTTTCCGTGGCGACGAGAGCATGTATGAGCGCAGCCTCAAAACCATCAACAGCTTCAGCATTTATCCCGAAGCGCAATACTGGATCCAGCGCGAATTGAAAGTAAAGATGGGGTGGAATGAAAACAGTGAAACAGTAAAACTCTTCGATCAGTTGGTGAGGAGACGGTTTGCCTGAATATATTGAATGATCTTTTGCGTAGCACCCGCATGCTGCTGTACATAATCCAGCGCCGCTTTTGCAGCAACATCGTATAAAGCTTTGTTTTCAAGGAGCAACTTGAATTGCTTTTCCAGTTCCAGTGCATCATCAACACTGAAAGCGCCTCCTGCGTCCAATAATTCCTCCGCTTCGAAATACTTCTGGTAAACAGGACCGAATAAAACGGGCTTGCCATACACAGCCGCTTCCAGGATATTGTGAATGCCATCATCGCCAAAGCCTCCTCCTACATAAGCAAGGGTAGCATAATGATACAGTTTGCTCAGCATGCCAATGTTGTCAATGATCAATACATTGAAATGCCGCTGCGGCTCGGCTCCTTCGCTGAGCATTTCTTCGTAGGCTGAATACAAGATGGCGTGTTTATATAGTTTCAGGCATTCATCCAAACGGTCGCTGTCGATATCATGCGGCGCAATGATGAAGCGTATTTCCGGGTGGATATTGGCAAAATGATCCAGCACTTCATCATCATCCGTCCAAGTACTGCCGGCCACAATTACCGGACGGTGGTCGCAAAACCTGTTTACCACGGGTAATGTCTGGAACTGCGATGCGATGGCAATGACCCTGTCGAACCGCGTATCGCCGCTGACGCTCACATTGGTATGAAAACCGGCTGTTTGCAGCAGTGTTGCCGATGCTGCATTCTGTACAAATAATTGCGTAAAACAGGAGAGCATGGCACGGTGAAAACCTCCATACCATTGAAAGAAAGGCTGGTCCTTTCTAAAGATGCCCGATACTAATAACAGGGGAATATTCCTTTGCCTGGTCTCCTGCAGGTAAAAATGCCAGAACTCATACTTCACAAAGATCACCAGCGAAGGCTGCACAATGTTCAGAAAACGGCTGGCGTTGCCTGAGCTATCCATGGGCAGGTAGCAGACCAGGTCGGCCCCTTCATAGTGTTTCCTGATCTCGTATCCCGAAGGGGAAAAAAAACTGAGCAGGATCTTGTGTTTGGGATAGAGCTGCCTGATATGCTCCAGGATGGGACGCCCCTGTTCAAACTCGCCCAGCGATGCTGTATGCATCCAAACCACGGGCTGGCGGTTGTTGTGAAAAAAAACCGACAGCTTTTTAAACAAACCTCTTCTGCCTTTCACCCAAAGCCGGGCTTTGCGGTTATACAAACCCAGTAACCAGGCTGCTTTGGGATAGATCCATATAAATAAGCGGTAAACTGCCTGCACGGTGCTTGATTTTCAAATACAAATAAACAAATTAAAATGATTAGTAGTTTTGCCCGGCTTAATACGCCCGATTATGACGAGACCCATCCAGATGGTTGATACCAGGAGCCAGTACCTGCAGATCAAGACAGCAATAGACACCGCCATCCATGAAGTGCTGGACAGCGCAGCTTATATCAATGGTAAAGCGGTTCAGGATTTTGCAGCCGGCCTGGGCGCTTACCTGGATGTGAAGCATACAATACCCTGTGCCAACGGAACAGACGCTTTGCAGATAGCCATGATGGCATTGGGACTGCAACCGGGCGACGAGGTCATCACGCCTTCTTTCACTTATATTGCCACCACTGAAGTGGTAGCCTTACTAAAACTCAAGCCGGTATTTGTGGAAGTAGATCCGCAAACCTTTTGCATCGACCCTGCTGCATTGCGAAAAGCCATCACATCCAAAACCAAAGCCATTGTGCCGGTGCATTTATACGGACAGGCAGCCCCGATGGAGGAGATCATGCAGATTGCCAATGAGTTTGCTATCCCGGTGATTGAAGACAATGCGCAGGCCATTGGTTGCCACTATCTTTTTTCAGACGGTACGAAGAAAAAAACAGGCACCATCGGCACCATCGGCGCTACTTCATTTTACCCCAGTAAAAACCTGGGCGCTTTCGGAGATGGGGGCGCTATTTTTACCAATGATGATGAGTTGGCACACAATATGCGAATGATTGCTAATCACGGTCAGTCAAAAAGATATTATCACGATGTAGTGGGCTGTAATTCGAGGCTGGATTCTATACAGGCAGCTGTATTGAACATCAAACTGAAACACCTCGATCGATACAATGCTGCGCGACAGGAAGTAGCGGCTTTTTATGACCAGGCTTTTGAAGCGAGCGATGCCATCATCACTCCTTTCAAAGCGGCTTATAGTACCCATGTGTATCACCAGTATACCATTATATTGGAGAAAGGCAACAGGGACGAGCTCAACAGGTACCTGGCCGAACATAAAATACCTTCGATGATCTATTATCCTGTACCGGGACATAAACAACACATGTTCGATTCATTTGGCCTGCCTAAGCTGGATATGCCGCAGACCGACTGGCTCACCGAGCGGGTAATATCGCTTCCGATCCATACAGAGATGGACGAGGAACAAATGGCATATATTGCAGAACACGTACTGAAATTTGTAAAGAAATAATGTATGAAGATTGCAGTTGTAGGAACAGGCTATGTAGGATTGGTAACGGGCACTTGTTTTGCCGAAACGGGCAATAAAGTAGTCTGTGTAGATATTGATAAGAGTAAGGTAGAGAAGCTGAGCAATGGAGAGATCACCATTTATGAACCGGGACTGGAGAAATTATTTCTGCGTAACCTGAAAGAAGGACGTTTGAAATTCACCACCAGCCTGGCTGAAGGTATCGAAGGCGCCCCTATCATTTTCCTGGCACTGCCCACACCACCCGGTGAAGACGGAGCGGCTGATCTGCGCTATGTGCTGGGTGTGGCTGATGAATTGGGTAAATTAATGAAGGACTACAAAGTGATTGTTGATAAAAGTACTGTGCCGGTGGGTACTGCACAGAAAGTACACAGCGCTGTTGCTGCACATTATAAAGGGGAATTCGATGTAGTGAGCAACCCGGAGTTTTTGAGAGAAGGTGTGGCGGTAGATGATTTCATGAAGCCGGATAGGGTAGTGATTGGAACAGGATCTGAGAGAGCTCGTAAACTGATGGGCGATCTGTATGCCCCCTTTGTTCGCCAGGGTAACCCGGTGATCTATATGGATGAAAGATCGGCCGAGCTTACAAAATATGCTGCCAATTCTTTTTTAGCTACCAAAATATCTTTCATGAACGAGATCGCACAGCTTTGTGAAAAGCTGGGAGCCGATGTAGATATGGTGCGCCGCGGTATTGGTAGTGATGAACGCATTGGCAAGCGCTTCCTGTTCCCTGGTATTGGTTATGGAGGCAGTTGCTTTCCCAAAGACGTGCAGGCATTGATCCGTTCTTCGGAAGAGGCAGACTATGATTTCAAGATACTGAAGGCGGTGGAATCGGTGAATGAATTGCAGAAGAAACACTTGCTGCCCAAAGTCAAAGCTTATTTCAAAGGGGCTTTGAAAGGGAAACGCATTGCCTTGTGGGGATTGGCTTTCAAACCCAATACCGATGATATACGCGAGGCGCCGGCCTTGAGCCTGATTGAAGCGTTGACAGCAGAAGGCGCCAGTGTGATTGCTTTCGATCCGGAAGCGATGAGCAATGTTAAAAAGACACTGGGCAACCAGATAGAATATGCTGCCAACCAATATGAAGCATTGGTAGGTGCAGATGCATTGATTATTGCTACGGAGTGGAGTGAATTCCGCACCCCCGATTTTGAGATGATCGGAGAGCGGTTGAAAAACAAAACCATTTTCGATGGCCGTAACCTTTTTGAAGTGAAACAGATGGCCGCACTGGGTTATCATTATGAAAGCATAGGGCGTCCTTAAATTATTCAATATGTCAGGAAAAAGAGTACTCATCACAGGGGCCGCCGGATTTCTCGGATCACACCTGTGCGACCGTTTTGTAAAGGAAGGCAATGATGTGATTGGCATGGACAACCTGATTACGGGCGACCTGCGCAATATTGAACACCTGTTCAAACTGAAGAACTTTGAATTTTATAACCACGATGTGTCGAAGTTCATCCATGTACCCGGCCACCTCGATTATATCCTTCATTTTGCATCGCCCGCCAGTCCGATCGACTATTTGAAAATACCCATCCAAACACTGAAAGTAGGCGCATTGGGTACACACAATTGTTTGGGACTGGCCAAAGAAAAAAAAGCCAGGATACTGGTGGCTTCCACCAGTGAAGTATATGGCGATCCATTGGTGCACCCGCAAACGGAAGAGTACTGGGGCAATGTGAACCCGGTGGGACCGCGCGGTGTGTATGATGAAGCCAAGCGCTTCATGGAATCCATCACCATGGCATATCATACTTATCATGGAGTAGAAACGAGGATCGTGCGCATATTCAATACATACGGACCGCGCATGCGCCTCAACGACGGGAGGGCATTGCCTGCATTCATTGGCCAGGCATTGCGGGGAGAAGACCTGACGGTATTCGGAGATGGCAGCCAAACGCGTTCTTTCTGTTATGTAGACGACCTGGTGGAAGGTATTCATCGTTTGCTGCTGAGTGATTATGCCAAGCCGGTGAACATCGGTAACCCGAATGAGATATCGCTGAAAGATTTTGCAGAAGAAGTATTGAAACTGACGGGATCGAAAGTGAAGATCGTATATAAACCCTTGCCGGTAGATGACCCCAAACAAAGAAAGCCGGATATCAGCAAAGCCAAACAATTACTCAATTGGGAGCCTAAGGTAGGCAGGGCAGAAGGATTGAAAATAACGTACGATTATTTCAAGTCTCTGCCGGAAGAAGAATGGTCGAAGCAACCCAAAGAATTCAAAAAACATAAATAACTGTTCAGCCCATGCCAAAACCATTAATTGTTGTTACAGGAAAAAACGGGCAGTTGGGCTGGGAACTCTTGCAATTGTCGGGCCGCTTTGCCGGAGCGTTTGATTTCCTGTTTGCAGGAAGGGAAGACATGGATATGAGTGAGCCGGAAACCATTCCCGTTTTTTTCGAGAATATCAAACCAGATTATGTCATCAACTGCGCAGCGTATACGGCGGTTGATAAAGCAGAGACCGACCAGGAAACGGCTTACACGGTCAATGCAACGGCTGCCGGCATGATCGCCAAAGAATGCCATCGTTATGGATGTGTTTACCTGGGCATTTCCACCGATTATGTGTTCGACGGAAAAGGAACAGCGCCGTATACTATCGGTACCACCTGCGATCCGGTCAATTATTATGGATATACCAAGTACATGGGAGAGCAATTGGCATTGGAACATTGCGAACAATCAGTTATCATACGCACTTCGTGGGTGTACAGTTCACATGGACATAATTTCGTCAAGACCATGTTGCGATTGATGAAAGAAAGACCGGAGATCAAAGTAGTGCATGATCAATTGGGATCGCCTACTTATGCAGCAGACCTGGCTGAAGTATTGATGCAGGTGATTGAATCCATGCAGCATGGCCGTGCACATTATGGTATTTATCATTACAGCAATGCAGGCGCCATCAGTTGGTACGATTTTGCCCTAGCCATCAAAGCCGCAGCCGGTATGCATTGTGAAGTATTACCCATTCCTACTGCTGCTTATCCCACACCGGCTAAACGGCCGGCCTATTCAGTGCTCGATACAAGCGCTATACAGGCCGATTATGGCATTGTATTAAAAGATTGGAAGCAACAGCTCCACCAATGTTTGTCGCAGTTGGCTGGATAAAGCCCTGGGAGTTTACCTGAATAATATACACGCAGCAGTAGCCGGTATGTTGATGCTGCCAGTTATCTTTTTAATTCCCTTCTCATCGATGAGATCATCTTTTGTAATCAGTGTCCACTCACCTGCAGGCAAATGCATGGTTTTGGATACTGCCTCACCGTTGAATATAACCAGGATGTCTTTCCATTGATCGCCATTGGCATGATCGGATAGTGTATACGCAATGAGCAAAGGATCGTTGGTTTCAAGGAAAGTTAAATGTTGCCGGATCATTTGTGCCGAAGGCATCCTGAAAGCAGGATGGTGTTTGCGCAAGGCAACGAGTGACTGGTAATACTTGAATACTGCTTTATATTGTGTCTTACGATTCCAGTCGAGTGCATTGATAGAATCGGGCGATTCAAAAGAATTGGCTACGCCTTTTTTGGTACGCAGCATTTCTTCTCCGGCATGCAGGAAAGGAACACCCTGGGAGGTAAGTACAATGGCTTGGGCCAGTTTATCCATTTTGATAATGTCTTCTTCGGAGACGCCGGGGTTATCGATCAGCAGGCGATCGAACAGCGTATTATCATCATGACAGGAAACATAGCTGATGGATTGATAAGGCTCTGCGGCCCAGGCGCGTTTTGAATAATTCACCAACTTGTAGTTGATCTGCGGATGCTGTACGGCGCCTGCAATGCCAAATTTGATGCTTTCGGCCGTGCCTGTTTTACCGCTGATGAACCCTTTTTCTTTTACATCGGCAAAAGGTCCGCGCAGGCCATCCCGCATTTCATCGCCGAACGCCGCGATCTGGTGTAGCTGGTAAGTATTTTGTTTAACTGCCCGCAGCGATTCGTCCAGCGGACTTTCTCCGGCAGTCCACCCCTCACCGTAGATGAAAATGGTTGGATCAATCTTGTGCAGCGTATCACTGATGGCATTCATAGTAGCAATATCGTGCACACCCATGAGATCGAAACGGAAGCCATCGATATGGTATTCCCTGGCCCAGTATGCTACAGAAGCTATCATGAATTGGCGCATCATGACTTTTTCTGAAGCGGTTTCATTGCCGCAGCCGGTGGCATCGGAATAATTACCGTTGGCTTTATGGCGATAAAAATAACCGGGTGCAAACTGATTGAAAGGAGATGCAAGATTGGCTGTGTGGTTATACACCACATCCAATATCACACGCAACCCCCTGTTGTGCAGGGCCTGCACCATTTGTTTAAACTCCTTGATACGTGTATTGCCATTGTAAGGGTCAGTAGCATAAGATCCTTCCGGTACATTGTAGTTGAGCGGATCGTAGCCCCAGTTGTATTTGTTCAATGAAAGTTTGGTTTCATCTATGGAATTAAAATCGAAAGAAGGTAACAGGTGTACATGTGTTATACCTAATTCGGCCAGGTGATCGAGCCCCGTCTTTTCACCGGCTGCATTGCGTGTTCCTGTCTCGGTAAGACCCAGAAATTTTCCTTTGTGGCGAATGCCGGAAGTGGGACTGATCGACAGGTCGCGTACATGTAATTCATAGATGATGATGTCGGTAAAATTTTTAAGCAGCGGTTTTTTATCTTTAGCCCAGTTGACCGGGTTGGTGGTTTTCAGGTCAACCACCATGCCACGTTTGCCGTTGACGCCTACGGCTTTTGCATTGATATCAGGACTTTCATCCAACCACTTACCATCCTGTTTTACCTGGAAAGTATAATAGCGGTTGACAATGTTTTTATGGACAATGGTTTCCCAGGTGCCTTGCCGGGCTGGCAGCAGTTTTATCTGTTCCAGCGGCTGGCCGCCATCGCCAGCTGCGTATAAACGCAACAGCACTTCTGATGCCCGGGGCGCCCAAATTTTAAAAGAGGTTATTGCACCCTTATAACGAACGCCCAAATCGTTGCCGGAATAGACAGGATCATGATGAAGATCGCTTTGAGCGCAGACAGTAGCACAAAGCAACAACAATACATAAACAGGTAATGAATACTTTGATTTCATGTAAAAGGGGTTTGAAGGCCGATAAATATACTATTGGTTTGTACTAAACCCACAGTAGCCCACATTTAATGTGGGTTATAGTTTTTTTAATGTATATTTAATTCCTGCTTATTAAAAGCCAAGGCTAATGTCAAGAATAGTGAATTTCGGTTCAATACAAGATATTCTAGACAGAAAACCTTATTTTAAAGCTGTCTTTTCAAACAGCTGCCATGTCAAACCAAAAGATCAGGATATCCTTATTTCTCAACTATTTTGTATTCGCCATACTGCTCAACAGTGTAGGCATATTGATCCAGAAATCCATCAATTCATATCATGTCGATGAATTGCAGGCCAGTATCCTGGAAGCTTTCAAAGACCTTTCCATTGCTTTTGTGTCTTTTTTTGTAGGCTCCTTCCTGCCCAGGCTGGGTTATAAAAAAGGCATGCTGGCGGCCCTGGCGTTGGTCTTTGCCGGTTGCCTTATTATGTATTTTGGTAACTCCTTTGCAACGGTTAAATTGATGTTTGCTTGTGTAGGTATCTCTTTTGCCGTTATCAAAGTATCTGTGTATGCATTGATAGGTGTGGTAACCAATGATGAAAAAGAACACAAAAGCCTGCTCAGTTCTGTAGAGAGCTGTTTTATGATCGGTATTGCCGCCGGATTCATTGCTTTTCCTTTTTTCTACAGCGATACCAACCCGAATGCATGGCTGCGCATATACCTGCTGTTGGCAGGATTGATAGCCATATCTTTTTTGGTGTTGTTATTGTCAGATTTTAAAGCGGATTATGAAATTCCGGGAACATCGGTGATAGATGATTTTGTGGAAATGGTAAAACTGGTCAAAAGACCCCTGGTACTGGTTTTTGCCGTTGCTGCTTTCATGTATGTGATGACAGAGCAGGGGATCATGAGCTGGCTGCCTACTTTTAATCAGAAAGTATTGCACCTGCCCGAGACAACCAGCATTTATATGGCGGTCATTCTCATGCTGTCCATCGCATTAGGACGGTATTTATCGGCGCTGTTGGTAAAGAAAATATCCTGGTTCTTCATACTATTTGTTTGCCTGGCAGGTGCAGCGATCATCGTCTGGTTGGTGTTACCGGCAGCGCAGAACCTGGCGCCAAGGCAGATCCTTTCTTTTGCCGATGTGCCGGTGATTGGTTATGTTTTCCCGTTGATCGGCTTTTTCCTGGCGCCCATCTACCCGTTGGTCAATTCTTTTGTACTCAGTTCTACAGAGAAAAAGTTTCACAGTCCCATGGCATCCCTGCTCGTTTTCTTTTCGGCTATTGGAGGTACTTTGGGGTCAAGACTGGTTGGATATTTATTCAAACACATTGGCGGGGGCAAAGCGTTTTATTTTTCATTGGCACCCATGGCCGTCTTGCTGTTATGCTTGTGGTTTTTTTACGGGTTTCAAAAGAAACAAAAGGCTTGAAAACTGTTTCAATAAAATGAACATGAAAATGACGGTTGATTTTTTCCGTACTTCTTTGTTTGAAGCAGTGCAGATGAACAGGATTTTCCCTGATGGAAAGACTTTTGTGGATTGTGCACCCAAAACAGGAATACCGGATATCCTGAACACATACGAAACAGAGAAACACAAGCCTGACTTTGATCTTACTTCATTTGTGCGGCGTTATTTTACATTGCCTGTTGCCCCAGCCGTTGACTTTGTTGCACAAAGCAACGCTACCATGTTGGAGCATATTGAATCACTCTGGCAGGCGCTCACCCGTAACCCGGATACACAGCAAGGCTCTTTGATCCCGCTTCCTTATCCTTATATCGTTCCGGGTGGGCGGTTCAGGGAAATTTATTATTGGGATAGTTACTTCACTTTGCTGGGCTTGCAGGCATCGGGCAGGACAGTTATGATGGAGCACATGATCCAGAATTTTGCTCACCTCATCAATATCATCGGGCATATACCGAATGGAAACCGCAGCTATTACCTGGGCCGGTCGCAGCCGCCTTTTTTTGCAATGATGGTGAGCCTGCTGGCAGAGACTAAAGGGGAGCAGGTGAAGCGTCAATTCCTGCCACAACTGGAAAAGGAATACCAGTTCTGGATGCGCGGGGCAACTGAATTAAGCGATGAACAGATTGCGCTGCACCACGTAGTGCGGATGCCGGACGGAGCCATACTCAACAGGTATTGGGATGAGTACGATACACCGAGGCCTGAATCGTACCGGGAAGACAGGGCGCTGGCGCAAGAATCAGCCAGCGAGCCGGCAACATTGTTCCGCAACCTGAGAGCGGCGGCAGAATCGGGCTGGGATTTCAGCAGCCGCTGGTTCAAAGATGGTAAGTCGTTGTATACCATCCACACTACCGATATCATTCCGGTTGATTTGAATGCGTTGCTTTTGTTCCAGGAAATGATGATCAGTGAAGCCTGCCGGCAGTCGGGCATGCAAGAGAAGGCAGACCAATACCTGTCTGCTGCGAAGAAAAGACGAACTGCGATGGATGCTTATTGCTGGAACAGTCATAAAAATTTTTATGTTGATTATGATTGGAAGGAAGAAAAACAAAAAGAAATGATCACACTGGCTGGCATGGTGCCTTTGTTCCTGTTTGGTCTTGATCCATTAAGGGAATATGAGCGGGTAAGTGATACGATCAGGGAACATTTTTTATGTGCCGGGGGAGTTGTAACCACTACACAGCATACCGGGCAGCAATGGGACCATCCCAATGGCTGGGCGCCCCTGCAATGGATGACGATCATAGCACTGGAAAAAATGGGATCGCATGAGTTGGCAAAGGAGATCGCCACCCGGTGGCTGAACCTGAACAATGAAGTGTACAAACGCACAGGCAAACTGATGGAAAAATACAATGTAATAGACATGCACCTGGAAGCCGGTGGTGGCGAATACCCTGGGCAGGATGGGTTCGGATGGACGAACGGCGTTTGTGCGGCACTGGCAAAAAAATACAATATCAATACATAAATTTATGCACCAGATCACCATTATTTCATCCAGTATCAGAAAAGAACGCATGAGCCACCGGGTGGCTTTGTTCTTCAAAAAATTCATAGAAGAGCACGAATTAGGTTCTGTAGAAATACTTGACCTGCAGGAATACGATTTTCCCATTTTCGACCAGCGGCTCGGCGAGATGCAGAACCCGTTACCTTCTTTGGTGGAATTTGCCGAAAGGATCAAGCATGCCGAAGGCATCCTGATCGTCACACCGGAATACAACGGGGGATATCCTGCCAGTCTCAAAAATGCAATAGACGTTTTGTATGCAGAATGGAGAAGGAAACCCATTGGATTGGCTACGGTATCGAACGGACAGTATGGAGGTTCGCAGGTAATGACATCTTTATTATTCTCTTTATGGAAAATAGGTGCATGGGTAGTGCCGTCGATGTTTCGCGTAGGCAATGTGCAGGATGACTACGATGAGCATGGGCATGTAACAAGCCCATTGATACAAAAATTTGCCAGGTCATTTTTACACGAAATGACCTGGTGTATGGAAGCAAAAGGGAAGATGGACAAACATTGAATTATTTTATTTAACCAAAAATCAAATCATTATGATGCTTGATTGGAATGAATACCAAAAACAAATAGCGGCTGGTAATACCCAGATAGGAAGGATCAACCATGAAATTATTAAAGGCTATCGCGGCCTGAGTGAAGCAGGCAATGCCACCAACCTGTTAGGCGCTAAAGTAAGAGAGTTGATTGCACTGGCAGTAGCTGTTACACGCGAATGCGATGGATGCATCACCGTTCATACCGATGCAGCCATTAAACAGGGCGCTACAAAGGAAGAAATCGTAGAAGCATTGAGCGTTGCGATTACAGTGAATGCCGGGGCTGCATTGGTTTTTTCTACAAGGGTGTTGGATGCTTTTGATGCCAAGACATCTTCTTTGTGAAAATCAGAATAAGAGCATAAAAACAGTCCCTTCGCTTGTAGTGCTTTGTACCTGGATATTTCCCCGGTGCAGCATCATGATCTGTTTACAAAGGCTCAACCCAATACCACTGCCGTGTTTTTTAGTGCTGAAGAAAGGGATGAAAATTTTATCCATGATCTCGGCTGGTATGCCCAATCCGTTATCGGCAACCTTGATAATGGTTTTACGATTGCCGGACTGATAACCAGCTAAAACGATCCCGGGTTGGTCGGTTGATTTTACCGCTTCAATCGCATTCACCACCAGGTTGGTATCATCGTGCATAGACGTCCCCATTCTTCGTCGTGGTATTGTTTGTATACATCATCTTTCAGACACCAGCCGCACCTTATTTTTTCTTTAGCCATGGATTGTGTGTTTTATAAGTGAACATGACGGAGCAGGATAGTCAGCCTGCTGCATTTGCTACATTCAATAAAATTTTGTTGGCTGATACAATCGTAACGTATTGTGTTACAATGATGAAGCTAAAAATAAAATTTCAAACGATTGCCTTAATTATTTTATCTCTTATATCTAAACCTTTTTGCCATATGCGTATAGCCGTCATGCCCGTTACATAAGTAACATTTCAGATCTCTTCCATTATTCATTTATTTAAAATTAACTGCCGAATGAAAAAAAAGCGCATATTTTTCATGCGTATGTTTTTCGCATACGCTTTACTGATAACCATTTCACAGCCTCAGCTTATTGCCCAGCAACCCGGCTCACGTATCATACAGGGAACCGTTTCCAATGAAAAAGGAGAACCGATGCCGGGAGTTGCCGTTGAGGTAAAACACAGCAATACAAGAACCCTTACAGACCGTTCAGGTAAATTCAGTATTACCGTGAAGGAAAAAACAGCCGAACTGCAATTGACGCATACAGGTTATGCTGATAAAACCGTTCCGGTAAACGAATCCACCGGTATGCTGAATATCACACTCACGCTGGATACCAAAGCACTGGATGATGTGGTGGTAATCGGTTATGCCACTGTTAAGAAGCGCGATGTAACAGGAGCGGTATCGGGGATCAACCAACAGGATATCCGTTCAAGACCCGTAACCAATGCATTGCAGGCGATGCAGGGAAAAGTGGCGGGTGTAGATATCTCTTCCAACGAACGTCCCGGAACGGTTGGCAGCATTACTATACGTGGTGTTCGTTCATTGACAGCTTCCAACTCTCCGTTATTTGTGGTGGATGGTATTCCGTTAATGACCGGCGGAATAGAAAATATCAATCCCAATGATATTGAATCGATCGACATCCTGAAAGATGCCTCAGCCACTGCTATTTATGGTTCACGCGGCGCCAACGGAGTAGTCATCGTAACCACCAAACAGGGAAAGGCAGGCAGAACTACTTTGAGTGTTAACGCTTCCACAACCCTGGAAACATTACAGGATAACCAGACTGGTTTTAACGCAGCGGAGTATATCGATTTTCGCCGTTGGGCATATTATTATTCCAACCCTGTTATTTTCCCGCGTGGCGATCAACCCAATATTGCCAATGACCAAAAGATATTTTTAGCTACCAGCGACCCCGCTGCATGGTCCAATATCAATAAGGGATGGGCATCGGGTAAATGGGACGGATCAAAAGTAACAACGACCGACTGGGTAGGAATGGTTACACAGCAGGGTATCACCACCGACAATACCATCAGCGTCAGCGGCGGATCAGATAAGGTCAAAGCTTATGGCTCTTTCGGCTACCTGAGTAATACCGGCACTTCAAAAGGTCAATCCTTTAAAAGGTATTCGGCCAAATCGAGCATTGATATTGCCGCTACCAAATGGTTTTCCATGGGAAGCAATTTGAGTGTGAGCTATAGCATACAGGAGTTTGGCCAGTCTCAAACCGGCGCTACCACCGTATCATCCAGCTCCACTATCTATGGTTCTGCGAAAGCATTGTTCCCTTATGCGGTTCCTTACGATTCAGCGGGTAACCGGGTACTGTACCCCGGCGGTGATGTTGCGTTTAAAACTGTTGCCAACGAATGGGATTATACAAGAGACCAGCGCACCACATTACGGGCTTTTGGAAGCCTGTATGCACAGGTAGATTTCGGCGCTATTTTTCCTGCGTTGAAGAACCTGAAATACAGACTGAATTTTGGTCCGGATTTTTCTCTGTACCGCGATGGTATATACATAGACGCCAATTCAGTGATCAGCAGCGGCACCAACTATGCATCACTGAGCAAGAACCAGACTTTTTCTTATACACTGGATAACCTGCTTTATTACGACAGAACCATCGGAAAGCACAGCTTCGGTGTTACTTTACTGCAAAGCCAAACCGCTTATAACAGCGAATCGAGCGCTATTGCAGCCAACGGCGTTTTGTTTGCCAGTCAGCTCTGGAATGCATTAACGCAAAGTAATATCCCTACAGCGGCGCTCAGCAGTTACAGCTCATCGTATTCTGAGAAGCAACTGTTGTCCTATATGGCCAGGGTGAATTACAGTTATGCCGATAAATATTTATTAACGGTGTCTGCGCGTTCAGATGGCGCTTCCCAACTGGCCGATGGCCATAAATATGCTTTGTTCCCTTCCGCCGCATTGGCCTGGAGGATCATCAGGGAGCCATTCATGAAAGCTTCATGGGTGAACGACCTGAAACTGAGGCTGGGAGCGGGTGTTACAGGAAACTCCGCTATCGACGCTTATGCAACCAAAGGCGCGGTAGTGCCGATATTCTATCCTTATCTTGCCACCACAACTTCCGGCTCTATACCCAGTAGCGTGTTGGCCAACCAATCGCTTGGATGGGAAAAAACAACGCAGTATAACCTGGGTATCGACTTTGCTTTATTCAGTAGAAGGATTTCCGGTACCATCGATGCATACACATCCACTACAACCGATCTGTTGATGCAGCGATCCATTCCTTCTGTTGTAGGATTTACCACTACTTATGCGAACATAGGACAGACCGCCAACCAGGGTGTTGACCTTAATCTCAGCACGGTTAATATCAAACAGAAAAATTTTCTTTGGGCAACCAACCTGAACGTATCATGGCAGAAAGAACACATCGTTTCTTTGGCCAACGGAAAACAGGATGATATCAACAACAACTGGTTTATCGGCCAGCCCATCGGTGTCATTTATGGCTACCAGTCAGCCGGATTATGGCAAACAGGAGATTCCACACTGTACAAAGCTTTCAATGCCAACGGACATACATTCTCACCGGGCAACGTAAGGCCGGTTGACCAGAACGGCGACAACAAAATATCTGCCAACTACGACCGCGTGATCATCGGCAATACAAGGCCGCGCTGGATCGTAGGTATGACCAATACTTTCTCCTACAAATCATTTGAATTGGCGGTCTTCCTGTACGGGCGCCTGGGTTATATGTACAATACCGGCGGAGAGGCAGAAGTAGGCCGCTCCAACCAGCGTAAGATCAATTATTATACAGAGAACAACCTGAATGCAGAATACCAGAAGCCCATTTATACAACGGCTACCGGTGATCCGTATTACCAGTCGTTAGGTTACAAGGAAGCTTCATTCATCAAGATCCGCAATATTTCATTGGGGTACACATTCAATGGAAAGATGTTGCAGAAAGCAGGTATGTCTCATTTGAAAGCCTACCTGCAGGTAGCCAACCCGGGCATGCTGTTCTCTAAAATAAACTGGATCGATATGGATGTGGTGAGCTCTGCATGGAATCGTGGCATCACGTTTGGAATCAATGCATCCTTTTAATTTAAAAATTAAATCAGCTACTATGAATAAAAATATTTTTCTCATTAAAATGATGTTTTTGTCAGGCGTGATCTTTTGTTCGTCCTGCCAGAAAAAATTCCTGGATGAGAACCTGACAACAGCGAGAAGCGTTGATTTCTACAAATCAGATGCCGGTATCCAGGCATTGGCGGTGGGTACTTATTACCAGGTATTCAATACGCCTTTCAATGGAGAATGGATGTTTTGCAATACCAATTATGGCACCGATGAATTTCATGTGGGCGGAGATGCTTCCAACGGTGTATGGAATGCTTACGATGTAGGTCTTAATTCAATTGTAACGTTGGTAAACGGTAATACAGCCGGCGATAACCTGCAATGGGATAACCTGTACCTGGGCATCGGCGATGCGAACCTCATCATTCAAAATGCTACTGCAAGTACTTCCACTTCCGATGCGATTAAAAAAGTGGCGTTGGGAGAAGGCTATTTCTTACGCGCTTATAATTACCTGAGACTGGTGAGTCAGTATGGAGGCGTTCCCCTTAAATTAAAACCCAGCACAGGCGTTGAACTGGAATTTACCAGGGCAACAGCTAAAGATATTTATGCGCAGATCATAACAGATTTTACGAGTGCCTATAACCTGTTACCCAATGGCGGCGCTCCTGCAAAGATTACCAAAGATGCCGCAGCACATTATTTGGCAAAAGCCTATTTATTCAGGGCGAGTGAGATCAACGATTCATGGAACAGCGCAACAAAAGCGGCAGACCTGGCAGCGATAGGGCCATTGTGTGATGGCGTGATTGCCAATCACCCGCTCACTTCACAGTTTGCCGATCTGTGGAAATACACAGCGCCCGACGGAGCCAATGAGAAACTGCCGGAAATCATTTTATCGGCACAGTTTACAGCCGATGCTTCTACCACCGGTTCCAATACCCAACACTTATATTATGCATCGCGTTACGATGACCTGCCACAGATGCAACGCGATATGACGGGCGACAGGCCATTCAGCCGTTTGGCTACCAGTTATTTCATGTTCAGGGCTTATGATATGGTGAATGATTCGAGGTTCTGGAAAAGCTTCAGAACCAAAAGCAGGCTCAACAAATCTGCCGGTTCTTACTATACCAATGGCGATCTGGGCATCATGTTCGTGATCAACCAGCCGGGCGACAACCGTTTTGCAAAGTACAAACTGAACGATGTTGTTGTATACAGTAAAACCAATAAGACCATCCCCAACGTGTATGTAGCATATCCTGCCGGCACTACCAGCGATGGGGCCTTATTCGGCGATGTAAGATATCCTTCCTGCAGCAAGTTTTTAGATGGTTCGAGAACGGCATTGAATGATGTAAGGGGACTGCGCGACATTACACTGGCCCGTTCTGCAGAAACTTACCTGATTGCGGCGGAAGCCAAGATCAGGCTTGCCAATATGGGATCTGCTGCTTATACCGATGCGCTGCCTTATATCAACGCTGTGCGTGCCCGTGCCCAATACAAGGCAGGGGAGGACCGTTCTGCTTATTATGATGGCGGGGCGGCTTTGGGGGCTTCTATTTCCGGGCAGAACCCATCGATAAATTCTTTTATAGCGGAGAATTCGTATTATGAATCCAATAATATAGCGCCCACCACAACGGCTACCAGCCTGGCTGCACTTGATATCACTGCATTACCGGCCGGTGATGAATACATCATCAGCAAGCTGGGTTATACCAACACATACGACAGGATGCTGTGTTTTGTGCTGAATGAACGTTCACGTGAACTTTGCGGGGAGTTCAAACGTTGGGAAGACCTGGCAAGGACCAAAACACTGGTAGCAAGGGCCAAAGCCTTTAACCCTGAAGCGGTTGCCAACATTAAAGATTTTCATAGCCTGCGCCCGATACCGCAGCAGTACCTCGATGGTATTCAGCAAAACGGTGTTGCGTTGACGCCTGCACAAAAAACTGCGCAGCAGAACCCGGGATATTGAGGATGTTAACATAGCTGAACAGGATGCTAATAATCCAGTGTTTTTTGTACTTAAGAAGTGGCACAAAACACTGGATATTAATTATTTTGTGCGAACAAATGCTTCCATTATGAAACCTCACGATGCACTCAGAAGAAAATTATTAAAAGATACAGCCAGGGCTTCCGGATTGATGCTCATGTCGCCACTCATGGCAGGGGCCAGGTCAATGGAGTCTACCCAAAAAGAAAAAGTCCTGAACATTGCACCCGGCCGGATCAAGTTTGGCGTTGTTAATATCAACCATGGCCATATTTATGGTATGGTGGAAGCCGTAACAAGAGGCGGTGGTGAGATGGTGGCTGTGTATGCAAAAGAGCCCGACCTGCTGAATGCGTTCCATAAAAGATATCCCAATTGTAAAATAGCCAAAAGCGAACAGGAGATACTGGAAGACCCTTCCATACAACTGGTGCTGAGTTCCGGCATACCCGATCAGCGGGCGCCGCTCGGCATCAGGGTCATGCAGCATGGTAAAGATTACCTGACCGATAAGCCGGGTATCATTACGCTGGAAGAATTTGCACAGGTAAAAAAAGTGCAGAAAGAAACCAGGCGCATCTACATGATCATGTATAGTGAGCGATTGGAAAACAAAGCCACCATCAAAGCTGGGGAACTGGTGAAACAGGGAGCTATTGGAAAAGTGATTCAAACCGTTAACCTGGCACCGCACCGCATAAGCCTCACCAGCCGGCCCGATTGGTTCTTCGATAAAAAAAGGTATGGTGGAATTCTTACGGATATTGGCTCTCACCAGTTCGATCAGTATCTCTATTTCACCGGCACTACAAAAGCAGAAGTGCTCATGTCTCAAACAGGCAACGTGCATTATCCGCAATATCCCCATTTTGAAGATTTTGGTGATGTGATGCTCAGTGGTAATGGCGGTACAGGTTATATCAGGGTAGATTGGTTTACACCCGATGGTTTGGATACCTGGGGAGATGGCCGGTTGACCATATTGGGCACCGATGGATACATTGAAGTGAGAAAAAATACAGATGTAGCTTCGGGCAACAAAGGTGGCAATCACCTGTACCTGGTTAACCAGAAAGAAATGATCCACATGGATTGTAATAAGGAAACACTTCCTTTCGGTCCTTTGTTTGTGGATGATATCATCAACAGAACAGAAACTGCCATGCCACAGGCAGATTGTTTTTTGGCTACCGAACTGGCATTGATCGCGCAGAAAAAAGCCAGGCCCATGACGTTTAAAAAATAAGTTATTTAAACCGTCATCCCGAGCGAGCGAAGCGAGTCGAGGGACCTGCTGAATATTCGGGCAGATCCCTCGGCTGCGCTCGGGATGACGTTCGTTAATTTGCTTCGCTCGCTCAGGATGACGATCAAATATTCATTATGAAAAAAGAAAAAAAAGGTGTTGGCAGAAGAGAATTCCTCGGTAATAGCATCAAAGCTACCCTGGGAACCGCCCTGGCGGTAAATTTCCCCACGATTGTACCGGCCAGTGTATTCGGTAAAAATGCCCCGAGCAATATGATCAATGTAGGATCTATTGGTTGCGGCAGGATATCGATTACCCATGATATGAGCGGTATTGCGAGATATGCCGGCGCCAGGATCATGGCCGTTTGTGATCTCGATAAAAACCGAGCAAATGCAGGCCCCGCAGCCGTAAGAGCGAATTATACAAGAGCAGCTGCATTCAACGGCGGACTGAAAGGCGATTGGGATATCAAAGTATATTATGACTATAAAGAGTTGCTGGCAAACAAAGACATTGATGCGGTGCACATCAGCCTGCCCGATCACCAGCATGCCATTGTAGGTGTGCATGCAGTGAATGCCGGTAAAGATGTGTATTTGCAAAAGCCTGCTGCATTAACGATTGAAGAAGGCAGGATATTAAGCAATGCAGTAAAAAAGGCCGGGCGCATTTTGCAAATGGGCAGCCAGCAACGATCCATCGATCCATGGCCTCAATTCAAAAAAGTATGCGAGCTCGTAAGGAACGGAAGGATCGGTGAATTGAAAACAGTAGAAGTAGGATTGCCGGGTGACCCTGGTGGAGGAAACAGAGCCGCCATGCCGGTGCCAGCCAGCCTGGATTACGATGCATGGCTGGGCGCTACACCCGATGTATATTATACGGAAGACAGGGTACATGCACAGGATTTTACCATGAAAGGCATTACGAGCCGTCCCGGATGGTTACGTTGCGAACAGTTTGGCGCCGGCATGATCACAGGCTGGGGCGCCCATCATATCGATATAGCGCATTGGGGAATGGGTATGGAATATTCAGGGCCTGTTGAGATCTGGGGCAAAGGGTCTTTTCCTACCGACGACCCCGCCTATAAAGGATTGTGGGATGTGCACGGCATCTTCAGAACAGAAGCCTTATACGCGAACGGCGTACACATGATCGTTTCCAATGAATTGCCCAACGGTGTAAAATTCATTGGTACGGAAGGCTGGTTATGGACAACCCGCGGTAATTACCGCGTTACAGATTCCGATCCGGTTGCAGACAGCAGCGGCATCAAACCGATCGATGCCAGCAATCCCAAAATATTGCAATCGGTGATCGGTCCGAATGAAGTTCATTTATACGAAAGCTCTGAACAGCATATCAACTGGCTCGATTGCGTTAAATCAAGAAAACAGCCATCTGCCCCTGTTGAAGTTGGCCATCGTTCCTGCAGCGCCTGCCTGTTGCACCATATTGCCATGAAGGTGAAAAGGAAGATTTATTGGGACCCTGTAAACGAGGTCTTTAAAAACAACGACAAAGAAGCAACGGCTATGTTGTCACGTCCACGCAGAAAAAAATATGATTTTTAATTCCAGGTTTATCATGAAAAAAACATTCATCACCCTATTTTCTATTTCTTCCATGCTTTTATCCTGCACGATGCATCAAAGCAATAAGAGCAGACCCTATCACCTGATCACGCTCGATCCCGGACATTTCCATGCGGCACTGGTGCAGAAAACAATGTACGACCAGGTAGATTCAGTAGTTCATGTATATGCACCCAGGGGCAATGACCTGGATCTGCACATCAAAAGGATCGATGGCTATAATAACCGGAAAGACAACCCTACCGCATGGAAAGAAGAAGTCTATATCGGGAATGATTTTTTTGAGAAGATGATCAGCGAGAAGAAAGGGAATATTGTTGTGCTGGCGGGCAATAACGAAAAAAAATCCGATTATATCCTGCAGTCACTGCAAAATGGCTTGCATGTTTTGGGCGATAAGCCAATGGCCATCAACAGTGAAGGCTTTGCGAAGATCCAGACCGCCTTTGAAACAGCTAAGAAGAATCATTTATTGCTGTACGATATCATGACGGAGCGCTTTGAGATCACTACCATATTGCAGCGCGAGCTTTCCATGATCCCTGAAATCTTTGGCCAGCTTCAGGAAGGTACAGCCGCAGATCCCGCCGTAGTAAAAGAAAGCGTGCATTATTTGTATAAGTATGTATCGGGTAATGTACTCACAAGGCCCGAATGGTTTTTAGACGTAACCAAACAGGGTGAAGGTATTGCCGATGTAATGACACACCTGGTTGACCTGGTGCAGTGGGAATGCTTCCCCGAAAAACCGATCGATTATAAAAATGATATCCAGATCAGTGCGGCAAAACACTGGCCAACAGAACTTACGCTGAGCGAATTCAAAACGATCACGCAATCCAACGGCTTCCCCGCTTACTTATCCAAGAATGTGATCAAAGACTCCATACTCCAGTATTATTGTAATGGAGAGATCGATTACAAATTGAAAAACATACACGTTAAAACAACCGCTTTATGGAAATATAAAGCACCGGAAGGAACAGGAGATACTTATTATTCCCTGATGAAAGGGACCAAAGCAACGTTGCTGATAGATCAGGGGCAGGCGGAACAGTACAAACCCACTTTATACATCAAACCGGCGGCCAATACCAGCGAGTATGAAGCTGCTTTACAAGCTCAATTCAAAAAGATAGAACAACAACACCCCGGTGTAGAATTGAAAAAGATCAACGATGGCTGGCAGGTGATCATTCCTGAAAAATATAAAGAAGGGCATGAAGCACATTTCGGCATGGTATTTAAACAATTTTTAAATTACCTGCAGAACAACAACATGCCCCCATGGGAAGTGCCCAATATGCTGGCAAAATATTATACTACCACCCAGGCTTTGGCAATGGCACAACAGGCGCAAGGCCATACAAAATAGGGTCTTTGCCTTACAGAGCCGATTTAAAAAGATATATGACCGCCAGGAGTTGATCTTCTGGCGGTCTTTTTTTACTATTGTCTACTGAAAATACAGACCACGCAACTTTTCTCTTTTAAATAACGATTATGCTGCTGAAAACATTTTTTTACCGGAGCTTTTACATTGGGTTATTCATGTTGTTGTGTTACACTGTTCCAGCCCAGGGATTCCTGAAAGTGAACGGACAGCAAATTGTAAACGACAAAGACAAAAACGTTTTATTAAGAAGCATCGGTTTGGGCGGATGGATGATACAGGAAGGTTATATGCTTCGCCTGGAAGGAGAAGGCATGCAGCATAAGATCAAAAGCAGGATCGAACAGTTGATCGGTAAGCAGGCAACGGATTCTTTTTATCATCGATGGAGAAAGAACCACATCAGCAGGGCAGAGGTAGACTCGCTGAAAGTATGGGGTTTTAATGCCATCAGGTTGCCTATGCATTTTAACCTGTTCACGCTGCCTGTTGATGAAGAGCCGGTAAAGGGGCAGCATACATGGCTGAAAGGAGGATTTCAACTTGTTGATAGTTTATTGGCATGGTGTAAAAAAGCGCATGTCTATCTTATCCTGGATTTGCATGCGGCGCCGGGCGGACAGGGAAATGACCTGAACATTGCTGACCGGGATGCTTCCAAACCCTCGTTATGGGAAAGCCGGGAGAACCAGCTAAAGACCATCGCCCTTTGGGAGAAAATTGCCCAACGTTATGCAAATGAACCGTGGATAGGAGGCTATGATCTGCTCAATGAACCCAACTGGGGTTTTTCTTTAAACCCCAAGGACCGCAATGGAATATGGGAACAGCATAATGAGCCGTTATGGATTTTCCTGAAAGAAGTTACAGAGGCTGTTCGTAAAGTAGATACCCGCCACTTGTTGATCATTGAAGGCAATGGTTGGGGCAATAATTATGCAGGGCTGCCGTCTATCTGGGACAAAAACTTATGCATCAGTTTTCACAAGTACTGGAATTACAATGACCAGCAATCGATAAAAAACATACTGGACTCCCGTCAACGGTACAATGTGCCGGTATGGCTTGGAGAAACGGGAGAGAATTCCAATGTATGGTTCCGGGAAGCTGTTGCTTTGCTGGAACAGCACAATATCGGCTGGAGCTGGTGGCCATTGAAGAAAATGGGGGTGAACAATCCATTGGAAGTGAAAGTGCCTAACGACTATGGAAAGGTCTTAAGCTATTGGAACGGCACCGGTCCCAAACCAACGAAAGCAGCAGCTGAAAAAATATTCTTCCAACTGGCAGAGAATGTAAAATTCAAAAATTGCCTGGTTCACAGGGATGTATTGGATGCCCTGTTCCGGCAGGTGCATTCTTCTGAAGCAATTCCTTTTACTAATCATCGGAAAAGCAACACAGGTTTGATCATCTATGCTACAGATTATGATTTAGGCCGGAGCGGCAGTGCCTATCTCGACATGGATTCTGCAGATTATCATATTTCATCAGGAGGCTCCTGGCAAGTATGGAACAAAGGGCGGGTGTACCGCAACGATGGTGTGGATATTGATGTAAACGACGATCCTTTGTCAAATGGCTATAAGGTTACTAAAATGGAAGATGGCGAATGGCTGAATTATACTTTCTTTTTGTCTGCACCGGCTACTTATCATATCCGCATACGCCTCGCTGCATCCTCGCCCGATCAGAAGATAGCAATAAGTATAAACGGAGATGCGCCGCAAGTTACCAGTTTGAATCCGGCTGAAAACGAAAAACAAAAATGGCAAACAATAGAAGTAGCGCAAAAGCTGCTGCCAAAGGGAAAAAATACCATCCGCATCTATGCTAAAAGCAATCAAATGGAATTCGGGTTTATTCAACTAACCAAATTGTAATCAAAGAATAGACTTAAACGTGCACACAATGCAGGTATAACCCACTTAACAAAAAATGGGATTACATTATGAGAAAAGAAGCATCCATACGGGGAATAACAATGGTATTTGATGAGGTTGGTGCCGGGGAAGCCATCCTGCTGATACATGGACAGCCGTTCAACAGAAGCATGTGGGATGACCAAAAAGAAATGCTGGCCAGAAATTATCGCCTGATCATTCCCGACTTACGGGGATACGGTGAAACAGGGCAGGGTAAAGACATCATTTTACTCGACGAACTTGCCCTGGATCTATTGCATTTACTGGACCACCTCTCTATCAAAAAAGCGATAGTGATTTCCCTTTCGATGGGTGGTCAAATAGCATTAGAAATGTATACATGGGCACCTCATCTGTTTAAAGCAATCATTTTTGCCAACACGGAAGCACGGGCCGAAAATGAAGCTGGCTATCAAAACCGGATTGAACTTTCGAAAAGAATATTATCCGGAGGGATGGAAAAATTCACAAATGAAAGGATCAGGCATTTTATGTGCACGAATACCTTTACACATAAACCAGAGGTCGTGAGCAGGGTAGAAAAGATGATGAAGACAACGCCTGCAGCGGGGTCATCGGCAGTTCAAAGAGGGCGGGCAGAGCGCAGGGACTACACTCAGTTGCTTGAAAAAATAGACTTCCCTGTGTTGATCATTGTAGGGGATCAGGATGAATTTACCCCGTTAGAATCATCAGCGTATATACACCAAAGGATCAAGGGATCAACGTTGGCAATCATTCCTGACTGCGGACATATATCAAATATGGAACAGCCCGAAGCATTCAATAAAGTAATTTCAAAATTTCTAAGTGAACAGGTGGGATTTCAATGAGACCTTCGCCGGCATGTTGAAACAAAAAGCCCGCAGAACAATCATTCTACGGGCTTATAAATTGTGGTAAACTAACCTTGCGGACTGGACGGGACTCGAACCCGCGACCTCCGCCGTGACAGGGCGGCATTCTAACCAACTGAACTACCAATCCGTTCCTCAAGCAGGCCTTTACGGCCGTTTTCGGGACGGCAAAGATAAGGGTAAACTGTTTTTTTAAACAAATCTTTCTTTAAAAAAATTCAAACCGTAATTTTACCCGCTCAACACCATACTATGCCCCATTACCCCAATCGTCAATTCCTTGATTTTGAGAAGCCTATCAAGGAATTGTACGAGCAGATAGAGGATACGAAAAAGCTTGCGGAAAAGAACCCAAAAATAGATTATACATCTACTATAGAACAGCTGGAAGCATCTATTATCGAAAAACGCAAAGAGATTACCCAGCACCTTACCCCCTGGCAGAGGGTGCAGTTGAGCCGCCATCCCGACAGGCCCTATACCATGAAGTACATTGAGAAAATGTGCACCCATTTTGTAGAACTGCATGGCGACCGTACTTTTCGCGACGATAAAGCCATGGTGGGTGGATTTGCCCAGCTAGATGGCGAAACGGTAATGATACTGGGGCAACAGAAAGGAACCAATACCAAGTTACGCCAACTGCGCAACTTCGGTATGGCCAACCCCGAAGGCTACCGCAAAGCGCTGCGGCTGATGAAACTGGCCGAGAAATTCAACAAGCCGGTGATTGCGCTCATCGATACCCCCGGTGCTTATCCCGGCTTGGAAGCCGAGGAAAGGGGACAAGGTGAAGCCATCGCCCGTAATATATTGGAAATGATACGCCTCAAAGTGCCGGTGATCGTAGTAATCATTGGTGAAGGCGCCAGCGGCGGTGCACTGGGCATAGGCGTGGGCGATAAAGTGCTGATGATGGAAAATACCTGGTACACCGTGATCTCTCCGGAAAGTTGCAGCTCTATCCTCTGGCGTAGCTGGGAGAAAAAAGAAGTGGCGGCAGAGCAATTGCGCCTTACCGCTACCGATATGAAAGGATTCGGACTGGTAGACGAAATTGTACACGAACCCATCGGTGGTGCACACTGGGATTATACAGAGGCAGCCGCCATCTTAAAATCATACATCATAAAAAGTTTGCAGGAAATCAAACAGAAAAATCCGCAGCAGCGCATCAACGACCGTATTGAGAAATACGGGAAGATGGGCTTCTGGACAGAAGCACCCCTCGAAGAAGAGGAGCCCGTGCTCGGTAAAAGAGAAAGTCCCGAAGATAGAATTTAGCCATACAACACAGATAACAAATCAAACAAAACAATGTCTTTACGTCAGCAATTACAGGGTACCGGTGTAGCACTGGTAACGCCGTTCAAAACAGATGCACAGGTAGATTTCGAAGCGCTCGGAAAAGTGATCGAAGCGATGATCAAAGGAGGAGTTGAATACCTCGTAACACTGGGTACCACCGGTGAAACACCCACACTGGATAAACAGGAAAAGTTAGACATTGTTCATTATACTTTTGAAAAAGTTGCCGGCCGCGTTCCCGTAGTAGTGGGCATCGGCGGCAATAATACACAGGAGCTCATCAAAGACCTGCACCATTTCCCGCTCGAAAAAGCGACAGCGGTATTGAGCGCTTCTCCTTATTACAACAAACCCTCACAGGAAGGATTGTTCCAGCATTACAAAGCCATTGCCGGAGCCTCTCCCAAACCCGTTATCCTGTATAATGTGCCTGGCAGAACAGGCCGTAACCTGAATGCCGATACCACGCTGCGCCTGGCCAATGAAGTGCCCAATATCGCAGGCATCAAAGAAGCCAGTGGCGATATGGCGCAATGCATGCAGCTATTGCGCGACAGGCCCGATCAGTTCCTGATAGTGAGCGGCGACGATGCCCTCGCCCTGCCCCAACTGGCCTGTGGTATGGACGGCGTGATCAGCGTGGCTGCCAACGCTTTCCCCAAACAATTCTCAGACATGGTAAGGGCCTGCCTGAAAGCCGACCTCAAAACAGCTAAAAAACTGAACGACCAGCTCATCGCTGCATACGAACTCATGTTCGCAGAGAACAACCCTGCCGGGGTAAAAGCGTTCATGTACGAGGAAGGCTTGTTGCAGAATGTGGTTCGATTACCCGTTGTGCCGCTCAGCGCCGGCCTCCACCAGAAAGTGAAGGCGTACGGGAAACACTGATCCCAAAATTTAGTGATATGACATAAAAAAGAGTATTTTAACCTACTCAAATCCTGTTTTATGTCAACCACTGCACTGCCGGGAAAGCAACGGATCGATTCAATAGACCTCTTGCGGGGCTTCGTGATGATCATCATGGCGCTGGACCATGTGCGCGACTTTTTTCATATAGCAGCAGTAACCGGCAACCCTACCGATATGAACACCACCACACCGGTGCTGTTCTTTACCCGGTGGATCACCCATTTCTGTGCGCCCGTGTTTGTGTTCCTTACCGGCACCGGCGCTTTCCTCGCGGGCAGAAAAATGAGCAAGCGGGAATTGTCGGCCTTCCTGTTCAAAAGAGGGTTGTGGCTGATCGCGATTGAACTGGTGATCATGAATTTTATCTTCAGCTTCAACCCGCATTACTCAATAGTTGCCGTGCAGGTGATATGGGTGATCGGATGGTCGCTGGTGATCTTATCCGTGTTGCACTGGCTGCCGCTCAGGGTATTGTTGATCATTGGATTGGTGTTGGTACTCGGTCATAACCTGCTCGACCGCTTCGATGCGCAACCAGGGCACCAGGTATTATGGTGGGCCTTCCTGCACCAGCAATTCTTTGATATTGTCAGCCCCGATCACACCATTTTCGTTTTATATCCGCTCATACCATGGCCAGGGATACTATTGCTGGGCTATTGTATGGGTAGCCTGTTTACAAAAGAATTCGACCCGGTAAAAAGAAGAAAATGGTTGTTGAAGGGAGGCATGTTGATTACCTTGGCATTCTTTGTACTCCGCTGGATCAATATTTACGGTGATGCTGCCGTGTGGACTACGCAAAGGAATGGAGTGTACACCGTGCTGTCTTTTTTCAACGTTACCAAATATCCACCTTCGCTTTTATTCCTTTGTATGACATTGGGCCCGGCATTGATCGCATTGTGGGCATTGGAAACCGCAAAAGGCAAATGGAAGAATTTCGTAGTGGTATACGGCCGCGTTCCCATGTTCTATTACCTGATTCATTTCTTCCTCATACATTTTATATGCATGATCATATTTTTCAGCAACGGTCATACATTGACTGAAGGCGCGAAAGGCTTCTTCTGGTTCAGACCCGATGATTTCGGGTACAGCCTGGGTGGCGTATACCTGATATGGGCTGCACTGGTGCTGTCGCTCTATCCTTTGTGCAAAAGATACAGCGAATACAAGGCATCGCATACCCAGTGGTGGCTGAGTTATCTCTGATAATTATTTGAGGAGGTCCTTGATCTCGTTGAGCTTCATCAACGCTTCAACAGGCGTAAGCCGGTTGATGTCGATATCCTGTAATTTTTTACGGATATCGCTGAATGTTTCAGAATGCGCATCGAAAATAGAAAGCTGCAATTGCGGCGCCGCTATGTTTTTCACGGCTGTAGCAATTCCTTTGTCAGCAGTGTCTACATGTTTGGCTTCTAATTGTCTGAGGATATCATTGGCCCGGTTGATGAGTTCAGGTGGCATGCCCGCCATTTTAGCTACATGGATACCAAAACTATGGGTGCTTCCACCGGGCGCCAGCTTGCGCAGGAAAATGATCTTATTGCCCACTTCCTTATTGGTAACATGGAAATTTTTTACACGCGGCAGTTTCTCTTCCAACTCGTTCAACTCATGATAGTGCGTAGCAAACAAGGTCTTGGGCGATGCGTGTGAGCCATGCAGGTATTCCACGATACTCCAGGCAATGGAAATACCATCGTAAGTAGACGTACCGCGACCGATCTCATCGAGCAGTATGAGGCTGCGGGAGGAAATATTATTGATGATGCTGGCCGTTTCATTCATCTCTACCATGAAGGTAGATTCGCCGCCGCTCAGGTTATCGCTGGCGCCTACGCGGGTGAATATCTTATCGGTCAGCGGAACGCGCGCGCTGTTGGCTGGCACAAAACTGCCCATATGCGCCATCAGTGTAATGAGCGCTGTTTGGCGGAGTATGGCGCTTTTACCGCTCATATTCGGACCTGTCAATATAATGATCTGGCAGTCCGCCGGATCCAGCAAAATATCATTGGCAATATAAGGCTCGCCAGGCGGCAGGTTGCGCTCAATAACAGGGTGACGGCTCTCCTTTAGTTCAAGTGAAAGCCCTTCATGTACTTCCGGTTTTTTATAATTGAACTGGAGGGCATTCTCTGCAAAACAACAGAGGCAATCGAGCACTGCCAGCACATGACCATTGATCTGTATCGGCGAGATATAAGCTTGCAGCTCAGATACCAATGCATCGTACAATTCCAGTTCAATGGAAAGTATCTTTTCTTCGGCGCCGGTGATCTTCTCTTCGTATTCTTTTAGTTCAGGGGTGATATAACGTTCTGCATTGGCCAGCGTTTGCTTGCGTATCCAATCGCCCGGCACTTTGTTCTTGTGTGAATTCGTTACTTCCAGGTAATAACCGAATACATTGTTGAAGCTGATCTTCAAAGAGCTGATGCCCGTTTTTTCCGCTTCGCGCTGTTGTATATTCACGAGGTATTCTTTGCCGCCGCTGGCAATCTGCCGCAGTTTATCCAACTCTTCGTGTACGCCTTCTTTGATCACGCCGCCTTTATTCGCGGCAACCGGCGGTGTATCGGGCAGTCTTTGCAGAATAATATCTACAATCGCCTCACAGGCATTGAGCATAGAGGCTAATTGTTGCAGGTAATGGTTTGTTGCCGCTGCACACCATGATTTGATGAGCGCCACCTGTTGCAATCCTTTGGCCAGGTGCATCACTTCGCGCGGGTTGATCTTCTTCAAAGGAATCTTGCTCACCAGGCGTTCAATATCGCCACATATTTTAATGGCCTGCACCAGTTCTTTGCGCAATTCCGGTTGTAGGATGAGGAATTCAACAGCGTCTAATCTTTCCTGGATTTTTCCTATGTCTTTCAAAGGGAACAACATCCACCTGCGCAGCAGGCGCGCGCCCATGGGACTCGCCGTTTGATCCAATACTTTCAACAAACTGTTGCCCTGTTCCGTACCGGTATTCAATAATTCCAGGTTGCGGATGGTGAACCGGTCCATCCACAGGAAATCATCTCTTTCAATTCGTTGCACCGCAGTAATATGCTGTAGGTTGGGATGTTCTGTTTCTTTGAGATAATACAGAATGGCGCCGGCGGCAACAATACCGGCCGGCATATTTTCAATGCCGTATCCTTTCAGTGAATGGGTATGGAAATGTTTGAGCAGGCTCTCTGTAGCAAAAGCTTCATCAAAGATCCAGCTCTCCATTGTATACGTATAGAAGCGGGTGCCGTAGTTTTCTTTGAAATGTTTCTGGTAGCTCCGCTGGAAGATCACTTCAGCCGGCCGGAGGCTCTGCAATAGTTTATCGATGTATTCCTGGTTTCCTTCGGCAACAAAAAATTCGCCGGTGGATATATCAAGGAAAGCAGCGCCACTGTTGGCCTGGTCGGTAAAATGAATAGCAGCTAAAAAATTGTTGCTGTTCTGCTCCAGCAGTTTGTCGTTCGTGGCTACGCCGGGCGTAACCATTTCCGTAACGCCGCGCTTGACAATGCCTTTGACCGATTTGGGATCTTCTAACTGGTCGCAGATCGCTACACGGTGGCCGGCTTTTACCAGCTTGTGCAGGTAGGTATCCAGTGCATGATGCGGGAACCCGGCCAGTTCGCTCGAAGCAGCTGCACCATTATTTCTTTTGGTGAGCGTAATGCCCAATACTTTCGAGGCAATGATGGCATCTTCTCCAAACGTCTCGTAAAAATCACCCACCCGGAATAACAATACGGCATCAGGATATCGTTGTTTGATGGCCCTGTGTTGCTGCATCAGCGGGGTATCGGCGGCAGATTTAGACATGGCAACAAATATAGGGGAATCATCCCTATACATTTTATGAACAGCAGGGGTTACCTTTGTGCCATGCGCAAACTGAGTATGGACGAATTGGGGCGAAAAACGGTAGATGAATTCAAGCAGTCGGCCAAGAACCCCATCCTGATCGTACTGGACAATATCCGCAGCATGCACAATGTGGGCAGCGTATTCAGAACGGCCGATGCTTTCCTGGCCGAAGGAATATGTCTTTGCGGATATACACCCCAACCTCCGCACCGCGATATACATAAAACAGCATTGGGCGCTACCGAAACGGTGGACTGGATCTATTTTCCCCATACCATCGATGCCGTACGGCAACTCAAAGCGCAGGGATACCGTATTTATGGTATAGAGCAAACAACGGGAAGCATTTCATTGGAACAATTTTCCATTACAGGAGATAAAACAGCGCTTGTATTTGGTAACGAAGTGGAAGGAGTGGACCAGGAAGTGTTGCAATTATGCGATGGTTGCATTGAAATACCCCAGTTGGGCATGAAACATTCATTGAATATATCAGTAGCGGCGGGCATTGTCCTTTGGGAAATGGTGCGCGCTTCCATTCATCATACGTAATTTTAATCATGGCTACCGTTAAAAACTACCTGAGTTTAGTCAAGTTCTCGCACACCATTTTTGCATTGCCCTTCGCCATGATCGGTTTCTTTCTAGGCGTGCACCAGGCATCGAATGCTTCGCACCTCGCCATCAAATTCCTGCTGGTGCTGGTATGTATGGTTACGGCGCGCAGCGCGGCCATGGCATTCAACCGTTATCTCGACAGGAGCTTCGATGCAAAAAACCCGCGCACTGCCATACGGGAAATACCACAGGGCATCATTTCACCCGATCATGCACTTCGTTTTGTGATCATCAATTGCCTGTTGTTTGTGACCGCGTGCTGGTTGATCAATACGGTTTGTTTATACCTGGCACCCATTGCATTATTTGTTATTTTATTTTACAGTTATACCAAACGGTTCACACCCCTTTGCCACCTGGTATTGGGACTGGGACTTTCATTGGCGCCCATCGGAGCCTACCTGGCCGTCACCGGCTCATTCAGCCTGTTACCCATCCTGTTCTCATTGGCAGTAATTTTTTGGGTAAGCGGGTTCGATATCATTTATGCTTTGCAGGATGTGGACTTCGACCGTTCGCAACACCTCTATTCCATTCCTGCGGCGCTGGGTAAAGCCAGGGCATTACGTGTTTCTGAATTATTGCACCTGCTCAGTGCAGCGTGCGTAATCATGGCAGGCTTCAGCGGTGAATTTCATTGGTTATACTGGATAGGGATATTGGTATTTGCAGGCATGCTCATTTACCAACATTCCATTGTTAAGCCGAACGATCTGCGCCGGATGAATATCGCTTTCATGACCGCCAACGGCATTGCCAGTGTTATCTTCGGTCTCCTGGTAATACTGGATATCTTTCTATTATCTAACAACTAACATCTCAAATGCCACGCATCCTCTGTATAGATTATGGCGGTAAACGAACCGGGATCGCAGTAACCGATCCTTTGAAGATCATTGCAAGCGGATTGACCACCGTGGATACCAAAGAGCTGATCCCATTTCTGAAAAAATACATGCAAACAGAAACAGTGGAGTTGATTTTGATTGGCGAGCCACTGGATTTAAACGACCAGGAAACCCATGCAACCCCACTGGTGCGTGCTGCTATACAAAAGTTAAAAAAAGAGTTTCCCACCATCCCCATACAAACGGTTGACGAGCGCTTTACCTCCAAAATGGCTTCCAGGGCCATGGTTGAAATGGGCATGAAAAAGAAAGACCGGCAGAACAAAAAACTGGTAGACGAAATCGCGGCTACCATCATGTTGCAGGAGTATTTACAGCATTCCGGCACAGGTTTTGAGTTCTGACTTACTCTTTTTTAGTTTTTTGCCGGTATTTTTGCGCTCATTACTCATTAAAACCAAGCAGATCGATGATTCTTCCAATTGTGGCTTATGGCGCTGCGGTGCTAAGGAAAGTGGGAGCGGATATTACGCCTGATTACCCCAGGCTGGAACAATTAATAGCCGATATGTGGGAAACCATGTATGCGAGCAATGGCGTTGGACTGGCGGCTCCGCAGATCAATAAAGATATTCGTTTGTTCGTGATGGACAGCGCGCAGATATTCGAACACCTCGAAGAAGAAGAAAAAAAACAATACAGCGATGCCCCCGGTATCAAAAAGGTATTCATCAACGCGCATATCAAGGAACTCAATGGACATGAATGGGCGTACAACGAAGGATGCCTGAGCATTCCCAATATCAGGGAAGATATCAGCAGGCCGGCAGAAGTGGTGCTGGAGTATATGGATGAACAATTCCAACAACACAAAGAAACCTTTACAGGCCTTTCCGCCCGCATCATTTTACACGAATACGACCATATCGATGGCAGACTTTTTATCGACTACCTGAAACCTTTGAAGAAAAAAATGCTGCACGGCAAGCTGACCGATATCAGCAAGGGAAAAACCAAAGTGGATTATAAAATGATATTCATCAAATGATGAAGTACTGCAGCTTTTTGTTGATATTGGTTTGCTTTCATTCGGCAGCGCAGGATACCTCCATACTGATCGATAAGCAACGGGTTACCCTCGCCGAAGTGGTGGTGCGGAATAATTTCGATTACAAAAAGCTGCTGGCCCAGATCAAGGAAGATACCACATTCTACAAGGCCTTTCGCAACCTGCGCATACTCGGGTTCAGTTCTTACAACGATATCAAGATGCTGGATAAGAAAGGCGCTGTAAAAGCCTCTCTGAACAGCAAAACAAGACAGAACAGGGCCAATGGCTGCCGTACGATGGACGTGCTGGAAGAACAGACAACAGGAGATTTTTACGACAGCAAACGGAATTATAATTACATGACTGCGGAATTGTATGCAGGGCTGTTCTTTACCAAAGGAACCGTTTGCGGAGAGAATAATATTGTAAAAGGACATATCCTGAACACCAGCGGAAAATCGGGGATAGAAAAACACAAAGAGCAGTTGAAAATGCTGTTCTTCAACCCCGGAAAAAAAATACCCGGCATTCCTTTTATCGGCAACAAGCTGGACCTCTACGATGAGAGCGCGCACGAGCTCTACGATTACCGGTTGGATATTGTTGAATACCACGGTACGCTGGCTTATGAATTTTCCATCAAACCAAAAGAAGACCTGGGTTTCTTAAAGAACGACCGCATTGTGGTTGACCAGATGGATACCTGGTTCGACCAGAAAACACTGGAAGTATTGGGACGTAATTATTCCCTGAGCTACAAAGCAGGTGTGTACGATTTCGACGTGAGCATGGAAGTGGAAATGACCAAATTCGAAGGGCTCACAGTTCCAAGTGTATTGCGTTACAAAGGCAACTGGGATGTCATTTTCAAAAAAAGAGAACGCGCCCAGTTCACAGCTACCTTGTTTGACTTCAAAAAGTAAGGGCTGCAATCGCTTGCAACCCTTAACCCCCTGACTATTAAAAACGAAAGCGTTGGTTATAATGAATTGAGGTATTGAAGTATCTCGGTGAGGTTCTTCTGTACCGGTGGATCAATCACGTAATGTGTTACTGTGCCTACATCGTTGATGTTTTTGGTGCCCAGGTAAAGATCCGTTCCAATGCGTGATATAGATACCAGTGTAATCTTGCTTCCGATGGGTATACGCCATGTCGCGAAGGACCTCGAATCAAAATCATCTTTCAGTCTCACTACTGTTTTCTGGTTGGCGAATACAGCGAATACAACGGTATTTCTATTGGTGAAGTTGGGTGGCAGCACAGCAGTGATCTTGGTGCTCGGAAGTGTACTATCTGTGTACCTGCACGCACTGATCCATCGCAGGTTCTTGGAAACCAATTCGTATCCTGTTACAATGGAAGTGTTGGTGCTGTTGGGTTTCGACCAGGTCTTGATCCAGGTAGTATCGAGATCGCGCAACCAGGTATGCATGGTATCAATATTACCCAGTGTAAGATAAGGGATGGTTTCAGCAGCATAGAATACCTGCATGTTGGGTTTGGGATCCTGTGTATCACTGAAGCGTATGGTGATGGTAGCGCCGGGTAAGAGTTTTAATTCATGACCATTTTGCGTTACGCGGATAAAGATACCGCCGCCTGTCTCCAGCAGGTAACCATTGCTGACAGTAGGTTTGAAGAATTTGATGAAATCGCCTTTGGTTTTCAGACGGAAGAATTCAATCCGTACGGGACCAGAACATACATTGCTTCCACCTCCTCCGCCACTGCCACCGCTTCCACCACCGGCATAAGTAAAGGAACTGCCGGGAATTACAATGGAGAGGCTGTCGCCGTAACTCAGTGTATCTGTTTTAGAACAGTCGAAAGAATCAACTGTGAGATTGGGGAACATCAGCTGAGCCAACTCGTTGAGCGTAGCACTGCCGGTTGCATTTTTCATCCAGGCTGTATCGTTCAGCGGATGATTGGGATAAAGGATTAGATTGCTTGACAATTCTTTTTTACAAGCTGTAAAGAACAGGAGCGCAATACATCCGATGGTTATAGTCTTTTTCATAGTTAATGTTATTACTACATCCTAGATACAGGTAGTGTTTCGCGCGTTGCCTGCTATCTTCTATTTAAATTATATCTTAATCCGATGGCCAATCCGCCAACGTGAAATTTCTGATTATAGGCGGCCTGATCGGTGGTGATGTTCGACAAATTATACCTGAAATAAGGTTCGAAAAATAACTGGCTGTTTTCACCCAATCGTTTCATGAAACTGATGCTGGTGTACAATCCCATGCCGATATTACTTTTATATATAGCTGTGCTTGCTTTGTCGATAGGAACGGTGGCGAGTGATTTATCGAGCACCACACCCTGGTACCAGGAAGAGAGATTGAATATCACGCCTGCATTTATACCCACCCTGAAATCATCTTCATCCCTGCCAAACTGGTAACCAATTGTTACTGGTACATCGATGGTACGGAAATGATTGGTTACAGTATTATTGCGGTAACCGATCTGGCGCAACACGCTGGTATCGTTGACTATTACGGTATCGCCCGGCCCCCTAATGATTTGACGTTGTGTAACTACTGTGGTTGTTTTGATTTCGTTTTCACTACGGTAAGCGAATTGTTGATTGATCTGTCCGTATTGCAAACCTGCTTTCAACACAAAGTTATCGCTGAATGGTTTCACCAACCGCACACCTACACTGAAGCCGGGTTGTGAACTTTCGCTGCTGTCTTTACGCTGCATGTATTGCGGGGTAGCCGATACATTCTGCTCGGATTTAAACGCGAGGTCGGGTGAAGCATAGTATTCAACATACCAATCAGGATTCACATATCTTCCGCCATTCGCAGTAGGACAAATCAGCAAATTGGGAACGCGCCTGGTATGAGCGGCTGCATTCATCAATTCAAGATTTTTCAATTCTTTCATATCATACAACAAACTGTTCCTGTCTGAAGAAAGAGGAGCGGCTGCCAGCAGGTTGAAACGGCTGTCTGCTGATGCTGACTGGATGGGAGCTGCTTGTTCTTGTGATGCAGGATGACTATTATAATTGATATCAGCAGCCTGTGCATTTTTGTAAGTAGTACTGCCGGGTGTTATCTGTGCAGATAATGCAAGTTCATTATTGTTGTTCGATTCGTTGTTGGGTGTATGATTATTATTAAGAAGTGTATTATTTTGAACGATAGCGTTTGGATTTTGCGTGGAATTATTATTAGAAGCTGATTCATTGCCAGCAACGGTTTGCTCCTGTGCGTGTTGCTTATCTTGTGTTGTGATTGCAGATGGCTGCTGTGATACCAGTTGTTGGTTCGGTATACCTGAATGATCTGTGCCAGCTGTATTATTATTGAAATACAGGTATCCTCCAACAGCGAAAGCCCCCAGGAGGGCCAGCGCAATCATGTACCTGCCAAGGGTGTTGATCCGGGGCAGGACGAAACCTTTACGGTCGTCTTTTTCATCGGGCTTGATCTTTTCCCAAAGACCCGGCGGCACAGGAGCAGAATGGTCTTTGAGCTTTGCCCTGATGAATTGATCAAATTGGTTATCGCTCATGTTATACAGCAATTTTTTGTAGTTGTAATATTTGTTGTTGCAGCATCTTCCGGGCCTTTACCAATTGGCTGCGGCTGGTGCCGGGTTGTATGTTCAGCATTTCTGCTATTTCTTCATGACTGTATCCTTCCACCACATTCAGGTTAAAAACCATCCGGTAACCTTCTGGCAACTGACCAATCAATTTTAAAAGATCTTCTTCACCCAAATGGCTATAGGTGCTGGGATCCATCTTGGGTGCATCGTTGCTGTGGTCATCGATCTCTTTGAAACGGATCTTCTTTTTTTCCAAATGCCTGATAGCCGTATTCACCACAATACGCCTGATCCAGCCCTCAAATGAACCTTCCGATTTGAACTGTTCGATGTATTTGAATACTTTGATGAAAGCGTCCTGCAGCATGTCTTCGGCTTCCATGGTATCGTTGGCATAACGCAGGCATACGCTCATCATCTTACCGGCATACCTTTCAAACAGTATATGCTGGCAACCGGTATGTTGCTTGATACATCCCTTGATAAGTTCAGATTCTGTCACCTGCAGGTTGGTTTAGGATTGACTTCTTGCTAAAGATACCCGTTGAGGAGGGTTCGTTGCCTGCGAGAAATTAAAAAAAATAAAAAGTTAAAACACGGAATTTTAAAAAAATGTTGATTTCCATCGCTTTACATAGCGGATGATTATTTTATGCTAGTAAAAACTGATCATGTATATAGTCAACCACGCTCGCCAGGCTATTGGTTTCCTGGTAAACGGCCAGCTGCCTGTCGGCCCCGGTACCCTGTTCAAATATGGTGTGGATATGATTGATGGCATGCCGGGAACCCAGGTCATCCACCACATCATCTACAAAATCCATGAGTTCGTAAATGAGGGCGCGGGTATTTACTTCGGTCTCCTTGCCAAAATCGATCAGGGCGCCATCAATGCCATAGCGACTGGCCCTCCATTTATTTTCATTGATCACCGAACGCTGGTACATCATGAAATTGAGGTTCTGGCTGCGCAGCTTGTATATTTTGGCGCAAATGGCCTGGAACAGGGCGGCAATGGAAATGGTCTCATTTACGGTCAGCGGCACATCGCAGATACGGAATTCCACAGTATTGAAGAATGGATGCACGCGCAGGTCCCACCAGATCTTTTTGGCATTGTCGATGCAATTGGTCTTGATGAGCAGGTTCACATAATTCTCGTAAGCTTCAATGCTTTCAAAAAAATCAGGTATGCCCGTACGCGGAAACTTATCGAATACCTTGGTGCGGAAAGATTTATAACCGGTAAGCCTGCCTTCCCAGAAAGGCGAGTTGGTACTGAGTGCGTACACATGCGGCAAAAAATACCGGGCGGTATTGGCAATATGCATGGCCATCCGGCGGTCTTCCATGCCTACATGCACATGCAATCCGAAAATGAGGTTACTGCGGGCTGCTTCCTGCAGCTCATTCACGATCTCGTTGTAACGGGCGTGGTCGGTGATGAGCTGGTGTTCCCAGTGACTGAAAGGATGTGTGCCCGAAGCGCCCACCCATAAACCGAGATCACCTGCAATCTGTGCAATCGTTCCCCGGAGGGTGGCCACGTCTTTGAAAGCTTCGTCGATATTGCGGCAGATATCGGTACCCACTTCCACTACAGCCTGGTGCATTTCGGCCTTCACTTTGTCTTTGATGATTTTCTGACCCTCCAGCACGATCTTTTGTTCATGGCTTTTCAGCTCACGTGTATGCGGATCGAGCACCATGTATTCTTCTTCCACGCCCAGTGTAAAGTGCGAGTAATTCATATCTCCCATCGTCTAAATCAGTTTTTGTTTGGCGCTGCTTCTTTTTACATATTCTCCCCAGGTAAGGTTATCGATGCCGGGTGTTACAGACAGCGCTTTTTCTATGGCATAATTGGCTGCGGTTTCCACCACCCATTCAAAATTATCTGCTCCTACGCTTTTCAGATCGGCATCGGGAGCGGGGTTGCAGAAGTCAATGGCATAAGGAACGCCATCACGCAGCGCCAGTTCCACCGTGTTGAAATCATAACCCAGGTATTGGTTGATGCGCAATACGATCGATTCCATTTCTTTCAGCTTTTCTGCCGAAGGAGCAAAATCGGCCACATAACGCAGGTGGTGCGGGTTACGGGGTTCGTATGGCATGATGCGTACGTATTTACCGCCTATGCAATAGCAGCGATAATATTCTTCGAAAATAATTTCTTCCTGTAACAACATCACGAGCTGACCGGTCTCGCTATGTTTTTCAAAAAAATCATCCATGCTGGTGAGCTTGTAAACATTCTTCCAGCCACCGCCGGCAAAGGGTTTCATATAAGCGGGGAAACCTACATAATGGAAAATGCTTTCCCAGTCGAGCGGGTAAGCCAGGTTGCTGAACGATTGATCAGAAGTATCGGCCGGCAACTCGCGAGAAGGTAGGATAACCGTTTTGGGAACCGGCACATTGATCTGTGTGGCTAAACAATTATTGAAAAATTTTTCATCGGCACTCCACCAGAAGGGATTGTTGATAACGGCTGTTCCACAGAGCGCTGCATTTTTGAGGAAGGCCCGGTAAAAAGGCACGTCCTGGCTGATGCGGTCCACGATCACTGCGTAATCGGTTGCCACACCCTGCATCACTTTGTCTATCCGAACAGGTTCTGCGCTGATGCCTTCCACGTGCTTGGCGTTGATGCGCTCAACAAAAGCCATGGGAAAGCTTCTTTCCTGTCCGAATAGAATGCCGATCTTTTTCATGTTGGAGATTTTGAGGTTGGATTTGCTTTCAAGGTAGGTTTTTTTTGGATTGTTCGATCATTAGCCAGCTTATTTCAAAAAGGCTTATCAGACCATTTTCCCGGCGTCGGGAAAATGGTCTGATAAGCCTCGGCATACAATATACTTGCTTTGAAAAATCAGGTATTTCCCGTAAATCTGTTCGTGACTTCCTGGATATATTTAGATTTGAAAGTTCAACCTGTAAAAATAACGGATGAAACAGGAGATTATATCGCAATTGCATAACGAGTTTGAATCCGCTGCGAACACAACCGAAGACGTAGAGTTTTGGTTTGCGAGGGATATTCAACGATTATTAGGATATTCAAAATGGGACAATTTCATCAAAGTAGTTGATAAAGCAAAAGTGGCTTGTTCTACAGCCAAACATCAATTGCCTGACCATTTTCTTGACGTCAGGAAAATGGTCGACCTCGGTTCGGGAGCCCAAAGAGAAATAGAGGATATCATGCTCACGCGATATGCCTGTTATCTCATTGCTCAGAATGGCGATCCACGCAAAGATGAGATTGCATTTGCGATGAATTATTTTGCAGTACAAACAAGAAAACAGGAACTGCTTGAACAACGTTTGAAAGAATGGGAACGATTACAGGCAAGAGAAAAGTTAACTATTTCAGAAAAGGAGTTGTCTAAGTTGATATTTCAAAAAGGAATTGATAGAACAGGTTTTGCAAAAATTAAAAGCAAAGGAGATCAGGCTTTATTTGGTGGTAAAACCACACTCGATATGAAAACGGCGTTAGGTGTTCCTGATAATAGGCCATTGGCAGATTTCTTACCAACCATCACTATTAAGGCCAAAGACTTTGCCAATGAACTGACAAACGTAAATATCCGGAAAAATGACCTGTCAATGGAGCCCGTTATTACACAAGAGCATGTAAAAAACAATAAAGATGTGAGGGGTTTGTTGCTAAAAAGCGGAATAAAGCCTGAAAAATTGCCAATAGAAAAAGACATCAAGGAAATCAAAAAGAAAGTAAAATCTGAAGATAAAAAAATGCTGAAAGAAACTAAAACATTAAAGAAGAAATAGCTATATGCAAGCAACGAATATTGAATCTAGTCCTTTACAACTTGTATCAACTGAGCAGAAAATCCTGTATTCTGACTATCTGGAACGAGAGGTACAAATAGATGTGTACATTCCTGGTAAGATAGAATCTGCCGAACAATTAAGCCTGTTGTTGATCAATGATGGGCAAGACCTTCATAAAATAGCCTTTGATGAGTTACTAGATAAAATGATCACAGGTAATGAGATATCTCCGTTGGTATGTGTAGGTATCTGTTGTGGACCGGAAAGAAAAATGGAATATGGAACAGCGTATGCAGCTGACTATCAGGGAAGAGGTGCACGTGCAGGGCTTTATACCAAATTTATTTTTGAAGAATTATTACCGTATATACGCAAAACATACCAGGCCCCTTCATTCAGGGATAAATCCTTTGCCGGGTTTTCACTGGGGGCGCTCAGCGCGCTCGATATCGTGTGGAACCATGCCAGCGAGTTCAGCAGGGTAGGCGTGTTCAGCGGCTCATTGTGGTGGCGGCGTAAAGGGTATGAAGAAGGATATGATGATGAAAAAGACCGCCTCATGCACCTGCAGGTACGCAAAGGTGATTTTTATCCATGGTTGCAGTTCTTTATTGAATGTGGTACGGACGATGAAACGGAAGACCGTAACAAGAACGGTGTGATAGATTCCATCGATGATGCACTCGATCTCATTGTTGAATTAAAAGCCAAAGGATATACCGATCAGCACATTCACTATATGGAACTCAAAGAAGGTACACATGACGTGGAAAGTTGGGCAAAAGCCTGGCCTGAGTTCCTCAAATGGGGATGGGCTAAATAAAAAAGCCTCCTGATTAATCAGGAAGCTTTTTTTATACTACAGATAATATTAACGTCTCGGAGATGAAGAACGAGAAGATTGATCATTGAATAAGTACCTGATTCCAATCTGGCCCTGCCATCTTGAGAAGGCACCGAAACTATCCTGGAAACTGTTCACATAAGGTATCTGATTGGCAGCATCCTGGTACAGGAAAGAATAGCGAGGCTTACCTGCATTCGGATCTCCTGCAGGAGCAATGCCTTCAAACTTCAGGAAAGAAGTGCTGTTGAAGGTTTTAGCAATACCCCAGTTCTTGTTCAGGAAATTACCTACGTTGATAATGTCAAAGCTTAAACGCAAAGTATGTTTATTCTTCAGGTAAAAGTCCTGTGTTATGTTCAAATCAAGGTGTTTGAACCAGGGCAATACCACGGCATTCCTTTCCGCTATTTGTCCGCGATGTGAGCTCATATAAGGATCCTGCTGGATGAAGGCATTCAACTGGTTCCACATCTGTGCCGCTGTACGTGTATCAGTGATGGTACCGCCACCAGTATTAACGGGTACCAGTACAATGTCTGACTTGTCTTTCGGAATATAGATCAATGAGCTGTTGCCACCTGTGTTGGCATTGATCAGGTCTCCCTGGTAAGTATAAGAACCTGCACCATTGGGGGCGGCTTCAAATACAAGACCTACTGAAGTAGCAAAGTTTTTTGCATATTCTTTACGATAAGAAGCATAAGCAATCACGCGGTGAGGCTGGTAGAAGTTAGCATAACCAATCTCATCACTGTTGGGATCACCTTTTACAGGCCTGTCGCGCCAGTTACTGGCGGCAATAGATCCACCATCATTGATGGATTTAGATTGGCTGTAAGTATAGGCTACACTGGCGTTGAAGTTGCGCAATGTTTTTTCGAGTCTTGCCGTAACCATATAAGAATAACCTTTATTAGAATTCTTCATGAGTATGGCATTGGAAATATTAGGGTTGGTAACAGAAGCGCCGCCTGCACCATTCCAGATTTTGCTGGAATCGTAACGGATCCTGTTATCAGAGCCTACCAATGGCGTACCGGTAGAAGGCAGGTTTACATTCTGGAAATAAACAGCGTTCACTTCTTTTGAATAATTGTATTCAACAGTAGCTACCAGGTTGCCAGGCAGTTTCTGGTCAACCGCGAAGCTGAGCTTCATGACCTGCGGGTACTTGAAATTGGGATCTGTGAACACCAGGTTGTAAGAAGTATTAGCAGCTCCTGCAGCGGGTCTGTAAGCATTGATATCAGGACTAAATACATAAGGTTTGCCGGTTGCAGGGTTCTTTGAGTTGTTGTATGAACCGAACTGTACACCGTTGTTGCTAGCCTGGTTGCTGATCCACACAAAAGGAGGAGGGCCGCTGAACCAACCAAAACCGCCACGCACCTGTGTTTTATGATCGCCGAATACATCCCAGTTGAATCCAAAGCGAGGTGATACCAACAGATTACTACCAGGCTTCTGGCCTACATCGTAATGGTTGCCATTGCGGAATGCCAGTTGCGAAGCATAAGGGTTCGCATCGAATTTATTCTGGAACACAGGCAGGTCGAAACGGAAACCACCGGTAACAGTTAAGTTGTTTCTGATGCGCCATTTATCCTGGATAAAAGCACCCCATTCTGTAGCGCCGATATTGGCAAAGGGGAAAGAACCGTCTTTTGTCAGGGAATATTGTACTGCATAGCTCTTTGCATTGGCGGTACCATTCATGGCACTGCTATAGAAATCAGAGAGTGTATTGAACTGGTAAGCACCTTCATAGTTGGGTGCAAAACCATTTTTGAAGTTCTTCACATAATTCTGTGTTCCCAATGTGATCTCGTGTTTACCTGCATACATAGTAACAATATCAGAGAACTGGAACACATTTGTGTTGAGCACGTTATTATAAGTAAAGGGTTCATAACCGAAAGCGGTATAGCTCTGTCCCTGGCCGTTCAGGATATCCACAAGAGGAAAGTCGCCGCCGGCAAGGCTTGCGCGGTAATCCCTCAATGCAGTGTAACCTACCTGCAATTTATTAGAGAGTTTATTGCTGAAGCTGGTATTCAGTTCAGCAATTACAATATTGAAGTTGTTGTTGATACGGTAGCCACTGCCGCTGAAAGGCAGACCGGTATTGCTGGGCTGTCTGCCGCCATTCGGAGCCCCACTGTTGCTTGCTGAAATATCTTTATAAGATTTCAGGTAGTTATACTTCAGCGTGAAAGTACTCTTCCTGCTGACATTCCAGTCGAGCCTTACAGTTAACTTATCGCTGTAAGTATCATAATTATAACCCTGGTAGAAGCCCGGATTATAGTTGTATTTCTGCATCAGGAAGTTTTTCAGCGCGTCGAGCGTATCAGCAACTGCCTGAGAAATAACACCTGGGATGGCTGTTTGTCCGGGTTTATTGGCAACATAAGTAGTTGCAGGCTGACTGATTCTTTCCTGTTCACCGCTCACGAAAATGAACAACTTGTTCTTGATGATGGGGGCTCCGATAGAAGCACCTCTTAAATTGTAAGTGAAACTGGGTTTAGTAACAGTATTGGTTCTTACATTATAACCCTGCAAACCCGGGCTTCTGAGATAAGTATAAACAGAAGCTTTTACTTCATTGGTACCACTGCGTGTAACAGAGTTCACACCAGCGCCGGAGAAACCACCTTGTCTTACATCGTAAGGGGCAATGTTTACCTGTATCTGCTCAATGGCATCGAGGCTGATAGGCTGTGAGCTGGTTTGGCCACCCAAAACACCAGACAATCCAAATGCATTGTTGAAATTAGCGCCATCAACAGTAATATTATTATATTGATTGCTGCGTCCTCCAAAACTGAGACCATTGGATGAAGGGGTGAGTTTTGTAAAATCTTGTAAGCTACGGTTGATGGTAGGTAGTTTTTCAATTTGAGCACGGCTCACCACTTCCTGGCTACCAGTTCTGTTGGTATTGAAAACCTTGTCCTGCCTGCCGGTAGCGGTTACCACTACTTCAGTAAGCGTCTTGGTATCGGTCTTCAAACTGAAATCAGCTTTGAATTCCTGACCCAGTACCAAAAACACATTTTCCTGTTTTTGTTCTTTCTGGCCGAGATAGCTCACGGTAATAGTATAAGGGCCTCCTACTTTAAGGTTAGGCAGGTTATACCGGCCGTCTTTACGACTGGTAGTAACATATTTTGTACCTGAAGGGAGGTGCAACGCTGTAATCACGGCGCCGCTGAGTTGACCATTCTCGCTGGTAATAATGCCTTGAATGTCTGAAGTAGTTTCCTGTGCTCTTGCAACCAGTATGCCTGAACATACGGCTATGAGCAGAGCGAACACGGAACGCATGGTTCTTCTCATAAATTGTTAAAGTTTAGTTTGATTTGCAAAAATATCTGCATGGGTACCTATGGAGCTTAATTTTACATTAAATGATTGTTACCGATGATGAAAACTGTTAATAACTTATTATAGACAGTTTATTCGAAAAAGCAACTATTCCAAAGAAAAATGCCCTTCAAATTTTTGAAAGGCATTTTTCTTTGGAAGAAATTTAGAAGATGTATCGCAGTCCCAGTTGTAATCCCCAGGTACTGGCACTGGAAAGTGCATTGGTCCAGGGCTGTGTTACCAGTTGACCGTTCTGTTGCTGCAGGTTGAAAGTAGGCTGTCCTGTGGTAGCATCATAGCCTTTAAAGACCAAAGGATTAGCAGCAGTTAACACCTGCCTTACACCCCATTTGCTGTTGATAAGGTTACCGGCATTCAGGATATCGGCACTGATTTGAATGGTTTGTCTCCTTTTTCCGGCAATGATGAACAGGTCTTGCAGCACCTTAACATCAACGCGGGACAGCCAGGGCAGGTAAGCCTCATTACGACCTGCATAGCTGCCTATGTTCTGGCGCAGGTAAGGTGTATTCTGCACAAACTGTGACCATGCAGCCGCTTGTTCAGCCACTGTACGTGCAGGGTTGGAACCGCTGGCAGCCTGGTTTACAAATAACACATTAGGGGTGATGTACATCAGATCGGTAGAATTATTACCATCATTGTTCAGGTCACCATTATATACATAACTGTAGTTATTCTGCTTGGCCAATTCTCCAAACAATGAAATGGTGGTAGCCGCATGGTTCAGGTATTCAAAACGGTAAGAAAGTGTACCGATGAAACGATGCGGGGTTACATAAGCCGAGTTGGATATTTCCAGGCTGTTTTGTGTACCAACTGTGGGATTGCTGTTCCATACAGAAGTGGCCTGGCTTCCGGGATTGGAAGTGACTTCAGATGCATAGCTGAGCGTATAAGCCAATGAACCGAAGAACCCTTTGGTGGCTGTCCTTGCGATCTGGAAAGTAGCAGATCCGCTGGAACCCATGGTGGTATTTTCGAGCACAATAGCAGAACCGATATTGCTGTAAAGCTTGCGATCGGCGCTGGTTGCATAACGGGGCCTGTTATCGGCGCCGGCCAGTGTTGCATTCGGCGCTTTTTGGTTGGCATTGCGCATCACCACTGCATTGATGTCTTTTGTATACAAGAGATCCATGCTCACCATCCAGCCATCACCCAGCTTCCTGTCGAAGCCCAGGTTGCTCCTCCATACCTGTGGAAATTTGAAATTGGGATCGATCAACACCAGGTTGGCTCCGTTGGGTAAAGTGCCGGGCACACTGGAGAAACTGCTCTTATAAGCATCGGGGTTCGGGTTGAACAGGAAGTTCTGCAGTTGCGCTGCATTGGTAACCGATACACCCGCCTGGTACATAAAACTGTTGGAAGGCATATTGGTAAGATAAACAAATGGAATGCGTCCGGTGAAAACGCCTGTACCACCACGAACCACCAGGTTCTCTTCATCTATCTTGTAACGGAAACCTACGCGGGGCGACCAGTACAGGCTGCTCTTGGGCCACATACCGGTACTGTAATTGGTAGGATTGCCGTTTTTGTCGGGGAATGAGATGGCCGTAACATTGGGGTTCTCCAGGGGTTGCTCGGGATACACCGGTTTGTCGAGTCGCAGACCGAATGTCAGTTTGAAGTTTTCATTCACGTTGATCTCATCCTGCGCATAAAATGCCAACTGGCCTACTTTCAGGTTGGCTGAATAAACAGCAGCCTGACCTGGTACCAGTGAATAGGTATAAGAAAAAGCAGCAGGCGCTTTTCCATTCATAAAATCAGACAATGAATTAAACGCATAATAACTGGAAGCGCCCGGCATGAACATATTACCTACTTTCTGGTATTCATAAGATACACCGGCAGTAAGGGTATGCTTACCCGCATAGTAAGTAAAGTTGTCGATCACACTGTAGATGTTGTTGATCACATCGTTGTTGCGGGTAAAAGGGTCTGTACCGGCAGACATATAGTTCTGTCCGTTGTTGTTGAAAATATCCACAGTCGGAAATGCAGTACCACCAGGTATGGTACGGGTATCCTGCACTTTAGTAAGGGTTGCTAATAACTGGTTGGAAAATTTACCATGGAAATTGGAATTTAACTCCAATGCGCCCGACCTTACCACGTCTTTAAACCCATAATTGGAATTGGCAAAAGCCATGGAGTTAAGGCTGAAACGGTTATTGGGCAAACGGCTGATACTGCCTGTTCCACCTACCACGCTGAAGTTGGGGTTATTGGGAATACTGGATCCGTTCAATGGCTGGTCGTTGGTGTTCACCAGTTCATTATACTTCGCAGTAAGTTTGTGGGTATTGCTGATGTTCCAGTCGATCTTCACCAGCAATTTGTGGTTCTTCACTTTAAAGTTGGGGAAATTATCATAAGCGCCTGGATCGAAATTATATTTGCTTTTCAGGAAACCCGCAAATTTTGAGAGAGAGTCGGTCTGCGTGCTGGAAACATTACCATTGCCTGATCCACCCTTGGGTGAATAGGGAATACCGGGAGCGTTTCTTTCCTCCGATTCATAGTTCACAAAGAAGAACAGTTTGTTCTTGATGATGGCTCCGCCGAGGGTTCCGCCAAAAGTTTTGTTGCTGGAAAGAGCAGGAGTAGAAAGTTTAACAGCGCCTACGTTACGTCCGTTATAATCCTGGTTGCGGTAATAACCGTACAAAGAACCTTTCAGGGTATTGGTACCACTTTTGGTGATGGCATTGATACCGGCGCCGGTGAAGCCCGACTGCCTCACATCGGTAGGAGCGATGCTTACGGATACTTCTTCAATGGCATCCAGGGCGATGGGGTTGGAACCGCCACCGGGCAACGGATCGGTGCTGAGACCGAAGTTGTTGTTGAGGTTGGCGCCATCTACCACTGTATTATTGTAACGGCCGTCGCGACCGGCAAAACTGGTACCGTTGGCCTGTGGAGTAAGCCGTGTAAAATCGCTGATACTCCTGGTGATGGTAGGCAAGCTCGACAATAAACGCTGGTTAACAACCGTAGTTGGTCCGCTTTTATCTACAGCAGCCCTGCGGCGTTGTGTGCTCACCACTACTTCAGTCAGGCTTTTCGATTCGTCGGCGAGCACGGAATTCACTGTATAAGGCTCACCCAGCATAAGGTATATATCCTGGAAATTTTCTTCTTTCAATCCAACATAAGTGATCTTCACGGTATAAGGGCCGCCGATCCTCAAACCCGGAAGGTTGAAACTGCCCCCCCTTGTTGAAATAGTGGTGTATATGGTTCCGGAAGGAACGTGTGTAGCGGTAACGGCTGCTCCCTCGAGCGAAGTACCGCTGCTGCTCTTAACATTGCCCGTGATACTACTGGTGGTAACCTGGGCGTTCACCAGTGCCGGGCATAGCATTAGCAATACAATAGAACATTGTAGGATTCTCTTTTTAAGCATAGGTCGAAATGTTAGTTCTGCACAAAGAAAGCAAAATATCTCTGTGTAATTACAACATAATGTTAACAAAAGGTTGTCCGAAATGAGCATTCTATGCAGTTATTCGCCGGATTGTGTATTTTTTGTTCAATTGTTAAGGTAAATCTGTGCAGCTTTTTGTATAATATTCAATCTGGTTTATATATCTCGAAACTTAGTTTGGGCTTTTACCCTTCAGGAGCCGTAATTTTGCAGTTCAAAAATCAGTTATGCTCGATAGGATCCAGGACGCCATTGATGATATACGGAATGGCAAGATGATTATAGTGGTGGATGATGAAGACAGGGAAAATGAAGGCGATTTTATCATTGCGGCCCGTCATGCTACTCCGGAAGTCATCAATTTCATGAGTAAGGAGGGCAGGGGGCTTATCTGCGCTACCTTAACGGAAGACCGTTGCAAAGAGTTGGGCCTCGACCCGATGGTGAGTTCCAATACTTCTTTACATGAGACGGCTTTTACCGTTTCGGTAGACCTGCTCGGCCATGGCACTACTACCGGTATCTCAGCGCACGACCGGTCCAAGACCATATTGGCCCTGGTTGACCCCGAAACCAAACCTTCCGATCTCGGACGTCCAGGGCATATATTTCCTTTGCGTGCTAAAAATGGTGGGGTATTGCGCCGCGCCGGACATACAGAAGCGGCGGTGGACCTGGCAAGACTGGCCGGACTGGAACCTGCCGGTGTACTGGTGGAAGTGATGAATGAAGACGGCACCATGGCGAGACTGCCCCAACTGTTGGAGATCGCCAAAAAATTCAGCCTGAAGATCATTTCCATCAAAGACCTGATCGATTACCGCCTCAAAACCGACTCCCTGATAGAAGAACTGGTAAGGGTGGACATGCCTACCAGGTATGGTCATTTCAAACTGGTGGCCTTCAAAGAAAAAGCTACCGGCGGTGAGCACCTGGCCCTGATCAAAGGTATTTGGGTGAAGGATGAACCCGTGCTCACGCGTGTGCATAGCAGTTGTTTTACCGGCGATATCCTGGGCAGTTTCCGCTGCGATTGCGGCGAACAATTGCACAAAGCCATGTCGATGGTAGAAAAGGAAGGCAAAGGCATCATATTGTATATGAACCAGGAAGGCCGTGGCATCGGCCTCATCAATAAATTACGCGCTTATAAGTTGCAGGAAGAGGGCTTGGATACTGTAGAAGCCAACCTGGAACTGGGTTTTGATAAAGATGAACGCGACTATGGTGTAGGCGCCCAAATACTCCGTTACTTAGGTATCAGCAAACTCCGCCTCATGAGCAATAACCCACGCAAGCGTGCCGGATTATTGGGCTATGGTCTTGAGATAACAGAAGTAGTGCCCATTGAAGTGCCTGCCAATCCGCACAACGTAAAATACCTTGAGACTAAAAGAGACAAGCTGGGGCATAAAATACTAGGTGAATTATAAATTAATGTCTAATTTCTTGCTCTTCCTTCTCTTTCTCTTTTTCGTAGGCTTTGATGATCGATTTCACCAGTTTGTGACGCACCACGTCTTCTTCATTCAGTTCAATATGGGCAATGCCATCGATGCTTTTGAGTATACGGGTGGCTTTGGCCAGTCCGCTCCGCTGGTTGCGGGGCAGGTCAATCTGGGTAGGGTCGCCCGTGATGATGGCTTTGGCATTGGCGCCGATACGCGTGAGGAACATTTTCAACTGTAAGTCGTTCGTATTCTGCGCCTCATCCAGGATGATGAATGCATTATCAAGGGTGCGGCCGCGCATATAGGCCAGCGGTGCCACTTCAATGGTACGCGTACTCATATAATAACCCAGCTTATCGGCAGGTATCATATCGTCCAGCGCATCATACAAAGGCCGCAGGTAGGGATCAATCTTTTCTTTCAGGTCGCCGGGAAGGAAACCGAGGCTTTCGCCTGCCTCAACCGCAGGGCGAGTGAGGATAATTTTCTTCACGACTTTGTTCTTCAACGCGCGTACGGCGAGTGCTACAGCGGTATAGGTTTTACCTGTACCGGCCGGGCCTATCGCAAAGACAATGTCGTTCCGGTCGGCCGCCTGCACCAGCTTTTTCTGGTTCTGCGTACGGGCGCGGACGGTTTTGCCATTCGGACCGAACACGAGCACATCGTTGGGATGGCTCTCAACGAAATTGTCTACTGTTTCGCCGTCATCACCACCCAGTATCTGTTCGAAATAGTTTTCACTGAGGTGACCATTTCTTTCCAGGTACTGTATGATGAGATCTATTTTCTCCCGGGCAGATTCGATCTGTTCGGGGGCGCCACTTAGTTTCATTTGTGTTCCGCGTGAAAGGATTTTTAAAAGGGGAAATTTCTTTCGCAGCAGGTCCAACTTTCCGTTGTTTACTCCAAAAAATTCAATGGGGTTAACAGTCTCGAGGTTAATGATAGCTTCTGTCAATCTGTTCAGTTTAATGTATGACGGAATAAATTTGATACTTACCCTTGCATCTGTCTCAAATTTAATTGGATATATCTATCAAATCCTAGCATTTGTTATGCACAGGGTGTGGATAGAGATTGTTAATTATAACGCTTTAAGCGCCTCAATTGTTTTAACGGGATCGTCAGATTTAAAAACGGTATTGCCCGCTACCAGTACATCGGCGCCGGCATGCACAATGGCAGCTGCGTTTTGAAGTGTTACGCCGCCGTCGATCTCTATCAGTGTAGGAAGGTTTCTGTCTTTGATCATGTGCCTGAGTGCACGGATCTTATCAATGGTATGCGGAATAAATTGTTGACCACCGAAGCCGGGATTCACACTCATGAGGCAAACCAGGTCAATATCATCCAATACATCTGAGAGGAAATTAACAGGTGTATGCGGGTTCAGGGCTACGCCTGCGCGCATACCCAGGCTTTTGATCTGTTGCAGGTTGCGGTGTAAATGCGGACAAGCTTCGTAATGAACAGTCAATATATCGGCGCCGGCTTTCTTGAAAGCCTCTGCATATTTTTCTGGCTCTTCGATCATCAGGTGCACATCGCATATCTTTTTGGTGGCTTTTCTCACGTGCTCAATGATGGGCAACCCAAAGCTGATATTGGGTACAAAGCGCCCGTCCATCACATCGAGGTGGAACCAGTCGGCCCGGCTTTCATTCAACATTTCACAATCCTGCTGCAGGTTGAGGAAATTGGCACTCAATAAAGAAGGGGCAACGATGGGCATGATGCTTGTTTAAGGATGCGCAAAATTATTGCAATTATTTCAGTTCACTCCCAGCTTTTTTAATGCGGCCGTAGCCTCGGTAATGCCCGGGTCGAGGGCCAGCGCCGTTTGGTAACTTTTGATGGCCTCTGCACGGTCGTTCAGTGTTTCCTGGCATTTGGCCAGCCAGTACCAGGCATCGGCATAATTGACCCTTACAGAAGTGGCTGTTTCAAACACTTTGCGGGCTTCCTCCGTTTTCTGTGCATCGAAATACAGGAATCCTTTCTCCATATAGGCTTCCATATAAGTATAGTCGTTGGCAATACAGCGATTGAACAGGTCAATGGCTTTGGAAGCATTTCGGGTACGGGCATAATACACGCCGCCGATGAAACTGGTATGAGCGGTGTATTCCCTGCCCAATCTCATCGCATCTACCTGCGCACATAAAGCAAGCGCTTTGTTGTTTTTCTGTTCGGCATACAAGTTGGCCATGGCCAGCAATGCATCGGGAGAAGGATAAATGCGGGCGGCAAAATGGTAAGACTGTAAGGCGCCGCTGGTGTCTTTGGCATGTTCCTGCAAAGTGGCTTTGCGAAACCAGAGTCCGAAATTGAGACTGTCTTTCCGAAGCAATGAATCCATCTGCAGCAAAGCAGGCCGGTAATCACCGGCGCTATCAAGTGCATTCACTAACAGCAGGCGAAGGCCTATACTGTCGGGATAGCTGGCAACACTTTGATACAATCGTTTAACCTGGGGTGATGGCTCCTGTATCCTGGATGCTGCTTTAGGAGATTCTTTTGGTTCATGGTTGTTACACGCAGTGGCGATGGTAACCCATAACAGTAGGAAGTGCCAACGTTTCATGTTGCGAAAATACAGATTGTGTATTGGTTAAGTGAATACATGAAAAGATATGCAGTTGAAATAGCGTTACTTTGTGCTCTTTAAAACCAATCATTATGGATACAGGACTTCTGCATTTACACAATTTATTGCGTTGGGTGATCTCGATACTGTTGTTATTGTCTATCTACAAAGCGTATACCGGGTGGAAGGGTAAGAAAACTTTTTCCGCCGGTGACCGCAAAACATGGTTGTTCACGTTGATCAGTGCGCACATCACCTTGCTGATCGGGCTGTACCAGCTTGCAGTAGGGCGATACGGTATTTTCAAAACGAGCCTGCCGGAAGGCGAGTCACTGATGAAAAATCATTTTTTCCGTTTCTATTGGATCGAACACCCGGTAGCGATGATCTTATCGGTGGTATTTATTACGCTTGGTTATGGCATGGCGAAGAAAGCCGTACCCGACGAAGTGAAGTACCGTAAAGCATTTATCTTCTTCCTGCTGGCCCTGCTGCTGATACTGGCTGCTGTTCCCTGGCCCTTCCGCGCCGATATAGGAAGACCCTGGTTCCCGGGCATCAATGCATAAAACAACGTCATCCCGATCTTTTATGCGTCGTCATCCCGAGCGCAGCCGAGGGATCTGCTCGAACGTTCAGCAGGTCCTTCGATTCGCTTCGCTCACTCAGGATGACGCGGTTTAAAGTAAACAAGTGATCATTATATGCGTATCTTTGATGGAGATTGTTTTGCTATGCCATTCCATCGGAATTTCACATATTGGATCGATAAGCGCGTATGGAAATATTATTTCCTTATGCTCTCTCTTCAATTGGCAAAGTGGTGGGAAACGCACAACCATTATTCGTCACCCCGAGCGTAGCCGAGGGGCCTCATCAAATCCTTAACAGCTCCTTCGACTCGCTCCGCTCGCTCAGGATGACGTGCAGATTATTTCTTTACTACAATATTGCACAGACATGCCTCACTATCATAGCTTAGGAACCATTCCTCATAAACGTCATACCCAGTTCCGTAGACCCGACGGGACCCTGTACTCCGAACAATTGTTCTCTACCGAAGGATTCAGTAACGATTATTCGCTGCTGTATCATCACTGGCCGCCAACGCAGATCATTCATACAGATGAACCAGTGCCTGCAATGCCCAGCATAGCGGAAGAAAAAATGCTCAAGCACCGCAGTTTCGAAGGATTTCATATACGGCCCGAAGCAGATTTTTTGACCAGCCGTAAACCCATACTGGTGAACAATGATTGTCATATTGTACTCGCTGCACCGGAGGAAAGTACAAAAGGGTATTTTTATAAGAACGCAGATGCCGATGAACTGATCTTTATTCATGAAGGAAGCGGTACCCTGCTTACACAATACGGACAAATACCTTTTGCTTATGGCGATTACCTGGTGATACCCCGCGGAACCATCTACCAGGTACAATTCAATGACAAGCATAACAGGCTACTGATCGTTGAAAGTTTCAGTCCTATCCGCTATCCTAAAAAATACCTGGGTAAATACGGACAATTACTGGAACATTCACCGTATTGCGAACGGGATATCCGTACCCCTCAACAACTCTTAACGATCGATGAAGCGGGAGACTTCCTCATCAAAACCAAAAAGAAAGGGGTGCTGTATGGGCTTCATTACGCCCATCACCCCTTCGATGTGGTAGGATGGGATGGCTATTGTTATCCTTTTGCATTCAGCATACACGATTTTGAGCCCATCACGGGACGTGTACACCAGCCGCCGCCTGTCCACCTCACTTTCGAGGCCCATAATTTCGTGGTGTGCAGTTTTTGTCCGCGCCTGTACGATTACCATCCCGATGCGGTGCCTGCACCTTATAACCACAGCAATATCGACAGCGATGAAGTGTTGTATTATGTGGCGGGCGATTTCATGAGCCGCAAGCATGTTACCAGGGGGATGATCACTTTGCACCCAGCCGGTATCCCGCATGGCCCGCATCCCGGCGCCGTGGAAAAAAGCATCGGCAAAAAGCAAACCGATGAGCTGGCGGTGATGATCGATACCTTCCATCCGCTTCAGCTGACAGTGGAAGCATTAGAGATTGAGAACCCCGGCTATACCATGAGTTGGGCGGAGTAAAATACAGACCGTCATCCCGAGCGAAGCCGAGGGACCTGCCTGAGTATTGAGCAGGTCCTTCGATTCGCTTCGCTCACTCAGGATGACGTTCTTCGCTCGCTCGGGATGACGATAAGGGGGTAACAAAAAAATCAGACATGATCAAATCAGAAATCAGAAATTTCCCTTAACTTTTGGTTCTAAACAAAAAAGCTAGCCACATGATCAAATTCAGCGACATCAAGATCGGCGACTATGTCCGTGCAGAGTTTGAAGGAAAAACATGGAACGGAGAAGTGGTCGAATTAAACGGAGATGAAAAACAAATTTGTGTTCAAACCGATGTGCAGGATTTTTGGTTTGAACAGGACCAGCTACACCCGATTCCACTGAACGAAGAGGAATTGACGAAACTGCATTTCGAAAAACAAGCCAACGGCGAGGGGTCTGTTAAATACCTCAAAGGTCCCTTTCGCATTGTAACGCCCGTTGCCGGCGATTTTTCGCAGATGGAGATCTGGTATCGCGAAGACCGGAGGCATAACCCCGATATCCACTACGTGCACCAACTGCAAAATCATTATCTGCAGATGACCAAGGTTCACCTGACCAAGGATCCGGTGCATTATTGATCACATATTGAACGTATCAACCAACAAGGGCCTGCTGTTTTGCGGGCTCTTCGTTTTTCCTCACTGCCCACATTACCAGTGCAACTGCAACGATCAGTATCAGGTAACTCCAACCCAGGTTCCTGGTATCATTAGCCGGCATCAGGTACACCATGCCATAACTCAGTACAGACACGATTACGTACATAATACCGCCTGTTAAACCACTGGCGATGCCTGCGTTCCTGGGAAATTTGCCCAGGCAATAAGTGAAATAAACATTGAACGCAAAACCGGCACACACATGCACAAGAAAAGCGAAAGACGCCAACAGGAAAATATGCTCAATAAATGAAGTGCTGAACAACATGACCAGGCAAATGAGTACCTGGATGGCGAGGTTCAAAGACAGCTTTTTCACAAAAGGTTTGTGAATGGTGGACTTACCAATAAAACCACCTATCATCCAGGCAAATCCGATGATTAATGAACAGTAGCCTGCAATAACGGCAGTGAAATGCAAATGGTGTTCGATGATGAAAGGACCGGTCATGTTGTACACCATCACCATTGAATAGGAGATGCCAATAATGAGCAGTCCCAGTGTAAAGCTGGTAGTACGCAACATACTGGTATACACCTGCACAATGCTTTTGAAATGAAAAGGAGAAAAGTGTTTCAGGCTTTCCCTGTTGAAAAAATATTCGAGCAGTGCAAACAATACGGCCCATATTCCCAGGAAATAGAAATTTGATTGCCAGCCGAAATTATTTTGCAGGTAGCCGCCTACAAAAGGTGCAACAATAGGACCGGTAGACCAAATAATGGAGAACAGGCTGAGGTAATGCTTCAGACGGTCACCCGTGAACACATCTACAAAATAGGCCCGTTTGGATACTACAATGGTGGCTGCTGTGATACCATGTACCACGCGCATGAGGTAGATCAGGTAAATATTGTGCGACCGGGCAATGACAAAACTGGCCACAGCGAATACGAGCAGACAAACCACGCCGATCTTGTGCCGGCCAAAACTATCGAGCACACTGCCGATGAACAACTGTGAAATACCGTAGCTGATCAGGAAAATACTCAATGTAAACTGTGTGCGGATCTCTGTAATACCCAGCGATACCGACATACCCGGTAAAGAGGGAAGATAAATATCTGTGGCAAATCCCGCCAGGGGTAATAATGCAAATGCCAGCCATGTGCTGAGCCGTTGATCCTTGCTGTTCGTATCTTTCATCTGTATTTGCTCCGTTATTTTGTTTCGCGGCACAAAATTACCATACAACGGTCAAAGCAGACTTGTGCAATTCAAGCCATTTTTTGCAAAATTCAAGCCGGTACTGTTTTGCTGGCATATAGATTGCAGTTGAGGCTATTGATGAGATATAGACAGGTACGTTTTTTTAATTATATTGAAGACAAAAATCCCATGCGTTTTCGTTCGCTCGCTCTGCTGTTTTTTTTATTATCGGCCATATCAATGGATGGTTACGGACAGGTATTCGGGGGCAATCCTCCGTCTACAAAGTGGCGGCAGATCAACACAGATACAGTGCGTGTGATCTTCCCCAAAGGAGATGAACGCAGGGGCGAAAGGGTGGCGGCTACCGTGCACCAGTTGCAACGGAAATATGCCAATACCATCGGCAATAGTCTTCATAAAGTTAATATTGTTTTGCAGGACGAAACACTGATCTCCAACGGGTATGTGGGATTGGGGCCTTTTCGCAGTGAGTTTTATACCACACCTCCCGTCAACGCGTTTTCGCTGGGGGCTGTTAACTGGACCGATCTGCTGTCTGTTCACGAGTTCAGGCATGTGCAGCAGTATAGTAATTTCAGGAAAGGTTTATCGAAATTCGCATCGATCATTTTAGGCCAGGAAGGACAAGCCATAGCAAACGCGGCGGCCATACCCAACTGGTTTTTTGAAGGAGACGCCGTTTTCAATGAAACGATGCTCACCCGGCAGGGCAGGGGCAGCCTTCCGCTGTTTTTCAGCAATTACCAATCGCTCTTCAATGCCGGTATTCACTATAGCTACATGAAAATGCGCAACGGATCGTACCGGAATTTTGTGCCCGATCATTATGCATTGGGTTATTTGCTGGTGGCTTATGGCAGAAAGCAATACGGCGATGATATCTGGAAAAAAGTGACGGACGATGCGGCCCGTTTCAGCCCATTGTTCTATCCATTCCAGGGAGCTGTGAAAAAATATACCGGCGAAAAATTTCCCGATTTTGTGCGGCATGCAATGGATTATTACCAGCAGCAATGGGCAAGCGCAAAGACTGCCGATCCGCAATGGCTTACAACAGGTAACAATAACCGGGTGGTCAATTACCGCTATCCTTATGCTGCGGACGATGGTTCGCTGATCGTTCTGAAAAACACTTATAGCCGCATCCCCGCTTTTTACAAACTGCTCGGCAATGGTAAAGAAGAAAGAATTGGTGTAAGGGATATCACATCGGATGACTATTTCGGTTACAACAACAACCGCATTGTGTATACGGCCATCAGGCCCGATCTGCGGTGGGGTAACCGGGATCGCAATGTGATCCGCATATTGGATATTGCGTCGGGCCAGGTAAAACAAGTGGCGGGCAAAGGACGATATTTCACGCCTGATATATCGCATAACGGGAAGCTGGTTACAGCAGTTAAGCAGGACAGGGATACTACACGCTTGTTGGTGATCAATGTGGAAGACGGAAGCCGGATGGGTGAACAGAAGCAAAGCAACGAAGTGTACACATATCCGAAATTCTCTGCCGATGATGCATCGGTCTATTGGATCGTGCGCAACGATAAAGGCCAGATGGGTATCCGCAAATGGGAAACGGGTAGTGGAAAAACAGAAACTATTATTCCCTTGAGCAACCGCATCATTGGTTTTTTGCAGGTCAAGGGCGATACCTTATTGTTCAGCACCACGCATGATGGGCGAGATGAACTCTGGGCCTGCATCGACCGTGCCGGTCAGTATAATACTTACCGCATGGCGGCTTACAGCACCGGCATTTACCAGGGAACCCTGGACCAGGGCGGCCAATTGGTGGGGTCAACGTTTACGGCCGGTGGGTACCGGCTGGGAAGGTTCAGTCCGCTTTGGGAAAAAACAACCCCGCGGGATGAATTGCATACTTTGTATGTAGGGGATGCTTATCAGAACAAAGACCACGGTATATTGGATTCGCTGGGCAACGGGTATTATCCTGTACGCCGTTATTCCAAAGGCTTTAATCTGTTGAATTTCCACAGCTGGCGGCCATACTACGATTATCCTGAATATTCATTCACCATCTACGGCGAAAATGTGCTCAATACTTTCCAGTCACAACTTTCGTATACCTACAACAGGAACGAAGGCAGCCACAAAGTGGGCTATGATGGAATTTATGGCGGCTTCTTACTACAGCCCGTATTTGGCGTTAACCAAACATGGCAGCGCAGCGCGCTATGGAACCAGGATACCACGGTTTACTGGAACGAGCTGGGTGCTTACGGCGGCCTTCGCCTGCCCCTGAACCTGACGGCAGGGAAGCAGTACCGGGCACTGGTATTGCAAGGCACGTTCAATACCGACCAGGTTAAGTGGACCGGCGTGGGGCAAAAACTGTTCAGGAATGTGGGTGTGAATTATGTGGAAGGAGTGTTGGCTTACTATGGCCAGGTACAGCAGGCTGCGCAGCATATTTATCCGCATTGGGGACATTCATTCCTGCTGCAATACCGCAACAGTGTAAATGAGTTTACGGCGCACCAGTTCCTGGCGACAGGCTCCCTGTATCTGCCGGGCCTTTTGCGTAATCATAGCCTGGTGGTGAACCTGGCCTATCAGGAAAGGGATACGGCCAGGATGTATTTTTTCAAAAACAATTTTCCTTTTTCCAGGGGCTACCAGGGGATCGATTTTCCCAGGATGTGGAAATTGGGCGTGAATTACCATTTTCCGTTGTTGTATCCCGACTGGGGAGTGGGTCAAGTTGTTTATTTCCTGCGGGTGAGGGCCAATGCCTTTTTCGATTATACGGTAGGCAAGAGCCTGCGTACGGGGCTGGAAAGGCCGTTCCGGACAGCAGGGGGTGAATTGTATTTCGATACCAAATGGTGGAACCAGGAGCCGGTAACCTTTGGGGTGCGGTACAGCCGTTTACTGGATCGGGAGTTCTACGGGGTTACTAATCAAGGGGTTTGGGAGTTTATTTTACCTGTTAGATTGTTCAAATAACTTATTTTTGCCCTGTTTTGCCCCTGGATAAGAAATTTTTACATTAAATTTTCATATTTCGGTTGCTCTTTAGTATCTTTGCAGCCCCAAAAATTGTATGTCGAAACAACCGTTGATTAAACAAGATGGAGTGATTCTGGAAGCCCTGAGCAATGCTATGTTCCGGGTGAAGTTGGAAAATGGACATGAAATACTGGCCACCATCTCTGGGAAAATGAGAATGCACTATATCAGGATATTACCTGGTGATAAAGTGGGAGTGGAGATGAGTCCGTATGATTTGAGCAGGGGAAGGATCATATTCAGGTACAAATAAGGTACTTATAATAGTTTAAAAACACAGCAATGAAAGTCAGAGCTTCAATCAAAAAACGTAGCGCGGATTGCAAGATCGTGAAGAGAAAGGGGAAGTTATACGTGATCAACAAAAAGAACCCACGTTATAAACAGCGTCAGGGTTAATTTAATTTTTTTAAAACTAAAATCAAGATATGGCTCGTATTGCCGGTATTGACTTACCAAAGAATAAAAGAGGCGAAATTGGTCTGACCTATATTTTTGGTATTGGTCGCTCAACTGCTCAGTATATTTTAACCAAAGCTGGTATTGACTTTGACAAAAAAGTAAGCCAGTGGAATGATGATGAGCAGGCTGCCATCCGTAACATCATCAACAATGAGTTCAAGGTGGAAGGCGCTTTGCGTAGTGAAGTGTCTATGAGCATCAAGCGTTTGTTGGATATCGCCTGCTACCGTGGCCTGCGTCACCGTAAGGGACTGCCGGTTCGTGGCCAGCGTACCAAAACCAACAGCCGTACCAGGAAAGGTAAGCGTAAGACAGTGGCTGGTAAGAAGAAAGCTGCCAAGAAATAAATAAGGTGAGTCGTGAGCAGGGAATACCCTGTTCACGATTGCTTATATAAAATCCGGTTCAGCTTGGATCTCCCGATGAGTCGGGAAGGAGAGTGAAACGGTTCCCGAGCAGATCGGGATTTTTCATTGTTAAACGAGTCCTGCTGAAAACGGGATGACTACCTCAAAAAGAGAACATGGCAAAACCACAAAAAGCGCAGAACAGTGCAAAAGCTGCTGCCAAGAAAAGGATCGTAAAAGTAGATGCAGCCGGTGAAGTGCGCATTTCCGCTACTTTCAACAACATCATCATCAGCTTTACCAACAAAGCCGGACAGGTGATCAGTTGGAGCAGCGCCGGTAAAATGGGCTTCAGGGGTTCTAAAAAGAACACACCTTATGCTGCTCAGATGGCTGCTGCAGATGCAGCCAAAGTAGCCCTGGAAGCTGGTGTAAAACGCGTAGAAGTATTCGTGAAAGGCCCCGGTGCCGGTCGCGAAGGCGCTATCCGTTCTATTTCACAATCAGGTGTTGAAGTAATTTCTATCAAAGACGTTACTCCTTTACCGCACAATGGCTGCCGTCCGCCCAAACAACGTAGGGTATAATAATTAGCCGTCACCCTGAGTGAGCGAAGCGAATCGAAGGGCCTCATGAAGGTTTCAGCAGGTTCCTCGACTCGCTTTACTCGCTCGGAATGACGGTTTTAAATAAAAGGACTTTCTATTGATTTTAGATTTTTACTGATAGGAAGTCGTCATTAAAAAATCACAAAAAAGAACAAATGGCACGTTACACTGGTCCCAAGACCAAAATTTCAAGAATCTTCGGTGAGCCCATCCTGGGTAATGGCAAATGGCTGGGTAAGAACAGCAACCCTCCCGGTCAGCATGGAGCCGCCCGCAAGCGTAAAACTTTAGGCGAATACGCCCTGCAGTTGAGAGAGAAACAAAAAGCCAAGTACACTTATGGTGTACTGGAGCGCCAGTTCCGTAAAACCTTTGAAGAGGCACAACGCCTGAAAGGTGTTACCGGTGAGAACCTGATCAAACTGCTGGAAGCGCGTCTCGACAATACCATTTTCCGCATGGGCCTGACTGCCAGCCGCCCCGAAGCAAGACAACTGGTGAGCCATAAGCACATCACTGTGAATGGCGAAGTAATGAATGTACCTTCTTACCAGTGCCAGCCGGGTGATATCATCGCTTACAAACCCAAGAGCGCCGATAATTCAGCTGTTACCAGCAAGAACCGCGGTAAGAACCCTAAGTTCAGCTGGCTGGATTGGAATGAAGCCGAGAAAAAAGGCACTTTCATTACCTATCCCGAGCGTGAAAGTGTTCCTGAGACCATCAAGGAACAACTGATCGTCGAGTTGTATTCTAAATAATCCGTAAAAAAAACAAGTTTTAATATGGCCATATTAAGCTTTCAGAAGCCTGACAAGATCGTTTTACAAAAAGCAACTGATTTTGAAGGACAATTTGAATTCCGCCCCCTGGAGCCAGGCTTCGGTCTGACCATCGGTAATGCCTTACGCAGGGTATTGCTGAGCTCTCTGGAAGGTTATGCTATCGTAGGTATCAAGATCGAAGGTGTAGACCACGAGTTTGCTACCGTGAAGGGTATCACAGAAGACGTTACTGAGATCATCCTGAACCTGAAGCAGGTGCGTTTCAAAAAGCATGTAGAGCATGATGTTGCCAACGAAAAGATCGCCATTTCTATCAAAGGCCGTACAGAATTCACTGCGGGCATGATCGGCGAACTTTCACAGAATTTCCAGGTAATGAATCCCGAGCTGGTGATCTGTACCATGGATACTACTTCTAAAATGGACATTGAACTGACCATCGCCAAAGGCCGTGGTTATATTCCTGCCGAAGAAAATAAGATCAAGGAAGCTCCTTTCGGATACATCGCCATCGATTCTATCCACACACCCATCAAGAATGTGAAATACAGCATTGAGAACTATCGTGTGGAGCAAAGGACCGACTATGAGAAACTGGTTCTGGACGTAGCTACCGATGGTACCATCCATCCGGAAGAAGCGGTGAAGCAGGCTTCACGCATCCTCATCCAGCACCTGATGATCATCACCGATGAGAACATCACTTTCGATAACAAAGAAGACAAGAAAGAAGATGTGGTGGATGAACATGTACTGCAACTGCGCAAGGTATTGAAGACCCCGCTGGAAGACCTCGATCTTTCTGTGCGTGCCTTTAACTGCCTGAAAGCTGCCAAGATCAACAGCTTAAGCGAACTGGTACAGTATGAGCAGGAAGACCTGATGAAGTTCAGGAACTTCGGCCAGAAATCGCTCTCTGAAATCGAGCAGGTGCTGACTGAACGCGGTCTGAGCTTCGGTATGGACCTGAACAAATTAGGATTGGATAATTTAGATAATTAATTTTTCAACATCTTGTAATTCCTGACACGGTACAAGATCAAAACAACAAGTCATGCGTCACGGAGACAAAATCAACAACCTGGGCCGTAAAAAAGCACACAGGGAATCGTTGCTGGCCAACCTGGCCAGCCAGCTGATCACGCACAAGCGTATCGTTACCACCCTTGCTAAAGCCAGGGCTTTGAGAACATACGTAGAGCCCCTGATCACCAAGACCAAGAAAAGTGAAGATACTGCTACCATCATGCACCAGCACAGGGTAGTGTTCAGCTACCTGCAGGATAAAGCAGCTGTGAAAGAATTGTTCACAGTGGTAGGTCCCAAAGTAGCCGGCCGTCCCGGTGGTTATACCCGCATCATCAAATTGGGCATTCGCCCGGGCGATAATGCAGAGAAAGCCATGATCGAACTGGTAGACTTCAACGAGATCTACGGTAAGCATGTTGCGAAAGCAGCAGAGCCTGCCAAGAAAACACGCCGTAGCCGCGCCAAGAAAGCGGAGACCGCTACTGAAGCAGAAGTGGTTGCCGAAACACCGGCAGCTGAAAATCCTTCAACAGAAGAAAAAACGGCAGAATAGTTTGATCCCAATTCATTCACATAAAGGCAAGACTTTTTATAAGTCTTGCCTTTTTTGCAAACAGGAAAATCATTATTTCGTTTCTTTGCAAAACAAATTATAAACAAAGCAGCAAGATGCCCCAATCTACCTTACCCGCGATTTTAGTATTAGCAGACGGACTCGTTTTTCATGGACAAGCATTTGGAAAAATTGGTACCACTACCGGGGAAATATGTTTCAATACCGGCATGACAGGATACCAGGAAGTATTTACTGATCCCAGTTATACCGGACAGGTGCTCATCATGAACAATGTGCACATCGGCAATTATGGGGTGAAAGATTCGGATGTGGAGAGTGACAGCATTAAGATACGCGGACTGATCGCGCGCAACCTGGAAGAGCAGTTCAGCCGTATGCAGGCCAGTGGAGATGTGAATGCTTATCTCCAGGCGAATAATATTGTGGCTATCGAGCACATCGATACAAGGGCCCTGGTAGCACATATCCGCACAAAAGGCGCTATGAACTGCATCATCTCTTCCGAGATACTGGATGTTGATCAACTGAAAGCTGAATTGGCCAAAGTGCCTGATATGGACGGACTGGAATTGTCCAGCACCATCAGCACTACCAAAGAATATGAACTGGGCGATACCAACAGCTCCCTGAAAGTGGCTGTGCTCGACCTGGGGGTGAAGAAACACATACTGGATTGCCTCGTACAACGCGGCGCACACGTGCGTGTGCATCCGGCCAAAACACCGTTGAGCCGGATGAAAGAATTCAACCCGAACGGATACTTTATTTCCAATGGCCCCGGCGATCCTGCTGCCATGGATTATGCGATCACCACTGTAAAAGATATACTCAACGAAGACATACCTGTGTTCGGTATCTGTCTTGGTCACCAGTTACTGGCGCTGGCCAATGGCATTCGCACTTTCAAAATGCACCACGGGCACAGGGGATTGAACCATCCCGTTAAGAATCTCATCACAGGCACCTGTGAGATTACCACACAGAATCACGGCTTTGGTGTAGACCCCGAAGCGGTGCGCAAACATCCCGATGTGGAAGTAACGCATGTGAACCTCAATGATGAATCGATCGAAGGGATCAGGCTCAAACACAAACCGGCGTTCAGCGTGCAATACCATCCGGAAAGTACACCGGGTCCGCACGACAGCCGTTATCTCTTTGATCAGTTTGTAGCAATGATGCGATAATCTTTATTCCTTGTTGGTATAGTACGTCATCCCGAGCGTAGCCGAGGGATCTGTCTGAACGATCGGACAGATCCTTCGACTCGCTTCGCTCGCTCAGTATGACGATAATTACTGTATTTTCGGCGTATGAAAATCGCCATCATCAACGGACCAAACCTGAATTTGCTCGGCAAACGGGAAAAGGATATATATGGGAACCAGTCCTTCACCGATTACCTGAAGGAGTTGCAGCATATATTCCCCAATGTTACGTTGCATTATTTTCAAAGCAATATCGAAGGCGAGCTGGTAGATGAGCTGCAAAAGGCTGGTTATGCCGATTTTGCCGGTATTGTGTTGAACCCCGCGGCGTACACCCATACTTCAGTAGCCATTGGGGACGCCATTGCTGCTATCAACGTGCCGGTGGTGGAAGTGCATATCAGTAATGTGCATGCAAGGGAAGAGTTCAGAAAGCTATCGCATGTATCGGGCAAATCGGCCGGTAGTATTTTCGGATTGGGACTGAAAGGGTATGAGTTGGCCATCCATTGGCTCATACAACACGCACAAACAAAGTAAGGTACGGTATTTGCTTTTTGCTGCATCATGCGTCAACAATATGCGAATAAGGTTTTTTGGCTGATCATCATCAGCATGATCGTGAAACTCGTTGCGGCTTCTTTGCTGGAACTGGGTAATGATGAAGTGTATTACTGGACTTATTCGTTACAACCCGATTGGAATCATTTCGATCATCCGCCGATGGTGGGTTGGTTGATACGCCTTACTACTTTCAACGAGCTTTGGGTGAATGAGACCACAATGCGGCTGGGTGCTATTCTTTGCGCTGCCGTTGCTACCTGGATCATTTTTAAATTAGGTAAACTCCTGTCGAGCGAAAAACTGGGCTGGTATGCTGCGCTGGTATACACCTGCTCTGTGTACACCGGTTTTATTGCTGGCTTCTTTATCCTGCCCGATTCACCGCAAATGCTATTCTGGACCGGGGCATTGTACGTGATGGCAGAAATGTTCCTCAAAAACAGTGAGCGAAAACCTGGCAGATGGTTGTTGCTGGGTTTACTGATCGGACTGGCCACATTGTGTAAAGTACATGCTTTGTTCTTGTGGGTAGGCTTCGGACTGTTCCTTTTGTTCACGAACAGCAAATGGTTGTTCAACTGGCGCTTCTATATGGGGGTATTGGTTACAGCAGTATGTATTTCGCCCATCGTTTACTGGAACATCAAAAATCATTTCATTACTTATCGTTACCATTCGGAACGTGTTACCCATACCTCTATACAATGGGATATGTTGGGAAGAGAGATAGGAGGGGAATTTGCGTATCAAAACCCGGTGATCTTTTTGCTGATCCTGGTGTCGGTGATAGCGCTCATCACCCGGAGAATATGGTTCTCTTTTTCGGGTAACAAGATCCGCACCTGGCTGTTTTGCATGAGCCTGCCCATGCTCCTGTTGTTCTGGGGCATCTCCTTGTTCAATCCTACTTTGCCGCACTGGGCCGGACCGGCTTATATTCCTCTTTTCCTGGTGGCCGCGCTCTTCCTGGAGAAAAAAGCCAGGCATGTTTATCCGCCTTTTATTACAGTGGCCATGACTTTGGTGGCGATCGTATTGGTAGCAGGTATTGGATTGATCCGTTATTCACCTGTGAATTTTGGCAGTCATGAAAAGGAGAATTATGGAGAGTACTGTCCAACATTGGATATGTCGGGCTGGCAGCATTTCAGCAATGATTTCAGCCGGTTGGTAGCAGAAGATTCCAGTACCGGCAAAATGAAAGCCCAGGCTCCCATACTGGTAGATAAGTGGTTCCCCGGTGGACACCTCGAATTTTATACGGCGCGCACTACGGGCATGACGCTATTAGGAGTGGGCAGCCTGCAGGACATCCATAAGTTCGCCTGGCTCAATAAAGAACGAAGGTGGTTGCAGTTGGGTGATGATGCGTATTGTATTGTTCCCTCCAATCTTCCCATGAATGTTGCCGCGAAATACGGCCGCTATTTTACTTCGATAGCCCCTCCAACTGTTATTAACCAGGTCCGGGGTGGGAAGATCGTGCGTTATTTTTATGTGTACCGACTGAAATCATGCAAGCAGGTACCGCCGGTACCGCTCTGAATAAAGGCCACATTAAAGAATAGATGATACAATTTTCTATTTATCGCTCGACACACTTGAATCGGGCGGCTGCTTGAATTCGATGTCTTTCTCTTTTCTTCCGAACAGGGTTTCAAAATCTCTCCGGTAAGAAATGCTGGCGCCCTGCCGGTTGCGGCGGCCCAGGCTGGATCCGGCAATATCCAGGCTGTTCTTGCTGAAAATGATCATTCGCAGTTTGCGATCTTTCGATAACACGATCTCTATGTTGAGATCAGGCAGCCACTGGAAGTTACCATTCTGTACCGCAGAAGTATTACCCAGGTTGAAATCCAGGTCGCCACCGAAAGTAACGACTACATTATCATTAAAGAAACTTTTGCCGAATTTGAAGTTGATGCGCGAGCGGTCAAGGCGGTTGCTGTTGGCCACCAGTCCATCGTTGTTCAGATCGAGACTGGAGCTGCTGTACAATGATGTACCCAGGTCGAAGCGCAGGCTTTTATCTCCGGTAAGCTTATACAGGATATTCGAGAAAACTTTGTTCACCTCTTTGGTCAATACCTGTGAAAGGGTATTCACGCCCACTGTAGTAAGCGAATAGGGGTTGGTAGCGTTACTGCCTCCTGTCTGTCCTATCGGCGAAAAAGAATTGAATGCGATCAGGAATGCTACTTGCTTCAGCATTTCATTCTGGTCTTTTTCTATCCTGGCCACATAATTGGAAAAATCATTGTCTATTTTAGCCGGACTTCCCGCGGGGAAGTCAAAACGGAAAGTAATCTCCGGTTTCAGCAACTGTTTACGTAACTCTACGATCACATACACATCTCCGCGGTAAGCTTTGATGGTTCCGGTGAAGTTATTGGTACCGATGAGATCGCTGAGGCTAACACCCTGGGCGGTGTACTGCGCATCGATATTCATATTGGCTTTGAAAGGATCACCATTCCATTCAATATAATTGCCCGCTTCGGGAAGCATTTCAAAGGGTTTGCGAACCAATCCCTGCATGTTGAAATCATAGTTTCCTCTCTCAATGTAGTAGCGCCCGCGAATGGAAAGGGGCTCTGTAGAACCTGCCCTGATCTTTAGTGTTCCATGACCGGTAGCTTTGATCACTTCACCCGCCAGATCATCCAGTATAACGTCGATCTGTGTACGGTTGTCGGCAGTAATATCCAGATCAACCAATAAATTGAAATTTGAGTTGTTATCAGCTTTGGCCATTTCGGTACCATACTGCTTGAATACAATAAAGTCGGCATTGCCACTTTCTTTGCTTACCGAGTTAGGTATGAAGATATGTGAGCTGTCTTTTGTTTCCCCAATGATGGTCATCCTGGCAGCACTTTCGGGCCCTTTCAAGCTGAGCTTGGCCGAACCGATGGCTTTACCGTAGAATTGCTGGTTGTCTTTCAGCCGTGTATTGAGCAGCAGCAATTTATTGGTATTGAGATCAAAATCAAACCCCAGGTCCTTGAAACCACGTTCATACAATTTGCCTTTCACTGTACCGGTATTCTTGTATACATCCGCAATCTTGAATTCACCGAAATTGATGCCGTCTTCCTCAAATTTGATATCAGCCGAATCGATTGTATAATATACCTGTGTATAGTTCACTTTCATGCCTGCATTCTTCAGCTTGATATGTCCCAGCAAATTGGGAGCATTGGGATTGCCGTTGATATTGAGCGTGCCGGTTGCTTTCCCTTTGATATCTGTGAACAGGTCGCTAAGGAATTGATGAAGAATATCGATTTTGGAGTCATTCAGCTTGAGATCTACATTGAGTGGCTGGCCAACGGAGTCCTTCAGGTTATACATTCCTGCAAAAGAAAAATTATAACCATCGTTTGGCGAAACAGCATCCATGGAAATTTTACCGGTTTTGCTGTCATAACCTGCTTTGAGATTCACGGTGCCAACAGAGTCGTCGTTGAGCCGGAACTGTTCAGCTTTCAATGTTGCATCGGCTCTGAACTGGCCAAAGAAATCACTCAATACGATATTGCCGTTGGTAACGCCCTCGAGGTGTGGCTGCTTCATGAATAAGGAAGTAAGATCACCCAATACAACATTTTTCAGTGATACCACAAGATTGTTGGTATTGCCCCCATCTTCTTCCTCTGTTTTGACGGCTATTTCCTGGAAGCCCTGCACAAACTTTACATTTTGCGCGCTTACAAAATGCGTACGTACTACCAGCTCTCCTTCTTTTTCAATACTCCATTTCTTTTCATTCAGTACAAAAGAAGAAGGCCTGAACAACACCCGCACACCATCGTCCAGCGTAAATACATCTGCATTCAGGCTTGCATCATTCAGGGTAATATCGGCGCTGGTTTTAACGGATACTATGGAATGGTCGCCTTTGGATACAACATCGAGATGGGTATTCGGGAACCGCAGGCTGTCGCCAATTTGCGTACTGCTGATTTCTCCCTTTAAAGAAAGGGTATCCATATTACCCACCCCTTTCAAGTCAATGCCTGTAATACTATAATTATCATATTTACCAAAAGGCACCAGGCTGGTGATGTGGAGTTCATTCTTGCGTGTATCTACTGTTCCTTCGAGGCTGGCATCATTGAAGCCGCTCAGGTGCTTATTGAAAATATGCAGGTAAGGTTCAATATAATTGGTATGCAGACTTATATTGAACTGTTGGTTTTGTGGTGTGTATCGCGGCTGCTTGACATAACTTGGGAAATAGTGACTGAGAAAGACCTGGAAACTGGCCGGGAGGTCCAGGATGGAGAATTTGCCGGAGATAGAGGCGGCAAAATCATTGCTGTTCAATTGCAGATACTTGACGGTGTCAAGATAATAGGAAGTAAGGTTTACTGAGTCGAAGTTGAGTTTGGTATCCGGACTACGGATCTCTGCGTTCAGGAATTTGGCAGTACCCAGGAAGTTATCGATGTTGGTACCGGTGAAGTTCACGTCCAGCAGACCTGTCAGTTCCATATTTTCTTTCATGAAATGCAACGCGTACAGGTTCGAATTCACCAGGTCGCCCAGTATGTTGAAACTGGGCTGGGGTTTTGTGAGGTCGATCTGCACATCACTGGTGAAGTTGAGGTTGGGGTCATTGATCTTTACTTCACCACTGAAATATTTTTTTTGGAAAGTACCGTTGGTGACAATATTGGTATAGGTATAGTCATTAAACTCAATGGAACTGATACTTCCGTCGAGCGTGGTTTTCAGCTTGTCTACGTTGAAGCTGCTGCCCGTGATCTTTCCTTTGAAATCGGCGAGTCCCAACTGGTCGTTGTTGAGAAATTTACCGATGTTGAATCGCGATGTTTCTATGTTACCGGTATAAGAAGGCTCTCCTTTGCGCGGCAACTGCATGCTGATATTCGTTTTCACACCACCCAGTTGAGAACTCAATATGCCATCGGTAGTAAAATTGCGGATGGTGCCATTGAAATTTCCCCTGTAAATAATGGTACCCAATGCAGCCAGGTTGGGTTCTGTTACTGTTTTCAGCACAGGCAGGAATGTGGTCAGGTCGTACTGGTTGCTCTGCAACGTACCATTGCTCCAGTGGATGCGGGTGGTATTGATATCGGGCAATCCCTTCATGCTCAGGTTGCCCGAAAGGGTAGTGGTAGCGCCCACTTTGGTAACCAGGTTGGTAATATTGAAAGCGCTCACGGTTCCCAGGAAATGACCATTCAGTTGCGCCACCCTGTTCCATGATTTTAATTCGGGTGCGAAATAAGCGATGTCTTCCGTATTCACTTTCGAATCGTGGAACCTGGCTTCCATGGTCACATTGGTAATATAATCACCAAAGTCGCGATTGAAATCAGCGAATTTCATTGCATAGTAATTTCCCAGCCGGCTTTTACCTGTTTGCAGATCGAGGGAAGCGAATTCCATGATCTGCGGGGTAAAGCGGAATGCGGCTTTGAGTTTTTTGAGTTCAAAGCCTGAGCGGTCTCTTACTGTGAGGTCTACATTGGCACGTAAAGTGTCTTTGACGAAAGCAATATGTTTAAAGGTTCCGTTGAGCCTGCTAAGATGTATATGGGAACCATCGAAACCTGCGGTAGGTGTTCGTTTATTTCCATCGATATTCAAACCGCCGTTGCTGAGCCGCAGGTTCGCCACTTTCACCAGCACATTGCCGGCATTGAGGTACATGCCAGTATCGGGTGTAGCAGGATTATGGGGTTTGAGTGAATCGGGCCGCAGGGGCGGCAGGTTCAGTATGGAAAAGAAGGGCTTGTCGATCGACACGTCGTTGATCAGGAAAATGCTTTTATTGAGGTCTATTTTGTCTGCATCGAGCACCAGGCTTCCTACCCGCGCTTCCATCCGCTCGCCACGCCAGAGGTCATTCTTGATGAGCCGGAGATTTTTCAGGTCAACCTTTTTAAGGTTCAACGCCAGTCCGCCACCTTCTTTCTTTTTAGCGGGTGAAGGTGAGGCCAATGAATCGATGATGAACTGGTAATTCCAGTTCGAATCGCTGCGTTGCAATTTAACAACGGCATCTTCCAGTCCAACGTATTTCAATACGGCAGTATCTTTCAAAAAGAACCAATCGGTAATACGCACTTTCAGTTGACCTGCATACAGGATGGTGTCTTTGTGCAGGTCACGCACCAGCATGGTATCCATGTTGAGGCGGTTGAAAAAGGAAAAGCTTACTTTTTTAATGCTCACTTCTGTTCCCAATGTTTTCGACAAACGTTTGGTAGCCATACCTACCAGCCAGTTTTGTATCACGCTGGTCTGGAGAGCAATCCACACACCCAAGATAAAGGCAATCAGGAAGAGGATGGTCCGGCGTAGTATTTTAAAGAATCGCTTCAGAAAGGTCCGTTTGTTTTGTAAAAATAGGCAATAGGTATTGGCAGGCAAATTCAATACCAAACACTCAGGGCTGCTTTGTTTCGCCTTTTTTAACACTTTCAAGGTATTGTTGACTATGACCTTTGGGGATACTGAGAGAGGACCAGCCTTCATTACGCACCATTTTACCCAGGTAAACGATCTGCCCTACATGGTAGGAATAATGCGCCAGTTGCCGCAGGATGGCGTCATATGCATCGATGCTTTCGGAGCGGATAGTTATTTTCCTGAGGAGGTCTTCAGGTTGAAGGCGCTCCAAAGTTTGCAGCAGGCAGTTCCAGCCATCATTCCATAAAGCATTAACTGCTTCCCTGGTATGCTGTTTTGTTTCGAACTCGGCATCCCGCTGGCGCCAGCTTTTCTCTCCATCTTCCGTAAGAAAATTCGTCCACCTGCTGAGCATATTCCCATGCAGGTGTTGGATGATCATGGCAATGCTGTTGCTTTCTGTTGTAGGAAGATAATGCAATTCTGCCTCCGATAATTGAGCCAGTGTTTTTTCTCCCAGCTCTTTATAGTTGCGGAAACGCTTGATGCTGTCTTTTAAAAATCCTTCTGCTAATTTTTGACTTTTCACTTTTGATTTTTTAGTTAACCCAAATTGCTAGAAAAGTAATGAGTATTAAAGGATTTTTTTTAAGCTACCACACTTAAAAACGAATCAAAATGCTCATGAAGGATAAAATTATGAGGATTTACTGTATTGTAGATGGTATTTTAAAGGGTGTAGGGCATTTGGAAGATAGCTAGCACTGAGTGAGTGGCAGTGAAATGATAACGACGGCGTTCATATCAGTGCTGTATTTGAAGTCATTTGGATAAGGGGCAAGGAGTTTATCAAAATGGGGAGCCTTTACCAGCAGAAAGCAAGATTCAGGCTTTTACTACGAATAAGCTTTTAAATTGGTTAATAACTTTTATTATTTAATGTTATTTTAATATAAAATAATTGCAATCTTCAAAATACATTAATAAATTAGATTAATTGTTTTTCGCTTGATTCACCCCCCCCCCTCAAGCGGCGCTAAGTTTCAATTTGGATTTATCAGTTTGATGTCAACTCTTCCGCTGAATCTTCAAAGTAGGAAGTTATTGGCTTATTAACAGCGTTTGAATAAATGCAATAGTTTTTTATTGCAATTGATAAATGATTGTTTAACTAAAATTCGCAATATGAAAAAGAGTATCTTAATCCTGTCTGTTCTTGGCTACATCGCATTTATCTCATGCAACAAAACCGAAATTTCTTCACTTCAAAAATCCAACAATTCCGAGGTATTGAAGAAAACAAAAAATTATATAATTCCTGGCCCATGCCCTTATAGCTGCTCGGACCAAAGATGTATGAATTACGAATCTGGATATTGTGGTTACATACCGGTAATTAATAACCCCAACAATCCATATAATTATGTTGGTCCAAATCACAATAACGGTATGGATTATTCTATTCCCAAAATTAACCCCAGCAGCCCAACTCTCGAATCTGATATCCTCAACACTACAAAGGCCTATGTACAAACTTTAGGGTATAATCCTAATGATTTTCAGAGTACATATGACCAGGGCGTAGCAAATGGGTATTTCCCTTTTTACAAAACTCCAGATTTAGATTCCCTTGGTATTATCATGACATTGTAAGCTTCCCCTGAATGTTACCCATGTGAGGTTAGAGTTAACGACCAAAAGCTTGTTAACTTTAAACTTTGAAACACATGAAAAAAGGAAGATTTACCGAAGCGCAGATTGTATCTGCAATGAAGAAACAGGAATCAGGAATTGCTGTTAAAGAGATTGCCCGAGAGATGGGTATCAGCGAAGCAACGTTTTACAATTGGAAGGCTAAGTATGGAGGCATGGAAGTGAGTGATGTTGTAAAAATGAAGCAGATGGAAGCTGAGATCAGTGAGTACAAGAAGATCGTGGCGGAGTTAAGCCTGGAGAACCGGGCAATGAAGAACCTGATCGCAAAAAAGTTTTAACGCCTGAAGCGAAACGGGAAACTGTTCATCATCTGATGGAAGAAGAGCAGTTAAGTAACCGTAAGGCGTGCGAACTGGCAGGTATATCCCGCAACACCTACCGGTATCAACCAAAACCTAAGGATGACAGTGAAGTTCAGGATGCACTGACGGTTTTAACAACCAAACATGTTGCCATTGGATTTTGGCAGTGTTGCTATCGTCTTTGGAATAAAGGGCATGAATGGAATCATAAACGGATCTATCGGGTATACACAGATATGAAGCTGAATATCCGTCGCAGAGGCAAGAAACGGCTCCCAGAGCGGATAAAGCAACCCTTAAACGTTCCAACAGCACCTAACCAGGTATGGAGCATTGATTTTATGACCGACACGCTCGTAGATGGCAGAAGGTTCCGATTGTTCAATGTGATGGATGATTTTAACCGTGAATCGCTGGCGATAGAGGTTGACACCTCACTTCCGGCACTCAGGGTGATCAGGGTACTGGAAAGACTGATTGTTCAGCGAGGCAAGCCTGCCAATATCCGTTGCGACAATGGCCCAGAGTTTATCAGCCACAAACTGGAAGAGTGGTGCAATGATGAGCAAAGACAGATTACGATACAATTTATTCAACCGGGGAAACCCACACAAAATGCATACATAGAAAGGAAGAATGGAAGCATCAGAAGAGAAGTATTGAATGCTTACCTGTTTTATCGTTTGTCAGAAGTGAGAGAACAGACCGAAGAGTGGAGGATCGACTATAACACTGAACGACCACACAAATCGTTAGGTTATCTCTCACCGATCAGGTATGCGCAAATGATGGAAGAACGAAAAAACCTTATCTTAGAAAACTCTAACTAAGCGTGGGTAAAAATAAAGGGGAGCCGACACTATGTGTGAAGGCATGCCAAGAAAATATTTGATTTTACAATCTGGTATTGTTTATCCTGACTTTTACTTTGATAATATTGCTCATTAACTGCTTACTTAGATTAATTAGTACCCCGCTACGGAGTCATCCCCTCGTATATCTGCCACTGCTTCCCTTTTTCCTCCGTTGACAATCCTCACTGCTTCGGTGCGGCCGATGCTTGGGCGCTCCTGGATATGGTACCCCATAGCTTCGAGTTCCTGCCTGGTGGTGGCAATAAACTCTTTCTCTACATATACTTCATCGGGTAACCACTGGTGATGGAATTTTGGTTTGTTGATGGCATCGGAAAGGGTCATATTGAAATCCACCAGGTTCACCAGGGCCTGGTATACAGAAGTAGGGATAGTGGTTCCGCCCGGGGTTCCGATGGTGAGGTAAGGCTTATTGTCTTTCATCATCAGCGTAGGAGTCATGGAGCTCAGCATGCGTTTGCCGGGCGCAATGGCATTGGCTTCGCCGCCCACGGCGCCGTACATATTGGGCACACCGGGCTTGACGCTGAAATCATCCATTTCATTGTTGAGGAGAAATCCTGCGCCACCTACTACTGTTTTGCAACCGTAACCTCCATTGAGGGTAGTGGTAACCGATACCAGGTTACCATCGGCGTCAATCACACTGAGGTGCGTGGTCTCTTCGCTTTCTTTGATGATGCCGGGTTTTACATGCACACTCTGGCCGGCTTTTTCAGGCTGATAATCGGCCATTCGTTGTGTGAGATAAGCATCGCTTGTTAAAGTACTCACCGGTACTTTCCAAAAATCGGGATCGCCCATGTGTTCGGCCCTGTCGGCATAAGCCCTGCGTTCTGCTTCTATCATCAACTGCACCGATTTAGCCGATTGAAAGCCCATGTTCTTCACGGAATATTTTTCAATCATCTTCAGCATCTGCGCCAGCAAAATACCACCGCTGCTGGGTGGCGCAAAACTGATGATACGGTGTCCGCGGTATTCAAACTTCAGTGGCTCCCTCAATTTGGCAGTATAGTTTTTCAGGTCTTCGAGTTGAATGATGCCATTGCCCCGTTGCATTTCTTCTACGATCAGTTGCGCGGTCTCCCCTTCATAAAAACCTTTGGCGCCGTTTTTTTGTATGCGCCTGAGTGTAGCCGCCAGCTCTTTCTGCACCAGCGTGTCCCCGGCCTTCCATTTCACAGGCTTTACAAAAACTGTAGGCTTTGTATTGTATTTGATAAAAGATTCGCGCGAATTATTCAGGTTATTGGCTTCTCTTTCCGTGATCACAAAGCCTTTCTCTGCCAGGTCGATCGCCGGTTGGATCAGTTGTCTGAATGGCAGGCGTGCATAAGTGAGCGACGCAAATAAACCAGCGATGGTACCCGGGATACCCGAGGCAAGGTGTCCGTTTTGTGAAAGTGATACCTGTGCATTTCCATTTTTATCGAGGTACATATCCCTGCTGGCTCTGGAAGGGGCCGCTTCGCGGTAGTCGAGTCCAATGAGTTCTCCATTAGTTCTTCTCGCCAGTAAAAAACCACCACCGCCAATATTACCTGCACCCGGATATACCACGGCCAGCGCCAGCTGCGTGGCAATGGCCGCATCAAATGCATTGCCGCCCCGTTTCAGCATCGCGGCGCCTACCTGGCTGGCCAAAGGATGGGCGCTGGATACCGCTCCGTGGCTATAAACAGCATTTTTTACGATGGTGTACTTGTAAGGGTTTACCGCTTTAGAAGGACCTACGATAGAAGGAACGGGTTGGGCGGATAGTCCGCACAACAGCATTGCGGCGATAAAGGTTAGATTGGCTTTTTTCACGATAGGAAATTAAGAACTATTTGACAATCCGGCAACAGGCATTGGATGAATGGTTTGATCTGATACTGAATTCTTTGTTACATTTATCCATAATTACGCTTCGCTTATGATAAGATACATCGCTGCATGTTTATTGACACTTCTTTCGCTTACGCTTCGGGCGCAAAGTTTGCAAAGTCCCGAACAATTCCTGGGTTATAAGATAGGAACGCATTATACCCCGCACTATAAGATCGTCAATTATTTTAAAGCGGTTGCACAGGCCAGTCCGGCTGCTGTGAAAATACAGACATACGGACAAACCAATGAAGGCCGTGAGCTGATGCTGGCATTTATTGGAACGCCTGAAAATATCCGGCAACTGGATGCCATACGCATCAACAACCTGCGAATGGCAGGCATTGATCAATCAGGAACAGTCAATACCGCTATGCCTGCGATCGTATGGCTGAGTTACAATGTGCATGGCAATGAACCTTCTTCTTCCGAGGCGGCCATGCTCACCCTGTATGCGTTGGTTGATCCCTCCAACAAACAAACCAAAGAATGGCTGCGCAATACGTTGGTAGTGATCGACCCTTGCATCAACCCCGATGGCCGCGACCGCTATGTGAACTGGTTCAACTCGGTAGTGGGGGCGCATTTCAATGCAGACCCGCAATCGCGCGAACATGCAGAGCCATGGCCCGGAGGAAGGAGCAATCATTATAATTTCGATCTCAACCGCGACTGGGCCTGGCAAACACAGGTAGAGACCCAGCAGCGCGTAAAACAATACAATGCATGGTTGCCCCAGGTGCATGTTGATTTTCATGAACAGGGATACAACCAGCCTTATTATTTTGCGCCTGCCGCCGAACCTTTTCATGATGTGATTACACAGTGGCAGCGCGACTTTCAGGTGATGATCGGTAAAAACAATGCCGGTTATTTCGATCAGAACGGATGGTTGTTCTTTACCAAAGAGCGATTCGATCTGTTGTATCCTTCTTATGGAGATACGTATCCTATTTACAATGGAGCCATCGGCATGACCTTTGAACAAGGCGGGCACAGCAGGGGCGGACTGGCTGTTGTGAATGCCAGCGGTGATACGCTTACGCTGGTAGACCGTGCTATGCACCATTATACAACGGGACTGTCTACAATAGAAACTGCCTCGCGTAACAAAGACAGGTTATTGGAAGAGTACCAGAAATTTTATGCAGATAGCCGCAATGGCAAGGTTGGTGAATACAAGACCTATGTGCTCACTTCAAAGGATGAACATAAGCTGGAGGCTGTTGCTGCATTGTTGAAGAAAAATGGAATTGAGTTTGGCGGACTGAGCAATACTTCTTTCAGAGGATTTCATTACCTGAACGGTAAGGAAGAGGCATTTCAGAACCAGGGGCATTACCTGGCCATCAGCGCGTTCCAACCCCATGCCGTAATGGCGAAGGTTTTACTGGAGCCCAGGACAACTGTAGTAGACTCCAATACTTATGATATCACTGCATGGAGCATTCCTTATGCTTATGGTGTAGACGCATATGCGACGAAAGAAAAGCTCGAAGTGAAATCTTCGGAAAGGGTAGTAATTGCTGATGTTGCCGGGATGAGTGCGGCTTATGGTGCTTTGATACCGTATACTTCGTTCAACGCTGCTCAAGTGCTGGCACATCTTTTACAAAACGATATCAAAGTACGGTTCTCTGAGAAAGCCTTTGATTATAAAGGGAAACATTATGAACCCGGCACATTGATTGTGTTGAAAACAAGTAATCCTGCCAACTGGAACAAAGTAGTGGATGAGGCTTGCAGGGAATATCGTATTACACCCGATGAGGTAACCACTGGTTTTATGGATAAGGGCGCCGATTTTGGTTCGCCTGAGATCAAGATCATCAATGCTGCTCCCAAAGTGGCATTGTTAACCGGTGAACAGGTTTCCTCATTGGGCGCAGGCGAAGTATGGCATTTCTTTGAGCGGATGTTGAATTATCCTATCACACTATTGAATGCAAATGAATTCAACAGGCTCAGCTTGCGCAATTACAATGTGCTGATCATCCCGGATGGCTTTTACAGAAGCCTGAATGATAAAGGCGCCATGGATAAACTGAAAGAGTTTGTAAGAAACGGGGGTAAAGTCATTGCTATAGAAAATGCGGTATCTATATTGGCAGGAGCGGACTGGGGCATTAAACTGAAGGAGGACAAGCCGGCCGACGATTCCGCGCATATCAAAAAATATGGAGACCGTTTGCGCGAATCATTGAGCAACAGCATACCTGGCGCTATTTATAAACTGGAGCTGGACAACAGCCATCCATTGGGTTTTGGGTATCCCGACTATTATTTTACCATCAGGCAGGATAACAACCTGTTTGAGTTTATGAAAGATGGCTGGAATGTAGGTGTTCTTAAGAAAGATGCTTATGTGACAGGTTTTGCAGGAGTTAAGGTGAAAAATAAAATGAAAGATGGTCTGGTATTTGGCGTGCAGGATATGGGTAATGGAACCGTGGTATACCTGGCCGACGATCCTTTGTTCAGGAATTTCTGGGAAGCAGGAAAATTACTGTTCACGAATGCAGTGTTCCTGGTAGGACAATAAATTGATACATGATGAGTAAACGCTGGTTGATTTTGCTGGCAGGATGGTGTACTGCTATCATCGCGGGCGCACAGACGCCCGCTACGTATAACAGTGCAGATATTTACCTGCAATTGAAAAAGTTGAAAGTGCTGGGCACTGTATTGTATGTAGCGGCGCATCCCGATGATGAGAACAATTCTTTATTACCCTATCTCGCTAAAGAGAAATTGTATCGCACGGCTTACTTGAGTCTAACTCGTGGTGAAGGCGGACAAAACCTGATTGGTAGCGAGCAGGGAGTGGAGCTGGGCCTGATCCGTACGCAAGAACTATTGGCGGCCCGGCGAATAGATGGTGCGGAGCAATATTTTTCCAGGGCTTATGAGTTTGGTTTCAGTAAGCATGCCGAAGAAGCCCTGCGTTTGTGGGATAGTGATAAAGTATTGGGAGATATTGTGTGGACGATCCGTAAACTGCAACCCGATGTGATCATCACGCGTTTTCCAGGTGATGCGAGGGCCGGTCACGGTCACCATGCGGCATCTTCCATACTGGCCAACCAGGCATTTAAAGCAGCGGCGGACAGTGCACGTTTTCCTGAACAGTTCAAACTAGATCCTGCGCTCAAACCCTGGCAGGCCAAACGCATAGTTTGGAATACCTACAATTTTGGCAATATCAATACAACTGCCGGCGATCAATTGCAAATGGAAGTGGGTGCTTATGATCCTTTGCTGGGTGTGAGCGCCGGCGACCTGGGCGGAGAAGCGCGCAGCATGCATAAAAGCCAGGGAGAGGGCCGGCCATGGCGTAAAGGAAAACTGTATGAATATTTTGCTACAACCGGTGGCGAAGCGCCGCAACATGAATTGATGGATGGAGTAGTGACTGATTGGACGAGGGTCAGCGGTGGCGACAAGATACAAACGCAAATTGATGCTATCATCGCACATTATCAGTTCACTTCGCCGGAAACATCTGTGCCTGCATTGGTGGCATTGTACAAGCAAATGCTGAAAATACTGCGACCGAATAGCGATGTCATCATTAGGCAGAAGATAGATGAAGTAAAAGAATTGATCCTGCATTGTGCCGGACTTTACATGGAAGCCACTACACAGCAAGAAACAGTATTGTCGAGCGATACGGTTGTAGTGAACTGCTTTGTGAATAAGAGAAATAATGCCAATGCTTTGATCTATGGTATTTGGGTAAATAATAATGTACAGGATACGGTGTTGCAACAATCCCTGGAAACCAACCAGAATTATAATTACCCGATAAAAATAACGCCGGGTAATATGGTTGCATTGTCCACTCAACCTTACTGGTTGCTAAAACAGCGACAGAAAGAAGGCATGTTTGAAGTGCCTGACGAACGCCTGATTGGTAAAGCCTGGAATGACGCGGCATTCAACGCCGTATTCAAACTGGAAATAGAAGGCGTTTCTTTCTTTGTAACTGTTCCCGTGCAATACAAATACACCGATCCAACAAAAGGTGAGCTGTATCAGCCATTCGTAATGGCACCACACATGGAACTGTATTTGAGTCCCGATGTGGCTTTGCTAAATGTAAAAGACCAGCATGGCAAACAACTGGCCGATTCCATGGTGCATGTTGTGTACAGGCCCAATTTTTCGGCCAAGGCAGTACCCGCTACTTTATATGTGATGCAGAACAAAGTGCATACCATTTTTCAGGACCAGCTATCTGATCTTGAAAAGGGGAAACGATATGTAGTGGATGTTCCGGTAAAGCAGGTATACGATACCACTAAAGGACGATATATAGAAGGCGCTGTAGAGATACAGCTTGGTAATAAAAAAATGACTTTCTCTGATTTTTTCAAATCGATTGAATACCCGCATATTCCCAATATGCATTACTTCTTCAGGGACCATGTGAAGTTTGTGAATGAAGAAGTGAAAATAACGGGTAAAAAAATCGGCTATATACCTGGTTCAGGAGATGCCATTCCGGATGCATTGATACAAATGGGGTTTGAAGTGAAGCAATTGAGTGATGCAGATATCACCGGCGAGAACCTGAAACAATTCGACGCGATCATTACCGGTGTGCGTGCTTATAACCTGCACGAATACCTTTCTAATAAATATGATGTGCTGATGCATTATGTTGAACAGGGTGGCAACTTGATTGTGCAATACGTACGTAATATGCAGACAGGAAATAACAGGGCCCGGATTGCTCCTTATGCTTTCACCGTGAACACCGGTTCAAGGGTAACCGAAGAAGAAGCGCCTGTTCATTTCTTACTGCCGGAACATCCTGTTTTAAATTACCCGAATAAAATTACAAAAGCGGATTTCGAAGGTTGGATACAGGAAAGGAGCACTTACCAGGCCGATCAGCACGACGAACATTATGAAGCGCCGTTAGGCATGCATGATCAGGGTGAAAAAGAGTCGAATGGCAGCCTGATCACAGCTAAATATGGCAAGGGTAATTTTGCTTATGTGAGCCTGGTGCTGTTCAGGCAACTGCCGGCAGGTGTACCTGGTGCTTACAGGCTGCTGGCAAATTTAATAGCTTTGCCTAAAAACAAATAAACATGCATCCGCGGAGAAGAATAGGTGTTGTTACTATATTGTTGATCGGACTGGCATTGGGATATGCCATTAAAAATGTGAAGGTCGGGCTGATCATTGGGTTGGGACTCGGATTGCTGGCGGGTGGCTTGCTGAGCAGTAAAAGATGAACCATTGAAAGATCAAAATAAAATACCGCTCTTTTCAACCTGGCGCCGCTGGTACATTTTTGTGCTGGCCGTGCTGGTATTACTGATTATTTTTTTCGGGTGGTTCACTAAATATTTTTCATGAGCAGACTCGATTGGGTTGTACTAACGGTTACCTTACTGGTGATTATTGTGTATGGCTTGTATAAGAGCCGTACCACTAAGAACCTGGAAGGATATTTTTTGAATAACCGTACCATGCCCTGGTACCTGGTGCTGCTGAGCATTATGGGTACACAGGCCAGTGCCATTACTTTCCTTTCTGCACCCGGACAAGCATTTACCGATGGTATGCGGTTCGTGCAATATTATTTCGGATTGCCCATTGCCATGGTAGTGTTGTGTGTGACGTTTGTGCCTTTGTTCAACCGGCTCAAACTGTTTACGGCCTACGAGTTCCTGGAGAAGCGCTTCGACCTGAAAACGCGATTGTTCACTTCTTTCCTGTTCCTGCTTTCGCGCGGGTTATCAACGGGCATCAGCATTTATGCGCCTTCCATCATCCTTTCCTCTTTGATGGGCTGGGATATTTTCTGGACCAATATTGTTATGGGTGGCGTACTCATCGTTTACACGGTTACAGGTGGAGCCAAGGCGGTAGCCTATACACAGCAATTGCAATTGCTCATTATTTTTTCGGGCATGTTTGTGGCAGGTTATCTCATTGTGCATAACCTGCCCGAAGGGGTGGGGTTAAAAGAAGCGCTCAAAGTAAGCGGTGCATCGGGAAAGCTGAATGTAATCACTACGGGTGTTGCCGGTAATGGGTTCGACTGGAAAGACAAGTACAATATCATCAGCGGCGTGATAGGCGGTTTTTTCCTGGCGCTTTCTTATTTCGGTACCGATCAATCCCAGGTGGGGCGCTACCTCACCGCTAAGAATACTACTGAAAGCAGGCTGGGGCTGCTCATGAACGGGTTGGTAAAAGTGCCTATGCAGTTCCTGATCTTATTGCTGGGCGCTTTGTTGTTTACTTTTTACCAATTCCATCCTTCGCCTGTTTTTTTTAACCAGGCTGTGGAAGACCGTGCCCTGGAAACACCTTACCGCGATTCATTGATGCAGTTGAAAGACCAGTACGAGAGCAAGCAGGTGGTACAGCAGCAATGGAGTGCAGCCTATGCTGCAGGCGGACAGGATTTTTACAAAGACAGCTTGCATACCGGTACCCAAAAAATGGAGAACATACGGCAGCAATACCGCGATGTGGTGAAAAAAGCAGTGCCGGGCGCAGACACCAACGATACCAACTATATTTTCCTGCGGTTTGTGGTGGACTTCCTGCCCAAAGGATTGGTGGGGCTGTTGATTGCCATTATTTTCCTGGCGGCCTGGGGCTCTATCGCTGCCGCGCTGAATGCACTGGCTTCCTGTACGATGGTTGATTTTCATTTGCGTTTAAAAGGAGAACAATACAATCGCGATAACCGGTTGCAAAGTGAAAAAGAATATCGCCTATCCAAATGGTACACGCTGTTATGGGGCATATTCTGTGTGATTACGGCCGAGTTCGCTACGGGCATGGGAAGCCTGATAGAGGCGGTAAATGTGCTGGGCTCTTTATTTTATGGTGTGATATTGGGCATATTCCTGGTGGCATTTTACATGAAAAAGATACAGGGACCGGCAGTGTTCCTGGCAGCCATTGTGGGAGAGTTGCTGGTGATCGTTTTCTTCCTGCTCGACCGTTACAATATCATCGGTCTTGGGTTCCTGTGGCTGAACGTGCTGGGCACGCTGGCTGTGGTGGCGTTGGCTTACCTGTTCAGTCTTTTGACTAAAAGATAATACAGCCGATCATGTGGGGTTGGCATAACAATTGGTAACTTCATGGGATGAAGCAATCGTACCAAATGGTAGACTGGGCCAGGGGGGCTAATGTATATGAAGTGAACATAAGGCAGTACACACCCGAAGGCAGTTTTGCAGCATTTGGACAACACCTTCCGCGGCTGCGCGATATGGGCGTGGAAATAGTATGGTTGATGCCCGTTACACCCATCAGCCTGAAAGAAAGGCAGGGTGCGTTGGGCAGTTATTATGCATGCAGCAGTTATACAGCTGTTAATCCTGAATTCGGTACGTTGGATGATCTGAAAAACCTGGTGATGCAGGCGCATCAATTGGGTATGAAGCTTATCATCGATTGGGTGGCCAATCATACCGGATGGGATCATCATTGGACTGCCGAACACCCGGAATGGTATGTAAAGGATGGCAAAGGCAATTTTACCGAAAGAAACGGTTGGCACGATGTGATTGACCTGGATTATACTTCGAGTGCCATGCGGTCCGCCATGATCGATGCCATGAAATATTGGATACAGACCTGCGATATTGATGGTTTCCGTTGCGATATGGCCCACCTGGTTCCGCTTGATTTCTGGATAGAAGCAAAGCAGCAATGCGAATCGTTGAAACATTTGTATTGGCTGGGCGAATGTGAGCAGCCGGCTTATCACGTAGTGTTCAATACCAGTTATGCCTGGTCTTGGATGCATGCTTCGGAAAAGTTACAAAAGCAGCCGGATGGGTTGAATGAAGTGATGAATGTACTGCACAGTTATTCGCAATATCCGGCAGGAGCTACTAAACTTTTCTTTACCAGCAACCACGATGAAAACAGCTGGAATGGAACAGAATATGAAAAGTACGGACCAACTGCGCAGGCATGGGCTGTGTTCAGTTGCACCTGGCCCGATGGCATGCCGTTGATCTACAGCGGACAGGAGAGTCCCAGTAAGAAACGGTTGCAATTCTTCGACAAGGACCTCATCGAATGGCGCCACCCCTTGCAGATGGAATCGTTTTACAATGTGCTGTTGTCTTTCCGCAAAGAGAATCCGGCCATCAGGGAAGGGGAGACGTTTATCCTTCCGTCGGAACACAACAACCAGTTGATGTCTTACCTGCGCAGAAAAGGAAACGATGTAGTATTGATACTGCTCAACGTATCGTACGATAATAAGCTGAAAATAGAAGTAACACACGATTGGCTGAAAGGCCGCTTCAGGAACCTGTTTTCACAAATGATCTTCAACTTCGATGGCCGGGAAGATTTTGAGATCCAGGCCGGGGAATATATGATATATGAAAGCGTCAATTGATTCTTTCCCTAATTTAGCGTCAAAACTCATCAAACAATGAAATTATTCTCCCGCTTTGCTACAGGATTGTTGTTGATCCTGGCTGCGATTACAGGTTTTGCATCAAATGGCAGAAAAGCTGCTGCCAGGTCTTATTACCAGATCAAAGTATACCGGATGAAGAGCCAGGAACAAATGGCGATGGTGAATGCTTATCTCAAAGATGCATTCATTCCCGCCTTACACCGTTATGGCATTGCCAAAGTGGGAGCTTTTACTTTTGTTGGAAACGATACGGCTGCTGAAAAGAGTTTGTATGTTTTTATTCCTTTGCGTTCTCCTGCTCAGTTGGTGGAGATAGACGAGAAGCTTAGCAAAGATGCCGCCTACCAAAAAGACGGAGCAGCTTACCTGAATGCAGCGTTCAATGCACCGGCTTATACACGGATGGAATCGATATTGCTGTATGCTTTCAACGATATGCCCGGCTACCAGGCGCCTGACCTGAAAGGTGAACAGGCTGAACGCATCTATGAACTTCGCAGCTATGAATCGGCCACAGAGCAACTCCATAAAGGTAAAGTGCGCATGTTCAATGAAGGTGGGGAGATCCCTTTATTCAAGCGCCTGGGCTTCAATGCTGTATTTTATGCGCAGGTAATATCTGGCAGCCACATGCCCAATCTCATGTACATGACCAGTTTCGATAACCGCGCTGAAAGAGATGCACACTGGAAAACTTTCGGTGCCGATCCTGAATGGAAGCGATTGTCGGCATTGCCGGAGTACAAGAATACGGTATCGAAAATCGATATTGTATTCCTGCATCCTACGGCTTATTCGGAATTATAAGTGTATTGGCAGGTCCCTCGGCTCGCTTTGCTCGCTCGGGATGACGATCAAAAAAATTATGATCTACAGGTAGGCTAGGGCTTGATAATGGCCCAGCCTTCTGCTTCACGGATGATCAGCTCGCCATTGGCGCTGGGTACGATGCCGATGAAATCATATAATTGATCGCGGCTGATCTTTCTTTCCTTCAATGTATTGCCGCATTGTGCCACAATCACGCCCTTAGCTACCAGGGCTTTCAGCTCGTTCTCGTATTTGCTGCCCTTCATATAAGCTTCGGTACCGCCGGCAAAAGCCACCAGTTCAATTTGCAGTTTTCCTTGCAGGCGCGGGTCTTGCAATACGTTGTTGATGTTGCGCAAGGCTTTCTCAATCACTTTAGGTTCATTACTGTCCAACTGATAAATGGCACGGTAAGATTTTTTCGTAGCGCTGGCTCCGCTGAACGAATAATTTTTTTCAAGAACAGCATCTTTCGATTGGGCCATTGTCATGGTGCCAATGAGCAGTGATCCGAACAATACTAAAAACGATTTTATCATGTCTTTTTTATGAAGGCTGTAATATACGGCCGTTTCTCATTACTGCCGTGGTTTATTCCATCAATAAACAGTAATTTAGAGGGTATCCAACTTAATACCATACTATGAATTCCCGACGCGATTTCCTGCAAAAGCTTACGGGTTCCGCCCTTGCTTTTTCACTCCTGCCACGATATGCCCATAGCGGTATACTGCATACCCATACTTATGAAGGCCCTGTGTTGAGGGTAGCATTGATGGGACTGGGTAGCTATGCCACAAGGGTAGCAGAGGCCATGCAGGCCTGCCAGAAAGCCAAAATAACCGGGTTGATCAGCGGAACGCCCGCCAAACTCAAAACATGGCAAGGAAAATACCAGGTGCCTGATCAGAATTGCTATAACTACGAAACCTTCGATGCAATCAGAAATAATCCTGATATCGATGCAGTATATGTGCTAACGCCCAACGCACTTCATCACGACGAAGTGATCAGGGTGGCAAAAACAGGTAAGCATGTTATTTGTGAAAAGCCCATGGGGTTGAATGCCAAAGAAGGAGCAGAAATGGTTGCGGCTTGCAAAGCGGCAGGCGTGCAACTATTGGTAGGGTATCGTATGCATTTTGAGCCGAATACGCTCGAGATCATCCGTATGCGCAATGAAGGAGCGTTTGGTAAGATCAAATTCTTCCAGGGGTTGAGTGGTTTCCGCATTGGCGATCCGAAGCAATGGCGATTGAATAAACAACTTGCGGGCGGCGGCTCATTGATGGATATAGGCATTTATTCCATCAACGGCGCCCGGTATATGACAGGTGAAGAACCGTTATGGGTTACGGCACAGGAAACCAAGACCGATCCGGTAAAATTCAAAGAAGACGTAGATGAAACCATCCAGTTCCAGCTGGGCTTTCCCAGTGGCGCTGTGGCCTCCTGCCTGTCTACCTACAGCATGAATTACCTGGATCGTTTTTTCCTGGATGGAGAAAATGGTTTTGCCGAACTGCAACCGGCTACCAATTACGGACCGATCAAAGGACGCACACACAAAGGAGAATTGAACTATCCGCATATAGCGCACCAGACAAGGCAAATGGAAGAGATGTCTGATATCCTGTTAACAGGCAAACAACCCATCGTACCCATTGATGGGGGAGAAGCGGTGAAAGACCTGAAGATCATCGATGCCATTTACCAGGCTACTCGAACCGGGAAAAAAGTGGATCTGTCTGCACTATAATTTGAGGAACCATTTTTTTCTGTATAAAAAATATAAGACAGTGAATTGGATCAAAGCCACGCCTGTCCATACCAGGGCCTGGCTATAAGGTGCAGGTGCCATCTTGATCAATCCTCCGAACAGAAAACGGGAGCTGTATTCGAAATTCACCAGGCCATGCACGGCCATGTATATCAGGATGGAATTGGTGCCCATCCATACGAAGGGCATGCACCATTTTTGATATCCACACACATCTATGATAAAATAAAACAGGGATAATAATAACAGGCTCCATCCACCTGTATAGCATACAAAAGAACTGGTCCATAGTTTTTTGTTGATGGGGAATGCCAGGTTCCAAAGCAGTGCGGTCAATATTAATAAGATGCCTGCTACCAATAAACGCAGCGCTTTGTTTTGCGCAGTCCATTTTTCACTGCGCAGGAAACCGCCCGTGAACATCCCCAGCATGGCAGTGCCAATGGCAGGTATGGTAGAAAGCAAGCCTTCCGGATCAGTAACCACGCGATACAACCTGCCTGGCAGCAACAGCCTGTCGATATAGGATGCAAGACTCCCTTCCGGCGTGAGTACACCAGCGCCATAACCAGGAACGGGTATCCAGCTCATCATTGCCCAGTAACCCAATAGGAGTCCGCACAGCCAATAGATTTGCCTGCGCAGGGAATTGTTCAGGTAGATCAGCGCCGCAAAAAAGCAACTCAATGCAATACGGCCCAACACACTGGCGAATCGGGTATTGGCATATCCATTCCATTCGAGTGCTCTGTTCACTACCATGCCCAGTAAGATCAGAATAAGGGTACGTTTGATAAGCGAACGATAAATGTTTTTCCGCGCAGCAGCTTGGTTGATCCCCGCTTTCTGCAGTTGATTGCTGAATGAGTAATGCATACTAACCCCGGCAATAAAAATGAACAGGGGAAAAATAAGGTCATAGAAAGTGAAGCCATTCCATACCGTGTGAACCAACTGGTTACTAATCCCTACAAAGATTTTTTCAATGCCGTTGAGTGTGTCATTCACTTGGATCTGTTCGGTTTCTGCGTTCTGTACCAGGCCGTGTTGTTTCATAATGGCCGATGCAATGCCATGAAAGATACCTTCGCCGCTAACGATCCAGAACATATCAAAACCGCGCAGGGCATCCAGTGAAAGTAATCTTCCGCTAAGTGGATTTTTATTTGTTGATGAGTGATTGGGTAAAACGTTTGGCATATTGTTGGTTTTAGAAGAAATGCGTACGGGCTGTTGTAAAAAAACTTTGCCCCGGACGCACCGGGACAAAGATAAGGCTGCTCACTGACAGCGGTTGTTCAATTGCAGGGTTTTGAACCAGTTTGCTACCTGTTACCTGTTTAGAACTTCAATGTTGAAGGGAGGTATTTGGCAATAAGGGCTTCGTAATAAGGACGTAGTTTTTCTCAATCCGGCGGCTCGGGGTTTTTCGAATAAAGGTCATACGGATTGAACAATTGTACCCAAGGCAGCATTTTTTGATCATGTTCATCGAGCAGGTGGCTGTATTCATTTTCACGATGCCATGCATAAAACGAGTGATAACGCAGCATGTACAGTCCTTCTTCCGGCAGGTGGTCTTTCATCATCTGGTACACGTATTCATCGTGCCCCCAGCTCATCTTTACATTCCTTAATCCGCAATGGGGTTCGTAAACGCCGTATTGCGTATTGTACTGACTGTTGTTGTAATCGGGGTTGTATTTGAAAAATTCAGGATATACCACTTTATCCGAGTAAGCACAGCCAACAGGGAAAGTATCTCCTACAACCGCCCATTGCGGTTCACCAAACAGGCATAATACTTTACCCATATCGTGCATTAAACCAACCAATACCATCCAATCGGGATGCCCGTCACGCCTGATGGCTTCTGATGTTTGCAGCAGGTGCTGGAATTGGTCAAGATCGGTATCGGGATCTGAGTCGTCTACCAATTGATTTAAAAACTGGAATGCATCCCATACCGACATTTCCTTGCGGTTGAATTTTAAAAAATCTTCCCGCTTCTGTACTACAAAATCATAGGTCTGATAGGTATGATTCAATTTGTAAAATTCCCGTACCGTATCTCTTTCGGGGGCTTCGTAATTGCGATAGGCCTCGGTGCTTTTAGAGGTGGCGATGGATTCCGGATCAGGGTATCGGCGCAGTACGTCGTCTTCCCACTGATCGAGGCTGGTTAATGGGCTGGCATTCGTAGTGCTCATAGGGTGCGGTTTTCGTTATGGAGCCAGTACTAAATTGTTGTTTTTTGGGTGAAAAAATGACATTTATACGCGTATTTATTTACGAAACCGGTTTCGTAAAACGGTGTGTTGAGATGGTGAGGCAACGAAAAATTGGTTACATTTCATCATAGATACTTCCTTTTCCATATCAAGGATTATTCAACATTCTTAATATAATTGCGTTGAACAGTACTACCATTAAGCAACTGGCAAAAGAATTGAACTTGTCTGTGGGTTCCGTTTCCAAAGCCTTGAAAGACAGCCACGAGATCAGCAGCGAGACCAAACAAAAAGTATTGGCCCTGGCTGCCAAATATCATTATACGCCCAACCCTTATGCCAGTAGTCTCCGTAAACGAAAAAGCAAAACCATTGCAGTAGTGCTGCCCGAAGTGGCGGATAGTTTTTTTTCGCAGGCCATTAACGGTATTGAATCCGTTGCGCAAGCCAAAGGGTATCATGTACTGATCTATCTTTCCCATGAAGATTTCAAAAGAGAAGAACAAATCCTTTCTGCCTTCAGAAGTGGCCGCGTAGATGGTATTCTGATTTCTGTTTCGGAAGAAACTTCGCGGGTAGATCATATAAAGGAAGTGCTTGCAGCAGGTATTCCCGTGGTTTTTTTCGACCGGGTCTTCGATGATATTGAAGCTGCTAAAATCTCTACCAACGATTTTGAAGGCGCTTATGAAGCCACGCGTTGTTTGCTGGAACGGGGTTGTAAAAAGATCAGTTTTTTATCCATCGCCGCCAACCTGTCCATCACTTCGAAAAGGGTGCAGGGTTTTCGAAAAGCATTGCAGGATGCTCACATAGGCGCGACAGATGCAGATGTATTGCTTTGCAGTAACGATATGGAGCAGAACTGCGCATTGATCAGGCAATTGCTGGAGCAAAGGGATAAACCGGATGGCATCATTGCATCTGTTGAAAAACTGGTCACTCCTGTTTACCTGGTGAGTAAACAGCTTGGTGTAGCTATACCTGATGACCTGAAAATCATTGGTTTTACCAACCTGCATTCCGCATCTATCCTCGAACCTTCTCTGACCACAGTTACGCAGCCGGCTTTTGAAATAGGGAAGACTGCCGCTACCGTTCTTTTTAAAGGGTTGGAGGAAAAACACTTTGCGTTGTCTGCACAGACTATTACGATACCTTCCATGCTGGTTGAACGGGCCTCTACGCGAGGTAGGTTATTAGACTCTGTTTGAATATCTTCCAACTGTCCGGCGGCCTCCACCAGCAGAAGGGACGCTCTGGACTACGATCAGATCGTTTTCATTAGTAGCCGGATCATTTCCGCACTATCGACAGAAACCAGCGCACGCTCGGCAAAAACCAGCGCACACTCGACAAAAAATAGTGCGCGCTCCACAAAAAATAGCACACGCTCGGCAAAAAATAGTGTGCGCTCCACAAAAAATAGCGCACGCTCGGCAAAAAATAGTGTGCGCGCCACAAAAAATAGTGCACGCTCGGCAAAAAATAGTGTGCGCTCCACAAAAAACAGCGCACGCTCGGCAAAAAATAGTGTGCGCTCCACAAAAAACAGTGCACGCTCGGCAAAAAATAGTGTGCGCTCCACAAAAAACAGCGCACGCTCGGCAAAAAACAGTGTGCGCGCCACAAAAAACAGCGCACGCCCCGCAAAAACCAGCACACGCTCGACAAAATTCTCCTATCAGCCGAGGGGCGTACCAAAACTGGTGCGGCCCTTTCTTTTCTATGGACGTTCATGTGCGGGCGTATTGCGTATGGAAAGCTTCTATACGGTCTTTGATCGGAAGGCTCCAGGAACTTAACAGCATTACATCTGTAATACTTTTACCTTGTAAATCGAATATTTAATGTTATTTTTGCAAGGATGATAAAACGATTAGCACAATCAGAAATTGCTGAATTGCTGGAAGAATTTCCAGTGGTAGCTATTCTTGGGCCCCGCCAGGTTGGGAAAACAACCCTTGCTGAGGAGATTGCAGCTTCAATGAGCCCGGAGCCCATTTATCTCGATCTGGAAAGGCCCTCCGAAGCAGCGCGGCTGAATGAGCCGGAAGAATATTTTGAACTGCACAAAGGAAAGCTGATCATTCTTGATGAAGTGCAGCGTGTTCCTGAACTTTTTCAAATCCTACGAGGTGTGATAGACCGCCGCAGGCGGGAAGGTCTCAGGAAGGCCCAATTCCTTATTTTAGGGTCATCTTCATTGGAGCTTTTGAAACAATCATCAGAAAGCCTGGCTGGCCGGATTGCATACAAAGAGTTGTCTGGTTTTACAGTCGCCGAAATTGATCACAAAAAATCAAAAGATATTGACCGTTTATGGTTGCGTGGCGGATTTCCTGATAGTTTCCTTTCAAAGAATGACGAAGCCAGCTTACGATGGCGGTTAAATTTTATCAGTACTTACCTGGAGCGGGATGTGCCCCAGTTCGGCCCCAGGATACCGGCTGTTATGTTGCGCAAGCTTTGGACCATGTTGGCCCACAGCCAGGGTGGGCAGCTAAATATTGCGCAGCTCGGAAACAACCTTGATGTAACTGCCCCAACTGCCAAACGGTACATTGAATTGCTGGAAGATTTACTATTGATCCGCACCCTTCAACCCTGGTCTGGCAATGTAGGTAAGCGACTGGTTAAAGCGCCAAAAGTATATATCCGCGACAGTGGGTTGACGCATGCCCTGCTTAACCTAACAACATTTGACGACCTGTTAGGACATCCCGTTGTTGGAGCCAGTTGGGAGGGATTTATTGTTGAAAACCTCTTGTCATGCTTGCCCGCAGGTATAACAGCATGGTTTTATCGCACGGCCGCCGGCGCTGAAATTGACCTGGTGATTGAAAGGAATAGTACGGAGAGATATGCGATTGAAATCAAACGTTCCCAAGCCCCATCAGTTTCAAAAGGATTTCACCTGGGTTGTGAAGATATTGCAGCTACAAAACGGTTTATTGTTTACCCGGGTAAAGAGCGTTTTCCGGTGACGAAGGAAATTATTGCAATTCCCTTGTTGGGTATGATGAATGAGTTGAGGGATATTGTATCTTAGTTCTTACACAGCCGGAAGGACAACAAAGAGAAACGCAGGGGCGTTGTGATTTGCTTTCAAAATGTATTGTATCTTAGTTCTTACACAGCATTGATCAAAAGCAACAACAACAAGCGAGTGTTGTGATTTGCTTTCAAAATGTATTGTATCTTAGTTCTTACACAGCCCACGTTGGATCAGTTGAAAACGCAATGGTGTTGTGATTTGCTTTCAAAATGTATTGTATCTTAGTTCTTACACAGCTGAGGGAAAAGATACAAAAAGTGAGTTTCAGTTGTGATTTGCTTTCAAAATGTATTGTATCTTAGTTCTTACACAGCAAATCCTTTGCATTGGCAAGATGGCCGATAGTTGTGATTTGCTTTCAAAATGTATTGTATCTTAGTTCTTACACAGCAGCGCAAAGCGATTATCACTGATGCAAAGCGTTGTGATTTGCTTTCAAAATGTATTGTATCTTAGTTCTTACACAGCAAGCATCCCACGCGGCCAAAGCCCAACGCAGTTGTGATTTGCTTTCAAAATGTATTGTATCTTAGTTCTTACACAGCAAATACTTCTTCCTTACCATCTTTCTCCTTGTTGTGATTTGCTTTCAAAATGTATTGTATCTTAGTTCTTACACAGCTGGATAACAGCAACACCTTCACTTGTAATAGTTGTGATTTGCTTTCAAAATGTATTGTATCTTAGTTCTTACACAGCTATTTGGTTCTCATTCACATACATTATACCGTTGTGATTTGCTTTCAAAATGTATTGTATCTTAGTTCTTACACAGCGTACCTTACAGTGTTATTAGTACCAATTCCGTTGTGATTTGCTTTCAAAATGTATTGTATCTTAGTTCTTACACAGCAAAGGTCTATACGGTTTATCTCAACATCTTGTTGTGATTTGCTTTCAAAATGTATTGTATCTTAGTTCTTACACAGCATTCCTGCTTCAAGGTCCTTTGGGAAGAGGGTTGTGATTTGCTTTCAAAATGTATTGTATCTTAGTTCTTACACAGCATAACCCTTAATGGTCCAGATAGAAGAGGAGTTGTGATTTGCTTTCAAAATGTATTGTATCTTAGTTCTTACACAGCACGGATCGAAATGGCAGCTCTCTGTGAGCAGTTGTGATTTGCTTTCAAAATGTATTGTATCTTAGTTCTTACACAGCATTTGCTGAAGCAGAAAAAAGCTTGCGCCGGTTGTGATTTGCTTTCAAAATGTATTGTATCTTAGTTCTTACACAGCGCGATTTGCTGGACTAGGCGCCTGACTGGGTTGTGATTTGCTTTCAAAATGTATTGTATCTTAGTTCTTACACAGCAAGGCCGCCTTTAGTTACATGGCCTTCCACGTTGTGATTTGCTTTCAAAATGTATTGTATCTTAGTTCTTACACAGCTATTTAGCAACAGCATATTTCTGCCATCCAGTTGTGATTTGCTTTCAAAATGTATTGTATCTTAGTTCTTACACAGCTTCACTTGCCTGATTACCCGAACTAGATGTGTTGTGATTTGCTTTCAAAATGTATTGTATCTTAGTTCTTACACAGCCCGCCTTAGACAACACTTTCTTACCAGTCTGTTGTGATTTGCTTTCAAAATGTATTGTATCTTAGTTCTTACACAGCAAATAGTATCGGTAGGGAACCGCACTACTGTTGTGATTTGCTTTCAAAATGTATTGTATCTTAGTTCTTACACAGCTCCGTTGGATAATAATATGACCAATGACTGGTTGTGATTTGCTTTCAAAATGTATTGTATCTTAGTTCTTACACAGCAGGTGGTATATCGATGGAACTTGCCAAACTGTTGTGATTTGCTTTCAAAATGTATTGTATCTTAGTTCTTACACAGCAGCCTTGTTTTCACTAATGTTATTTCTCTTGTTGTGATTTGCTTTCAAAATGTATTGTATCTTAGTTCTTACACAGCACGGAACCAAATGGCAACTATCTGCAAGTAGTTGTGATTTGCTTTCAAAATGTATTGTATCTTAGTTCTTACACAGCACGGAACCAAATGGCAACTATCTGCAAGTAGTTGTGATTTGCTTTCAAAATGTATTGTATCTTAGTTCTTACACAGCCGTGACGGCGGCAACGCAGAACGCGACCCGGTTGTGATTTGCTTTCAAAATGTATTGTATCTTAGTTCTTACACAGCTCGTTAACACACGCCTTTCCTCGTCATATCGTTGTGATTTGCTTTCAAAATGTATTGTATCTTAGTTCTTACACAGCGATCGAACTGAAATACTTCCGGCCTGTATGGTTGTGATTTGCTTTCAAAATGTATTGTATCTTAGTTCTTACACAGCACAACGTAAACGGTAACGCATTCAACACGGGTTGTGATTTGCTTTCAAAATGTATTGTATCTTAGTTCTTACACAGCATGGAGAAGACCGGGGGGATGGCACTATTTGTTGTGATTTGCTTTCAAAATGTATTGTATCTTAGTTCTTACACAGCTGAATGAAAATTTGGAAATTGGTATTGCTGTTGTGATTTGCTTTCAAAATGTATTGTATCTTAGTTCTTACACAGCTGGTGATATAAGCAGTTTTTTATCACAGCAGTTGTGATTTGCTTTCAAAATGTATTGTATCTTAGTTCTTACACAGCTAGTAGTTATAAACATTGGTTGAAACATATGTTGTGATTTGCTTTCAAAATGTATTGTATCTTAGTTCTTACACAGCTGATTAATGATGTGGCAGGTGGTAATGTGGTTGTGATTTGCTTTCAAAATGTATTGTATCTTAGTTCTTACACAGCGCGCGCTGCTGTAAACCTTGCATACGGTCTGTTGTGATTTGCTTTCAAAATGTATTGTATCTTAGTTCTTACACAGCGTTCCCGATTATCGCTACACCTGACAATTTGTTGTGATTTGCTTTCAAAATGTATTGTATCTTAGTTCTTACACAGCATAGACGCATCCGGTAACAACACATGGACAGTTGTGATTTGCTTTCAAAATGTATTGTATCTTAGTTCTTACACAGCGCCCCGGTTCTTTTCAGTTTCACCACGGGCGTTGTGATTTGCTTTCAAAATGTATTGTATCTTAGTTCTTACACAGCACGATTTGATAAAATCCTTATCTGTACTGTGTTTGAGCCGAGTAATAGGATGAGAAAAAGAGCTTTCAAGTGTTTTTTTCTCATCCTATTTCTATTTTCAGAACATTGCAAGCTGCTGGACGGGTGCTTGGGTACTTTTGGACTCTCTGCAATAGAATAATTCGATCATACCGAACTGTTTATCAGTAAGTTGGAAAATTCCCACATGCCCTTTAGCCGGTAAAAAGCTTTTTACGCGTTTGATATGTGCGTCTGCGTTCTCGCGGCTAGGACAGTGTCGCATATAAATGCTAAACTGGAACATCTGGAAACCATCAACAAGTAGTTTTTTCCGGAAATTGGCATAGGCTTTCCGGTCTTTTTTTGTGTCAGTCGGCAGGTCAAATAATACTAAAACCCACATAATCCGGTAAGCATTTAAACGAGTATGGTAATGACTACTCATGGTAGGCTCGCAAATTCTGGATAGTCTATTTTCCGAGTCTTACCCTCAAAACATCGTGCGAGGCTAGCAGTAGTACGTTGTACAGCTACCATTAAGGGACTTTTTTCATCACGTATCCTTACATCCATTGCCGGAATACCAAGCAAACTCTTCTTAACGGAAGGACTTAATTCCGCAGACGCTCCATTCATCCTGATAATATCCCATACCAGTTTATCAACGAATGGTCGATATGGCTCCATGATATCATCTGCCAGGCAATAAGCATTGTACTGGTTGCGATGAAAAATACCCAGGGTGGGTAGAAGTCCGCTAGCCACCAGGCTACGAGCCACTAAGGCACGCAAGATGGCATAACCATAGTTTAACAGATTATTGGGCGGTAAGCCTTCGCGTTCCCGTTTAAATCCCATTCCAACTCCTGTATGTGTAAATAAATGTTTCCAGTAATATGCCGCGGCAAGAGCTTCGTGATTATCGGGATCTCCACTTTTTACTTCCCTGGCCCAGTTCACAAGGTTCTGGCAGTGCAACCTTTGCCAGTTTAATACCCCAGCCTGGTTACTGATTTTGGCGCTTATGGTCTGTTGCCAAAGCTGTTTTTTCAAAGGCACAGATGCTTCTATTTGTGCAGTAAAGCGGGCACTTTGTAAGGTATGACCATCTAAATTTAACAACAAACCGGTAGGATGGTGAGTGGCATCGCAACTGATGAAAGCAACATTGCCGGATAATAATTTCGACAGCAATGCTGACGAAATAGTGATCTGTTGATGATCGGTAATCAGTACTCCGATATCTTCAATCGGCACTTGTTTGACTTCCCCAGTCTCAGGGCTCTCAAATACTAATTGTTCGTTCCTGGTTTTGAGATAAGCGGGATTGCCGAAGTATAAGGTGCGTTTGATCATAATTTTGAAATATTCCCTAAACGGTCTGTCTTTAATTTGTAACAATGTTCTTTAATGGATAATCCATCCAAAGATGTCTCCAATTTATTCAATTGGGTAAATTCATTTTTGTCGACTATAGATTTTGCAACTATATGTGGAATTGCATATAATCTATTATTCGTAAAACTCACAACTTTATAAATACATCGAGAATCGAAGGTCGGTTGGATATTACTTTGCTTATCATTCTCAGACGAGACATATACTAAATCATTCGGGGAAAACTGAAATAATAATTTTTCTCCTGTTTCATTTTGCAATGGAACTGAACTTAATCCTTGTTTTTGCCGTTCGATAATAATGTTCAAAGGAATAGTTTCATATGTTCTATTCCCATTTTCATCTGTGTAGATGGCGAAGAATAAGTTAGTCCCCTTGGCAGCTTCAACAAATTTTACCTTTTTATTGCCAGTTTGGCCTACATTAAATTTGTTGCCTTTCGGTTCATAGGTACGAACTTTTAAAATAGGCTGATGAAATTTTCCTCCATTAAGCATCATGATATTCTTGTTCATTTCCTCAATTCCTTCGGGAGAAAATGCCAGTAGCTGTGCCGGTATTTCTTTTCCCTTCTTGTCTGATTGTCCTTTATAGTTTTTCAAGTGATTAAGAAGGATTTTTTGAATACCTGTATCAGTGATTGTATCCTTGATCCGATCTTCATCAAATGTGTCATTTAAGGGGACTCTTGAAGCAACGTTGTCCTTCTCCCAATAATATATTTCAACTTTTGAAATATCTTTCTCGTTCCATTTATAATTTAAATCTTTAAAGTGCTTACTTAGTTTCTTTTTATCCCAGCCGACTTTCTGCAGTTTTTGTATCTCCTTTTTAAGACCCTCATCAACGATGTCTGCAATAGCATCTAACGAGACATTCAATGAGACTGTTTTCTTCTTTTTTAATTTGACTAGACCCGAAATAGTATCTTTATGCATAGACTTCCGTATTGCCCAGTTCGTGCCCTTTTGCTCCTGTAATTCTTTTACTTTTATTCCATTTTTATCTACCCATTTTTCATAATAATTAGTGGCCTTATTGATTACACGAAGATTCTGCTTAAAGCTTACGACAATATGTTCTAATGCACTTTTTGCGTCTGCAGTAAAGCTTGCCCATGGTTTTTTAAAAATCCATTCATAATTCTGATCTGAATCTTTATTGTGTTTTTTGTCACATAACTTAGTTCTCAAATCATAACGAATTGTTTGTTTTTCTTCTTTCGTTTTCCCTTTGCGTAATGCATGTTCATTATTCATATAATTAACGTGCTCTCTCGTAGCGCATGCAATGACCAGAGCATCCATTGCATGGTGACGATGGTCAATCCTTTTCTTCGAAAATCCTTTTGACAGATCTAGCGGAACAGCTGGTAATAGTTTCTGATGATTTTCATTCCATGTAGTAAAATGCGTGGTGTTCATCAATTGGTTCATTCGTTCAAATCGAGGTAAGATTAATTCATTCCATACATCATTCAAACCCCAGTCCTGTTTCAGTTCAGTGGTAATTTTCCCGTTACCGGGGATGATATTTTTTGAGTTTACACCATCATCGTTGCTTTCTGATCGCACAATATTGGATAACAAGTTAGAAATGAATTTACTGATATATCGTGTGTCATTCATTTGCCGTTCTATCATCTTTTCAGGAATGTCTTCCATTAAGAGCTTATTACGTTTGCTTCTGTTTTTTGCATAATGCTGTTTTACAAAGTCTTCATAGTCTTCCACTTCAAGCACCTGAACAACTTTGTCCATTCCGATTAACACTTTTTCGCCGTGATGATTCTTGATAAACTCCAGACCAATTTGGTTATCCTTTAACTTGTTGACTGCCGCTTCGCAAATCACTTTATTGCTAAAACTATCGTCAAAATACCGGCTTTGTGGAATAATATGCTCTATTTCATATTCTGGGGTAAACAGTTTATTTAATGGTATCATTTCACCTGTATAGGGTGAGCGGTATTTTTGCTCAAGCCAAAGCTTATAACGTTTCAAATCGGAGGATGATGGCTGGGCTGTTTTGCTTATTTTTAGAATATCCTCCTCAATTTCAATGTCAGCATTGAGAACGCCTTCTTCAAAGATTTTCAGAATTTCCTGTTGCATCGGAGAATATGGACGTACATTTTCTACTTGAGGATCATTCTTTAACTCTGCTAATAAGGACTTAATTCGAAGGTTGGTGTTTTCATTTTCTGTAATCTGATTAGTGATACCCTTTCTATCTGCCGCAGTGTTTTTCATTTCACGTCCTAGCTCGATATGTATCTCGTTAAAAAAGTCTTTCGTTCCATTTCCATATTTGACCCAAATGTCTTTTACAACCCGCAGGGTCTCTGTAATAACCTGTTCTACGATGGGGTTACGGAGCGAATGCTGTCTGAAGGATTTTAAATAGTCCTCTAAGTCCTTCGCAGAATTCCACTTTTCCGAAATATCAGCTTCGGAATGTCTGTTGTAAACTATATACTGAGCCAGCCATAAGGGTAATCCCTGGAAATCGCTTCTTGCACGAAGCTGGTGCTTGTCTGCTTTCTCTTTGACGATTTGCCTGATCTCATCATTGGCTTCAGCATCAATAATATGATCTATCCTGATTTGAACTTCTTTGTCAATGGTATCCCAGTTCCAGTATTTTCCAACTCTTAATAGTGGTAGGAGTTTTTTGATAGCTTTTTCCGAAAATGAGCCATATTCGCTTTTAAAAGGCGGGAATTTTCTGAATATATCTACAAAACTATCTTCATCTAAACTGTGCTTTGCTGCAAAAGACTTTAATGCCTTTTCGTAATCATGTTTATCTGTTACAGAATAGACTAGATGCCAGAATGATTGCTCGATTCCCCTTGTCAGGAAATTTTCGGAAATACCCTTTATTTTTGTCAGCTTTTCTCGAATGAGTGTGGCGGTTTCGTTGCAGGGATATTGTTTGTCTTCTACATAGTTCCAGCGGAATTTTTCAACTTCAGCGTTTAGCAGCTTGCCTTTTAATCCTTTTTGTTCGAGAAGGTATTTTATTAGTGGCTTTTGTTCGATTTCTTTTCTGTTGTTCAGAAAGTCAAACAAATTTTCCATATCCCCGATACTGCTTAGAAATTCCTTACTAACATTGGTGTCGTCATCTTTCTTGTAAACAGATAAATTGTACATCCATTGCCATATTCTGAATTCCTGATAATAAGGATTGGACTTAGGGATAGCTTTTAGGTATTGCTTTTGTTTATTACCGTTTTCATCTTTAAAATTTCTAAATTCTAATGAGCAATTACTAATTGAAGATTTTTGGCTACGCAAAGGTCGTTGGTAAAAGATGATATCGTTTATAAAGAGATGCACGAAATCTCTTTTACTTAAGGATGATTGCTGGGATTCATTATTTCGGTATAGCTCTCTGATGCAATCACTATATAGATCAGAAGTAAAAAGCTCGGGCTGTAATTCGATTTGCTTTTCAAGTATCCTTCTTAATTCTTCTTTATAGAACTTACGTTCAATGGTACGAACCAGCTTGCCTTTTATTTTTTGGTTTGGATTTTGAAGAAGTGTGTCATAAATGAAGGCGCCAACGGTTTTTCCCGATTGATCGATTTCTTGCTCTGTTTTTTTCTTTAGTAAGGTCCAGTCATCTTCTCCGGGTGCCCGAAAACTTCTTTTTTCTTTTCCTTCTTTATCTGTTTTTATTGAACCATCATTATTTAAGTCAGTAGTTACAATAAAATCACGGATTTTATCTTTCCAATCGAACAAAGGTGTTTTGCTTTGGCGTCGATAAATCCAGCCATGTTCAAGTATCAAAGAATACCAAATATCTGTTTTGTCTTTCTGGATTTCATCAGCAATGACATCAATAATTTTCAGCGAATGAAATTCGATCTTCTTATTAGGATTGTCTCCTTCTTCTTCGCCGCGTAATTGATAGTAGCCACGCTTTTGATTAAAATTCAATAAAATCCAAGCCAGCTCTTCTTTTTCAATTTTTTTTGATAAGGCTTTTTTTCGCAGGTAATAAATTGCCCAATCATAAGGAACCAGTTTGGGTTTTCCTTTTTCATTTACTAATACATGCGGCTGGTGCTGACGGAAATCAGCCAGCATTTCATCAAAGGATGTTTTGAAAATGAATTCTTTGTTTTTATAAGTTAGTTTTAGTTCTGTTTCTTCTTTGAATTTCCCCAAATGCTTTTCAAAATCTATCTGTGATACATAATGTTCTGGTAAAAAGTTCAATATATTTAATACTCTGTGAAGCCTTTCTCTACGCAATAAATACCTTTCTCTTAATCTTCTTGCGTTTCTAAAACTTGTTCGCTCTGCGGTTTGAGAGATGGAGCTGCCTTCGGCAAACTTTCCTAAAGTTCCTTGATCCATTGGAATGATTCTGCTTCCTATTCCAAGAATCTCCCCTTGTTTATTCTCGAAATCCTGTAGAATTAATGCCCATCCAATAGAATTTGTTCCTAGGTCAAGGCCTAAAATTTTTTTGTTCATATGACAGATGGTTTGTATTTTCGATTACATTTTGAAGCAAATCACAATAAGGATTATTCCGTTGTGAAAACATTAAAAGCGGCGCAAGTCGCTTTCTTTTTTAGGATATCTGGAAGTCGTTTTACGGTTGGTTACATTAGGGGGAGGGGGGTAACCGGTCAGCTAATTTAAATCTTTTTCAAATAAATAAAAATATCGTAATAAAAAAAGGAACGATGTTAAGTGTCATTCCTTTTTAACTTTTGTTTCCTAAACTGGCATTAGGGGTACAATAGGTACTTTTTTCGCATTTCCTTATAGGCCTTTAATCCTGGCTCCCAGCTTTTGCGAATGTCGTTTGCTGAAAGACCTGCTACGATCTGTTCTTTAAAGCTGGTGGTGCCTGCGAGCTTGTCGATATTGCCCATCTCTTTACTCTGCTTGTAATCGAAGAATTTTTCTTTATGAGGATATGCTTTGTACAATTCGATCATCCATTCTATGTGCAGTTGTTTGCTCTTTCGCAGGCTCGTAACAGAATACTTGCGCAGATCAAGCCCAAAACAGGCCTTGTTCATGTGCAGCGGCGTTTCTGCCATTCCCTTGATACTGGTAGGTGTGAAAGAAAAAGAATAACCTTTTAGATCAGGGTTGCCCAAAACAGTAAATGGAAAATAGGTACCTCTTCCCTGGCTAAGCACCGTTCCTTCAAACAGGCACAAAGTAGGGTAGAGCAGTATCGATTGCTGTGTATTGAGATTGGGAGATGGTTTTACAGGCAAAGTATACTCCATGTTGTGGTTATAATTGGCCACAGGTATGATGCGGATATTGCACTTTAGACCATTGGGCAGCCATCCTTCGCCATTCACCATCTGAGCAAACTCGCCAATGGTAAGTCCGTGTGCGATGGGAATGGGAAACATGCCGATGCCCGATTTCAGTTTCATATCGAGTATGGGGCCGTCTATCAGGTAGCCATTGGGATTGGGCCTGTCGAGTATGAGCAATTCCTTGTTGTTTTCTGCACATGCTTCCATCAGCCTGGCCAGCGCATTGATGTTGGTATAAAAACGGCAACCTACATCCTGCAGGTCGTATACCAGAATATCGATATCAGCTAGGTCGGCCTGGCTGGGTTTGCTTTTTCCTGATCCATACAATGAGATCAGCGGGATACCTGTAGCCGAATCTATTTCATCTGCTACTTTGGCGCCCGCGCTTGCGTTGCCACGAAAGCCGTGCTCGGGGCCAAAAGCTTTTACAATATGAACACCCAGCTTTAATAAGCTATCTACAATATGTACGTTCTTTTTACCAATAACGGCGGTGGGGTTCGCCAATATACCTACTCGCTTACCTTTCAGGTAAGGAACGTATTTTTCGGTTTGTTCAGCTCCTGTCTTAATAACTGCAGCTCCGGCATTGAAAGATGTACTCAACCATACAAAGAAAAATAAAACAAGATGCACTGTTCGCATAAAAAATGATTGAGGTCTAAATATACAGATTTGCGGTTTATACCTGTTTTTTGCAGGAATCTGCGTAAGCAATTAATTTTTTCTGTTATTTACAGCCATACCAAACACAAGGTTGAGACAAAAATAAGTTTCCATATTTGGAAACTATTGTTTAACTTTGTAAAATCTAAACTGTGAGGTATTTTGAAACGAGGTTTTTAGAAGAGGCTTCCATTTTTATCAATGAATTGAATCCGAAGATCGTAAACAAGCTATTGTACAATATTGCAATAGCTGAGCAATCCACTGATCCACGTTTGTTTAAAAAGCTTCACAATGATATATGGGAAATACGCGTGAGATATGCATTGCAACAAGTTAGGCTGCTGGCTTTTTGGGATAAAACAGATGCCAATAACACGTTAGTGTTGGCTACCCATGGTTTTATAAAGAAAGTAGATAAAGTGCCTGCCAATGAGATTGCCAGGGCACTGCGTATCAGGGAAAAATATTTTGAAGAAAAAAAACACCTAAACATTATTCAGCATGGAAAAAACAAAAATGAAATCTTATAGTCTATCTGAAATGATAGATAAGCATGTAGGCAAACGTGGTACCAAAGCCAGGGAAGATTTCGAGTACAAACTCAACATGGCCTTATTGAGCAACATGATCAAAAAAGCAAGACAGGAACGCAACCTTACCCAGGCACAACTGGGAGAACTGGTAGGCGTACAAAAAGCACAAATATCCAAGCTGGAAAACAATGCTAACAACGCTTCCATAGAGACCATCCTTAAGATATTCAAGGCGCTGCAGGCAGAGATCTATTTTTCAGTTACTATTGGCGGTAAGCAGCTATCGCTTACTTAACGGATATCGCCGTTCGCACCAAAAGAAAAGCGGCTATTCCGAAGAACAACCGCTTTATAATGAAAGGAAAATGCAATCTGCTTAATTATCGTCGCCGAGATTCAAAGGATAAGTATAAGATCCTTCGAAGCCGGGATAGAACCCGTCGAGACGGATATTGCTGCCTTTGTATACAGACAACAATTCTTTCAATTCATCTATATTCTTCACTTCTTTTCCATTCACACCTGTGATCACGAATCCGTCCTGCATCCTGGTTTTTTTCAGCATACCATCACCTACTTTTTTAACGAGTACACCACCTGCAATCTCATTGGCCTGGGCTACTTTTTTGTCGAGATTTTCCAAAGTGCCACCCAGTTTTTCTATGAGGCTGCTGTTCTTCACCATATCGGTATTACCGGCTTTGTTTTTCAGCACAACACTGGCGGTGCTTTCTTTACCGGCACGTTTGTAAGTGAGGTTGATCTTGTCACCAGGTTTGTAACGCGCTACCTGCTCCTGCAGTTCCGGACCATTGGTAACAGGAACGCCATTGATCCTGGTAACGATATCTCCTTTTTTCAGTCCCGCTGCCGCTGCCGCGCCTCCTGCCGGAATTGCAGTAGCATACACGCCTTCACCTTCTCTCAGTGAAACCCCCAGCTCTTTTTCCAACTGCCGCTTATCATCATCACTCATGTTTTCGAGCGGCGCATACTGGATGCCAATATAAGCGCGTTGTACGGTGCCGAACTTCACAATATCAGTCACGATTTTCTTCACAATATTTACCGGAATGGCATAAGAGTATCCCGCATAAGAACCCGTAGGAGAAGCGATGGCCGAGTTGATGCCTACCAATTCACCAGAGGTATTGATGAGTGCGCCACCACTGTTGCCGGGATTAACGGCCGCATCGGTCTGGATAAACGATTCTACCGGTGTTTGGCTTTGACGGCCATTGATGCCGATGGACCTTGATTTGGCACTTACGATACCGGCTGTTACCGTAACATCGAGTGTAAGCGGATAACCGATAGCCAGTACCCACTGACCCAGTTTCAATTCGTCGCTATTACCATATACCAGGTAAGGGAATCCTTTTCCTTCGATTTTAATAACGGCCAGATCGCTGCTGGGGTCGGCGCCGATCACTGAAGCTTTATAAGATTTTTTATTGGCAAGGGTTACATTGATCTCATCGGCTCCGTCGATCACGTGGTTGTTGGTTACGATATAACCATCATCCGTGATCAGCACACCGCTACCGCTGGCCTGCTGCTCGGGTATCACCCTGGGACCTCCAAAGAAATCACCCAAATCATCACCAAACAGATCGGAGAAAGGATTACGCTGTTTGCGGTTATTATTGTTTACCTGTCGTGCCTTTGTTTTTGTTTTGATATGCACAACGGCGGGAGTGCCTGTGGTAGCCGCAGGCGTAAAGTCTACAATGGCACCGTTATTACTGCCATTTCCGAAAAAGCCTGCATAGTTCACAGGTAATTTGCCGGCATCCTGTACGCCTGCATGCTGGTGTTCCATGTATTTACCATATCCCCAAACACTCGCAACAGCAGTGCCCGCACTGATGGCTACAACGGCTAAAATGTTTTTAAAATTCATGTTCATGGTCTTTAAATTAATTCAGGTACGTCAAATGATATGCCTATTGGATAGCAAATAAACAAAGCTGTTTAATTGTCAGTACACCGGTCAACGCATTTAACAAATGTTTTACGGCGATCCTCGTAGATCCGGGGATTAAAGTTAGCAAATTTTACAGTGCTGTTAAGAACCGGAGGGTATCTACGCCATCGGCATAGTCGCCAAGGGAAGGACGTTGCGCTTCACCAAAAGCAAGGGCGCCATGACCTACCACACATTGGATATCGTTGTTATTTTTTAACCGATCCCATACGGCTGCTGTATCCTTGTAATACTGGTAATGCACCTGGCTTACCGGCGAGAAAGGAGAGGTGTTTTCAGTCAAAATGACGGAATCATTGTTCATATAGTACTTATTGCCCATGATGAGCAGCGCCAGGTGGTAATCGTAATTGTGCTTGTACTTATGGAAGTCAAGGAAATATTCATATTTTTTTAAAGTGGTCAGCAGGGGAATAAAATCATATTTTTCCGGTACATACAATTGCGTGATGTTCCGGCATCCGAGTCCGAAATACAACTGTATATCTTCTGCCAGCGCTTCCAGTTCGGTCCTGGTTTCAGAACCGTCCAATACGCCTACGGAAGTCCGGTTTCGACGGATGATATGCGGGTATTTGCCGAAATAATATTCAAAATAACGCCCTGAATTGTTGCTGCCGGTAGCGATATAAGCGCCGCAACCCTTTAACTGCCCGGCAAAAGCAACCCGTTCGGCTACAGACGGCTCCCATTGACTGAGCTGTTCCACCAGGTGCCTGATCAGGACTTCGTCTTTAGAAGAAGCTTTGATCAATACAGAATGGCCGCTCAGGAAAACGCAGAGAAAATCATGAAAGCCTACCAGGGGAATATTACCTGCCATGACCAATCCTACTGTTTGCACTTTTGCAGGCGTATCCGGCAGGTTATATGATCCCACCCAAGCCTCCAGCAGGGGCGCCTGTAAGAACCGGGTACAGATACTATCGACCGACCGGTTGATGAATTCCGGGATGAACCAGGCATTTTCGCGGTAAGCCCTTGCTTTGACGTTCTCCCATCCGGCATCCGTTCCCTGCATGTAGACACCTAATCGGACCATCAACTGAATTCGTTCTTGTAAAGTCATTTGTCAACCGTATTTTTGGAACTGCAAATGTAAAATCACTAATCCAACAAACTCCTTTTTTGTATGGCAATCAAAATAACAGAAGAATGTATCAACTGCGGCGCCTGTGAGCCCGAATGTCCGAATAACGCAATCTACGAGGGTGGGGTGGAATGGGCCATTGCCGATGGAACCACTGTTAAAGGCGAATTTACCCTGATGGACGGCTCGGTTGTAGAAGCTGATAAGCGTTTTGAACCCATCAGCGTAGATACTTACTATATAACCCCCAATAAATGCACCGAATGCCAGGGTTTCCATGAAGAACCCCAGTGTGCAGCCGTATGTCCGGTTGACTGCTGTGTACCTGATGAGATGTACCGCGAAACAGTAGACGAACTGCTGGCCAAGAAGGAAAAAATGCACATCTAATGCACAGGCACCTGTGCTAAACTTTGAGGGGGAAATACTTGCAAAAGAGCGTGGATTTGCTTAGCTTAGTCCTAATTAATTGTTGCCATTCAAAGAGACAACAACTTGTAACGGCGGGTGATATTTCCTGCCAACGTGAGGTGAAGAGACGGGGAGTTTCTTCACCTTTTTTTATCATCCTCCTCCCTATATTTGCCTACATGTTCGTCATCCTGAGCGTGCGAAGCGAGTCGAAGGATCTGCCGAATCTTCAGTGAGATCCCTCGGTTGCATTCGGGATGACGTTAAAAACAAGGAAATGAAAAAAAAGATAGCCCTGGTAACAGGAGGCTTGAGCAACGAAGCACAGATCAGTTATAAAAGCGCTATTACCGTTGGCAACAATGTAGACAGGGAGCGGTTCGATGTGTATCGGATCGATATCAATGCAACCGGCTGGTGGTATGAACCTGTGCAGGGAGAAAAATCGAAAGTCAACCGCGACGATTTCTCTGTCATTGATAACGGCAACAAGATCAACTTCGATGCGATACTACTTTGTATTCATGGTACGCCGGGAGAAGATGGCAAGTTGCAGGGATATTTCGATATGCTTGGGTTGCCCTATACCAGTTGCGATGCGGCTACTTCAGCGCTTACTTTCAACAAAAGATATACAGTGGCTGTTGCTGCATTCGGTGGCATACATGTTGCACACTCCAAACATATTTTCAGGCATACACCGGTATCGCCCGAAACCATACTGACTGCATTGAAACTGCCTGTGTTCGTGAAACCCAATAACGGCGGCAGCAGCATCGGCATGAGTAAAGTGAATGTGGCGACTGAGCTGGAAGGCGCGCTGCAAAAGGCTTTCCGGGAAGACGACCAGGTGCTGGTAGAAGAATATATCAGCGGACGCGAATTCACGATCGGCGTATTCAAGTCGAAAGGAAAGATCATGGTGCTGCCCATTACGGAAGTGAGCACGCAAAACGAGTTCTTCGATTTCGAAGCGAAGTACCAGGGCAAAAGCGTTGAAACAACACCCGCGTTGATTGATGATGCGATGAAAATAAAACTGGAAGCGGCCGCTAAAAAAGTGTATGAAGTGCTGAATTGCCGTGGTGTGGTACGCATCGATTTTATTTACAATGAAGCACAGGGACAACCTTATATGCTGGAAGTGAATACGGTTCCGGGACAAAGTGAAGCCAGCATCATTCCGCAACAAGTGAAGACCATGGGATGGAACCTGAAAGATTTTTATTCTGCATTGATAGATGAAGTCCTTAATTAATAAGTAAGCATGAGTAACCTGGTTAAAAGAATTACTGGAAAATCCATTTGGGTAAACATACTCGCAGCGATCGGTATCCTCGTTGTATTACTGATCCTTTTTTTCAGTTCATTGGGATGGCTCACGGGCTACGGAAAAGTGGAGAAAGTGCCATCGGTAACAGGACAAAACGTGCTTGCTGCCCAACAGATACTGCAAGCCAAAGGATTTGATGTGGTGATACAGGATTCATTGTATATCGACAGCATTCCCAAACAAGCCGTGATCCGCCAGTCTCCCGAGGCAGACGCTACTGTGAAATCCGGCCGCGCCATTTATCTTACCGTCAACCGCAGTATTCCCCCGCAGGTAGAAATGCCCAATATGGCAGGTTTTTCCATCAGAAGTGCGGAAATGTACCTGCGCAGCCTGGGATTGAAGCTGGGTGAAGTAACATACAAGCCTGATATAGCACGTAACTCTGTGTTGGAACAGTATTACAACGGCGCCCAGGTAACAGCCGGAACCAAGATACCGTTGGGTAGTACCATTAGTTTTGTACTGGGAAGCGGTGTAGGCGGCAGTGATATCCCTGTGCCCGACCTGGTAGGCATGACGTTGCTGGAAGCGCGCACTTACCTCGCTACGGTGAATGTGAACATTGGTTCTATTGTTGCTACGGATGCCATCAAAGATTCAGCTGCAGCTTTTATAGTGAAGCAGTCGCCCACGGTTTTGTCTGATGTGCTGGGGCCAACCGGACAAAAAGTACCCAATAAGATCAGGCAGGGGCAGGTGATGGATATTTACATCAGTTCCATAGCGCCTGTAAGGGATTCAACAGCAGCGCAGCCGCCGGTAAATCATTAAGCCAGGTTGACTTCCCGTTCAAGATGAATACCGAATTTTTCATGTACACTGTTGATAATATCGGTTGAGAGTTGCACTATTTCAGCGCCTGTGGCACTGCCATAATTCACCAATACCAGCGCCTGGCGTGCGTGACAGCCGGCATCACCTTTCCGGTAACCTTTCCAGCCGCATTGTTCTATCAGCCAACCGGCGGCAACTTTCGTTTGGCCTGTACCTGCAGGATAGCCAACAATCGCGGGGAATGATTGTTGCAATTGTTCAAACTGAAGGTTGGAAATGGCGGGGTTTTTGAAAAAACTGCCGGCATTACCGATCTCGGCAGGGTCTGGTAACTTGCTGCGCCTGATGCGTATCACTGCCTCTGAAATGGCTTTTATGGAAAGTTCCTGCACACCCATTTTTTCCAGTTCCTGTTCTATTGCCCCATAGCTCGTGTTGAACACCGGCTTTTTGCGTAAGCGGAAAGTGACGTTCAAAATGATGAACTGGTCTTTGAATTTGTTTTTGAAAACACTTTCGCGATAGGCGAATGAGCAGTCGGCAAGCGTAAAGGTTACCAGCTTTCGCTCTTCGCGATGAAAAGCTTCCAGCTCATGAAATACGTCTTTGATCTCCACACCATAGGCGCCGATGTTCTGCATCGGAGAGGCACCCACATTACCGGGAATCAAACTGAGGTTTTCAACGCCGGCATAACCTTGCGCTATGCAATGCATCACAAACTGGTGCCAGTTCTCACCGGCAGCGGCTTTCACGTAAAAATAATTGTCATCTTCATCTATGAGACGGATGCCTTTGCATTCGTTTTTCAATACCCATCCATTAAAGTCGCCGGTGAAAAGAATATTACTTCCGCCGCCGAGCACCAGCATTTGTTCATGACCGGCAACACCAAGCAGTTCCTCCAACACCATCACCGATTCAAAAGCAGCAAAATATTTTGCTTTCACATCGATGGCAAAACTATTGTATGGTTTGAGTGATAAGTGCTGGCTGATTTGCATGAGATGAAGTTAGTATAATGATTAAACAGGGTCTGCATCGGGCTGTATCACAACCGCCCTGTATCTTTTATTGGATTGTATGATGACTGTTTGCTGGTGAATTTCTTTTTTGCACTGATGGATGAAGCGACTGTCTTTCGGCAGCTTGAGCAGTATTTCCCAAAGGTATTGATTGCGTATACGATCTACCACGGGTTGTGCAGGACCGGAAAGATATTTGCCAAAATGGGTTTTCAATCCCTGCGCCATGATATGGGCGGCTTCTTCGGCAATATGTTTTTCCCTGTGTTTGAAAACCAGGCGGATCAGCCTGGTAAAGGGTGGATAGTCGAATGCTTTCCTGTTATGCAATTCAAATTCAAACAACCCGGTATAACGATGGTCTTTCACGAATTGCAAAACCGGGTGCTGCAGATTGCTTACCTGTATCAGCACTTTCCCTTCATCGTCTTTACGGCCGGCTCTTCCGCTCACCTGTTCCATCAACTGAAATGCCCTTTCATTGACCCTGAAATCGGTGAAGTTGAGAATGCCATCGGCATCAACAATGCACACCAGGTTCACGTGTTCAAAATCCAGTCCCTTTACCACCATCTGTGTACCCACCAGCAGATCAATACGCTGCTGTTCAAATAATTTGATCAGCGCATCGTGATCGTGTTTGCCTTTGACGCTGTCGTAATCCATCCGGGCGGTCCTGGCTTCGGGAAATGTTTCGCCCAGCAATTCTTCTACCTGTTCCGTACCAAAATTTTTCTGTGTGAAATGATGGTTGCCGCAGGCCAGGCAGGTCTGTATCACCGGGTAAATGGTGCCGCAATAATGACAAACCAGTTGATTTCTTGTTTTGTGATAGGTAAGCGTTACATCGCAATCGCGGCATTGCGGTATCCATCCGCAGGTATCGCATACCTGGTACGGAGCATAGCCCCGTCTGTTCTGAAAAATAATGACCTGTTTCTTTGCGTCTAATGATGCCTGGATGGCATCGATGAGCGGCGGTGTAAATACAGGTTTTGGTTTAGCAGGGTATTTTTTTATGTCGATGAGTTCGATAGCGGGCAGACCTGCATCGCCAAATCTTTCAGCAAGGGTTACCAGTCCGTATTTATCCTGCATGCAATTGAAATAACTTTCCACCGAAGGCGTAGCACTCCCCAGCAACACCCTGGCGCCAAACAAAGAGGCGTAATAAATAGCGGCGTCTCTTGCATGATAGCGGGGCGCAGGTTCCTGTTGTTTATAGGAAGCATCGTGCTCTTCATCGGCAATGATCATACCCAGTTCCCTGAAAGGAAGAAAAAGAGCCGAGCGAGCGCCCAATACTACTTTGATATCGCCCGACTTTACTTTGTTCCAGATCTCTACCCGTTCATTGGGATTGAATTTGGAGTGATAAATGGCAATGTACCCGCCGAAATGTTTTTGCAGGCGACGGATGGTTTGTGCAGTGAGTGCGATCTCCGGCAGCAGGTACAATACTTGTTTGCCCTGCATGATCTGTTCTTCGATGAGTTTAATATAGATCTGTGTTTTGCCGCTGGCTGTTACACCATGCAATAAAGTAACCTGTTTGTGTTCCAGGGTTTCCCTGATGGCAGCAAGGGCTTTTTCCTGTGCAGGAGAAAGTGTGAAATCGATAGCGATATTTTTGGGCAAAGGGCTGATGCGGTCAATGGCTCTTTTTTCGGCAACCAGGATATTTTTTTCCAGCAACCCCTTCAGTTGTGCATCGGAAGCGCCTGATTTTTTCAGCAGTTCTGCTTTGGTTACTTCACCTGCTGTCTTTACGAGGTGCAGGTAAGCGAGCAGTAGTTCCATTTGTTTAGGTGCCCGGCTCCAGTTATTCAGCAAGTCCGCCAACTGGTCTTCGTTCCGATATGCGGCCGCTAAAGAAATATATGTTTCTGTTTTGACTTTGTATTTCTGCTTCAATTCTTCCCACACATAACAGATATTCTTCTCTATGAGTTTCTTGATAACAGGATAAACAACAGCGGCATCCAGCAACTGCTGTACTTCGCCCAGCCGCAATTCTTTTTTGAGTTCCAGCGCTTCCGTAACCAGGTATTCGGCGTCGGAAAGATCAGAAGGCGCATAGTCTGCCGCTTCATTCCAGATAAGCACGCTCTCGCTCGATAATTTCAGGTTGGCAGGAACGGCTGCCTGCATCACTTCCCCCTCGCTGCACATGTAATAATCCGCTACCCATTCCCACAACTGCAGTTGGGAAGTATAGAGCAGCGGCTCGGGGTCCAGCACGTTTAAAATGTCTTTGGGTTGAAAGGATTCCGGCTTAGATGGCAATACGCGTTTTACAATACCGGCATATTTTTTATTCCTGCCCAGCACTACTTCCACACGTACGCCAGGTTGCACGGCATCCTGCAAATGCGGGGGTACCGACCAGGTGTAATTTTTGGGAAGGGCGAGTGGTATGATGACTTCTACAAACAAATCAACCTAATTTCTTCAAAAATAAGCTTTAAGCTGTTGGATAGTTGCGATAGCGTCTGAGTGCCGCATCCATTGCATCGTATACTTGTTGTTTTAAAGACAGGATGTCTTTCATGGTAAGACCCGCTACAGGAATTTCTTCCAGGAAAACAACCCGGCTGGGACCGGGTGTGAGTTCGAAGATGCTGCGGTAATGCAGGCGATCAACCGTGTCTACCAGTAAAACGGGTTTGATGGGTGTGGCTGTTTCAATGGCAACACGAAAAGCACCATCGAAAAAATTTTTCAGCGGGTGACCTGTTTCGTTGAAAGTGCCTTCGGGGAAAATAAAGATGGAAATGCCATGCCGCAATGCCGCTTTAAGCGCCCGGATGCTCCTCGCCCTTGTTTCGGCATTGCTGCGGTTAACGAGTATCACAGCGGCACGATAGATCCATCCGAATACCGGTATCCGGGTCATTTCGGCTTTACCCAATACCCTGATCGGCTGGTGAGCGATTAGTACCAGTGGCGGAATATCCATATAAGAAATATGGTTGGCTACGAAGATGTATTGCTTTTGCCAGTTGTGCGGCACTTCATAGATCTCCCGGTGTTGCACGCCGATGAGAAAGTACCAGATCTTTCCCCAGATCATACAGAGCAGATAAATGGTGTTACCCCCGCGGATCTTTCCCAACAGTAATGCAAGCAATACCAATGGGAATATAAGGAGCATCAGTATAATAAAAAGCAGGAGTGCATAAATACAATACAGGTACTGCAGCAGACGTAACAGTCTTTTCATTGGCCTAACTTAAGTAAAAACCCACAAAAAAGCCCGCCATAGCTTTAGCAAAGGCGGGCTTCATCAGGTATTTAAAAAATATTGCAGAGCGAATCAGGCAACATTTTTTACTTCTTTCTTAGCCAGTAACAGGGCGAATACGCCAATACAGGCAATAAGACCAATAACCAGTAATGAACCTTCATTGGTTACATCCAGGGTTGATTGTGCTGCTAACAAATTCATGGTTTAATTTTTTATTCGTAATAAAAGAACACCACAAAGTTGAACCAAAAAAGTACAGCTTTTACATAGTGTGCCCACACAGAATCGATGGGTTATGTAGTATGAAAAATGATAATAAATATTTTAGGCGGACTATCGGGCCTGTTTAAAACATGAGATGGCTTAAGAAGTTTTTTTTGAAGAAAATACTTAGAAAAGTAAAAGGTTGCTTATAATGAGTAGTTTACGAGGCGGGAAATTGTTGTCGGTAACGATTTAGTAATGGTGCTTATTGCATTCATTTTCTCTCAATTTCCTTGTAAATCAGTAGCAAATGTAAAAAAAAATTACCTGACTTCGGCATATCTCATGGAATTAATTCATAGTTAAGGCTAACATTTGTATTTGGATAAATACAGCCTGATAAAACGAACGTAACTATGAAATATCCCTTACAAACCATTGTTGCCGAAATTCAAAAGCAGGAAAGAAAATTATCTGCTGAAGCATCCAGCTTCATTGATGAGGCTTACAGAATGACAATCTATCTTCAGGAATTACTGCGTACCGTCAAAGAAGATGTATTGAAAGAAGGCTTTGCCAATAAAGCCGAAGAAATCCATTTTTTCAAACTGGTGAAACCGAACATTCTCGGAAAGCTGATTTACTACAACAAGGTTTATCGGATTGAAACAGCTTGCCCCGCAGATAACGGGAATTTGCATCAATGCTATTTTGCTTTACAACTCCGGGAGTTGAAACAGGAATATAAAGAGCATATCTGCAATTCGGATTTTTACAGGTATTATCGCTCCGGCAGGACTGACCGTGACGAAACCTATTATACGCTGGGAAATATCAATTACAATGATGGATTAAATAGCTTTGTTTTTGAGATTGACCCGCAATTCTCGACCTACTTTGATTACAAGGTGGCAAAAATCGTAGCCAATGAATTAATCTATAACTACCTCACGACAAAACTAAGCCCTGAACAAAGCCCGGATGCACTGTTGCAGGACAGTGATACCAAAGATATTTTTTGGACACAAACAAAAAATGCCCTCATAGAACTGATTTATGCGCTTCACGCTGTCGATGCTGTTTCACACGGCAAATTGGGCATTCGCAAAATCAGTATGGTGTTTCAAATCCTGTTCCGTGTTTCACTTAGCGACATTCATAATAGCTTCCATCGTATGAAGACCCGTGCAGGCTCACGTACTTTATTTTTAGACCAACTGAAATACAGTTTAGAGGAATACATGGATAAGGAAGATACGGCATAATCTTCCTTTTTAATTTAAGGAATAAGGACAGCATCATGGGTGCTGTCTTTTTTTTGCCCGTTTGCCTATATGTGTGTATAGACAAATCCACCCTTTGAAATACCCAACGCACATAGTAAAAAGCAAGAAACTGTTACACAGTAGGACTTTACAGCAATTGCAAAAAAAAATAAAAAAGTGCCTTTTTGATAGACACGTATCGGAAGACAGCCCCAGCCAAACGCTACAATTTTGTACAGTGAACATTAAGCAATTGTACAATGAATATTATAACCATAGAAGAAGAAACATGGAAGCAGCTTAACGAGCGCATCAAATCCATTAGCGAGTATATCCTGAAATTGGATAACACCAGCTACGATAGTCTTTGGCTCAATAACCATGAAGTCTGCCAATACCTCCGCATCAGCGAAAAGACCCTTTGGCGTATGCGTACCAAAGGTGAAATAGCCTATTCCAAAATGTACGGGCAATACTACTACACCATAGGAGCCATAAAGAATATGCTCAATGCCCATGCCGTACAGACCAGTGAGGAATATATGCAGGAGCTTATGGCAAAGGGCAAAAGCTACATCGAAAAAGGAAGAACGATAAAGTCGGGAAAATAATTAAAACGTACCAGCTATGAACATAGACAGAATGGAATTTTTTGCGTGGATGGAGCGTATCATGGAACGTTTCGATATTTTGAAACAACACATCATAGATATACAGAAGCAACGCAATACCATAGACGGCGAAGAACTTTTGGATAACCAAGACCTCTTGCAAATGTTGAAAATCAGCCACCGCTCCTTACAGCGTTACCGCTCATCCGGCAAGCTGCCATATTATACCATCAGCGGAAAATTGTACTACAAATTATCTGACGTACACCAGTTCATAAGGGATAGTGTAAATGCTCCCCTGCAACGCACAAAGGACAACGAGTGACAAACAGTGCCACACAAAGACAGGTACGGCTACGCCGTACCCGCTTCATTTATTTTCGGACGATAACATTTAAAATATCATTAGTATGAGCGAGCAAATAACAGAAACAGTGCAGCAAGAGCCGCAGCAAAGCACACCCCAAAATCCACAGCAAACTCCTGAACAGCTTTCGGATGTTTTGCTGGTGATGGATAAAGAAAAAAAGACCATCCAAGCAGTTACAGGTGTTGACGAAAACGGCAACCTGAAAACCGTTGATGCCAACAAGAAAAATCAAAACGCATTTATGCGGGTAGATAAGAGCGGCGATTTCTTTTCCAACTTCTTCTCCAACTTTTGGCGACAGCTTAAAGACCCTACCCGTTTTTCATTTTTCAAAGTTCCTGCACAGGATGCGGTTGAAACAGCCGAAAAAATGCAACAACAAGTGAATGCCCCTACCAAAGAAGGTGAGGCTATTATGGCAAAGCATGAAGTGAAGGAGCCAAAGGAACCACAACAAGAAAACAAAAAAGATATGGAAACAACACAAGTACCGCAGGCAAAGCCCGAAGCGACACAGGCAACACCTCCAACAAACGACTATCGTTTTAAAGCAGATGATATTGATTGGAAAACGCTGGCGCAAATCGGCATAACCAAAGAACGACTGGAAAAAGACAATACGCTGGAAATGCTTTTAAAGGGCTATAAGACCAATAAGGTCTATCCTGTGAGCATCAATTTTGGTTCTGCCATCATCCGTTCGGAAGCAAGGCTGGGACTTCAAAACGGAGAAAACGGAATGCCTGTATTTGTGATGTATGGCGTTCGCCACGAACCCAACCTGCATACGCCCTTTTTCGGGCATGAATTTACCAAAGAGGATAAAGAGAACCTGCTCAAAACCGGGAATATGGGGCGTGTGGTAGAATTGACCTATCCCAAGACCGGAGAAAAAATACCGTCCATTATCAGCATTGATAAACTGACAAAGGAAGTTATCGCCTTGCGGCAGGACTGGATAAAAGTTCCTGACGACATTGGAGGGGTAAAACTTAGTGCTGAACAAAAGCAAACTTTATACGAGGGAAAATCCATTTACATAGAGGGTATGGTTTCGCAGAAAGGGAAAACATTCAGCAGCGATATTCAATACAATGCCGATAAGCGTTTTCCTGAATACCTTTTTGAAAGAGGCGCAAATTACAAGCAATCCCAAAACCAGCAGCAGGCACAATCGCAGGACAATCCACGATTGTACAGGGGCAAGGAATTTAATGATGAGCAGTACAAAAAGCTCACGGAAGGCAAGACGATTTATGTTTCTGATTTCATGGATGGCAAAGGACAGCCTTATAAGGGCTACGTTACACTGAATGCCGAAACAGGCAAATATGATTTCAATTTCAGAAACCCGGACAAACTGAAAGACAAGATTGTTCCGGCAGATACCCACAAAACGCAGGTAGCCGTCAATTCGGAGGGGAAAACCAATGAGGCGACCAAGAATATCAACGAACCATTAAAATCCCAGCAAACCACTCCTATCAATGAGCAGCAGCAGGAACGACAGGAACCAGCTAAATCCAAAGGCATAAAAAGATAATCACTAAAAGAAAAAAATATGAAAGCAATTATAGCCGAAAAACCAAGCGTAGCCCGTGAAATAGCCGCCCTGTTGGGAGCCACCGATAAAAAGGATGGCTACATAGCAGGTAACGGCTATCAGGTTACGTGGGCATTCGGGCATTTGGTCGGACTGGCAATGCCGGAAGATTATGGGCTATCGGGCTTCCAAAGGGAAGCCCTGCCCATATTGCCCAATCCTTTTTTACTGACGGTACGGAAAGTAAGAAAGGAAAAGACATACGTTCCCGATAGCGGAGCGGTAAAGCAGTTGAAAGTTATTGAACAGGTTATTGGTCGGTCGGATAGTATTATCGTTGCTACCGATGCCGGACGTGAGGGCGAACTCATTTTCAGGTACATTTATGAGTACCTGAAATGCAGTAAGCCCTTTCAGCGTTTATGGATAAGTTCATTGACCGAAAAAGCCATTAAGCAGGGTTTCGATAACCTGAAACCCGGAAGTGATTTTGACGGGTTGTACCGTGCCGGACAAGGGCGAAGCCAAGCCGATTGGTTGGTGGGCATTAATGCTTCGCAGGCATTGAGCATTGCAGGGCATGGTGTGTATTCGCTGGGGCGTGTGCAAACACCCACGCTTGCGCTTATCTGTAAACGTTATTTGGAAAACAAAAACTTTACTGTCAAAAAGTATTGGCAGATACAGTTAGAACACCGCAAAGAGTTTACGGATTTTAAAAGCCTTTCCAAAACCAAATGGGAAGATAAAAAGCTGGCAGACGATACGCTCAAATCCATTGAGCGTGCCGGAACTGCTACCGTTACCGCAGTAGAAACCAAAACCGTTACAGAGCAACCTCCGTTGCTTTTCGACTTAACAGGATTGCAAAAGGAAGCGAACAAAAGGCTGTTTCTGACTGCCGAAGAAACACTGAACATTGCCCAAAGCCTGTACGAAAAGAAACTGATTACCTACCCTCGTACCGGAAGCAAATACATACCCGAAGATATTTGGGCTGAAATCCCCGCTTTGGTAAGGTCATTGGAAGCAAGGGCTTCCTGTAAAGAAGCAGTTGGAAAATTGAAATGGGGTCGTTTCAATAAACGCATCGTGAATGATGTAAAAGTAACCGACCACCACGGTCTGCTCATCACCGAAACAATCCCCTCAACATTGCCCTTAAATGAAGAAGCTATTTACGACATGATTGCCCTGCGTTTGGTGGAAGCCTTATCACAAGCCTGTACCAAAGAAATAACAGACGTTTCATTACAGGCTTTGCATTATGATTTTTTGGTGAAAGGCAGTAAAATTATTGAAGCAGGCTGGCGTGGCATCAAAAGGAACTTTAGTGATGAAGATAGCGAGCCAGTACAGGAATTGTCGGAACTAAAAGCAGGCGATGAACTGAAAATTAAAACTGCCGAAGTGTTGGAGAAAAAGACCAAGCCGCCCGTACTCTATACGGAAGCAGATTTGTTATCTGCAATGGAAAATGCCGGAAAGGAAATAGCGAACGAAGATGAGCGTAAAGCTCTGCAAGGTATCGGCATTGGTACGCCAGCCACAAGAGCCGCCATTATAGAAACCCTTTTTAAAAGGGATTATATCAGGCGTGATAAAAAAACGCTCGTTGCCACAGAAAAGGGATTGCAGGTTTACGAAGCCGTAAAGAGTAAAAGGATTGCCGATGTTGCCATGACTGCCGAATGGGAAATGGCTTTACAAAAGATTGAGAACAACGAAGCCGATGCAACGGGCTTTCACCAATCAATGGAAGTCTATACTTCATCCGTAACGCAGGAATTGTTGAGCATGAACATAGCAAGCCATAATCATCCTGAACTGACCTGCCCCAAATGCAAAGCACGTAAACTGCTCATCCGGGATAAGGTTGTCAAATGCCCCGATGAGGCTTGTAACTGGCTTCAATACCGTAATGTGTGCGGTGTACAATTGAGCATTGCCGAAATCGAAAACCTTGTGAACAAAAGAAAGACCAGTCTTATCAAAGGCATGAAAAGCAAGGCGGGTAAGAAATTCGATGCTTTTATCATACTGAAAGATAACGGCGAAAGCTCTTTTGAATTTGATAATACCACAAGCAAAAAGAAATGAACAACAATATAATCATAAGCCAAAAGGATATAGAAAGCCTTATCTATGCGGTTCGGGGCAAACAGGTCATGTTTGACAAAGACCTGGCTCAACTGTATCAGGTGGAAACCAAAATACTGAACAAAGCCGTGAAAAGGAATATTGAGCGCTTTCCTGAAACATTCTGTTTTCAGTTGAGCGATGAGGAAAGCGAAACTTTGAGGTTCCAAATTGGAACCTCAAACGCCGGACGTGGCGGACGGCGTTATTTGCCCTACGTATTTACAGAACAAGGCGTAGCCATGTTGTCGGCAGTGTTGCGTAGCGATATAGCCGTGAAGGTGAGCATTGAGATAATGAATGCCTTTGTTGAAATGCGAAAACTGTTACTGGATAATGCCGGGCTGTTTTCCCGCATGGATAAAATTGAACTCAAACAGATTGAGGCAGACGGCAGGTTTGAGGAAATATTTAAAGCACTGGAGGGCGGCAAACTGCACAGTGAAAAAGGTGTTTTCTATGACGGGCAGATATTCGATGCCTATGCTTTTGTTTCGGGTATTATCCGAAGCGCACAAAGGTCTATTATCCTTATTGACAATTATGTGGACGATACGGTGCTTACGCTGCTGGGAAAGCGTGGGCAGACCGTATCTGCCACTATCTACACCAAAAGCATCAGCAATCAGCTACAACTCGATGTACAACGCTACAACAGCCAATACCCAGCTATAAATGTTCATCCTTTTGCCCATGCACATGACCGCTTTCTTATCATTGATGGAGCGGAACTGTACCACATCGGGGCATCATTAAAGGATTTGGGCAAGAAATGGTTTGCCTTTTCGAGAATGGACATTGAAGTAGGTAAAATGCTTCAGAACCTTTCTCCATAACACCCCCCTTTGAATTTTCAAGGGAGCACTTCAATAGAATTTCTTCTTTAACAACGTACTTGCTCTTACCAAGAGTATCAACACAGGAACTTCCACAAGTGGGCCGATTACGCCCACAAATGCCTGCGGTGAATGAATACCAAAAACGGCTATGGCTACGGCTATAGCCAATTCAAAGTTGTTTCCTGTAGCTGTAAATGCAATTGATGCATTTTTGTCGTAAGGAATATTTAAAGATTTACCAATAAAGAAACTCACGAAAAACATGAGTACAAAATAGATGATTAAGGGTATTGCTATTTTTACTACGTCCATTGGCAACTCTACTATTTTATCCCCCTTAAGACTGAACATTAATACGATGGTAAATAGTAAAGCATACAATGTAATGGGTGATATTTTGGGCGCAAATATTCTATTGTACCATTCTATCCCTTTTGATTTTACCAGTATGTAACGGCTTATAAATCCCGCCAAGAATGGAATACCCAAAAATATCAATACACTTTCCGTTACATCTTGAATGGATACACTTACATTGAAATTCGCTAAACCTAATTTATTGGGTAATATGTTGATGAACAACCAAACTAAGAAGCTGTAACTTATTATCTGAAAGATGCTGTTTAACGCTACCAGCAATGCCGTATATTCCCTGTTGGCTTTTGCTAAATCACTCCAAACAATTACCATTGCGATACATCTTGCCAAACCTATCAGTATTAAGCCTGTCATATAATCGGGTTCATTCCGTAAAAACAAAACGGCTAATCCGAACATCAGCACAGTACCAATAACCCAATTGAGCAATAAGGATAAGCCGATTACTTTTTTATCCTTTAATGCTTTCGGTAGTAATGTATAATCCACTTTTGCCAACGGAGGGTACATCATCAGTATTAAACCTATTGCTAAAGGAATGTTTGTAGTGCCTACGGCTAAAGCGTTTGTAACTTTTGAAATACCTGGAAAGAAATGCCCTAATCCTACGCCTGCCACCATTGCAAGAAATATCCATAAGGTAAGGTAACGGTCAAGAAATTTTAATTTTGGCTGCATTGGTTATCGGCTGATTTTTGAGAATATATAAAACATTTCGGTTGCAATCTGCAAACTTCTTTCGGCATATACCTTTGATTGCTCCGGTGTATTGTCTGAAATTTTAGGGTCTTCAAATGTAATGGGTATTCTTTTTTCTGCCCCAGCAATAAAAGGACAACCCCCATCTGCCTGCGAACAGGTCATGATAGCTGCAAACGCTGATACAGGGTTAAAAAGGTTATCATATTTTTTTGAAAAGCCAATTACGGGCAAAGCATTGGCACTGTACTTTATTGCATATACCGGATTATTGCTATCTACAATTTTGAAAATAGAGAAGCCCTGATTTGTCAAGGTTTCTGCTACTTTCGGAAACAATGCTGTTTCTTCCGTACCGCCCGAATAACAATATACATTTGGAATGCTAAAGTGTGCTGCCGCTACCTGCGCCCAAACTTGTGATAGATGGCTTCTGCGTGAATTGTGAGTGCAAATGAAATTTAGGTTTACATTTTCCCTGTTAATTACTTTTTGCTGTACAAAATCTATTAGCGGTTGTAACGTAGCTTTACGTTCTTCGTCAATTTTTTGATTAGCAATAATATTGTTTACCGTTTCTATTAAATCCTTATACATTTTAATTGGTTTTAGTATTTAGCAACAACCGGAATTTGGCGTGCAGCAAGATGTTTGATTTACTGGCAACTCGGATAAATTCTTCTTTTGTTTTTCAGACGGAATAACGCACGCATCTTGTGCCAAGCAAGCTGTTGTTTTGCTTTTTAGCACAAAAGTTTCTCCATTAAAATCCAAGTCATATTTTCCGATAGTGTCCGATTGATATTCTACCTCAATTTCAAAATCCTCAATACCTAATTTCTCCTCCGAAAGTTTAATAATGTTCAAAAGTTTGGCTGGCTTTAATCGGTGTTCATAGTCGTTAGCGTTCCAGAGCTGAAAATTGACAACCTTTTCATTTCTGATGGTTCCGCCACAGTCAATAAAATGTTTGGTAATAACACCTACTTCCGTAACGTGAAAGTGTTCCGGTACAAATGTGCCATTTTCCAAATGAAATTCGACATTGCCCAACGTTGGCAAGATTTCTTTGATTTCTGATAGCTTCATCGTTTTTTATTTAATTGTTATATTGCTTTATTGCGATTGATATGTTCAAAAAAAATGCTTAACAGCATTTATCAACTCCTACATTATCCACAAAGAAAGTATTGAGTTCCTTTTTAACCTGTTGCCAAACATTTTCATCAATACAGTAGCATACACTCGTACCCTCTATATTTCCCTTAATGATGCCAATGTTTTTTAATTCTTTTAAGTGTTGCGAAATTGTAGCCTGAGCCAATCCTAATTCCTCTACCAGGTCGTTACAGATACACGCATTCTGCTTGATAATGTATTGCAGGATAGCGATACGGGCAGGATGTGCCAATGCCTTTAAAGTAATGGCTAAACTGTTTTGTTGCTCTGTAAATATTTCCGTTTTAGTTACGCCCATTTGACAAAATTAAATACATCGCAATATTACGATAAATATTTTAAACCCAAAAATAGTTGTGAAAATTAATATCCGTTTCTACTTCTATATTCAACCGTCATCCGGTCAAAAACTGCCACCCAAAGCCAACTACTACCGCTTTGGGTGTGGCAGTTTATTGCCATAATACTTTAGCTACTCATTGAAAATTTTAAACAAAATCAATATGAGTACACAGCAAAAAGACCTCTCTTATTTTACGTTAAGGTTACAGGAATTATTAAATACCAGCTTCCCCGAAAAAGCAGACGACCAAAAGTTTGTCGAGCAACGTTCCAAGTGGGCGGCAAACGCCTACGAAGGTGCATTTAGTTCAGGAAACTCCATAGAGCAATGCGACCGTATCGCAGATTATATACTCTTTGAGGGGCTTCATTATTCCAAATTCGACACTGTTTTTCAAGTGGTCTGCAATGAGTTTAACAGCATTATGCTGGACGAGGAATTGCGCCCCTTTGCTCAAAAGATGCTGCCTGTCTGCGAACCCGTATTTGCAAAATATGTGCTGACAGATGACTTCGCCTATACCACCGACCACGACCTGCTCTATACGGAAATCACGGGAACCATAGCAATTCATATCGAAGACTATGGCATTTAATCAACGTGAACACCTGAAGCAGAATATCGAGGCGTTACGGGTCATGTTCAGGTTAGAGAAAGAAAAACGCCAAGCTACCGAAGCCGAACGGCAGCAACTTTTACAGTACAGTGGTTTCGGAGGACTAAAATTCATTTTAAATCCCGCAGAGCATCCGACAGATATAAAGCAGTGGAAAGATTATGAGCGGACGTATTTTGAGGAAACGCAGGAACTACACAGGGTACTGAAAGAAAATGCCAAAGACGAAAGGCAGTATAAACACTTTGTGGACAGTATGCGCAGTTCGGTACTTACGGCGTTTTATACTCCGCCCGAAATCATCAATACATTATCCGATGTATTCAAAGAAAATCGCATAGCGATACAAAAATTTTTAGAGCCATCGGCAGGTGTCGGTGGTTTTATCCAGTCTTTTACAGATAAAAACGTGCCGCAGGTTACGGCTTATGAAAAAGACCTGCTAACGGGCAAAATCCTCAAACAGATTTACCCTGACAGAAATATCCGTATAAGCGGTTTTGAAGAAATACCCGAAAGGGAGCTGAACAGCTACGATGTAGTTGCCAGCAATATTCCATTTGGTACAAGTGCGGTATTTGACCTTTCATATTCACGGGGCGATGACCCAGCAAGGGCACAGGCAGCAAGGGGCATCCACAATTACTTTTTCCTAAAGGGAACGGACACGCTACGGGATGGCGGTGTTCTCGCTTTCATCACCTCACAGGGTGTTTTGGATAGCCCAAGCAATAAGCCCATACGTGAGGCATTGATGGCAGCGCATAACCTTGTTTCGGTGGTACGGCTACCGAACAATCTTTTCATGGATTATGCCGGAACAGAAGTCGGCAGCGACCTTATCGTACTTCAAAAGAACATGGGCAAACAAGGTCTTACGGAATTGGAAAAAGACTTTTGTGATACGCTGCTCACGAAGCACAACGACCACGTAAACGCTTTCGTTCATTATACCGCCCCCGTTGTATTTGACGAAATCATACAATCTACCGACCTCTACGGCAAACCTTATACCGTCTATACACATAGTGGCGGTGTAGCTGAAATTGCAAAAGAAGCAAAGCAAATATTGTCTGCGGATTTTAAAGGCAATTTGAACCTGAACCTTTACAAAGGAATTGCGCCGGGTGAGCCTACGGTACAGCCGGATATTAGCCTGCCAACTAAACCGACACCAGTGCAGCCGGCTACCGGCATAGAAAAGAGCGAAACGCCACAACCCACGTTATTCAATTTTCCCAATCCTGCGGCAGCACAACCGAGAATGAACAAGGCACAGGACGGCATGACTGCGATAGCAGATCTGCCGTCAAAGCAGGAAGAAGTACAGTTGAGTTTATTCGACCTCTTTAACAGTACGCCACAGGCTGCCGTTCTTGCTCCATCGAAAAGGGTTAGGCGCAGACCAACCGTTACCAAGAAAAAGGCGGGCAATCGCCCGCATCAGCCGGGGTTATTTGATTATATACCTCTGCGCCTGCCAAAAGAGGAAACGCCGAAGCCCCCAGCCACGCCACGAGCAAACAAGCAGGCAACCGTAATGGGCGATTTGTTTTCGTCCGTTGGTATTAACAGCCGTGGTGAAATAGAAAAAATATCCAAAGACAAACCTGCTGTTCCTGCCAATGATAATGTACTCCCTGAACCTGCGCTATATTCCGGCGAACTGCAATCATTTCACCGAGATGATTGCCTTGTGATGGATAACGGGTTTGTTGGTTATTTGAGGGAGGTGGATATACCAAACGGTACGGCGGTCTTTAACCCGCTATCCTTGCCAGCCCATCAGAAAGCAAGAACCGAAGCCTATATAGGATTGCGGGATGCCTATCAGCAGCTTTACAATCAGGAAGCACAACACCATACCGAGTATAAGCAGGAACGGGAAACGCTGAACCGTCTTTATGATGATTTTGAAAAAAGGTACGGCAACCTGAACAGTGCCGACAATATCAAATTAATTAAGACCGACAGCGCAGGCAAGGAAGTACCATTTTTAGAGCGTGTGGTAGGCGGCGTAGTGCATAAGGCAGATATATTCCACCAACCTGTAAGTTTTTCTACAATAACGCTTACAACGGACAACCCCGATGAAGCGTTGGCGGCATCGCTCAATAAGTACGGCACGGTGGATTTGGGCTATATGTCGGAAATCAGCGGAATGTCCGGCGAAGATTTAAAAGATGCGCTGCATGGCCGCATCTTTTACAATCCTGTACAAAAGGAATATGAGATAGCCGAAAAATGGGTTTCGGGCAACGTGATTGAAAAAGCCGGAGAAGTGCAGGCATACCTTATCGGGCAACCCGATGACAAGGAAGCTGCTGCAAGCCTTAAAGCCCTCGAAGAAGCCAAGCCCCGCAGGATAGAGTTTGAAGAACTCGATTTTAACCTCGGTGAACGCTGGATACCTACGGGTATCTACAATCGTTTTGCTTCGCACCTTTTTGATACGGATATACGCATCCATTATTCTGAAAGTTCCGATGACTTTTCTATCAGTTGCGACCGCAAGAATATCCATATCACCGAAAAATATGCTATCAAGTCGGAAAGCCGGACGTTTGACGGCGTTACCCTCCTGAAACACGCCCTTGTCAATACCACGCCTGACATTACCAAAAAGGTAATAATAGATGACAAGGAAGTCAAGGTGCGGGATATGGAAGCCATACAAATGGCGAACAGCAAAATTGATGAGATACGCAGGGAATTTTCGGATTGGCTCTTTGCGCAGAACGATGAATTTAAGCAAAGGTTGACCGACAAGTACAACGACACCTTTAATTGCTTTGTCCGTCCGCAGTATGACGGCAGCCATCAGGAGTTTCCGGGGCTTGACCGTAAAGCGTTGGGCATTGAAGACCTGTACCCAAGCCAAAAAGATGCCGTTTGGATGATTAAGACAAACGGCGGTGCTATCTGCGACCATGAAGTTGGTGCGGGTAAAACACTCATTATGTGTACGGCGGCACAGGAAATGAAGCGTTTGGGTTTGGCGCACAAGCCGATTATTATCGGGCTAAAAGCCAATGTGCATGAGATAGCGGAAACCTACCGCAAAGCCTATCCTCACGCCAAAATTTTATATCCCGGCAAGGAAGATTTTACCCCGCAGAAACGCCTGCGCATTTTCGGCGATATTAAAAACAATGATTGGGATTGTGTCATTTTAACCCACGACCAATTCGGGATGATACCGCAATCACCCGAAATGCAAAAGCAGATTTTAGAAGCGGAACTGGAAAGCGTGGAAGATAACCTTGCCGCTTTGGAAGCGCAGGGCAAAGAAGTTTCAAGAGGAATGCTTAAAGGAGTTATTGTCCGAAAACAGAACTTGGAAGTAAAATTAAAAACACTGGAGCATGACATCGAAAACCGTAAGGATGATGTTGTGGACTTTAAAATGATGGGCATTGACCACATTTTTGTGGACGAAAGCCACCGTTTTAAAAACCTCATGTTTAACACAAGGCATGAACGTGTAGCGGGATTGGGCAATATGGCAGGCAGCCAAAAGGCGTTAAACCTGCTGTTTGCCCTCCGCACTATTCAGGAGCGCACAGGCAAAGACCTGGGCGCAACGTTTCTTTCGGGTACAACCATTAGCAACTCGCTCACAGAACTGTATTTGCTCTTTAAATACCTGCGCCCTCAAGCAATGGAAAAACAGGGCATCAACTGTTTTGATGCGTGGGCAGCCATATACGCACGTAAGACCACCGATTATGAATTTTCGGTGGCGAATAATATCGTATCGAAAGAGCGTTTCCGCTTCTTTATCAAAGTACCGGAACTGGCGCAGTTCTATTCAGAAATCACGGACTATCGTACCGCAAAGGATATTGGTATAGACCGTCCCGAAAAGAACGAAATACTGTACCATATTCCGCCCACGCCGGAGCAGGAGATTTTCATTCAAAAGTTGATGGAGTTTGCCAAGACGGGTAATGCAGAACTTTTGGGCAGACCTCCGTTAAGTGAAAGCGAAGAAAAAGCAAAGATGCTGATTGCGACAGATTACGCCCGTAAAATGTCGCTGGATATGCGGATGATTAGCCGGAAGTATGAAGACCACCCCGACAATAAAGCCTCGCACTGTGCGGCTAATATTGCCAAATACTACAACAAATATAGTGCGCAGAAAGGAACGCAGTTTGTTTTCTCCGACCTCGGCACGTATAAGCCCGCAGAATGGAACGTTTATTCGGAAATTAAGCGCAAGCTGGTAGAAGACCACGGCATCCCTGCACATGAAATACGGTTTATTCAGGAGGCTAAGAATGAGAAGCAGCGCAAGGAACTTATCAGGGATGTAAACGAGGGAAAAATACGGGTGCTGTTCGGTTCTACCGAAATGCTGGGTACGGGTGTGAACGCACAAAAACGGGCGGTTGCTGTTCACCATTTGGATATACCGTGGCGACCAAGTGACCTTGCCCAACGGGACGGCAGGGCTATCCGTAAAGGCAATGATATTGCCAAATTCTTTGCCGATAACAAGGTAGATATTTTCATCTACGCAGTTCAAAAATCATTGGATAGCTACAAGTTCAATACCCTGTATAATAAGCAGGTGTTTATTGAACAATTAAAAAGCAACAGCCTCGGTAAACGTACCATTGATGAGGGTGGAATGGATGAAAAAACAGGTATGAACTTCTCTGAATATGTGGCAATACTTTCGGGAAACACAGACCTTTTGGAAAAAGCGAAACTGGAAAAGCAGATAGCCGGGCTGGAAAGCGAACGGCAGGCGCACAACCGTTCCAAGCTGACTTCCAAATACAAGCTGGAAGATACCGTTGCCACGCTGGAAAATACACAGTCCCGTTTCGACCGTATGAGCCTCGACCTCGAAAACCTGCAACAGCGCATACAGAAAAACAAAGAAGGCGATGTACTCAATCCTGTGCAGCTTATCGGGCTATCACCCAATGCCGATGTAAAACAGATTGGGACAAAGCTCAACCAGCTTTCTGAAAAAGCCCGTACCGCAGGGCAGTATGAGGAAATTGGTACGCTGTATGGTTTTACGCTCTTGGTGAAAACGGAAGTTTCCCAAAAGGACGGTGTTGATATTAAGGATAACCGTTTCTTTGTTCAGGGTGAGGGCAATATCAAATACACGTTCAACAACGGTAAAATGGCGACCGATGCAAAAACGGCATCGCTCAATTTCCTGAATGCACTGGAAAAAATACCCGGTATTTTAGAACAGGAGCAAAAGAAAATCGCTGAACTACAAAAAAACCTCCCTGTTCTTCAGGAAGTGGTAAACGGCACATGGAAAAAAGAACAGGCTTTGAGCGACCTTAAAACGGAACTGGCGGCGGTTGAAAGGAAAATACAACTATCTATAAAGCCGGAAACCGATACGGAAGCGATACAGCCCGAAAAAGCCGAAAAACAAAGTCAGAATAATTCTGAAACGATTGTACGGGTTAAAGGTATTCATCTGCCAAGAGGGTTTTTATAATACGGATAAGGCTGAAAAAAGCAAACGGGGATCTGCAAGTCCCCGTTTACTTTTTTATCTCTATTGGGTAATATTATTTCTCATCTTGTTCGTCCATCTTCTTTAAAAGTCCATCCCGTAATTCATCGAGAAATTTTGTACGGTTTATTTTTCGGGTTCTCAATTCCAAATAGGTTTGATAAAAATTACCTAACTCAACATCAAACGCACTTTCAAAATATTGGGCTATTATTCTTATATCGCTGTTCCCATTGTCAAAGACACCCTGATAATGCAGCGCATAAATTAGTTCAATCATTGCAACTTTACTACCTGTCCAATTCAATTTTTCTGTGGATGCCGAATTACTGTCTTGGGTTTTGCTGTACAGTTGACCTTCGATATAAACCTGTATCAAGTCGTTGGCAATTATCTTAGCAACCTTATAATCATGGGAAGTGGAAAAGGTTTGGTCTGATTGGAAGTAGTAGGTGTCCAGCCACAGTTTTATATCGTGCTTGCCACGTACAAAAAAATTTTCATCAAGAAAAGAATTATTGCTACGATAATACTTATAGAAATCAAGATTATTATCAAAGAACCTTTTGAGTTTTTTCAGTTCTTTGTTAAGGTATTTTCTTATCGGCTTTGCTCCGTAAGGTTTCCGTGCCTCAATTTTGTAGATAGCATTGTAGTAAATCAGCTTTGCTATAATGGCTGGTTTCTGATATTTGAAAAAGTGTATTTCTTCCTGCACATTTTTAAACCCCGTCTTCAATACATATTCTTTCAATTCAGCAGTCTTGTGTAAAATAAGTTCAACTGCTTTTTCAGAGGAAGCTAAAACATTGCCTTGCTCGTATGTCAATTCTTTTATTTCTTCTTCTAACTCCTCCATGATTTTTCTATAAAATCCCGTCATTGACTTTCACTTTAGATATTAAAGACTTAATTATTCTATATATGCGGTTCAAATTTTCAGTTATCCCATCGTACCTTTTTCACAGTTGTTAGCACCGGAAAGATTATTAGCTATCATTAAACATTTACACCAAACAGATGCCCCACCAATGCAGACAAGCCCATTGCGATTGTTCCCCAGATAGCAATTCTTACAATGGCTTTACCGATGCCCGCACCGCCTGTTTTTGCCGATACTATTCCCAACAAAATGAGAAAGACAAGCGTAAAACAGTAGAGCCAGTATTCCATCCCCACAACGGGAGCCAGCAGCGTTACTGCTAAAGGCAATATTCCGCCTGCCGTGAAAGATGCCCCTGAAGCCAGTGCCGCCTGCATGGGGTTTGCCTTGCTGATTTCGTTAATCCCCAACTCATCCCTAACATGGGCAGCCAAAGCATCTTTTTCCATCAGTTCCTTAGCTACCTGCATGGCGGTTTCTTTTTTCAGTCCACGCCTTTCATAGATTTCTGCCAATATGTTGCGTTCTGTTTCCGGCATATCACGGAGTTCTTTTGCTTCCCTTTCTATGTCTGCTTTTTCAATGTCAGTCTGTGAACTTACAGACACGTATTCGCCTGCCGCCATTGATAAGGCTCCGGCAACAAGCGATGCAATGGTTGCCAGCAGTACGGGTTCTCTTGTCGTGCTGGCTGCGGCTATGCCGATAGCCAAGCTGGACACGGATATAATACCGTCATTGGCTCCCAGTACTGCGGCTCTAAGCCAGTTGCTACGATTGATGTAATGGTTGTTCCAATAGTTGTCAATCGTAATTTCATTTCCCTTTTCCTTTTTGTTTTTCATCGCTTTTGATTTTTTGTCAATTATTATTTTCGTTTAAACAATTTATAAACCTCAAACCACAGTACGGAAACCGATGCAGCAAGAGCAGCTATGCCCAATTCTTTTAGCCCCAAACCTGTAACCTTGAAGAAGTCAGACAACGGTGGGTAATACAGTATTGCTAAAAGAAGTACTAAGGTTAAGCCATTGATGACCACAAAAAGGACATTACGATTTTTGAAACTCTCAAACAGGCTGTAATAGAATGAACGGTTGGTTAGGCTCAACAGAATGTTTGCGAAAATCAACGTGGTAAAAACCATTGCCCTTGTCTGCTGCTCATCACCACCGTTCTGCACCGTATATCGGTACGTGAACAATATGCCTGCCGTTATTATCAACCCCTGAACAATACTCATTCCAAGCTCTTTCCAGTTCAGGAATGTGTCAGTCATTTTTCTTGGTTTTTGTAACATTGCATTTTTTTCCATTGGTTCATTTTCATACACAATGGAACAGGTTGGTCCCATGACCAACTCCAAAAAGATAACGTGTACCGGTGTGAATATCTGTGGAAATATCCAGCCCAAAAACAAGGGTAAAGACACTGTAAGGATAATGGGAATATGAATGGAAATGATGTACTGAACGGCTTTTTTGATATTAGTGTAAATTCTTCTTCCTGCCGCTATTCCCGTAATCAGCTTGTCCAAATTATCGTTGATGATTACTAAGGAAGCAGCGGCTTTCGCAATCTCCGTTCCTTTGCTACCCATTGCCACACCGATATTTGCGGCTTTCAATGCCGGTGCATCGTTCACACCATCGCCCACCATTGCCACAACTTCACCGCTTTGTTTTAAGGCAGTTACCACTGTCAGTTTCACATCGGGGTACATCCTTGCAAACAGAACTTTTTCCTCTACTGCTTCCAATAGCCGCTTCCCCGAATATGCCATAATTTCCTTTCCTTCCACGGCATTGTCGGCATTGACAATACCTGCCTGTGCCGCAATACTTTTTGCAGTGTCGGCATTGTCACCCGTAATTACCTTTACTTTAATCCCTGCATCGTATATACGCTGAAACACACTGCTAATGCCTTCTTTAGGTGGGTCATAAAATACTACCAAGCCCAAAAACTCAAACTGAAAATTCTGTTGTCTTTCAGGAAAGGTATTACCTTCAAAATGGGATTTTGCTACACCCAAAACACGAAACCCCTGTTCCCCAAACGCTGTTATCAACCTGCGAATTTTACTTTTTTCGTTTTCAGGAAGTGTGGACACCTGAAGAATGGCTTCCGGCGCACCTTTTGCCGCAACAATCCGGTGTTGCTCTGTATCTTGGAAAATATGCGTCATCATAGGTGGTTTGCCGTCCAAAGGATATTCGTGGAACAAGGTAAAGGAGCCTCTAAGGTCGTCCTTTTGTGTCTGTCCATATATTTGGTGCAGGGTCTTCTCCATCGGGTCAAAGGGTACTGGCTCGCTGCTCCACATGGCATAGTCTATCAACTCCGAAAGTGAGGTATCGTTAAAATCCTGCTCATTAAAAATTTTGTCTGAACGGTAATCATACAGATGTTTCAGGTGCATCGTGTTTTCTGTAATCGTCCCGGTTTTGTCGGTACAAATAACAGTCGTGCTGCCGAGCGTTTCAACCACGCTGCTCCGTTTAACGATGATACCCTCACGCATCAGCTTCCATGCCCCCAATGCCATAAATGTGGTAAACGCTACCGGGATTTCTTCAGGCAAGACAGACATTGCCAGAGTAAGCCCGTTGAGCAGGCTTTCGAGCAGGTTCCGGGTATGGTAATAATTGACAGCACAAACCAACAGGAAAATGACAATACCAATCACCGCCATTGTTTTGACAAACTTCCTGATTTGAAGCTGCAAAGGCGATGCAGCCTCTTTTATATCAGACAAAGAAATGCCTATTTTACCAAGCCGGGTTTCCCTGCCGATTTTTTCCACTTCAAAAACCGCCAGTCCCGATACTGCAACCGTTCCGCTGTACACCCTGTTATCATCGCTTTCGCTGCTTTTGAAAACAGACAGACTTTCACCTGTCAGAGATGCCTCGTTCACCGAAAAATCGTTGCTGTGGACTATCTTTCCGTCTGCATTAATCATTTTTCCTTCTTCCGTAATACACAGGTCGCTTACCGTAATTTCTTGGGTGGGGATTTGTACTACTTTGCCGTTTCGGACAACTGTGCTTAAAGGCTCGTTGAGCTTTTCCAGTGCTTCCAACGCTTTTTTGCTCCGGTTGTCCTGATAGAACGAAATAGCAGAAACCGCAACGATGGCAACAAACATGAACATTGCCTCTCCGTAATTGCCAATAATTAAGTAAATAACAGAAATGGCAAATAGCAGGATAAGCATTGGTTCTTTCAGTATGTTCAAAAGCAGTTCCAGCCAACCGCTTTTGTGGGTGGCATCAATACGATTGTAACCGTTCTTCTTTCTTGAAGCGGTTACTTCACTGTCGCTAAGACCTTTGAAATGGTAGGGAATATTATAGGACATAGTTAATTAAATATGGATTAGAATTTATACTGATTTTCTTCATTGCCATTGACGCAATTTTACCATTGAGCCGTTTGTCACATTCGTCAATGTTATTTGAATTTTAAATTCAGTGAAATAATATTAGAGTTCATTTTTGTTGACCTGTAATAATGTCCGTAGCGCAGTTCAAGCGTGTTCAAATGCTTGATGCCAAATATGCCGCCCGGCGGTGTAAAATGAATACCTGCACCAAGGAATTGGCTCGTAAATCTTGACAGGTCATAATTGCTCGTATAATAGTCTTCGCCTGCCTGATGGATCTGGTAGCCTGCAAAATATTTGGCGGCACTTTGCTGGTAATACCTGTAAAATGGACTAATGGAAAAAAACGGCGATATTTTTATCGGGACTTCCAATTCTGCGGTATTGGCATGAATACCCCAGTTATCGGTATAATACCGGTAGTATGCCCGCAAAATAAAACGGTCGCCGATAAAATAACTGCCTCTGAAACCAATGGGCAGTTTAAACCGCGTATCAGGCAATTGCTCCTGATGTACGCTGCCATCGGTAAAATATACCCTGTGAAACGGAAGGCTCAAATAACCCTGCTGCTGTATAACATCTGCAAGAACCATAACCTGCAACCGTTCATTGATAATCTGCGAATAGGATAATGAACCAACAAATGAATTACGTGCCGTTGTGGGATAATTATCATGTTCACGACCAGTGCTGCCGGGGTCTCGCAGTTCTATGGGCTTTATTAAACTCACCTGGTCGAGATAGACTTGCAACTTGGCGGTAAATTCGCCCATGCGGTCTTTTGTCTTTTGAGCAAACAAAATATTACCTCCAAAAGAAAGGTAATCAAACTCTTTTGAAGAGGAAACACCAGCCCCGATAGTCGAGCCTTTGGCTTCGTTTTCCATTGTCCAGCTAAGCGAAGGATAAATTCTTGTGTCGGCATGGGAAGCAGAACTGTTCGCTTTCAGGTCAATCATGTCGGACGATGCCGAAGTATAATGGTCAATGCCCACGTCCAGCAGATAGCTGTGCTTGCGGTTTTTTCTGTCATACCGGATGAGCTTCACGTCAATAGAGTTGGAAATGTCCGTCAGCTTCTCGGAACCGATGCCTCCGGTTACAGCGGCGTTGTTTCCGTCCTGGTGGTAGTAGCTGGACACGAGATTAACCTCCTCCACTTTCAGTTTACGGGCAGTGTAGCCAGTGTCGGGAAGGCTGCTCTGTGCGTAGGAATGCAGCATTGCCATAAGTGCGGCTGCGGTGAGATATATTCTTTTCATTTTATTTCTTGTTTTGAATGATTAGTTGCAGCCGCAGCCACCGCCGCTTTTTCCTGCGTTTGCGCCGGAAGCCCCCTCCCGGTACGACTGGAAGTTGAGTTCTGTTTTTTCGATTTTGCGGTTGCCCAACACCATTTCGGCATCGTTGAGCCTGTTTTTCTGGTATTCCTTTACCGTAGTGCAGGAAGAGCACAGCGCAAGTGCCAACAGGCTTATGCCACACAGGGACAGTTTGAGATTATGATATTTTTTCATTTTAAATGTATGTTTTTGGATGAGTAAATTTTATTGTTGTCGTCTATGATAATGCAGGCTAATTTGTCTATCTGGTTGACCATATCCAGCCCAGCCCTGACACCCATAATCGTAACGGGCGTTGTCATTGCATCGGCTATTTCCGCATTGGGACATATTATCGTTACGCTTTTGATACCTGTTACCGGAAGCCCGGTCTTGGGGTTGATGGTATGCGAATATTTTTTGTCCCCGATAATGATATATTTCTCGTAATTGCCTGATGTGGCAATTGCCATGTTACTGATGTTAAGGTAGGAAAATGGTTGCCCTGCGTGGTCGGGGTCAGCAATTCCAATCGTCCACGGTTTCCCGTCTGCCTGATTTCCCCAAGTGCCGATGTCACCGGAAGCGTTCACTACACCGTTTGCTACCCCTTGTTGCAGCAACAATCGTTTAGCCATTTCAGCGGCGTAGCCTTTGCCAATACCGCCAAAGCCGATACGCATACCAACTTCTTTTAAAAACACGGTACATTCGTTGCCTTCCAGCAGCACGTTGCGGTAATTTATAAGCCGAACCATTTCTTTAGCTGTTTCTGCATCTGGCAGGCTGGTCATATTCCGGTCAAAATTCCAGAGGCGTTTGTCCACCGAACCGTAGGTAATGTCAAAAGCCCCGTCCGTAATGGCACTGATGCGCAGGCTACGCTCAATCAGCCCGAACGTTTCCCGGCTCACCTGTACGGGCTGTACACCCGCATTGGCATTGACACGGTTGGTTTCGCTATCTTCGCTGAAAGTCGTGAGCAGTTTTTCTATCCGCCTGATTTCGCCGATGGCAGCATCTATCCTTTCTTCTGCCCACAATTTATCTTCACCTACAACGGTAATTTCAAAAGCATTGCCCATCAGCTTTTCGCCTCTGCGAAATTCCTGTAACCTATTCATTCCGGTATTTTTTGTCGTAAACGGTAACGATTTCCTTTATCCAGTCCTCAACAGGTTCATCAGGCATACCACTCCACGTTTTGAGTGGCGTTCCGTTTTCATCCAGCAGCAGTGTGAACGGAAATGCCCCCTGCCGATTGTATTTGTCTGCTAATGCCTCGTTCTGCTTTTTGGTGTTCGCCTCCAATTGATTTTTCTTGTTTCGGGGAAAATCGGCATTTACCAGTACCAACAGGCTGTCGGCGGTCTTTTTGAACTCCGGGTTTTCAAAAAAAGACTTGTGCATCTTGATACAGGGTACGCACCAGTCGGAACCCGAAAAACTCAACAGAATGAGTTTGTGGGTTTGTTTCGCTTCATTTTGAGCTTGCTGAAAAACGGTTTGCCCGTTTGCCACTGCCAGCGAAAAAAGCAGGACAGTGGAAAAAATTATCTTTTTCATTTTTTCTTGTTTTGTTAATTAATTTGTTATTGTGCTTTGGACAAGGCGGTAGCCCAATTTATCAGTACCTTTTTGTTTTCTGTACTAAGCAGGGCATCGCCGTGGATGAAGGTATAGGAAGACAAAGGCATCTCGTCCTTTTCAACGGTCTTTGCTATCTCATGTAATTTTTTGATTTTCTTTTCCGCAGAATAAGTGTCGAACTCATCAAAATTCAAATGCCTTTTTCCATCATTGATGTGGCTGTTAAGCCAAAGAGCTACCGGCTCAATGTTATTGTACCACGGATATTTGGTATTATTGGAATGGCAGTCATAACAACTGGTTCTTAACAACGTACCCACATTCTGTGGTACGTTGTAATGAAGTTGAATGGCGTTTGCACTCTGCTTGTCAGAAATATTCTTAGCTGGACGGTAAAACTGTATAAGCACTAAAACCACGGCAAGTATCCATAGTATTTTTTTTAAGGTTGTTGATTTTTTATTATTCATCGCTGGTATTTTTTAAGGTCATTAAAAGATGATAAGCTCCTTTCGTAACGAACGTCCGCCCGGCATATTTTGCCCCGTCAATGATTTCCGTAAAACCGTTTTCGGAATTTCCAATTTGCACTTCCGTCATTTCAAACTGCCTGTTTCCTTTCTGCACGAAAGCATAGTTCTTGTTCTCAAAACGGACAATGGCATCATCAGGAAGTACGGCGGTATTCGCTCCCGAAATTTCCACATCGGCGTTCATAAACATTCCGGGCAGCAAACTTTTGTCGTACTGTACAAAATGACAATGGACTTGTGCGGCATTGTCGCCGGAAAGGTTCTTGCTGATTAAAATAACCTCGCAGGGGTATTTCTTTTCGGGATGCGTATTGGTATAAGCCAATAAATGCTGTCCTACTGCCAGCTTGTTCAGGTCTTTGTCAAAAACTGTTAATGCCAGATGAATGTCGTTCGGATTGACCAGCTCAAACAGCACATCGCTCGGATTGACATATTTGCCGATGTTGACGTTTACCGCCGATACAAAACCGGAGATGGGAGAATAGATGTTGATGCTTTTTGAAATATTGCCTGCGGTTATATTGGCAGGGTTCAAGCCTATCAGCCTTAACTTCTGTTCCAGCGATTTTATCAGTACATATTGTGTTTGATAAGTCGCTTTTGCCTGTTCATATATTTTGTCGCTGGCAGCTTTGCTTTCGTTCAGGTCTTTTTGCCTTTTGTATTCACTTTCGTTGAACGAAAATTGTGCCTTTGCGGTAAGGTAGTCCTGCTGCAACTGTATATACTGTGGGTCTTCCATTACAGCCAGCACTTCGCCCTTGCTTATGTGTAAGCCGGGCAACAGTCTGGTGGACTTTAAATAGCCACCCAAAGGAACGCTGACAGACACCATGTTTTGTGGAGGCACATCTATTTTTCCGTTTAGTTTCAGCACCGATGAAATAGTTTTGTTTTCGATGTCGCCTGTTTCTATACCTGCGTTTTTATATTGGGCATCGGTAAGGACAACCACATTTTCCTCTTTGTTGACAGGCTGCTGCTCCTGCTGTTCATTGTTTTTCTTGTTGCCGCAAGAGGCAAGCAGCACCAACACATTTATAAGGACGATTAATTTTTTCATTGATTTACTGTTATTATTTATTGAGGTAAAAATTAAGTTCGGCAATGGCACTGTTCCTGCTTTTTACCGCTTCAATGTAATCACTTTTGATGCTGACCGACTGACCTATAAGCAACGCCCATTCCAGATAATTGATATCACCGTTCAGGAACTGCTTGTTGGCGGTAGCGGTAATGGTTTCGGCATTTTTCAATGCGGTGTGCTCAAAATAAGCGACCGCTTCCTGATATTTCTGGTACTGCTTCAACGCCGAGGCAAACGCGGTTTCAAAATTTTTCAGGTTGAGTTCGTAATCTTTTGCAGCTACTTCCTCGTTAATTTTTGCTGCATTGATTTTTGCTTTCTGACCACCCGTAAAAATCGGGATGCCCAAACCTACCTGCACCGCCTGAAAACGGGGTGTGCTGTTGTACACCTTGTCGTCCGCACCCATTCCTTTCATCCCGGTAATATTGTAGCCCAAAGTCAGGTCGGGCGACAACTTGGAGCGTTCCATTTTCGTGGTAGCTTGTGCAATTTGCTGCTGCTGTTTCAAAAACTGCATGGCAGGATGTGCAGCCAGTGCCGCAGTATCTATACCTGCAATATTGTTTTCCAATGTTCCATTTTCAGATGGGACAAAGACCGTTTCGGTGTTTAGCAGCAAATGGAATTGTAACTGCAACAGTTCCATGTCTTTTTCTAATTGCGAAAGTTGCAACCCAATTTGCCCACGCTGGTTTTCGGCGGTGGTCTTTTCGAGTACGTTGCTCTCGCCTTTGTTGAAACGAAGTGTGGCTTTGTCGAGAAATTCCGCAAAAAGAGTATCATTCTGTTGCAGTAACGCTTTTTTCTGTTGCAGATACACGAGTGTGTAAAACACCTGTGTTACCTGCTTTTTAAGCTGCGCTTCCTGTACGCTCACGTTCAGCACGCTGCTTTTCCACTCCTCGTTCAGCAGTTCCTTTTGCCGTTTATAAACGGTCGGGAAATTGATGGTCTGCGAAATGCCCATCCTTGTGTCTTTGTAATAACTGTTGATTTGCCCGTATTCACCAAAAACCTGCGTTGGCGGGATGTTGGTTCCCGACTGAACAAGTTTCTGTCGGTACTCGGTTTTTAACCGTTCGTTTTTTACAAAGCGGTTATTCATCAAAGCTGTGTCAATTGCCTGCTGCAAGGTTATCGGGGTTTGGGCGTTTGCGTTTGTAGCCATCAACATAAACAACAGGACGGAAATAGCACCTGTCGCTTTTTTGGGAACGGAAACGCCTTTGTTGAACGTCATATACAAAATGGGCAACACAAAAAGCGTCAGGAACGTGGCAATCAGCAAGCCGCCAATCACCACCGTTGCCAGCGGTCTTTGTACTTCCGCACCCTCACCGTGGCTCAACGCCATCGGTAAAAATCCCAAAGAAGCCACGAAAGCCGTCATCAGCACAGGGCGCAAACGGGTTTTGGTTCCCATAATGACGATGCGTTTCAGGTCGGTATAGCCTTCTTTTTTCAGGCGGTTAAATTCACCCAACAGTACGATGCCGTTCAGCACGGCTACGCCGAACAGGGCGATAAAACCGATACCCGCACTCACGCTGAACGAAATGCCCCTTATCGCCAATGCAAAAATGCCTCCGATGGCGGAAAGCGGTATGGACGTGTAAATGAGCAAGCCCTGCTTTACGGAACGGAACGCAAAGAACAGGAGCAGGAAAATCAGCACCAGCGAAACCGGAACCGCCACGTACAAACGCTGTTTGGCAGCTTCAAGGTTTTCAAAAGCTCCGCCGTAAGTGATGTAATAACCCGGTGGCAGTTTTATCTGTTGCCCTACTTTCTGTTGTAGTTCGTGGACGGTACTTTGAATGTCCCTGCCACGGACGTTGAAGCCCACAATAATCCTGCGTTGCGAATTTTCACGCTGTATCTGGTTCAACCCTTCTTCTATGTCCACGCTTGCTACGGTGCTTAAAGGAATTTGCGTACCCTGCGGCGTTGCTACCAAAAGATGCTGTACATCTTCCAGCCTTTTCCTTTTGTCGCCCGCCAAGCGTACCACGAGGTCAAACCGTTTTTCACCCTCATACACCATACCACTGATTTCGCCTGCAAATGCGGCGTTGACCACACGGTTGATGTCGCTGATGTTCATACCATATTGGGCAATAGCAGCACGGTTGTACTTTACAACAATCTGTGGCATACCCGTTACGGCTTCCACATACAACGCCTCACTTCCGTTTACTGTGTTGCAGATTTTGCCCAGTTTATTAGCATATACCGCCAGCGTGTCCAAATTCTCGCCGAATATTTTACAGACCACATCCTGCCTTGCCCCCGAAATCAGTTCGTTGAAACGCATCGCCACGGGATACTGAAAGCCAAACGATACCCCCGGAACGTCTTCCAATGCTTTTGACATTTTGGCTTCCAGTTCAGGATAGGTTTGTGCGGACGTCCATTCGCTGCGGTGTTTCAGGATGACCATCATATCTGAGGCATCTACCGCCATCGGGTCGGTAGGCACTTCGCTGCTCCCGGTTTTGCCTACCACTTTTTCCACTTCGGGAAATTTTTGGAGTAGGATTTTAGATGCCTTTGAAACCGCCTCAATGGACGTATTCAGGTTGCTGCCCGGCAACACCCTTGTATCTACGGCAAAATCACCTTCGGGCAATGACGGGATAAATTCGCCGCCGAGTGTGGTAAGCACAAAAACCGCCGCCACAAACAAACCTAAAACGGTTGCAAGAACTACTTTTTGGTAGCGCAGCACTTTGGACAGGTATTTTTGAAAAAAACGCTCCAGATGGTTCATCATTCTGTCCGAAAGCGTTTGCTTGTGCGTAATTTTCTTACTCAAAAACAAGGTACTCATCATAGGAATATAGGTGAGCGAAAGGATAAATGCACCGAGCAGGGCAAAGGCTACGGTCTGCGCCATTGGCTTGAACATTTTGCCCTCGATGCCCTCCAGCGTAAAAATGGGCAGGTAAACTATCAGAATGATGATTTGTCCGAAAACAGCACTATTCATCATCCCCGATGCGGAAACCTGTACCTCTTTATCCATTTTGGACTGGGAAAGGTTATTTACATTACTAAACCGCTTACTGTGGGATAGCTTGTGCATAACTGCTTCCACAATGATTACCGCACCGTCCACAATCAGACCAAAATCCAAAGCCCCCAAACTCATCAGGTTTCCACTCACGCCAAAGGTGTTCATCAGGATAATGGCGAACAGCATGGACAGCGGGATAACAGAGGCTACGAGCAGTCCTGCCCGTAGGTTGCCAAGAAATAGTACCAGTACAAAAATTACAATCAGCGCACCTTCCATCAGGTTTCTGGTAACGGTACTGATAGCATTGTTCACCATTTTGGTACGGTCAAGGAACGGGTCTATCGTAACCCCTTCGGGCAGGGATTTTTCTATCTGCGCAATCCGCTGTTTGATATTTTTAATGACTTCGTTGCTGTTCGCACCTTTCAGCATCATTACTACCGCTCCCGAAACCTGTTGTTGACCGTTGTAGGTCATAGCCCCATAGCGTGGTGCGTTTCCAAAGTGTACTGCTCCAATGTCACGGATTAAAAGCGGTGTACCATTGGGCAGGTTTTTGACAACGATGTTCTGAATGTCATCCATATTGCCTACCAGACCCTCGCTGCGAATAAACAAAATGGTGGGGCCTTTTTCTATGTATGCACCACCTGTATTTTGGTTGTTCTTTTCGAGTGCGTTGAATACATCGCCGATGGCAATGTTGTATGCCATTAGCTTTTCCGGTGTTACGGCTATTTCATACTGTTTGAGCAAACCACCAAAGCTGCTCACTTCCGCCACGCCTTTCACGCCCAATAGCTGCCTGCGGACTATCCAGTCCTGAATAGTGCGCAGTTCCATAGCATTGTATTTGTTTTCATAGCCTTTTTTGGGACGGACGGTGTATTGGTAGATTTCACCTAATCCTGTTGTAACAGGAGCAAGTACAGGTGTACCAAATCCTTTCGGTATCTGTTCCTGCGCTTGTTGCAATCTTTCCGCAACCTGTTGCCTTGCCCAGTAAATATCCGTGTTGTCGTCAAAAACGATGGTAACTACCGACAACCCGAAACGGGAAAAGCTGCGGAGTTCGAGAAGACCGGGGATATTATTGTTAACCTGTTCAATAGGGAATGTAATCAAACGTTCCACATCGGGGGCTCCGAGTGCCGGGGCGGTGGTAATGACCTGTACCTGATTATTGGTAATGTCCGGTACGGCATCAATCGGCAGGCGTTTTATCTCATAAACGCCGTAACCGATAAGGGCAAGCATAAACAGCCCTATAATGAGTTTGTTCTTGATAGAGAACTCAATGATTTTATTCAGCATAATAATTTTTTACTTGTTAAATGGGAAAAGGAAAGAGAGTTCCGCTTTTGTGTTGAATGCGCAATGCAGCCGCCATTTTGATGGCACACACGCCTATTTTTCACAGTTTGGGACACGCCGTTGCTATTGTCCATAAAGGACATCTTTTTGCAAACGGAACAGTCCGGCAAACGGGAATACATTGCGATGACAAGGCAGTCATATATCCATTGCACAATGTCCCTTGTAGGAAACGTTGTCCAACGACATAACCGCCCAATGCATGGCATCAGGAATAGAAACGCGAATTCTCTTTCAGTGAAATTTTAACAAGCTCTGGGAGGCTGCCAGACGGAAGAATGGTAATTAAAGGAATAACCAATAGTGTTATAAATCAGGGGTTGTTTCTTTTCGATAAAAAATACCTTGGGAGCAATTATAGAAATTGGTGCCGGAGCTACATAGTTGGCAGCCGCAGCAGTCGTGTGGATAGGTGTTTTAAACGGCAGCTGCATATCCCTGTCATAATCATCATCGTGCGGCGAGCCGTGCATATAGTGTATATCCAGAAAAGCCAAAAAAGTCATATCCTTGTCTAACATCTTATGCTCGTGGTAATGCTGAAAAACCACGGGCAATTTGAGCAATTCAACTGCCTGCGTTGTGGAGAACAGGTAAATTGCTAAGAAAAATATGGATATAAACTTTTTCACTTTACAAAAGTACAAAAAAAAGAAAAATGAACAATAAAACGCTGTAATTTAGATTGTTTCAAGATAGAAAGACCAGCCTTACTTTTCCTGTTGCACCAAATGCTGTAAATCCGGGTCATTTTTAATACGTTCCATTTCACGCTCAACAATATTCACAACGTCCAGCTTTATCTGCTTGTAATTGTTCTCAATTTCCTGCTTCATATTATCGGCTCCACTTTCATCTACAAAGGATAGTATCTGCGGTATCTTTTTGTAGGCTTTGGTTTCGGCGGCGACCCTTTCACCATCTACTACAATTTCGGCGTGGAAAATTTTCTGCTCAATACGTTCATCAAAGTTGTCCGATACCGCACCCACAAACATACCCTGTGTAAGTGTTGAAATCTTAGAAGCTGGTATCAGGCTATCCATTTGGGTAGATATAGATGTAGATTTATCGTTTCGGTTAATCGTCATACTTTGTCGTTTCTGCAACACCTTACCGAAACGCTCCGAAAGGTTTTTAGCAGTTTCGCCAACCACCTGACCGGAGAAAATATTACCCACTGTATTTTGTATAACCTTGCTTTCTTTGTCGCCGTAATCTCTTGTCAATTGCGAATAATCCTGAAAGCCCAAACAGACTGCCACCTTATTACTACGTGCTGTTGCAATAAGATTGTCCAGCCCCCTAAAATAAATTGTTGGCAATTCATCTATGATAACGGAACTCTTTAGTTGCCCCTTTTTATTGATGAGTTTTACAATGCGTGAATTGTATAAACCTAAAGCTGCGGAATAAATATTTTGTCGGTCGGGATTATTACCCACGCATAAAATCTTTGGCTCTTTAGGGTTATTAATATCCAACGAAAAATCATCGCCTGTCATTACCCAATACAACTGCGGGCTAATCATTCTTGACAATGGAATTTTAGCCGATGCGATTTGTCCCTGTAACTGGTCTTGTGCGCCGCCCAACCAAGCATCCATGAAGGGAGATAAATAGTTTTCCAGTTCGGGGTATGAAGTAAGTATAGTAAATACGTCTGCGTATTTTTTGTTCAGCAATTCGATAGCATGAGGGAACGTACAATATTTGCCATTTTCATAAATCTTCAGATACCAAATGATTGCCGCCAGCAGGATAATTGGACTTTCTACAAAGAAATCCCCTTGCTTGGTAATCCACGACTTGTTAAGGTTTAGCATGATGGTATAAGCGGCTTCGTAAGCATCCGATATATCCGTCATAAAAACGGGATTGAGCGGGTTGCATCGGTGGCTCCGGCGTGGGTCGTCAAAGTTGATGACGTAAAATTGCGGCTTTACTTTATACTTATCGGTGTGCTTCAATAAATGGTTATAGGCAATCGTGGAAAGGTCGTCAAACTTGAAATCGTAGATGTACATACTAAAACCTTTCTCAATGTGCTGCTTGATGTAATTATTTACGATGGCATACGATTTTCCACTGCCCGGAGTACCCAGCACGATTGAGGCACGAAAAGGATTGACAACGTTAATCCAACCGTTGTTCCATTTCCCCTTGTAGTAAAATTTTGTGGGAAGGTTTACCGAATATTCATTTTCGATGCACTTTGTTTCCTGCTGGAAACTTTCGTTCTCATTATTGAAAACATCGTCCATCAGGTTGTTGCGCAGCAAACGGCTCATCCATACACCCGCCATCATTAAAGCGATATAGCCCAGCGAGGTGGTGAGGATATAAAATGAAGTAGCCATACCTGCGGACAGTTTTAAAAGCGGTGTGTTCAGGAAGAACAGGACAAAGCCGATAGCTAAGGCAATGTAAATCTTACGCCATGTTATCTTTTCATTCTTTACGCCCTTAGTTCCGAGGCAACTTAACGCTAACAGTATTAAAGCAAAAATCTTGGTGTACAGTGTGTTTGAAAACAGTCCTGCGGTGCGGTTGAAATTGGTGAGTATCTTAGCGATAATTTCGAGTGTCCAGCCACGTTGGGCAAAGAACCCGAAACAGAACCAATAGAAGTGCATCAACACCATAATGATGCTTACTGCCCTCATAAATGCCATTATTTTGGCAAGCCCTCTTAAATCGTCTTCTCCTTGCATAGTTCAAAAATTTGTTTTGATGCAAGTGTAGCCGCTATGGGTATGCGCTTATGGAAAGCGGTGTAAGATGGCTTTTAGTGGCAGTATTTGGCAGAGTAAAACATAAATGTGTCGTAGCGTTTTTAAATGGGTGCATTCAATTTTGCCTTGCTTTATTGGGTAACAAAAGATATGAAAATGGAACTAACACAAAGATGGCAGACGAAATATAAATACTGACATAACTTAAAGGAATGCTTGCTACAAAAATTAATGTAGATGCCCAATTCATTTTGCGATTAGTGTCGTTGTATTTGTGTTGGGATATTTTATAAACCCGCTCTTCCAATAAGGAATAGAAGAATAACACAACAGCTAAAACGCTTCCGAAAAAAACGTGACTTTTTGTATCAAAAAAGTTTTCGTCGATGGTTATAGTTGCAAGCGGGATTAAAGAAGTGCTGAACAGCAGCCAAAAGTTTACCCAAATCGTCTTATTGTCCACCAGTTCAATATGTCGAAACATATTGTGATGGTTGAGCCATAGAATACCGATGTATGTAAAACTCACCACATAGATAACTATTTGTGCAATAAAATGATGAATATTCGATGTTGTCAGTTCACCTATTTTAATTTCCAACACCATTAATGTTGAAATAATAGCCAATATTGCATCTGTGATTGCTTCAAACCTTTCTTTTTTCATTGTATGCTTGTTTTAATAGAAAGCTGGTTTATCTCCGTAAACGCCCGGTTTATTGACCCCAACGCTTGCTTTTATATCTTTGTGCGGATTTTCGATAAGGTCGGTTATGTACGCCGCTACTGCTTTTCTTGCCACTTCCGTACCTCTGAACGGTTCTCCTTTTTGCGTGGTTTCATAATCTGTTTCATCATTGTTTGATAGCCAAGAGGGACGAACAACTGTATAGTCTAAATCTGACTTTTCGATTACATCAGCCGCTTTACGATAAGGAATTAAATCAGAACCAATCATCATTTCGTTCCATTCTCCAAATTTGCCTGCCACCTCTTTGTAAATACCTAATGAGGTTACGAATATCAAACGCGTCACATTATTTGCCTGCATTGTAGATACAATTTTATTTGCCATCTTATCTACAGCACCCGAAAGGTTGGCATAAACAATATCCTGTCCTTTGATGGCTTCGTTCAAATCGTTTGTGTTTAACACATCTCCTTCAATGATTTTTGCGGATGCTTCAAACTGTTTTATATGGTCGGCGTTTCTTGCAAACAATGTCAGTTCGATTTCTTTATTTTCTGATAGGAAATTTATGACGTGTTGTGCAATCGCTCCGTTTGCACCCAATACCAATACTTTTGTTGCTTTCATCTTTTTAAAATTTAAAACACCAATGCCTACTGTTCTCCGGTAAGCATTGGCGTTATTGCATTATTAAAGGTTCTCTTTAAAGAAAGGAATAGCTTTTTCCAATGCCTGTTTCACAGGCTCCGGCTGGTCATACAGATCGTAGTGGGAGAAACCGTTCACCACCAAAAGCTCTTTTTTAGCTGAAGCAGCACGGCGGACAATTTCATATCCGTCCCTGAATGCTCCGAAGCCTCCCGGTTTGTCACCGATGACCACAAGGATAGGCTGTGTCAGTAACGTTTCAGACAGGTAGAACGCATCCCAGCCCATCCCCACAGCCATACGGGAATACACGGCACTTGTCACTCCGCCTTTGGTCTGACCACGGGAAGTCTTGTAATAATCGGTAGCTTCCAGCACATCTATATCTTCAATACCGGCTGCTTTTCCCGCTGCTACGCTATCAGGCAGCATATTGATGGTCAATACATCCCCACCCTTTGCTTCCAAAGAACGTTGGGCTGCCACATTGTTCAATACTTCCATCGGGCTTCCACCTGCAAAACCGTCACGGAGCAAACGACCAAAGTTAACCCCCGTAATGGATACAACGGCCTTGATACGGCGTTCGGTCATCGCAATGTTGAGTGAATAAGCACCACCACCGCATACGCCAAGAATACCGATTTTATCGGCATCTACATAAGGGAGAGTTTCTAAATAATCAATAGCGTATCGAACATCATCGGTACGCTGGTACGGGTTTTCAAGGTATCTCGGCGTTCCGCCACTTTCTCCCTGAAAAGACGCATCAAATGCCAATACCACAAAGCCTGCATCTGCCAGTGCCTTACCATAAACATTACCTGCTGTCTGTTCTTTGCAGCTTCCTATGGGGTGCATGGTTACAATAGCTGCATATTTTTTGTTTGCGTCAAAGTCAGCGGGGAAATGCAAAATCCCTGCATTATCCCAAGCTACATTCTTAAATTTTATTGCTTCTGTACTCATTGTTCTATTCTTTTAAAATTAAAAAAGCCGGAGGGTGCTTTCAAACCCCGCCCGGCTTTTTATTAAAGATTATGCTTGATTAGGCAAGGTTTTTCTTGAAGAAGGGAGCCAATTGTCCAACTGCTTCATTCACTTCTTTTTCACGGTCGTACAGGGTCATGTGATTAGCACCTTCCACTATATATTTTGTTTTGTCTGCCGAAGCTGCACGGCTAATCAGGTCATCACTCATCCATGCGCTACCTGCGCTGCTTCCTACTACTGCCAATAAAGGTTGTGTAAAGAAAGCTTCCGCTTTGTTGTACGCATCATAAGAGATGATTTGCATAAGGCTTCTCAATGTAGTCCATCCCGGAGCCGTTGGATATTGGCAACGGTTGGTATGGTAATACTCCCAAGCCTCTCTTAATTCTTCGTTCGGTGCATCCTCTTCCTTCATCGGGGCAAGCGGCATCGTTGGGTTTTCTCCTTTTGCTTCTGCTGTTCTTGCATTTGACCCAGCCAACAAGTACGGCAAAGCATCTGCATCTTTAACAGTGTTTTCCCAACCGTTACGGAACATTTGGCCAATGTTTACGGCACTCACTATTCCTACGGCTTTAATTCTGTGGTCATTGATGGCTGCATTGGCCGTATAACCTGCTCCTGCACAAATTCCCATTGCGCCAATGTTCTCCTGGTCTACATAAGGTAATGTCGTCAGGTAATCGATTACCGCACTTACATCTTCTGTACGGATATATGGGTTTTCCAATTGACGTGGTTCCCCGGTACTTTCGCCCTGATAAGATGCATCATAAGCAATTGTTAAAAAGCCCTGTTCTGCCAGTTTCTTAGCATACAGTCCTGATGCCTGTTCCTTAACACCACCACCGGGATGTGAAACAACTACAGTTGGATATTTTTGACTTTCATTAAATCCTTCAGGGAAATTGATAACGGCTGCCATTGTAATGTTTCCGTTATTACTGTTTTTGAAATTGACTTTTTGCTGTGACATAATATTTGATTTTTATGTTTACTTATTTTGATAAAGCAAATTTACGATGACAGGGAGGGGGCAAACGAAAACATATCACTCTAAGACTGAAACATTTTACTGATTTTTGAATTGGCATACCCAGCAAAAAAAGAAGCAACCGAAATGGCTGCTTCTAAGTAATCTATGGTGAATGAAAAGTTAGTGTTAATGGAAAACCGTTCCTACCCATTTTTCGACTTCATTCTTTGCACCTTTGATATTGCTGTCCCTAACCGAAAAAGCATCTGCGACCTTTGCATTGGGAGCGAACTCTTTAATCTCGCTGACACTTTTACCTGTACCATAACCTGCGTGGGTATTGAACGGCAATATCGTTTTTCCACTGAAATCATTGTCCCGTAAGAATGTCCTTACCACTGGTGGAAGCCGCATATCCCAAACCGGATAACCAAAGAATATCGTATCGTAGTCCTGAATGTTCACATCTACTTTTTTAAACGGTGGTAATATTTTCCCTTTATTCTGTCTTGACATTTCGTCAATGGTTTCCTGATAACCTGACGGGTAAGGCACTTCCGGCTCTATACGGATAATACCTGCATTGGTTTTGCTCTGTATCCACTCCGCTAATTGTTTGGTATTGTTGGAGTGAGAAAAGTAAATGATAAGCATTTCACTGTTGTTCATGGTCTGTGCGTTGGTATTGAATAGCTGAAGTAGAAACAGGCAGATTAAACTAAGGGACTTCATTATTGGTTCCTGAATACTTTAGGGGATATTCCTGTTTTCTGACGAAAGAACCTTGTGAAGTAAGTAGGATAGTCAAACCCCAAACTGTAAGCAATTTCACTTACAGACAATTTTGTTTGTCGCAGCTTATTTTTAGCTATCTGTATAATTCCTTCATGGATATGGTCAATAGGTGAAGTGCCTGTGAAATGTTTAATCAAATCCCCGAAATAATTGGTGGACAGGTTTGCCCTTTCTGCAAAATAAGTTACGGATGGTAGTGCTGACAGCCCATTTGGAGTATTTAAACAAGCATCCAACTGCTGGTAAAAATCGGCAACTACTTTATTATATACTTTACTTCGGGCTTCAAACTGGCGTTCATAATAGATTTGCGTGTAAGAAATAATGAGCGAAGTATAAGAAATCAATACTTCTTTGGAGAAATTTTCTTTTTGATATTCCTTATAAGATTTTGAAAACAAATCATACAAGGTCTCTTTTTCTTCTGGGGTTAAAAATAAGGCTTCATGTCGGTCATAATTGGCAAAAGAAATATCTTTGACCGTTTTATCCAATAGCTTTTTATTGATAAATATGGCATAACCGGAAAAAGGACTTTTCAAATCCCACTCGATTACGTTTCCCGGTTTATCAAGATACAGGTAACTGTCTGACATACTATCAATGGGTGACTGTACTTCAATTTTATCTTTTAGTGCCAATAAATAAAAGTCAATTTCTACAGGGAGTGATTTCAGTAAAATATCAGGATTTTCATCGTAATGAATAACCTGTATCATATCACTGTTATTGCCTTTTACATTGATATATTTTAGAAGGGACGGTATGTTGTATATTTTGTTCATCGAAAATGCTATCTGTCATTAAACAATTTACAAAATTAGAATATACTATTTTTAAGTCCCGAAACATTTAACGGTAAAAATGAAACATTTTACAGGTTCTGATTTTATTTATTGTCCTCTACCTTTTTGTTTCTTCTTTTTCTTCATACGGTTAGCAAATGTCTGTTCCTCGTAATCTTCGCCCTGCGCTTCGGGCAACAAACCGCCCAATCCATCTATCAATCCAAAATCATCAGTCGGTTGCTCTTTATTAAGGAAATCGAAAAGCCCGTGTGGTTCTTCTTTTTCATCAGCATTATGTTTTCCTGTTGCGGGTAAATCTGCGGTGCTGGTCTGCTCCGTGTTTTGGCGTTGGACAATAGCTTCCTCTTTCCACCACTCATTAAAGACATTCGCAGATAGTTTTTTATCCAAAGCTGAACCGTTCCAAACGCTGCGGCTTTCATGGTCTATAAAAGTCATACCGTAAATGCGCCCTTCGTCATTGCGGCGCACAACAGTATTGATGCCTTGCTCCATCAGTTGCTTTTTAAAATCCGTTTCATTAGTAGCGGTGTGCATGGCTGCTTCAATGGTGTTTTTGAGGATGGCTCTTGCAGGACTGGTTTTCATTTTTTCCTTAGCTTCTGCAAAGTGCTTTTGCAGTTTGTCCAATCCTGCGTGTTTGCCAAAGCGGGAAGCCTTAAAAGGATTGCTGGCTTTTTCTCCCTGTTCGTTCAGGGCGAAATACACCAGCCCGTTTTTGGGTTGCCCGTGCAGTTCACCTTTTACTTCCTCCGCCGTAATATTGAATAAGGAAAGCAAAGCGTTGTAAGCCCCGATGCTTTGGTATTGGTAATACTTTGGCAGGTATCTCACCACGGATGCGATTTGGCTCTTAATATCTCCGGCTCTGTAATCCACCGGACGAAATGCTTGCTCATCGCCAGTGCGCTGTTTTTCTGTGGCGGGCGTTAGATTATATTGCTGCTCTAAATCCCTGCAAATTGCCATTGATTGCGGATGGTCGTAGCTATCGCTTATCTTCTTGCCGTCTATGCCTACACAGACCGTTACGATATGGATATGGCTGCGTTCAATATCGGTATGCTTAAAAACAATATAGGGCTGTTTACCATATCCCATACGTTCCATGTACTCCTGTGCCATTTCCATAAACTGGGCATCGCTGACCTTATCCGCAGGATCTGGGTTCAGTGATATATGCCGAACAGGTTTTTCTGTTCTGATATTGGCAGACAAATAAGGTTCAAAACACTGGTGCAGATAATTAGCTGAATAGATATTATCCAGTGTTTCGGGTATCTTGTTCAATAACAAAACCTGCCCGTTTTCGCTGTCAATCTTTTTCTGATTGTAAGAAATTGCACCGTACAAATTCTCACCTTTACCAATTTTCGCTATCATGTTATCTGTCTTTTTGCAGGTGTTCTTTTTCAAACGCTGCTGTTAATTCAATCACTTTGCGACACAGGGCAGCCATTTCTGCGGTCTGTTTTTCCAACTTAAAGAGATAAGCCGATGCTTTTTTCTCCGAGAAATTGCGGTATAATATTTTCACGATTTGATTATAGTTCACACCAACGGCTCTGAATTGGCTGTAAAAATTGGTAAGTCTTGTATGAAAATCCACAGCATCCATATCAATTTTTACGGTCTTTATCGTCTTCTGAAAGATGCAGGCGGTAATAAAATGTGCCATTACTTTCATACCCGATTGCTCAAACAACGTCAGGAATTGTGCGTTTTCCGTGTCGTTCAGACTAATTGAATAACGGTGTGTCGCCGGGTCATTTTTAGGCTTGCGACCCACCTTACTTATTTGATTTCTTTTACTGTCTTCCATATCTCAATCCATTATAATTATCATAAACCACGACTTCGGAGTGCGTTTTCCAGCCCCCTGCTAAGGGCAAGTTGTTTTTAGCTGCGGAAAGTATTTCGAGCAGCTAAAAACATAACTTGCTCCTTTCTGGTGAAAGGAAAATCCGCCCTTCGGGACGGATTAGATAAAGCAGAAAAAAACGGCTTGTAGCCGTTCCACCTGTTGCCTTTTATCTGAAATGATTTCTCCATTCACTCTTTGTATTGAAGCCGATACAAAATAAGCGCAGCTTTCCCGAAGCATTGCAGTGTAGTACACTGCCAAACACTGCCATAGAACGCCAATACAGGACAGGTTTAATAAAGCAGGGATATACCTGCATTTCTTTGTGTAGGCATTTGCGATTGCCTGTGTAAGTATGTAACAACATAGCTGCGTAGCTACGCAAATACACAGGCAGGCAATCAGGTAAATAATGTTGTATGCAAGTGGGCAAGCCTGTATTGAATGCAGTAAGCAGTTATGCAGATACACAAGTAAAAAAGCGCAGTTGCATTTATCGCAATACAGTTAAAAATATCCGCATACAACAACCTGCAAATAATAATGTGCGAATGTGCTTTTGCACCATTGCACATAAATGAATAAACAGCTATACAGGTATATCGATGTATAAATAGATAAGTAGATAATTAAAAACAGTTATGCACATGGACACAAAGAAACAACCATTGTTTATCGCCTTTTCCTCTCAAAAAGGTGGTGTAGGAAAAAGCACTTTTACCACGCTGGTAGCAAGTCTTCTTCATTATCGGCTGGGCTATAATGTTGCCGTCTTCGACTGCGACTTTCCGCAACACAGCCTTATGCAGATGAGGTCAAGGGATATGAGCAGCATTATGGGCAATGAGGTGTACAAAAAACTCGCTCATAAGCAGTTTACAAGTATCAACAAAAAAGCCTATCCCGTTATGCAGCATCGGGCAGACGGTGTACTGGATAAAGTAGAGCAATTTCTGCAAACCACTACCGTTGCTTTGGACGTGGTTTTCTTCGACCTGCCCGGTACGGTTAATTCCGCAGGAATATTGAAAACGCTGGCTGGAATGCACCACATCTTTACACCAATCATAGCCGACCGTGTAGTGATGGAAAGCACATTGATTTTTACGCAAGTCCTCAACGATGTGGTAAGAAAGCAGGGCGCAACTTCTATTCAAAGCATTAATCTGTTTTGGAACCAAGTGGACGGAAGGGAAAGAACCGCATTGTACGGCGTTTATGAGGACTTAATCAACAGCTTAGGCATTCACCTTATGCGCACCCGTATCACGGATAGCAAGCGTTTTCGCAAAGAGGGCGAAGCCGATGCAAAAACAGTCTTCCGTTCCACCTTGCTGCCTGCCGATGAACGATTGATGAACGCCTGCCGACTGGACTTGTTTATGGATGAGTTTTTAAGAACTGTGAAACTGTAAGCCCTATGGAAAATAAGAAGAAAAACCAGCCGGAGATAGACGAAGAATTTTTGATGAACATTATCGCCGATGGTGTAAAAAAAGAGGGTTTGAATGTAACGCCTGAACCACCCCAAAAACAGGAACAGGAGAAAGAGCCGGACAAGCCCGTGAGCAAGGAAAAGAGCCGTTCTAAAAAAGCCAGCGAAGCAGATTATGAAAAGCTGTTTTTCAAAAGAGCGGAAACCAACGCCCGCTACGGAAAGTCGGTGTACATACGTCCCGATTTCCACGAAAAGCTGACCCGTATTGTACAAGTCATTGGTGAGGATAAGATAACGATATACGCCTATCTCGATAACCTGCTGGAATACCATTTTCAGGAATTTGGCGAAGACATCACCAAGAGTTTTAACGAAAAGTATAAACCCATTTTATAGTCATGGAAATTGTAATTGTTATCTGTTTGCTCATTGTTATTGTGCTGCTGGCAAAAGACAAAATCATCATTAAAAAAGTGGTGAAAAACAAACAGCAGCAACCTGTGACCAATCTGGATTTGCCGGAAATAATGGGCAAGCCAAAGCCTGTTGAACGCCATGGAGTGCCAACTGCTGCCACTCAACGCCAAAAAGAAAAAAAGGAAGATATACCTGATAATTTTGAAACAGAAACCCATGAAACAGGTTTTGCGAGGGAAATTCCGCCGGAGGAATTGGATGATGTTTTTGGGAGTGCGCCTGTTTCCGATTTTGAGAATGAGGACGAGGAATGGGAAGAACAGGGAATGCCGAACAGCGACAATGGGTTTGCCACAGGGGTTACCTACGAGGAACTGACAACCGTGGGGGCATTGCTTCAGCAGGATGTACTGGAAGCTGCCTCTCAACAAAAAGCGGTCGATATAGTTCAGCGAATGCAGGGAACCGAATTGTTTAGTCTGCTCGAAAACTCCATAGCAGGGGCTTCACGAAAGATTGCGGAGTTGTTGGATAGAAGCCTCCCTGCCGGAACGGATTTCGGTTCTTCCGATGAGCGGAAAAGTAGTGTAGAGGGTTTCGACATTGGGGAGTTTGTGTAAGCAAACTCCCTTTTGTTTTATATAGCTTTATCAAGCCTTTTATGAATGTAGGATATGGTGTTCAAAACATCCAAAGCCTCGTCTTCGGTAATTTCAAATTTGATTTTAGGCTCATGCGCCGTTGAATTTCTGATTAAGCCGAACATTCCTTTAATTAGGTTACATAATCCTAAATGCTCGCTTCTGTCCGTATCTGTTTTTAAGTGATTAATTTTAACCAATGGGTTACTGGTAGAAAATGAAGTTTCTGCTAAAGCATTGCCATCTGCATAAAGCCCGGTCATTGCCCTTAATCGGTCTGCAATACTTTTAGTAGCCTCAAAAACTGAATGAAAGTAGTTTTCAACCAATAATTCTGCCTTACAATATTCAAATATTGTAGCATGAACATTTCTGTTTTCCAACTTATGTTTTAAACGACTGGCACGTTGTTCAGCTTCTGCAATTGTTGTGGCTTTTTCGACCAATCTAAATTTGCCTTGCTCTGTAAGTTCCGTGCCTATAAAAGCTAAGCGTTTATTGACTTCTAACCTGCGGCTATGAAAAGTTTCTTCTTTTCCGATATACCTCACTGGTTGCAAAGCATCTTGAATAAATTTTAATATATGGTTTGAGCATTGGTGCTTATTCTGCCAATCTGCAAATGCTGAATATAATCTTCTCCATTTTGTGTTTTGAGGGTCAATATCTGGGATGTTAGCGTTTAAAAGGATTTGCCCTATCTCCGTGCCTGTCAAACCATCTGAAGTATCTCCAATAGTTCTACATAATCCTTCCAATACGTGCGCTTCAAACATTGGGCGTTTAATACTTGTCATTACTATTTTCTCTTTTAATTTTATTGGAAACTACTATTTAATAAGACTGATAAATTCGGAAGCATATTTCTCTGCTAACTCACGGCTATTTTCAACACTTGCTGTTTCTCTGTTCCAGTTTGCTTTTGATGTCCAATTATATGACCCATGAATAACTGTCTTTAAATCAATTACACAAAACTTATGGTGCATTATATTCTCATACTGCCCACTTTTAGGAACTCTTTTCGTTTCAAAAAACTTCTCATACTCAAAACCGTACTTTGTATTAATCTCATCATCCAAAACAACAACACGAACGTTAATCCCTTCTTGCTTTCGATTATATAACTCTCTCATTAATGTCTTGTTTGTAAACCATGCAACCGCTACCCAAATTGAAAATCTCGCGGCTCGAATTTGTTCAACAATCTGTGCCTCTATATCTTCAAAATGAACTTCTACTTCAATATTTTCCGGCAAGTCCGCACCAATAATTTTATACTTTCCCTCGAAGTCTTCAAGCCTATAGCCATCCTGTTGTAAGAGCGGGTTAATTTGTTCTACCGCTACCTTTATATCCTTTGAAGCATCTTGGGCGAAATGTCTTGGGTCGAAAACTATCTGCAACAGTTGAACCATCTCTTTTCGACCATTTATTTCATATAGTTTTTCTAAAACATACGCATTTCTGCTAAGGCTGTTTGGCATCCCTCCGTCACCATATTTATAAACGTCTTTGAACCCCACATGATTAAACAGTTTCAAAATTTTTTCACCTGTCAAACGTGGCGTTAGTTGATTATCACCTGATATAAATTCCTTTATGCTTTCTATTGTTAAGTCCGAAAGTTTCATGTTCAATTAGAGTAAATATTATTACTGCTAAAATAACATAAACTAATTTGATAGAGAAGATAAACCATTCTGTGACATGATTTAGACAGTAGTAGTAGTTCGTTCAAAACGCCACTCACTGCCAAGTAATTCCACTGAAAGACACATCGTTATTGTGCCTTGTTTTTCCTGACACTTTTGTCCCGAAAGCCCGCAAGTGGCGGGAAAGTGTAACAAAATAATTCATTCAAATTATGGAAAAACAAAGCAAAAAAGTATTGCTGACAGGCATTGCGCTGCTGTCGGCATTTGGTGTGTTTGCACAAGGAAACGGCTCGGCTGGTATTCAGGAAGCCACGCAAATGGTAACGTCTTATTTCGACCCCGCAACCAAATTAATTTATGCGATTGGGGCTGTGGTCGGGCTAATCGGAGGTGTGAAAGTTTACAACAAATTCAGCAGTGGCGACCCGGACACCTCGAAGACCGCAGCGAGCTGGTTCGGTGCGTGTATCTTCTTGATTGTAGCTGCTACCATTCTTCGTTCATTCTTCCTGTAAACCGATGCCCATGAGTAATCACAACATTAACAAAGGTATCGGCAGGACAGTTGAGTTCAAAGGTTTGAAAGCACAGTACCTGTTCATTTTCGCAGGCGGCTTGCTGGGTGTACTCATCCTCGTGATGATTATGTACATGGCAGGTGCAAACTCATACCTGTGCCTGTTCATCGGTGCAGGCGGTGCATCGCTCATTGTGTGGCAAACATTCGCATTAAACGGTAAGTACGGTGAACACGGATTGATGAAGCTGGGTGCAAAGAAAAGGCATCCGAAATATATCATCTGCCGCAAGGCTGTACACCGCTATGTAAAGTTCACCCGTAAATCCGATGCCCTATGAGAAATACAGCAAAAGCCACAACGCTGGAAAGCAAGTTTCCCTTATTGTCGGTGGAACAGAACTGCATCATCAGTAAAGATGCGGACATTACTGCCTGCTTTCGGGTACACCTGCCGGAACTGTTCACGGTAGCATCACCGGAGTATGACGCTATCCATTCAGCATGGCACAAGGCTATCAAGACCTTGCCGGATTACTCCATTATCCACAAACAGGATTGGTTTATTAAAGAAAGCTACGCACCTGATATTGCACAGGATGGATTGAGCTTTTTAGCGAAGTCCTATCAGCAGCATTTCAACGAACGTCCTTTTCTTAATCATTACTGTTACCTGTTCCTTACCAAGACCACCAAAGACCGGATGCGTATGCAAAGCAATTTCTCATCGCTTTGCAAAGGTGTACTTATCCCGAAAGAAATAAGGGATAAAGAAACCGTTCGCAGGTTCATGGAAGCGGTGGCGCAGTTTGAGCGTATTATGAACGATAGCGGGTTTGTGAAGCTGGAACGACTTACAGAAGATGACATCATCGGTACGGACAACACGCAGGGTTTGTTAGAGCAATATTTTACCCTGTCAAGGGAAGCCGCAACACCCATGCAGGACATCGCTTTGGGAAGTGAGGATGTACGCATCGGTAACAAAAGGCTGTGCCTGCATACACTTTCAGACACGGACGATTTGCCCGGAACGGTATCGGCAAACACAAGGTATGAAAAGCTATCTACTGATAGAAGCGATTGCTTGTTGTCTTTTGCTGCTCCCGTGGGCTTGCTACTTAGCTGCAACCACATTTACAACCAGTATTTGTTTTTAGACAACAGCGATGAGAACCTGCGCAAGTTTGAAAAGTCTGCCCGCAATATGCACTCACTGGCAAGGTACAGCAGGGCTAATCAAATTAACAAAGAGTGGATTGAAAAGTACCTGAACGAAGCACACAGCTTCGGGCTTTCTTCTATTCGTGCGCACTTCAACATCATGGCATGGTCAGACGAGCCGAACGAACTCAAACAGCTAAAGAACGATACAGGTAGCGCACTGGCTTTGATGGAATGCAAGCCACGCCACAATACTGTGGACGTTGCCACGCTGTATTGGGCGGCTATGCCGGGCAATGCGGGCGACTTTCCGAGCGAAGAAAGTTTTTACACGTTCATAGAACCTGCACTGTGCTTCTTCACCGAAGAAACCAATTACCAAAGTTCGCCATCACCCTTTGGTATCAAGATGGCAGACAGGCTTACGGGCAAACCTATCCATTTGGATATTTCCGATTTGCCCATGAAAAAAGGCATCATCACGAACCGCAACAAATTCATTTTGGGGCCATCAGGTTCGGGTAAGTCTTTTTTCACCAACCACATGGTACGTCAATATTACGAACAGGGCGCACACGTCCTGCTGGTAGATACAGGTAACTCGTATCAGGGGTTGTGTGAACTGATTAAGGGAAAGACCAGAGGCGAAGACGGCGTTTATTTCACTTACACAGAAGACAACCCGATTGCGTTCAATCCCTTTTATACCGATGACGGCGTGTTTGATATAGAAAAAAGGGAAAGTATCAAAACGCTTATCCTAACGCTTTGGAAACGGGACGATGAGCCGCCCAAACGTTCTGAAGAAGTAGCATTGTCCAATGCTGTTTCGGGTTACATCGAACACATCAAACAGGATGATGCTTATCCCTCGTTCAACGGTTTTTATGAGTATGTGAAAGGCGACTACCGCAAGGTTCTCGAAGAAAAGCAGGTAAGGGAAAAAGACTTTGACCTCGCCAACTTCCTGAACGTGCTGGAACCCTATTACAAAGGCGGGGAATATGATTACTTGCTGAACTCCGACAAGCAATTAGACCTGCTTTCCAAACGCTTTATCGTGTTTGAAATTGATGCGATAAAAGACCACAAGATACTGTTTCCCATTGTCACCATCATTATCATGGAGGTTTTCATCAACAAGATGCGCAGGCTAAAAGGTGTGCGTAAGCTGATACTGATTGAAGAAGCGTGGAAGGCGATAGCGAAAGAGGGTATGGCAGAATACATCAAGTATTTGTTCAAAACTGTCCGCAAGTTTTTTGGTGAGGCGATAGTCGTAACGCAGGAAGTGGACGACATCATCCAGTCGCCCATTGTGAAAGAAAGTATCATCAATAACTCCGACTGTAAAATCCTGCTTGACCAGCGCAAGTACATGAACAAGTTTGATGACATCCAAGCGATGCTGGGGCTTACGGATAAAGAGAAAGGACAGGTACTTTCTATCAACATGAACAATGACCCAAGCCGCCTTTACAAAGAGGTTTGGATTGGGTTAGGTGGTACGCACTCCGCCGTATATGCCACAGAGGTATCGCTCGAAGAATATCTCGCATACACCACCGAAGAAACCGAAAAACTGGAAGTTATGCAGCTCGCTCATGAGCTGGGCGGCAATGTGGAGCAAGCCATTAAGCGCATTGCACTTCAAAGACGTGAAAAAGCAAACAATTTCTAATCATTTAAAAAGCAAGACAAGTGGAAAAGGAGAAAATCACATTACCTATTGGCAGCAACAAGGCTTTGGTATTTGAAGCCGACCCCGCTAACAAAGAGGAACAGGACTTTGCAAAACTATGTAAGGAAGTATCGGCAACCCAGCCTCAAAGTTTGCAGGACTTTTTTACACGGCTTAACGACCTGCAACAGAAAAAAACGCCTGAACCCATTAAGAAAATGGGGCGCAAAATGTAAGACAGCCCATTGAATATGGGAAAGAGAAAATCAAGCAATTATTAATTTTTAAAAATCAGAAACAATGAAAAAAGCAATGTTACTGGTGTGTACGGCAATCATGCTTGCCGCTGCACCATCCGCTAAAGCGCAGTTTGTAGTAACTGACCCCGGAAACCTTATTTCCGGCATCCTCAACAGTGCAAACGAAATCGTGCAAACGTCCTCCACTGTGAGCAACGTGGTTAAGAATTTCAACGAGGTGAAAAAAGTGTATGACCAAGGCAAAGAGTATTACGACAAACTGAAAGCGGTCAACAACCTGGTTAAAGATGCCCGCAAGGTACAGCAAACTGTTTTGCTGGTGGGCGATGTGTCCGAAATGTATGTGAAGAATTTCGGCAAAATGATGAACGACCCCAATTTCACCCCGCAGGAACTGACGGCAATAGCCAACGGTTATTCCACGCTCCTGAATGAAAGCACCGAGTTGTTGAAAGAGCTGAAACAGATTGTTTCCAACACCGGGCTATCCTTAAATGATAAGGAGCGTATGGACGTAATAGACAAGGTGTACAAAGAGGTTAAGGACTACCACAGCCTTGTACGCTACTATACCAATAAAAATATTTCTGTAAGCATTTTGAGGGCGAAGAAACAGAACAACACCAAACGGGTGCTGGAACTGTACGGAACCGCAGAACAAAAATATTGGTAAGCTATGGAATGGAATAATCTTCACGAAATGCTGCGCAGCCTGTATGATGAAATGATGCCTTTAACGGCAGACATGGCTGCAATAGCAAAAGGCATCGCCGGATTGGGCGCACTCTTTTATGTCGCCCTCAAAGTCTGGCAGGCATTGAGCCGTGCGGAACCGATAGACGTATTCCCTTTGCTCCGTCCGTTCGCCATAGGGCTTTGTATTATGTTTTTCCCCACGATGGTTTTGGGGACTATCAATGCGGTAATGTCGCCCGTTGTGAAAGGCACGCACTCCATGCTCGAAGGTCAGGTGCTTGACCTGAACAAGTTGCAACAGCAGAAAGACCAGTTGGAAAGGGAGGCAATGCTTCGCAATCCCGAAACCGCTTACCTCGTGAGCGATGAGGAATTTGATAAGAAGCTGGATGAATTGGGTTGGTCGCCCTCCGATTTGGCAACCATGACGGGAATGTATCTCGACAGGCAAGCCTATAAAATGGAAAAAGCCATTAAGGAGTGGTTTCGTGACCTGCTGGAAATACTCTTTCAGGCGGCGGCATTGGTCATAGATACGATACGAACGTTCTTCCTCATCGTGCTGTCCATATTGGGGCCGATAGCCTTTGCGATAAGCGTATGGGACGGTTTTCAGTCCACGCTTACGCAATGGCTGACCCGATATATCAGTGTGTACCTGTGGTTGCCCATATCCGATATGTTCAGTTCCATACTGGCGAAAATACAATCGCTGATACTGGAACGAGACATTGCAATGTTAGCAGACCCCACTTATATCCCCGATACCTCCAATACCGTGTATATCATTTTCATGCTGATTGGCATAGTGGGCTATTTCACTATTCCAACGGTAGCGGGCTGGGTAATTCAGGCGGGTGGCGCAGGAAACTTCATGCGCAATGTAAACTCTACGGCTGCGAAAACAGGAAACCTTGCCGGAGCTGGAACAGGAGCCGCAGTAGGCAATATCGGCGGCAGGTTATTGAACAAATAATTAATCATCATAAAAATGGAATTTAAAACATTAAGAAACATCGAAAACAGTTTTAGACAGATAAGACTGTATGCTATTGTTTTTGCCATTCTCTGCATCAGCGTAGTAGGATATGCCGTTTGGCAGTCCTACCGCTTTGCGGAGTTACAACGGCAAAAGATTTATGTACTGGATAATGGTAAATCATTGATGCTCGCTTTATCACAGGATGCAAGCATTAACCGACCAGTAGAAGCCCGTGAACACGTAAGACGTTTCCATGAATTATTCTTTACACTCGCACCGGATAAGAATGCCATCGAAAGCAATATGAAACGGGCATTCAACCTCGCTGACAAAAGTGCCTTTGATTATTACAAAGACCTTTCGGAAAAGGGCTATTACAATCGTATCATTTCGGGCAACGTACAGCAACGTATTGAAGTGGACAGTGTGGTCTGCAACTTCGACAGCTATCCTTATGCCGTGCGTACTTACGCAAAACAATTCATCATCCGTTCGAGCAATGTTACCAAACGCAGCCTTGTGACCTCTTGCTACCTCGTGAACTCCGTCCGTTCGGACAACAACCCGCAGGGCTTCAACATCGAAAAATTTGCCGTGCTGGAAAACAAAGACATGGAGGTCATCGAACGCTAAAATCAATTCTATGGAAGTATTATCAGATTTAAACACGTTTGCCAAAATCCTTACCGACAAAGGATATAACGGCTATTTCCATACGCAGGGTGCGTATCCCGGAAAGCTAAAAGACAGCATAGGCGAATACCTCGAAAACTGCCGTAATGGTACGGAGGGAACACCTAAGCCTGTACTACTTATTACGGGCTACCTGCAATGGGCTGGCGAAAACAAACCCCATGTTGAATGCAGTATGTGGGTGAAACACCTGAACGGAAAATTCTTCCTCAATAAAATGGAGGTTAAAAGAAAAGACCAGTACGGGCATTTATTAAAGCAATCGGAACTCACCAACCTGTCTGTGGTCAATGCTCCCAAAATAAAGGAGGCAATTGCTTTGGTCAGTGATGCGCCCCAACAAAAGGCTGTTCCCAAAAGCAGGGGTTTCAGGCACTAAAAACGGAAAATAGTTAAGGCATGAAAAAGTTAAGAACAAAAATCAGAAAATGGTTTGAGAGGCTCGATGACAAATGGCGTGAGCTGCCAGTAAAAAAGCAGCACCGCTATACACTATTGCTCTTTGCGGGCTATCTGTTATTGTCCGTTATCGTCATAGCGAAAGTGTGCTATGATGTTGGCGCAAGCGATAGCAAACTGAAAATAGAGCATATCGAAAACCCGCTTATCAAACAAAAAAAGTCCCCGGTATCTCCGCAGGACAGTATTTCAAAAATTCTAAAAAATCAGTTGTATGAAAGATAATGAAAACAAAAGGGTGAGTATTCTGGTCGAAGATGACGACCCGAATAATCAAAAGGAAACACCGAAAGACGGTGCGCAGCACAAAGCTGAAAAGCTAAAGAAGCCAATCATCTTTATGCTTATGGCTCTGGTATTTCTCGGCTGTATGTACCTAATCTTCAAACCGTCTTCCGACAAGAAAAAAGTTCAGGATATAGGGTTGAACGATGCCGTGCCGCAGGCTACGGATGCAGGCTTACAAGCTGACAAGCAAAAAGCCTATGAGCAGGAAATGCTGGAACAGAAAGAGCAAGAAAAGCGCAATGCGCTTACCTCCCTGTCCGATTACTGGAACGCAGACAGTACCACCGACAAGAAAGCAATTGCTCCGGATGAGGGTAACGAAGACGGATCTGCTTTCGGAGGTGGTACACAGCGGGGCGGCAATCCGGCTTTAAACAGTTACCGAAATGCCCAAAGTACGTTAGGCTCGTTTTACGACAATAACGATTATCAAACGCAGGAACTCCGTAGGCAGGTGGATGAATTGAAGGAAAAACTGGCGGCAAAAGACGTACCGCCTACCACCACCGTGCAAGACCAAATGGCTTTGATGGAGAAGTCTTATCAGATGGCGGCGAAATATCTGCCATCCAATACTACCTCACAACCGGGTAAGGTTGATACGACTGTTCCCGCAAAAGGTGCTACGCAAAAAGAACATTTTGTGGCGTTCTCGCCAGCAAGGAAAAATGCCGTATCTGCTTTGTACCGTGAACCTACGGACAGTGCATTTTTGGCAAACTGGAACGAAGCCCGTAACAGGGGATTTTATACCGCCGGAACCAATGAGCAGGTTATACAGCCCAAAAACAGTATCAAAGCGGTAGTTCAGGAAACACAAACCGTAACGGATGAAAGTGGTGTACGCCTGCGTTTGATGGAAACTGCAAAAACACCCAGCCGTACCATTCCAGCCGGAACAGTATTAACGGCAAACGCCAAGTTTGCAGGCGGCAGGTTACAGTTAAAAGTAACCTCTATCGAATACGAAGGCAATATTATCCCTGTGGAAATAACGGTGTACGATTTGGACGGACAGCAAGGCTTGTACGTGCCTTATTCGCCTGAAGTAAATGCCCTAACGGAAATTGCCTCTAACATGAGCCAAACCTCCGGCACGTCCATTATGATGACCCGCTCCGCAGGACAACAAGCAGCAGGCGACCTTTCCCGTGGCGTGGTGCAAGGTATATCGGGTTATTTCGCCAAAAAGGTAAGAACGCCGAAAGTCACCGTTAAAGCCGGTCATCAGTTATTCCTCGTTTCCAAAAACTAATGTTCAACACTAAAAATCAGAAATAAAATGAAAGCAATATTTAAAAGTCTTTTGGCAATGGTTTGTTTGATAGCCTTTAATGCCACTACGAATGCACAGCAGGTTGCATCCAATACAAGCAAATTAAGCATGGGCAAGGTGGAACCTTACGAAATGCAGGTAACGTACAATAAGACCTCACATTTAATATTTCCGGCAGCTATCCGATACGTGGATTTGGGCAGTGAATATCTTATTGCAGGCAAGGCAGAAGATGCCGAAAACGTGCTGCGTATAAAAGCCACCGTTAAGGGTTTTACTGAAGAAACCAACTTTTCAGTGATTACCGATGATGGGCGTTTCTACAACTTCAATGTTTATTACAGTCCGTATCCTACAACGCTCAATTACGATTTACTGACCATGCAAAAAGCATCGGACAGGGAAAACGGAAATGATGTGTTGTTTGAGGAATTGGGAAGCAATTCGCCATCGCTGGCCGGGTTGCTTATGGAAACGATTTACAAAAAAGATAAAAGGATTGTAAAGCACATCGCTTCTAAAAGCTACGGTATTCAATTCTTATTGAAAGGTATCTATGTCCATAACGGTAAATTCTATTTCCATACGGAACTGCGCAATTCAAGCAATGTACCGTTTAACATTGATTTTGTGAGTTTCAAAGTCGTGGATAAGAAAGTGGCAAAGCGTACCGTAGTGCAGGAAAAGCCGATAGCACCATTGCGTATGTATAAGCCACTCACGGAAATTGCGGGCAATACTACTGAACAAAATGTATTCCTGCTCGACCAGTTCACCATCACCGATGATAAGGTGCTGGTGATTGAAATCTTTGAAAAGAACGGCGGCAGGCAACAAACCTTACAGGTTGAAAATTCCGACCTCGTACACGCAAAGCTGGTAAACGCCATGCACCTAAAGATTAATTAACCAAAACGTAAAAGAGCAATGATAAAATACATTTTTGCAGTGATGCTTGCGGTGTTGAGCATTACAGCTACACAGGCACAAAGAATGACACCCGGACAAAAGGGACTGGAAGTAAACGCCGGATTGTTATCCAAAGAAGTAAAGGATAATTATTATCTGAATTTGACCATGACGGTAAACAGCAAGGGCGGGAATTACTGGATATGGGGCGCAGAATATACCCACCAACTCACTGATTACAGGACTGTACAGATACCCCTTGAAACCTACACGGGCGAAATGGGTTTCGCTCTCCAGCTTTTAGGCGATGCGAGAAAGACAATAACGCTAAATACGGGGCTTACTGCTGTTGCGGGGTATGAAACCATTAACCGGAGCAAAGAAGTACTGTATGACGGCTCAAAAATCCTTGACAAAGACCATTTTGTTTACGGAGCCGGGGGGCGTTTGTCCTTTGAAACCTATTTGTCTGACAGGTTTGTGCTGCTCCTGCAAGGTCGTACCAAAGTTTTATGGGGTACGGATTTAAAACAGTTCCGTCCATCAGCAGGTATTGGACTAAGGTTTAACTTTTAAAAAAAGAACAACAATGAAACGATTTTTGAATAGAAACAATTTTTTGTGGCTACTTCTCCTGGTCATTACCAGTTGTACCATATTATCATCCTGCAATAAGGATGAACTCGATATACAGCAGAACTATCCGTTTGAGGTAAAAGTAATGCCCGTTCCGGGAGATATATCGAACGGACAGACCGTTGAAATAAGGGTTACGGTTGAGCGGAGCGGAAATTTCAAAGATGCTAAATACTTTATCCGCTATTTCCAATATGACGGGCAAGGCACATTGAGGTATTACAACGAACCGCCATATATGCCGAATGATTTGTACCAGCTTCCCGCTACACAGTTCCGGCTGTACTACACTTCACAGTCTGCCGTATCGCAGTCGTTTGATATTTGGATAAGCGACAATTTCGGGAATGAAAAGAAAGTAAGTTTTCAGTTTAACAATAAAGATTAGTAAGCGATTGTATCAATCGAAAAATAGAAGTCGTCCGACCCAAAAAAGTCGGGCGACTTTTTTTGCGTTTAACAAAACAGGTTATTTATACGTTCGTAAGTAAATTGCTATATTTTATTTTGGTAAATTTGCGAATAACACTAATAGCGAATAAAAAAAGTATGAAAATAAGAGAAGCCTTAATCAGTGATATTGCCCAAATACAAATTGTTAGAAATGCTGTGAAGGAGAATATGCTTTCTAACCCAGACCTTGTAACAGACAAAGATTGCGAAGAATTTTTAACAATAAGAGGAAAAGGATGGGTTTGCGAGATTGACAACATCGTTGTTGGTTTTTCAATTGTTGATTTGAAAGAAAATAATATTTGGGCGTTATTTGTCCATCCTGATTTTGATAGGCAAGGATTAGGGAGGCAACTGCATAATGTAATGTTAGGCTGGTATTTTATGCAAACTAATGAAACCGTTTGGCTTGGCACGGCTCCCAATACGAGAGCAGACACTTTTTACAGAAAAGCTGGTTGGACTGAAATTGGAACACATGGGAAGAATGAAATTAAATTTGAAATGACTGCTGCTAATTGGAAGGTAAAATATATCCAATAGCAATTTATAGGTATTTAATTTAAGAAGGGAAAATGGGGTTCTTTCTTAAATTAATCAAAAGCAAAGCGCATAAGTATTATGACTGCTTTATAAAATACGCCCTTGCTATTCCACTAATTCCCAAACTGAAATATCTTCCGTTCTCGGCTAATGCTTTTACAGCAGTTACAATCTCATCAGGGTCGGCGTATTTCAGAGCATAACCCGAAACACCAGCCTTCAGTGTATCCGTGACGCTTGCTTCGTGATCGTCCGTACTCGAAAATAATACTTTCAAATTTGGGTGCTTTTCGAGCAACAATTTAACTATTCCAAAGTCTCCCTCTACGATACAAACATCGGGCAGTCTTCCGTCTTCTTCAATTTTTTTAAGTGCATTCTGCCCGTTGTTTACCTGAAACTGTACGATATAGCCAGAGGTTTCAAGTTGGTTGACCGAGATATACCGAAGCTGCTCATTATCATCTATGACAGCTACTTGAATTATTTTGTTACTCATAATTGCTACTATATTTTTTATTTCTTAAAAAATCCTTTCCAGCCTTTACCTGACTTGATAACGGACGGCTCCTCTTTTTTAGTTTCTTTCTTTTGTATATCCCTTACATTGTGGGAAATAAGCCAGTGATAAAAATCACCCACATTATCGGGTGTGAAATGTATGATTTTGCCGTTTTTGAGGGAAATAATAAAGCAGTCGATGGTAACTGCAAACGCCGATAGCTCGGAAGCAGGAAATTCTAAGGCGGGATAGGTATTGCTTGCAGTGTCCATAATATCCGTTTTTTGTAGTGGATGCCTGCAAACAAAAAAGCGCAGGCAACTACACTTACCGACATTAAGGCACTGGTACGCCTCTCTCCGAATAAGCGAGCGCCCACGCCATAGCATGAGCGTTCTTAACTTATTGTCTCGGAGATATAAAAATTACCAGTTTCTAATGTCGAGACTTAAAGCAAAAACACTTTAAGATTTTTCTATATTTTCATAGCAAAGATAACAATGTTAGCTGTTTTACACAATCAATCATTTACCTTTCTACGTGCTTATGATTTGTTAATGTAATTGCGCTCCAATATTTCTAATATATCAGACTGCCTGAATATGATTTTACCGCCAATCTGTACATAAGGCAGTATATTGTCATCCCTATACTGCTGTAAGGTGCGTTTGCTGATGTGTAACAGCTTGCACAGGTCTTCCCCCGACAGGTAAATTTCTCCGTTCATTACAGGGCGGTAATTGTTTAGTATCAGTTCCAAACGGCTTCGGAGTTCCTCAAATTTGCTCTTGTAATAGGCTATTTCCTCCGCATCGTTATCAAAAAGTTCCATACTCATTTGCTTGGGTTTGTACATTGGGAGCAAGCAAACGCTGTACATCCGACAATTTGTAATAATTTTTGCGGTTCAATTTTGAGAAAGGCAAAAGCCCTTTGTCTTTGTATGATTGTAGGGTGCGTTTGGTAATGCCCAGCATGAGGCACACCTCTTGATTATCGAGCCACCGTTCCCCGTTAAAAATTCCTACATACGCTTTGCTTGCATCGGTGGCAAGCTGTAGCAGTTCGTCCAGCTCTGTGGTCAGTTCTTTAAGAACAGACTTCGGTATTGCTATTACTTCCATAATCCTTTCCTCTCATTTTCACGTCAGAAATGAAAATTAGGAAAGGTTGTAAAGCGTATTCTAAATGCGGGTGTGTTTGGCTTTGAGTGGTACGGTTTGGCGCAAAAGAAAACGGCACAAGCCTGTAAAGACCTGTACCGTTATAAGATTGTGGGGGTTATTTATCGGGGCTTTTGCACCTCTATATTTTGGGATGTCTTTTCCTTTTTCTCTCTTGAATATACCCATAACGATAGCAACCCGAAAATAATCAAAGCATAGGCTATCCATTTACCTACACGTTCGATAAATTTAATAGCAACTGATTTTTCATAGCTGGAAAACCCTTCCGCTCCGGTAGGGCTTCTTCTGTAAAACTTCCTGCGGTTAATCCAATAACGCAATGCCAAGCCCGCTACCAAAAATATTATTCCTATGACTAATGATGATACCATAATTCTACTATTTAATTTAACAAAAACTATCCAACCCGTTATAAACAAAAATACAAAATATAAACGTGGGTGATTGTATGAAACGACCTAAGTATTACAGGACTGTTTCGCTTTTAACGATAACAGTTTCTCATGTATGTCAGCCCAATAAGCCTGTCGTTCTTTGTCGCTTTCTGTTGGCGGGTCGTGCTGATATTCTTTATACCAGCCTGCCTGCTGAATGGCTTTTTTGAGGTCTGTAACTTCAATCCATTCTCCTTTTTTATCTCTTATTTTCATTGTCTTTGATTTTAAAAAGGCAACCGCCATAACAAGCGGTCGCCTGTGGTTATTATTACCAATCTTCCCTTATTGGGTTTGGATTGGGCTGTATTAACTCCATATTGTCCCATACATGGTTAAAAATTTCCTTTATGTCCTTGTCGGAAAGTTTACGGAGTAGAATTGCGTGTCGGTAATCATCGTATATCTCTATTTCACGATTTGGAAAACTGCCTGTTGCAATTTTGCACGCACTTCGTCCGCTTCTTATACATAGATGCAGTGTGCTATCGCTCCAACCCTCATAACCGAGTATAAGCGTTTCATCTAAAGGAACTGCACCGGGCAAAGCCCTGTTAACGGTGAGGTCTGTGAATGTCAATTTTGCAAGACGATTGCAATGTGGCATACCTTCATGTTCTGCCATTTTGTTGGCAAACAATACCTGCTCAATAGCACCTTTGGGGTTCTCTATACCAAATAGCAGGGTTTCAATGCTGTATGAGATTTTATTTTTCATCGCTTATTTATTTGAGGTGATTTGTAATAGTTTTTCATTTCCGAAAAGCAGATGTATTGCCTGTTTTAAATTGGGGTTACAGTCTTCGGTGTCTGCATACTCAATCAGACAGTGTACAGCAAAAAGTGAATTGTGTCCGTCAAAAAGATGGTCGGCAAACCAGCTTGGGCGTTTCCATAATTGGCGGTCGTTTTTTCCGACTGACTTGTGTACATTCTCCACAAGCCTGTACCAAAATTCTGCTGTAAAAAATCCCTTTTGATGCCAGCCCTCACGAAAGGCGATTTCATTTTGCAGAAAGTAGTCACATTGCTTTTCTATTGCGTTTTGAATGTTCTGTAATTCTTCGGGAAACAGTTTGCTAAGTAGTGTTCCTTTATCCAAATTGTCCATTTTGTTTAATGCTTTCATTGTATTTATTTTTTTTGATTTATTCGGTATGGTGGGGAGGTGCTGTTTCGTTTCTGTACCATTTCCAATGCTTTTAATTTTTATGTCTGACATTTTTTTTATTCGTCTAAGGAGCCGGAGTATGCTATGTTTCGTTTCACGAGCATAAAAGGTTAGTGTTTAGGCGACACAAGGTTTTGGGAAAAAATACTACCCAAAGGGTGGAGATTTTTTTTCAAACTTGCATGACCTTTTGTCGCCGTTAAGAACACGGTCATACCTTTGCTCTTGAAACGTAAACAATAAGCATACAGGCTTCTTGGATAAAAAAACATGGGTGGAAGCAATGAAAATTGCATTGGCAAATGGTTCTAAATGGGATAGAAATTTTACTTTCAACTCACTGAATTTCTAAAAATCATTTTTGATGTTTGTGGCTGCGTAAGCCACATAAAGGATATTGGAAAATGATTGTAAAGGATGTGGACGGACATTTTTCAATAGTCTTTATCAGCAGAACCCGACAAAGCTCTTTTAAGGGAAAGGATGTGCGCTGAGGACATTAAATGTGCTTTGGGGTTAAGTAGGGAAACAAAAAAGCAGGACGATTAAATCCTGCTCTATAATTCGGAAAGAAGAATAGCTATTATATAGCAAGTTCCAATTCTTCGGCATCCATAACGATTACCACATCGGAAGCAATTTCTGTCTGTAAAGAAATATCTGTTTGCATGGCACTAAATGAAACTTCCATTGCCCGTAAGTTCCGTGCAACAATATCCATATCCATGCCCACTTTCTCATTAAGTATCTTGGCATAGATTTGAGTGGTGGTAATGTTTGTATGCCCCATCATTTTTTGTACGCTTTCAAGTGATGCACCTGCCGTTAATATCATAGTAGCAAACGTATGGCGGGCTGTGTGGAATGTTACTTTTTGTTCCGTTACAACGCCTGCGGCTTCCATAATCTTAGTTACATGAGCATTGCAAGTGCTATTGGAGGGAATAGGGAAAACAAATTCGTTCTTTGTTGTACCTAAATACTTTTCAATGATTTTCTTTGGTATTTCCAACAACCTGACATTGGATGAAACATCGGTTTTCTTTCTCCGGCTGATAATCCATTGATGCCCGTCAAAGAAATTTTGAATATTGCTCCGTTTCAGCTTTTTAATGTCGGCATAAGAAAGCCCGGTAAAACAACTGAAAATAAAAAGGTCACGCACAAGTTCATACTTTGGCTTCGGAAGGCTGCAAAGCATAATCTTTTCCACGTCTTCCTTTAGTAAGAAACCCCTGTCAGTTTCTTTCATGGTGATTTCGTAATCCTCGAAAGGATTATTGCGTATCATACCCTTTTTCATTGCCAGCTCTACCATTCGCAACACAGGCATCGTGTACACCCAAACCGTGTTATGGGTACATTCTTTGTCTATACGCAGGTAAAAATCAAACTCACGGATAAAGTCGGAGGTCAGTTCTTTGAAAGCCATATCCGTTCTTAAATACCGTAGCTGGATAAATTCGGCGAGGTGGTTGTAAACTGTTTTGTATTTGTTGTAAGTGCTTTCGGAACGTTCCTTTTTAGCAACCATCTTGGCAAAATCATCATTGTGGGCTTGGAATACCTTTAGTATGGCATCTTCCATAACGCCCACGCCCAAAAATGCCAGTTTCAATTTCTGTGCAGTAGCAAAGCCATCGTATTTGAGCAATTCCTCGTAATGCTTATCAATACGCAGGCGTACTTCATCTAACTTTTTATTGACGCTTAGTGCTTGGGTGCTTTTACCCAATACACGACCGTGTTTCAAATCCCAATTATCTGGGTGAATTTCCAGCTTGGTGCTGAATGATGCAGGCTTACCATCAATGGTAATACGTCCCATGATAGCAACTGCTCCGTTCTTCTTAGGCTCGTTTTTCTTTAAGTAGAAAAGCAGCTTAAACGTTGACCTTTTCGACTGTTCCATAACTCAATTGTTTAATGTTTAAAATTAAATTTCAATGAGTTACAAGGAAAGATGAAAAGGAGTGCAAAAGACTGAAATATAGACAGTTATATTGTAGTTGGTCAGGTAGTAACCAGTAACGATTTAGTAACCTAACCCTGTCTTTTTAAGCCCAAAAACTAAAGTACAGTGACTTCCAACTTTAGCCCCACGTTTCATAAACTACTGTGTTTGAACGGACTTCGCCGTTTTGCTTACTTTTGCTTTTATCTAAGTTTTTTTGCTGAAAAAACTAAAACGAATAAGGGCTGGCGTTATAAAAAAAGCGGGTTTGTACGGCAGCCCGTTTTTTCAAAAAAAAGTAAAAATTTTCAAAAAAAATTTTCCACAAAGCTGTGGAAAGCCCGAAAAATGGGCTTTGGGGAGAAAAAGAAGGGGCACCATGCAAGATGATGCCCCCTTTTTTGCCTGTCATTTATCTCAAAAAATGTGGCCGTTTGTAAAGGCGGAATGATTAATCCTGCACATGATAAGCAGAGCTGCCGTGCTCAAACAAATCAAGACCAGGGCCTGTTTCCGCTTCAGGCTCTACACGTAATTTCCATGGATAAGGTAGCTTATTGACGATCAGCATGAGTACGATGGCTACTAAAAATGTAGCGATGGTTATGACTGCGCTTCCGATCAATTGCGCTTTGAATACATCCCATCCGCCGCCATAGAACAATCCTTTTACAGGAGCAGAATTATCGGCTCCTGTAGGTCCGGTTGCACCATATTTACCACAGGCAAACAAGCCCAGTGATAGAGTACCCCAGATACCGGCAATGCCATGCACCGGAACAGCGCCAACAGGATCATCGATACGAAGGTGTTCCAGTAAAAGGGTTCCGTAATAAACTACTGCGCCTGCAATAAGACCGATAAAAATGGCGCCGAGGGGTGATACCCAATAACAGGGGCAGGTAATGGCAACAAGACCAGCGAGCAAACCATTGATGGTGAAAGGGAGATCGTATTTGCCTTTATTGGGACCAAAGTACAGCGGCAGCAGCATGGCTGTTAAGGAACCTGCGCAAGCCGCAAGGGTGGTATTGGTTGCAATGCGACCGATACCATCGGCATCCATACCAGATAAAGTACTGCCGGGGTTGAAACCATACCAGCCGAACCAAAGGATGAATGCACCCACGGCAGCTAACGGCAGGCTGTGGGCAGGAGGCAGGCCTCCTTTTTCTTTGTCGTCTCTTTTAAAGATGCGACCGATACGCGGACCCAATACCAGTGCACCAGCCAATGAGATCACACCACCGATGGTATGCACTACGGTTGAGCCTGCAAAATCGCGGAATCCCTGACCCAGTGAGGGCAAGAAATTACCGGTGCTGCCCATCATTGCCAGCCAGCCATCGGGGCCCCATGCCCAGTGACCAATGATGGGATAAATGAAACCGGTTACGCCAATGCTGTAGAGGATATCGCCCCGGAAGCTGGTACGGCCGATCATCGCGCCTGAAGTAATGGTAGAAGTGGTATCGGCGAATGCAAACTGGAATATCCAGTGTGCGAGGATGGGTACGCCTGTGGTTTCATAAGTAGCCGGAACGCCTGAGAGGAAGAACCAGTCCTTTCCGATAAAACCATTACCATGACTGAACATGAAAGCATAACCAATGGCCCAGAAGAGGATACCGCAGATAGCAGTATCAAAAATACATTCGAGCAGCACATTGACGGTTTCTTTGGTTCTTGCGAAACCGGCTTCGAGCATTACGAAACCAGCCTGCATACCAAATACCAGGAATGCCGCCACCAGTGTCCACACGGTGTTGATCGAATTCATGATAGAGGTTTCGTGGGCCGAATAAGTTTCCGCTGCTTTGGCAGGTGTTGCCAGCATGCCCGGTAAAACTTTCATAACGGCGAGCACCACCAATAAGCCGAGGATCTTTCCGGCGAAAAGGGTAATTCCAATTCTCCATCGATCGGCTTTTGAAAGTGTGAGTGTGGCGGGGGAAGCATTAGGTTTCCTTTTGCCCAGTTGCTTTAGCGTAGATAATGTGCTTGAAAACATGGCGTAGGGGTTTGAAGATGATGAATATTACAAACTCAGCAGGATAGGGTATTATAAAAGCAGTTAGAATTTATAAACAGCAGCCAGAATGAAACTGGCATCGGTTTTGGTTGCGGCCCCGGAACCTTTAAAAAAGGTATTGTCCTTCGCATTGTCGAGCCTGAATTCAGGGATGATGGTCAGGTTGTCTAAATGGATATTGCCTGAGAGGGTTGTTTGAAAAATGCTGGTGCCCACTCCCGCAACCGCTTTTTTATCGTCGAAATATTCGCCGCGTAATGTGAGGCCGAACTTGCTGGTGGGGTCGTAATTGAAATAGAGCGCATTGCTGGACCAGCTTTTATTGGTGCCCGCTATTTTAACTGTCTTAATAGTACCGTCGTAGTTGATACCGAACTTTGAACTGACTACACCATTCAATACCAGGTCGAACTGACTGAAACCATCGCCACCCTGGAAATTGAGGAAAGCCTTGAGTTTGTCATCCTTTGTACCTGTGCTGAACTGTGCCAGTGCTACTTTGGAAGGAGAAGTTGTAGTGGAATTATCAGTTGGGTTTGCCACGCCAATCATGATGGCGCTTTTTCCACCGAGGGAGATATCGGCTTTAAGACCGGTATGGAAGAACGGGCCGTAAGAGAATCCATAGCTCATGCTGTAGTTACGGTTGGCATAAGCATCGAGCAACTCATAACCCACATGGGTAGCCCATTTGCCGATGGTGAACTTGACAGCAGAAGAAGGTGCATAACTGAGGTATGCCTGTTTGATGACAGCCAGTGTGAGGAAACCATTTTTGCTGGGTGACTGTCCGTCATTGTACGAAAATTCTTCCGCTCTTCTGCCAAACCCAAGGTCGGCAGTAGCTGCAATCTTGCCGAAAGAATGATCTGCTCTAACGGAAGCCATCCCCAATTCGAAAGAGTTTTTTGAATTGGTAAAACTCGTGAGGTTGTTGGTGGGATTGGCTACCGAAGCAGGTGCATCATTAAAGTCGTACCGGTAATAGGCATCCACTGAATAGGTGAGAGTGGTTGCCGGAACAGCTTTTTTGGTAGTGTCAGTTTGCGCATGTAGCGCAGCCATGCTTAAAAATCCGCATCCGAGTGTCGAAATTTTCTTTAACATTGTCTTGGTTTTATGATTAACAAAGGGTACAGCCGTTCAACTTGGTCAGAAGTTCAACGTAAGGCTGTACCTTTTTTATGGTACACCATTCAAAAGCAATCAAAGAAAAGGAAACGAAGTTGTGCCACATCCGGTCAGAGATGGGCACAACAATATATTAGAACTGTTCATCCAGCAGGGTTTCTTTGATGTTCCCATTTTCATGGACCAACAAAGTTCCTTGCAGGTATTTTTCATCGTGCTGGGTAGCGTCCAGTCCCAGTTGTTCTTCCACAGTGCTTACCCTCAACGGCAGGATGAAATTGATGAATTTGAAAAGAAGAAAGGAAACGGTGAAGCTATATGTAACAACAATCAGCAATGCTTTCACTTGTGTGAAAAAGAATGCAGCGTTCCCGTAAAAAAGACCGTCGTTACCACCGCTGTTCACGGTTTTGGTAGCAAAGATCCCGGTCAGGAGCATACCTACCATACCGCCCAGTCCATGACAGGGGAATACATCGAGGGTATCGTCCAGACTTGATTTGCTTTTATAATAAACTGCAAGATTGGAAATCAGTGCAGCAACAAAGCCGATGAAAATACTCTGTGGGATGGCTACAAAGCCCGCAGCGGGCGTAATGGCTACCAACCCTACTACTGCGCCGATACAGAATCCGAGTACAGAAGGCTTTTTGCCACGCACTACATCAAAGAACATCCAGGCCAGTCCGGCGGAAGCCGCTGCTGTATTGGTAGTGGCAAATGCAGATACGGCGAGTGCATTGGCTGCTCCTGCAGATCCGGCATTGAACCCGAACCATCCGAACCAGAGCAAACCGGTTCCGATGAGCACATAAGGGATATTGGCAGGAGGAATTTCTTTGTGTTCAATATGCACCTGGCGACGTTTCAATACGAGTGCACCAGCCAGTGCTGCACATCCGGCAGAGATATGCACTACGGTACCACCTGCGAAATCCAGTGCGCCCATCTTAAAGAGGAACCCGTCAGGGTGCCATGTCCAGTGTGCGATCGGTGCATATACCAAGAGGCTGAACAGCACAATGAACAAAGTATAAGAAGTGAAACGGATACGCTCTGCTACCGCGCCTACTACCAATCCGGGTGTAATGATGGCGAACATCAATTGAAACAATGCAAACAAGGTGAGCGGAATGGTAGGTGTAAGACTCCAGGGGGCACCTGATGCTACACCTTTGAAGAAAAGGTGTGTCATGGGATTACCGATGAAGCCGCCGATCGACTGGCCAAAACAAAGACTATAGCCAACCACTACCCAAATAATACTTACCACACCTGCAGCTACCACGCTCTTGATCATGGTTGACAGTACATTTTTCCTGTGTACCATACCACCGTAAAAGAACGCAAGGGCAGGTGTCATTAAGAATACCAGGGCCGTTGCCACGATAATCCAGGTAATGTCGGCCGCGTTGTATTTACCGGTACCATCGAACAAGTTAAACGATGGCACAAAGATGGCCCCCAAGGCTACTAGCGCCAATATTGCGAAGGGCGCGATTTGTTGTAAAGGAATTTTTTTCATGGTTGAGATAAATGACATTAAGAAAAAAATCAATAAATGATTATAAAGCTAAATTATGAAGTTTTTCTTATTTTTTTATATTTATTGTTAACATTTAATATTATTTAATGTATATGCCCGTTTAATTGAAAAATGTTTAAATTGGAAACGGTAATTAAATTATTTGATAAAAGGGGAAATTAAAAACACAAAAAAGCCCGTTTGATTTCTCAAACAGGCTTAGCGAGGGTTAACTATACATATATACTAAACACTAATAAGGCAGCTTTCATCCTTCTTTTCGAGCATAGAAAATCCCATAATGTATTCATCTACTTTACGGGCGCATTCCCGGCCTTCACTGATGGCCCATACCACAAGCGATTGACCGCGACGCATATCCCCGGCGGTGAAAATCTTGGGAATATTGGTCTGGAAGGCTTTTTCACTGGCTTTTACATTGCCTCTTTCATCCAACTCTACACCCAGTTCCTCTACCAGGCCCTCATGCTGCGGGTGTACAAAGCCCATGGCCAGAAGGGCAAGCTGACAGGGTATCTCCCTTTCGCTTCCGGCTACTTCCACGAATTTAGCCGGGCGGCCATCTTCCGAAAACTTCCATTCCAGGTCTACGATCTGCAATGATTTCAACTGGTCCTTTTCATCGCCGATAAAGGCTTTGGTAGCAATGGCCCACTGGCGGTTAGCGCCTTCTTCATGTGAAGAAGAGGTTTTCAGCGTCATAGGATAAGTAGGCCAGGGCATGAAATCTGTTCTGGATTCGGGCGGCTTGGGCAGCAATTCAAACTGGGTTACAGAAACGGCCCCATGCCTGTTGGAAGTGCCCACACAGTCACTGCCGGTATCGCCACCGCCAATGACTACCACATGCTTCTTACCTGCCAGTATATCGTCGCCTTCAACAGGAAGCTTGCTTACTCTTTTATTCTGTTGTTTCAGGAATTCCATGGCAAAGTGTACACCTTTCAGTTCCCTGCCTGGGATAGGAAGGTTCCTGGGAATGGTAGACCCGCCTGCCAGTACAATAGCATGGTATTCCCTCAGCAGGTCGTTGATGCTGATGTTCACACCCACATTAGCATTGCATTTGAACACCACACCTTCTTCTTCCATAAGTTTTACCCTTCTCTCCACTACCCATTTTTCGAGTTTGAAATCCGGTATACCATAACGCAGCAGTCCGCCTGGCGCATCATCTCTTTCAAAAACGGTCACGGAATGCCCTGCATAGTTCAGTTGCGCTGCAGCAGCCAGTCCGGCCGGGCCAGAACCAACTACCGCTACTTTCTTCCCTGTTCTCAGGTTGGGTTTGCGTGATTTTACAAAACCTTTATCAAAAGCAATTTCAATGATATGCTTTTCAATCTCTTCGATGGTAACAGGTGGTTGGTTGATGCCCAGCACACAAGCGCTTTCGCAGGGAGCCGGACAAATGCGTCCTGTGAATTCGGGGAAGTTGTTGGTAGAGATCAGTATCTCATAAGCTTCTTCCCAGTTCTTCCTGTATACGGCGTCGTTGAATTCAGGTATGATATTACCCAGCGGACATCCGCTGTGGCAAAAAGGAACACCGCAGTTCATACATCTTGCTGCCTGCTGGTTGAGTTTCTGTTCGGGCAGGCGGTCAACAAACTCGTTATAATCGCCCAGCCTTTCGCGCACACTGCGCTTGGTTGGCAGCTCTCTTGTAAATTCCAAAAATCCGGTTGGTTTACCCATACATTCTATTTTGCGTTCGCTACAACCCTTACGGGTATTGCGACAAGGTTCTTAAAGTTGTTGTGTGGCTGTTTCCTGTTTCAGTTGCAGCGCTTTCTTGTAATCTCTGGGGAATACCTTGATGAAATTCTTCAACTGGTTTTCAAAATCATCCAGGATGAATCGCGCCACGGTACTGCCCGTATGCGCATAATGCCTGGTGATCATGTCGTTGAGGAAGCCGATATCGTTGATGCTTACCGGATCGAGGTCTACCATCTCCTTGTTGCAGAGTTCGGCAAAATTGCCCTGTACATCGTATACGTAAGCAATACCGCCACTCATGCCCGCTGCAAAATTGCGGCCTGTATTACCCAGGATAACAGCATGTCCGCCCGTCATGTATTCACAACCGTGGTCACCCACACCTTCCACCACCACATTGGCGCCGGAATTCCTTACGGCAAAACGTTCTCCCGCTTTTCCGCGGATGAAAGCTTCACCTGATGTAGCGCCGTAGAAGGCAACATTACCAATGATGATGTTTTCTTCCGGTACGAATGAAGCGCTCTTATGCGGATACACCACCAGTCTCGCTCCACTCAGCCCTTTACCGAAATAGTCGTTCGCATCGCCTTCCAACTCGAGGGTCACCCCTTTGGTATTGAAGGCGCCGAAACTTTGTCCGGCTGTACCGGTGAAGTTGAAATGGATGGTATCATCCGGCAAACCTTCTGCCTTGTATTTTTTGGTGATCTCGTTCGAAAGAATGGTACCGGCCGTACGGTCTGTATTCTTAATAGGGAAAGAAGCTACCACTGTTTGTCCGTTGTCTATGGCTGGCTTGGCCGCTTTGAGTAGTTTCCAGTCGAGCACTTCGGTTAAACCATGATCCTGTGCTTCCTGCTGATACAATCCGGTGTACAAAGAAGTAGGTTCTTTGTAGAGAACAGGAGAAAGATCCAGTTTGCTGTATTTCCAGTGTTTGATATCATCCCTTACTTCGAGGTCATCTACCTGGCCGATCATTTCATTCACAGTCCTGTAACCCAGTTCAGCCATGAGCTCCCTCAATTCCTGTGTGATGAATCTGAAGAAGTTTACCACATGATCGGGATCGCCGGTGAAGCGCTTACGCAGTTCGGCGTCTTGTGTGGCTACGCCAACGGGACAGGTATTCATGTGGCACTTGCGCATCATGATACATCCTTCCACCACCAATGCGGCAGTGGCCACGCCCCATTCTTCAGCGCCGAGCAAAGCGGCGATCGCAATATCGCGACCGGTTTTCATTTGTCCGTCTGCCTGCACTACGATCCTGCTGCGCAATTTATTTTTCACCAATGTCTGGTGTGTTTCGGCCAGTCCTAATTCCCAGGGCAGTCCCGCATGTTTGATAGAACTGATGGGAGAGGCGCCGGTACCGCCGTCGAAACCGGAGATCAATACCACATCGGCCTTTGCTTTGGCTACGCCTGCCGCAATGGTACCAACGCCGGCTTTGGATACCAGCTTCACATTGATGCGTGCTGCACGGTTGGAATTTTTCAGGTCGAAGATCAACTGTGCCAGGTCTTCAATAGAATAAATATCGTGGTGCGGCGGGGGAGAGATCAATCCCACACCCGGTGTTGCATGCCTTGTTCTGCCGATCCAATCGTCTACTTTATGACCAGGTAACTGTCCGCCTTCACCCGGCTTCGCACCCTGCGCCATTTTGATCTGCAATTCATCTGCCTCGGTAAGGTAGTAACTGGTTACACCAAACCTGGCCGATGCCACCTGCTTGATCGCAGAACGCATAGAGTCGCCGTTGGCCAGTTGCTGGTAACGGATATCATCTTCTCCACCCTCACCGGTATTGCTTTTGCCGCCTAAACGGTTCATGGCAATGGCCAGCGTGGTATGTGCTTCCCAGGAGATAGAACCGAATGACATAGCGCCCGTTGCGAAACGTTTGTAAATGTTTTCTGCCGGTTCTACTTCTTCAATCGAAATAGAAGGACGGTTACGCCTGAAACGGAACTGGCTGCGCAACGTGCAGGCTTTCTCGCCCTGGTCGTTCACCAGCTTGGAATATTTTTTGAACGTATTGTAATCGTTCATCTTGGTTGCATACTGCAAGAGGTGTATCGTCTGCGGATTGAACAGGTGAAACTCTCCCTTGCGTTTCCACTGGTACACACCACCAACAGACAACCGGTTTACAGCGCTGTCGGTCTTGCTGAAAGCGAATTGATGTTTGGCCAGTGTTTCTTTTGCAATTTCATCGAGTCCCATGCCTTCTATGCGTGAAGTGGCGCCGCTGAAATAAGTGTCCACCACTTTTTTATTGAGACCGATGATCTCGAATATCTGCGCGCCCTGGTAAGATTGCAGCGTGGAAATACCCATTTTAGAAAACACTTTCAGTAATCCTTCGTTCACTGCTTTGATGTAGTTCTTTTTGAGGTGTTCTACATCCAGTTCCGTATCCAACTGGCCATTCAATTTCATATCGCGGATAGAAGAAAGCGCGAGGTATGGATTGATGGCTGTGGCGCCGAATCCAATGAGGCAAGCGAAATGGTGTACTTCCCATACATCGCCTGCTTCTACTATAATACCAACCTGTGTGCGGTAACCTTTTCTGATGAGGTGGTGATGCACAGCGGCAGTAGCCAGTAAGGAAGGAATAGGTGCGTGGTCAGAATCGATGGCCCTGTCGGTAAGGATAATCACTTCAAAACCATCTTCCACTGCATCCACTGCATAACGGCAGAGACGGTCAAGTCCCGCTTTCAGCGATCCCGGCTTGCCATCGGCCCTGAAATAAGTTTGCAGGGTCTTTGCCTGGAAGATACCTGTATCGATACTCCTGATCTTTTCGAGTTCGTGGTTGTTGAGTATGGGTTGTTTGAGTTCCACACTGTGACAAGCCAATGGATCTTCATTCAGCAGGCTTCCGGTACTTCCTGCGAAAGTGGCCAGCGACATTACCATCTTTTCACGGATGGGGTCGATGGGCGGGTTGGTTACCTGTGCAAACAATTGTTTGAAATAACTGCTCAGGTGTTGCGGTTGATCGCTCAGTACTGCCAGCGGCGTATCGGTTCCCATTGAGCCAATGGGTTCTTTACCGTCGATGCACATAGGTGCAATGATGGTATCGAGGTCTTCGGTAGAATAACCGAATGCTTTATGGTATTTAAATATCTGGTCGTGCTCGAGGTGTGTGAACATCACCCTTGGCTCGGGCAGTTCTTCCAAACGTATTTTGTATTTGTTGAGCCATTCTGCATAAGGCTTTTGCGAGCAGATGGTCTGTTTCAATTCTTCATCGCTGATGATGCGGCCCTGTTCCATGTCTACCAGGAACATACGGCCGGGCTGCAGGCGTCCTTTTTCTATGATGATGGAAGGATCTACCGGCAACACGCCTGTTTCAGAAGCCATGATCACCCTGTCGTCCGATGTAACGCAATAGCGCGAAGGACGCAAGCCGTTCCTGTCGAGCGTGGCGCCGATGGTCTTGCCATCGGTGAATGAAATGGAAGCAGGTCCATCCCAGGGTTCCATCATGCAGGCATGGTATTCATAGAATGCTTTTTTCACCGGGTCCATCTGGTCGTTGCCATCCCATGCTTCGGGTATGAGCATCATCATTACATGTGGTAATGAGCGGCCGGTGAGGGTGAGCAATTCGATCATGTTGTCGAGACAGGCTGAATCTGATTGTCCGCCCGTTACGATGGGCAACAACATATCCATTTCTTCCTGCGAGAAATAAGGGCTGGTGAATCCTTTCTCACTCGCGCGAAGCCAGTTGAGGTTGCCCTGCAATGTATTGATCTCTCCGTTGTGTGCGATGTAACGGAAGGGTTGCGCCAGTTTCCAGGAAGGAAAAGTGTTGGTGGCAAAACGGGAGTGAACCAGGCCAAAAGCAGATACCACGCGTTTGTCGCTCAGGTCGGGGAAATAACCGCGCACCTGTGTGCTGGTGAGCTGGCCTTTGTAAACGATCGTTTTATGAGAAAGTGATGCCAGGTAGAAACCGATCTCGTCTTTTCTGACTGTATTGAAGATGGTATGGCTTGCATAATTACGCAGCACAAACAATTTGCGTTCAAAATCATCGGGGTTGATGATGTTGTGCGGACAAGCAATGAATACTTGTTCCATTACCGGTTCAACAGAAAGGGCAGAGCTGCCAATGTCTTTCTGGTTCACCGGAACCTTGCGGTAGGTAAGGATTTCGAGTCCGAGTTTCTCTGCTGCGCGATTGAAAATATCGCGGCACTCTTCACGAAGCTGCAGGTCTTGCGGAAAGAAAATAACGCCCACACCATACTTGCCAAAAGCAGGCAGGTGAACGCCCAGTTTTAAGCATTCATCGAAAAAAAATTCATGTGGAACCTGGATCATGATACCAGCGCCGTCGCCCGTATTGCTCTCGCAACCACAGGCACCGCGGTGCTCCATGTTTTCCAGTACGGTCAAAGCATCTGAAATATGCTGGTGGGATTTGCGGCCTTTAATGTTCGCTACAAAACCAATACCACAGGCATCGTGCTCAAAGGTAGGGCTATAAAGTCCCTGGCTGTTTGCTGAAACAAGCATGTACAATCGAATTAAGGATCAGGAATAATATGGCAAGCAACCGAATCGGTTGGTAAATTACAAAAGAATTGCTAAATATTATCCAGCATTTCTAATAAATTTTGAAAGAAGTGTATAATATTTAATAAAATTGGCAAATTGTTGAATAATTTCTATTCAAAAAACTAACAATTGTTCTTAAAGCGGGGAAATTTCTTTTATACTGTGATGTTGTTCAATGGAAGGTTCAAGATGCCGGTTGGCTGGAAAAATGCCAAAAAGGGTACTGCCGCTCCCTGTCATGGAAGCGTAAAGGGCGCCGCTTTGGTAGAGTTGTTCTTTGATTTGTCCGATTTCAGGGAATTGTTTGATAACGGGCGCTTCAAAATCGTTCAAGAGGATATCCTTCCATTGCTCAATGGGTTTTCGGATGGCTTCGGATACCGGTATAGCCGCAGGTTGTGGCTTCAGTTGTGCGAAAGCCCAGGCAGTAGATACATGAATGGCCGGATTGATCAATACCATGCGGTAAGCACTCAGGTCCAACGCCAACGGTTGCATATCCTCGCCTCGTCCGGTTGCAATGCAGGGTGTATTGCGGATGAAAAAAGGACAATCGCTTCCCAGTTGCAGCGCGTAATCCATCAATTGTGGGGTATCAAGACCGAGCGACAGTTTTTCGTTGAGCATTTTCAATAGGAAAGCCCCATTGGAGCTGCCTCCGCCCAAACCGGCTCCCATAGGGATGGCTTTATGGAGATGTACACGCACAGCAGGCAGTTGCGGAAAATCTTTTGTCAGCAGTTGATAAGCTTTGATGCATAGATTGGAATCCGGATCGCCTGCGATGGGCAGGCCAGTGGCGTTGAACTGTATATTGGGGTGAGGGGTTTCCGGAGAGGTCACTAATTCCAGCGCATCATTCCATGCAACGGGATAAAATACGGTTTCCAGATTGTGGTAACCATCTTTTCTTTTCTCAATGATGTTGAGCCCCAGGTTGATCTTACAGTTGGGAAAAAGAACCATTATTTTCTTTTATTGATCTCATCCCGGATGGCTATAGCGCGGATATAATCTTCGTGTTCCAATACTTCATTGAGCAGGTTTTGCAAATCTTCGAGGGGCATGGAACTGAGGTCTTCCCGGCTGCCGCTGGCTGCTTCGGAACCTACCGATTCTCCTTTGGGTTTTTTTTCGGGATTTTCCTCCATCAGGATACCGGCGTTCTCGAGGATGTGTTCGTAGGTATAGATAGGGCAACCAAAACGAACGGCCAATGCCAGCGCATCGCTGGTACGGCTGTCGATCTCAATGGTATCGTGTTCGGTATAACAAACAAGCTTCGAATAAAAAATGCCTTCCTGTAGGTCGCTGATGATGATCTCCTGTAATTCCACATTGAAAGCATTCATGAAATTCTTCATCAAATCGTGTGTAAGGGGGCGGCTGGGTTGCATGTGTTCCAATGCCACTGCAATTGCCTGGGCTTCAAAACCACCGATGACGATGGGCAGCCTGCGCAATCCACTGATCTCGCCCAATACCACTGCATAAGAATGGGTTTGCGTAATGCTGTGGGAAAGGGCCACTATCTCCAATTCTATCTTTTTCATAGCTGACACGAAAATAACTTAATTTGTTTAATACTGGATGCCGGAAACCTATAGCTGCCCATATCTTAACACCATATCGTAATTTGCAGCATGAACCTCGATCTTACCAATAAAACTGCCCTGGTCTGCGGCGCCTCGCAAGGATTGGGAGCAGCCGTAGCAGCCGAGCTGGCATTGCTGGGTGCGCATGTGGTGGTACTCGCCAGGAATGAAGAAAAACTCAGGCGGGTTGTACAGTCACTCGATATTTCGCTTCGGCAACAACACAGCTATATAGTGGCAGATACTGCACATCCCGATCAGCTGGCTGCACAAATAGCATCCTTGCTTACTAAAACAAAGCAAGTACATATTTTGGTAAATAATACCGGCGGACCGCCAGCAGGCCCGTTATTGAATACAAGTGCAGATGAACTGGAAACTGCGTTCCGTTCACAACTCAGCGCTGCGCATACACTTGTACAACTATTGGTTCCTGGTATGAAAGAAGCTGGTTATGGCCGGATCGTGAACATCACTTCGACTTCGGTGAAACAACCCATCGGCGGATTGGGTATCTCCAATACGGTTCGCGCCGCAGTGGCCAATTGGGCCAAAACACTGGCGAATGAATTGGGAGCATTCGGGATCACGGTGAACAATGTATTGCCGGGCTCTACGCGTACCGACAGATTGGATTATTTATTTGAAAAGCAGGCTGCCTCCGCAAATAGTACAGCAGATATGATCATGCAGCAAGCAGTTGCACAAATTCCTGCGGGCCGTTTGGGAGAGCCGGAAGAACTGGCGGCTGCCGTAGCTTTTTTATGTTCTCCGGCAGCCGCTTATATCAATGGTATCAATCTGCCGGTAGATGGCGGCAAACTGAGTGGATTATGATGCTTTCATTTTGCGGATCTCTTCGGTGAGTTTGGGCACCACTTCAAACAGATCACCTACAATACCGTAATCAGCCGCTTTGAAGAAAGGCGCTTCAGGATCTTTGTTGATCACTACGATCACTTTACTCCTGTTCACACCTGCCAGGTGCTGTATGGCTCCGGAAATACCCAGCGCAATGTATAGATTGGGTGCTATCTGGATACCGGTTTGTCCTACGTGCTCATGATGTGGTCTCCAGTGTGCATCTCCAACCGGACGGCTACAAGCGGTTGCTGCTCCCAGTTCTTTGGCCAGGTCTAACAAGATGCCCCAGTTTTCAGGACCCTTCATGCCGCGTCCGCCGCTTACTACAATGTCGGCTTCTGTTAAAGGGATTTCACCCGTTACTTTATTGACCGCAGTTACTTTTACTTTAGGAGCATCTACTGCAATGTTCAGTTGGTTCACTTCAGCAACACCTGCTCCAACGGTAGTAGTATAGCTGTTCGGACTCAGCGAAATAACCTTGATAGGAGAAAGAATATTCACATGCGCAAAAGCCTTTCCGGAGAAAACGGTTTTGCGAACCACAAATCCGTTCGAGGTATCGGGCAGGGAAGAAGCGCCGGTAACAATACCTGCTTTCAAACGCGCCGCTACCCTCGATGATACGGCTTTGCCCGTTTGGTTATGCGAAAAGATCACCACATTGGCGTTTGTTGCAGTTACGGCTTCTGCAATGACTTTGGCATATACCTGCGCATCGAGGTGGTTCAATGTATCATTGTTTACCTGGTGCACTTTTTTGATCCCGTATTTTCCCAGTGCAGCCAGGTCATCGTTTACCTGACCCAGTACCAGGCCTTCGGCAACAGTACCCAGTTGTTCAGCTACTTTGGCGCCATAGCTCATGGCTTCGAAAGAAGCTTTTTTGATATGACCTTCGCTTTGATCTATATATATCAGTACCATGATGTGTGTGCTTCGTTTTTGTTGAAAGATTTAGATCACTTTGGCTTCTTCGTGCAGGAGACGTACCAGTTCGGCTACATTATCCGGACTTACCAGTTTCACTCCCGCTTTTGCTGGTGGTAATTCAAAACCAGTAATAGCGGTAAGCGTATCTGCTGCTACAGGTTCCACTACTTTCAAAGGCTTGGTCCTGGCTGCCATGATGCCGCGCATATTGGGAATGCGTTGTTCCGCTACTCCTTTCTGGCAACTTACTACTACGGGTAATGTTACTTCGGCCACTTCTTCACCACCTTCTATCTCACGTGTAATGGTAGCGGTGGTTCCTTCGAGGTTGAATTGGGTAGCCAGCGAGAGATAAGGTACATCGATCAGTTCAGCGACCATGCCGCCAATGGAAGATCCGTTGTAATCAATGGTTTCCTTTCCGGTTAAAATGAGATCGTAACCACCATCTTTGATCACTGCTGCTATTTGAGAGGCGATGTAATAGCTGTCGCTGCTGCTGGCATTGACACGAATGGCTTCATCGCCGCCCAGTGCCAGCGCCTTGCGGATGATGGGCTCTGTATCGGCGCCACCCACAGTTACGAGGTGCAGTACTGCGGAAGGATCTTTTTCTTTCAGTTCAATAGCTCTTACGAGGGCATACCACTCGTCATACGGATTGATGATCCATTGCACACCGGCTTCATCAAATTTGGTATTGCCGTCGGAGAAGGCAATCTTGGAAGTGGTATCCGGTGTTTTGCTTACGCACACTAAAATTTTCATAATCAATGCAGATTTAATTCATCCCGGAATTAATGGTTGTTTATGCAACTATTGACAAATATAAGGAGGATTTCAACGCGGCAAAGGTTGGGATAAAATTTAATCTGCAAAAACTTTATTGGCCGGCCTAACTTTACGGGATGACAGACCGCATTTCCAAGCTCAGGGAATTCCTGAAAGCCAACCCACAGGATAATTTCCTCCGCCATGCGCTGGCCCTGGAATACATCAAGCAGGAGCAGGACCAGGAAGCCCGCATTTTATTTGAAACCATCCTTACCCAATCGCCCGATTATATTGGTTCTTATTATCACCTGGCCAAACTGCTCGAAAAGATGCAGGAAAAGCAACTGGCCATCGAATGGTACGAGAAAGGCATGCAAGCAGCTAAACAAGCGGGCGATCAGCACGCTTACAACGAATTGCAGGCAGCTTATGAGGACCTGGTTTATTGATGTAACTGGCGCCGCTTTGTTTTCTTACTTAGATTTGGAATAGAAACCTGTTCATGCATCGTTATTGCCCTATTGTTATCCTGATTTTTTTTGCTCATCCGGGAAAAGCGCAGACCCTCGGAGGCAATGCCGTTTTTCAGTTCCTGCAACAACCCAATACGGCAACCTTATCTGCACTGGGTGGTGTGAATGTATCTGCTATTGGTCAGGATGTAGGTACAGCATTTCAGAACCCAGCCCTGTTGCGTCCTGATATGCATTTGAAAACGGATCTTTCGTTCAATGCTTTTTTGGCAGGCATCAGTAATTACAGTCTCACTTCTGCAATGCACCTGCGCAATGAACAAACAACCGTTGGGGTAGGCGTGAACTATTTCAACTACGGAACCATGCCACAGACCGATGCTTCCGGCAATGTGTGGGGTAGTTTTTCGCCGCGCGATTATGTGGTGCAGGCCATGATCTCTCAGCCGTATAAAGAAAGATGGTGGTATGGGATGAGTCTGAAATTCATGCATTCCGGATATGGTATGTATCGTTCATCCGGACTGGCCGTTGACGCAGGAATTGCTTATTACGACGAAGAAGGTCAATGGCAGGCCAGCCTGGTAGCCAAAAACATGGGAACACAACTCAATACCTATGATGGCAGCGCGAGGAAAGAAGAATTGCCTTTTGATGTGGAAGCGGGCATATCCAAACGCCTGGCCCATGCGCCTTTTCAGTTCTCACTCACTTTACATCATTTACACCGGTTCAATATTTACTATAACGATACCAGTTTCCGTGCTTCGGAAGGTGATATCAATTACAAGAACAGTCCGGTGATGCAAAAAATATTTTCGCATATCGTGTTGGGTACGCAATTATACCTCAGCGAAAAATGCACCATCCAGGCAGGTTATAATTTTCAGCGCGGATATGATTTAAATGCGTACAATTTTACGAGCGGATTCAATGGCTTCAGCTTCGGTGCCAGCTTGTTGTTGAAAAAATTGCATGTGCATTATGCAACAGGCTTCTATCAACAAAGTTTGTTCCATCACTTTTCCATCACACTATAGTCGTTCACTTATTTAATCACTGATTTTTCTTCGGCATAACCGCTTTGGGATCTTGTCCGGGTTTATTAGCGGAAGGAGGTGGATTGATGGGTTTAACCGGCGTTTTGGATTTGTTATTGTTGTCGTCCAGTTTGATCTGTGATTCCGGCGCTATGTCTTCCGGTTTGATGTTTTTGGGTACTTCATAATCTTTCGATTGACCGGTACCCATGTCTTCTCCTTCTCCACCCAGTACCGGCGTATTGCCATTTATGTAATCGATGATGAGATCATTGCTCATTACATCCGGTTTCACAAAGGTCTGTTTTGGATCCAGTCCGCAATTAGGGTCTTTGGCAGCTTTGCTGTAGAAATAGGCCCAGATGGGCATTGCAGCACGGCTACCTTGTCCGTTCAGGTTGTCTTTATCAAAATGGATGAACCGGTCATCACAACCAACCCATGCGCCGGCCATCAGTTGAGGTGTGTACCCCATGAACCATGCATCGCTGTTTTCATTCGTGGTGCCTGTTTTGCCGGCCACTTCCATACTGGGTAAATCGTATTGCCAGATACCGCGACCGGTACCAATGGTCATTGTTCCTTCCATCATTTTGATAATGGAATAAGCCGTTACATCGCTGATCACCTCTTTTCGCTGGGGAATAAAAGTGGCCAGCACATTCCCGTTCCGGTCTTCGATGCGGGTAATATACATGGGCTTTACGTTGAACCCCCTGCCGGGGAACATGCTGTAAGCCTGCATCATTTCATACAAAGAGATTTCACAGGCGCCCAGGGCAATGGAAGGGTAGGGCTCTATCTTGGTTTTGAGATCGCATTTTTTGAGGAAATCAACAAAACGTCTTGCGCCATTATTGCCTTCATTGTCGAGTTGCTTCATGATATAGGCCGAAGCGCAGTTCCGCGAAAAGGCCAGTGCATTGGCCATCGGTATGGCTCCTCCTTTACAGGATTTGCTGGTGGCAGGCACCAATCCATATTGACCAAAACTCTGCTGTTCATCATATACTGTTGTATTCGGTGTGAATCCTGCTTCTTCAATGGCAAGGCTATACAACAATGGTTTCATGGTAGAACCAACCTGACGCCTGGTGTTTGGGTTTGCATGATCGAATTTGAAAGTTTTGAAATCGATGCCGCCCACCCAGGCCCTTACTTCTCCGCTAACGGGTTCCATTACCATGAATCCCGCCTGCAACATCTGCCGATGGTATTTGAGTGAATCATAGGGTGTCATCACCGTGTCTTTACCACGTGAGTTATTCCAGGCAAAAATGTGCATGGGCGTTTTGACGAAGAAAGTTTTGCGTATCTCATCATCACCCATACCATCTTTCTTGAAGTTGCGCCAACGGTCGCTTTGCTTCATGGCTGCTTCCAGCACATTCTCATAACCTTTCCATACAGAACCCTTTTTGATGTTCTCCTGCGTGTTCAGCAACTTCTGCATATAACTCATGTGACGCGCTACTGCTTCTTCTGCATACAATTGCATGCGTGGATTGATGGTGGTATAAATCTTCAATCCATCACGGTAAAGATTGTAGCTATCGCCATTGTTTTTCTTGTGTTCTTTACACCAGGTCTTCATGTATTCACCCAACACCATCCTGAAATAGGGGCCCAACCCGTTGTTCTCGTCGAGTTTTTTGTAATTGAGTTCAATGGGTTTTGTCTTTAATTTTTCTGCTTCTTCGGCGCTCAGGTAATTACTGCTTACCATGCGGTTCAATACCAGGTTCCTCCTGTCGAGCGCCTGCTTGGGATTGCGGCGAGGGTTATATAAAGAGGGAGCGTTCAACATGCCTATCAGTACGGCGGCTTCTTCCACACTCAAACGGTCGGGCTCTTTCTGGAAGAAAGTACGCGAAGCATTCCGGATACCATATACATTATCGCCATAAGCTACTGTATTGAGATAGAGTGTTGCGATCTCTTCTTTGGTGAAGTTTCTTTCCAGCTTAACAGCAATGATCGATTCTTTGACTTTTTGGAGCATGCGCAACAGGAAATTCCTGGTATCCCAGTTATCGGTGAAAAGATTTTTAGCTGTTTGCATGGTAATGGTGCTGGCACCGCCTTCGCCACCCAGGTGGGCAACAGCGCGGGCTAGCGACCATGGGTCGATACCACTGTGAACATAGAAGCGTTTGTCTTCGGTGGCTACCAATGCATTGATTACGTATTTGCTGATGTCTTTGTAATCTGCATTCACCCGGTCTTCAATATAATATTTACCCATGGGTGTTCCGTCCTGGGCAAAAACCTGGCTCGCGAGCGACGCTGTTGGGTTTTCGATATCTTCCAGGTCGGGCATGGCCCCCAGCCAACCCCAGTTGATCATCAGCAACAACAGGATGAAGCCTGCAAAGCCCCAGAAAAAAATGCGCCAGAAAATTCTCACCGGTTTAGACATGGTAAATCTATTCTATGATTGTTTCGCAATGGTACGTAAAACTAAACAACAGTTCGCCAAAGATCCTTATCTCTCCGTTAAAATTACTCGGGAAGCAATTTTTGCATAAAAGCCCTGAACTCATTGATGTCTTTGTTGTTAAGTAAAATGGCCAGGTTAGCCGGACTGATGATGCTGAAACTGTATTTATCCGCCGGTAGCCAGGGAACGATATTTGTTTTTGAAAGGGGCTTTACCGCATCGATATAAGAAGCGGCTGTAGCAGCGTTCATGAATGGTCCGAGTAATAAAAGCTGCACATCGCTTGTGAGCCGCGTGCTGCTGCTGGCGATCTTCAGCCGTGCATAACGTTCCCTGTTGAAAATATTGAATGCGTTACGGCTTTCACTTGCATAAACAGGATCCACTTTATTCATGATGATGACTACATACTGCGAGTCTGCTGGTACGAACCGGTACACATCGTTGCTGATGGTCACAGGTTCTTTTTCCTGTTTTAATTCTTTGGCAACGATTGCTGTGGGTGGCGGCGCCAGTTTGCTGCTGTCTTTTCTCTTTTCGGCCGTAATGGTAGTAAGCGGCGATTGCAGGTCAACCCGGCGCGAAACGGATTCATCTCCTCTTTCGATGTTCAGGTTGGCCAGGTGAGCTTCTATTTCATTCCTTCTTTTCAATACATCGATCATGGTAGCGGCTTTCGCGGCCATGGGTGATTGTCCGAATTGTTGGATGATCGCCTGCAAGCGGTTAATGGCAATACTGTCCTGCCGCTCCCGCACATAGCTGATGGACTCAATGAACAACAACTGGGGCGTCCAATGCGAATGACCGAACTGTTGATCGGCTTTCAACTTGACAAGGCGTGCTTCATTGAAACGTCCTTCAATAAAGAGGCGGTAAACCGATTCGTATGCTTGCGTTGGTGCATCGGGCTGGTTGGCCGATTGCGCCTTACGTAATAAAGCGGTATAGGAGCCGGCCGGATAAGATTTGTTCAACACGGTCCGTATTGAATCGGCTTTGGCAACGGCATCGCTCTCCTGGTAGCAAAGCGATAAGTTGAACAGCACCTGCTCTATGGAAGCGCTTTCCGGGAAACGTTTCAGGAAAGCTTCATAAGTGGCAATGGCCGAAGGGTAGTCACGCAATTGATTTTGGAAAGCAAGTGCACTCGAAAGCAATGATTGGCTGATCAATTTATTGGATACATCCAACTGTGCTTCGGTAAGCGGTATCTCTGCGAGCAAAGTTTCGAGACTGAGTGCTTTTTCTTTTGGTTCCGGGCTGGCTTCGGACTGTGTTTTCTGTGTGTTGACTGCCTGCGAATTGGCGGTGCTGAAAGATTTGTCTACCGCAGCCTGTCTGCGCCAGTTATCAACATTGGGCCTGTTACCCCAGCGGGTCTTGAATTCAGCTGCGCCTCTTGTTTTCAACGATGCATTCTGGAAATAGAAACCGGCGTTATTGCTATTGAATAAGTCTATGGTAGCTGTGTTACCGGAAGCTCCGCCTGTTTCTGTTGTTTCAGTTTCTTTCAATCCTTTTTCCTTTCGCAACCGGCGGATCATTTTTTTTGCGGCAGTGAGCCTTTCACCGGCCGGCAGCGCCGCCAGGCTTTGCAAGCTATCCTGGTGGCGGACAACAGACTCATTTGCTGCAATGAGTTGCAGGGCAGGTTTGAGATTGGCGATCTTTTGCTTTGCCGCTTCGTCTACTAATGAAGTCTCCACACTATCGTAAAACCTGTATGCATTGGCATAGGCTTTACGGTTATAGTTGAGGTCTCCGAGCAGCAGGAAACTTTGTTGTTTTAGTGTAGCATTGCCGGTATTGTATTGGATGCTTTTCAGCAGCAATTGTTGTGCAGCCGAATCGCGATGGCGTTGCAGTTCCAGTTGAGCGGCTGTATGGTAGATGATGTCACGATAGGTGGTATACTTGTCGCGACGCGCCATTTTCAGCAGTTCATTCAGGTTCTCCTGCAAGGCATTGTCTTTTTTTCCGCTAGCCAGGGAGGCAATATTCAAGCGTGCATATACTTCCATCACAGGGTCGATCGTGTGGCGGATGGCGCGCTGGAACATTTCCATTGCCTGATTATCTTTTTTGGCCAATTGATAGAGTTGGCCGGCGAGGTATTCCCCTCTTGCCCGTGCAGCGCCTGAAGCAGGCAGGGATTTGGAAAGCTGGGATGCAGCGCTGTCGTACATTTCCTGTTTGTAAAACCAATAAGCGCTGAGTTCATGTAAAGATGGTTGGAGCCTCGCAGGGAAATGCGGGTCCTGCCGCAGGATCTCAAGTAAGCCTGCCGCATCGCCCATTTTCTGTTGCTCGAGATAAGTGCGTACCTGCCATGTCAATGCCTCATTCCTGCTGGGCAGTGTGGTGAAGATTTTTTTCAGCAGGGTTCTTTTTTCGTAGGTGGCAACGGTGAATACGCCCCCGGTATTGCTGGCGTTGCTTCCCAGCGGAATGTCATAGCCATCGTCTTTGGGAGCATACACATAATTGATGTATTGAAAGACCGCAGTGGCTGAATCAAAATTTTTGCGGAGCAGGTAAGCTTTTCCCATCAGCACATACAGGTTATCTACCCAGTCGCTCCGCAGGTCGTGCAGCAGTATGCCTGCATTGCATTTATAAATAACGGTATCGATCAGGTCTTTGGCTGTTACATCCAGGCTGTAATCATAGAATGACAGCAGTTGTCCGTAATCGTCTTTGTGCTGTTGTCTTGCCCTGTTGATGATGTCATTGACCAGGTTATTGGCATTGAAATAATAATTGAACCGGGTAGTGGCATTGGTAAAGATGCGGCGGGGGATGGTGAATTTCTTGTTGCCCGTTTTTTCGGCGGGCAGGCTTCTTTCGGTGTACGGCTTTGGTTTTGCGAGTTCAATAGTGGTATTGGGTTGTGCATGCACTACCTGGACTGAATAGCATATCGCCAATACAAAACTAATAAATGTGACCCACTTGGGGAATTTCGACATCGGATACATAAAACTGCTTAAAAATACAGCTATTTATGGATACCTTTATCCTGATTTAACAGCATAGTGAAACCGGAAAACAACAATAGCCTCAAGCGCCTGCGCAACAGTTACCGACTGGTAGTGATGAACGACGACACCTACGAAGAAGTGGTAACGTTCAGGCTGTCGCGCCTGAGCGTGTATGTAGGGTTGAGTACTGCTTTTGTTTTGCTGGTGGGGCTGACCATCGCTCTGATCTCATTTTCCCCGCTCAAATATTATATACCCGGTTACGGCACCCGTGAAAGCCGGAGCGCGCTGCAGGCTTTGAAAATCCGCACCGATTCACTGGAACAGGCGCTTCAATACAAAGAGCAGTACATCGATGGTGTAAAGAAAGTGCTCACAGGTAATACACCTTCCCAACTCGATACCATACCGGCTGTGATTCCCAGAACCGAGACCACGAACGAATAAATATGGGGCAAAAAAAAGCTGACATCCTGGTGCGTTATGCAGGATTGGCAACTGAATTGATAGCCGGACTGGTTATTGGCGTGTACCTGGGCGGATGGCTGGATAAAAAAATGGGTCTTGTAAAACCCGTTTGGCTTTGGCTGTTACCTTTGCTGGTATTGATGGTTTTGTTGATAAAACTGATTAGGGATACTTCAAATCGAAAAGATGACCAAAGAAAATAAACCGGCGGCGGCCTCTATTATTTTATTATTCCTTTTTGTAAATGGGATAGTGTTTTTTTTCAAATCCAACCTGGATGGATGGGGCATTGATAGTAAAGTGATCATCGGCTCCAATGTATTGCTAGGTATTATTGGGGTGTTCAGCGTATTGGCGCAGGAACGTTCTTTGCGCAGTAATAACCCCAATGCATGGATACGGATGGTGATGGTATCCACTTTTATCAAATTGATCGTATTAGGAATTGCTGCGGTTGTCTATATGACAAAAGCAGGTGTTCACAAGAACAAATACGCCATTTTCATATCTATGGGGTTATATGTTTTGTATACCTGGATAGAAGTCCGCACCAGTCTGAAGCTGAATAAAAAATCCAATGCCGGTAACTGAGCATCCCATGCAGGCGCTGGCAGCCTATTTGCCGGAAGGCAGTTTTGAACAAGTGGTGGAATACCTTCATCATTACAAAGTACACCTCACCGTTACCAAACAACGCAAATCGGTGCTGGGCGATTATCGTCACGCGGGAATGGGGCGCAACCATCGTATCAGTATCAACGGCAACCTCAACAAATTCGAATTCCTCATTACTTTATTGCACGAACTGGCACACCTGCTTACATTTGAACAGTATGGCAATAAGGTAGAGTCGCACGGGAGGGAATGGAAGCATTTGTACAGCCACCTGCTCGTGACCTTCATACAGCATAAAATATTTCCTGCCGATATAGAAAAAGCCTTGCAGGCTTCTGTGATGAACCCTGCGGCTACTGCAAACGGAGAGACAGCTTTATTGCTGGTGCTCAGGAAATACAACCCTGTACAAAAAGAAGATCATGTGCACCTGGCCGATCTGCCGGAAGGAGCATTGTTCATGATGGATAACGGTAAAATATTCCGGAAGGGACCCATCCGTCGCAAAAGATTTGATTGCGAAGAAATAAAAACCGGACTGCACTATTCTGTGAGTCCGGTTATAGAAGTTAAAATGATGAAAGAAGTGTGATTAAGCCACTGCCTTTTTCACGAGCGATGCAGCTTCACTGAGTTCGATGGCTGACTGCACTTTGAGTCCGCTTTCATCGATCAGTTTTTTTGCTTCCACCGCATTGGTTCCCTGCAAGCGTACAATGATAGGGATCGTAATATTACCCAGCTTTTTGTATGCTTCGATTACACCGGCAGCTACCCGGTCGCAACGAACGATACCTCCGAATATATTGATGAGAATGGCTTTTACATTGGGGTCTTTCATGATGATGCGGAAGCCGGCTTCAACGGTTTGTGCATTAGCGGTACCACCTACATCGAGGAAGTTGGCTGGTTCACCGCCGCTGAGCTTGATCATATCCATGGTAGCCATGGCCAGACCGGCGCCGTTTACCATGCAACCGACGTTGCCGTCGAGCTTCACAAAGTTGAGGTTGTACTGACCTGCTTCTACTTCGGTAGGATCTTCTTCCGTGATGTCTCTCAGGGCAGCTGTATCGGGATGACGCATCAGGGCATTATCATCGATGTTCATTTTACAATCCACTGCGATGATCTTGTCGTCGCTGGTTTTGAAGAGCGGGTTGATCTCGAGCATACCGCAGTCGAGTCCCACATAAGCATTGTATAAATTGGTAACGAACTTCACGCAGCTCTTGAAAGCTTCGCCGCTCAGGCCCAGGTTGAATGCAATTTTACGTGCCTGGAATCCCTGCAGTCCGCCGCCGGGATATACCCATTCTTTGAAAATTTTGTCTGGCGTATTATGCGCTACTTCTTCAATGTCCATACCACCTTCGGTACTGTACATGATCACGTTCATGCCTTTGGCACGATCGAGCAGGATAGACAGGTAGAATTCTTTAACAGGCTGGGGACCGGGATAATATACATCCTGTGCTACCAGTATTTTACTTACTTTTTTACCGGCGGGACCGGTCTGGATGGTAACCAGGGTACCACCTAAGATATTTTTGGCAATAGTGGCTACGTCTTCCACGGTTTTGGCAACAGCCACTCCACGTTGCTCGGTACCGGCAACCTTACCCTTACCACGGCCTCCGGCATGTATCTGCGCTTTGATAACGGCAAAGCTGTTGCCTGTTTGGGTCTTGATCTGACGGTAAGCTTCTTCTGCAGCCATTACTGTATCAACCGCAATGCCTTCCTGCACAGGTACATTGTACTTTTTCAGTAATTCCTTGGCCTGATATTCGTGGAGGTTCATGTGTGGGAAAATTTTCGCGAAGATAAGTGAATCGGGCATTCATACCATTCGTATTAATTATTTATTGTTCTAACTTTAATTGCCTTATTTTTAGGAGTAACGCTTTTATAAACCAAACCGTGAGAACGTATATGAAAAAAACAATTTTTGCATTGCTGGGTACTGCGTTGTTAGCAGGTATCTATTCTTTCATCCCCCATACCGCTAAAAAAGAGGTAGCTACGTACAGCGTAAGCGCTGAGAAAAGCCGTATCGACTGGGTGGCGGCTAAAAAAACCGCCTATCATACAGGTTTTTTCCCTTTGAAAAGCGGGGAGGTACAGCTCGATGGTAATAAACTGAAGGGCGGCAAATTCGTGATCGATCTGGCCAATCTGAAAGTGACCGATGCCGGTGGTGGTGACAGGCTCACAGGACATTTGAAAACCCCTGACTTCTTTGATGTGGCCAAATTTGGAGAAGCCACTTACGAGATCACAGGAGTGAATTATACATCGGATAATACGGCAGATATCAATGGTACACTTACTTTGAAAGGAGCGAGCTTCCCCGTTAAACTAACGGCTAATATCCGTGGAGTAGATGAGAAGAATTTCTTTGCACAGGCTTTCTTCAGTCTGGACAGGACCACTATAGGTATCAATTTCAACGGACCTGCCAAAGATGTGCAGTTAGCTGTTCACCTTTTTGCCAGCAAATAAGTTTTACTGCCGGCTATTGATACAACATGAGAAAAAGCCCCATGCATTGCGTGGGGCTTTTTTATGGATCAGAGATACCGTTCTTCAACAATGTTTTGATGGTGCTTCAGGTGGCCGAAGATAATGAAGGCAAGTGCATTGGCCGTTGTGCGGTGATTGCTGGAAATGCCGGCAGAAGATAGTTGCTCTTCCGTTAAAGATTGCAGGAGCAGGTTGGTGGACTTCCGCAAGGCCAGGAATTCTTCTTTCAGTGACTGGAAACTTCTTTTGTCGGCCATAGCATTGGCGGCAAAACTGTTTTCATCAAAGGAAGCGTTGGGTGTAGCATCTTTACGGGCAGCACGCAGCAAACGATACACCATGACCCTTTCTGTATCTATCAGGTGCTGCAGGAGATCCTTCAGCGTCCATTTGCCTTCTGCATACCGGTGGTCGGCTTTTGCTTCAGGAAGGTTCAGGTAAAAAGTTTCGATGGGAGCAGCTTCCTGTTCAAGGATGGTCTTTACATCGTTGCTCTTTACTTTGCTGATGTAGGTTTCAAAATAAGGGCCATAATCATTTGCAAGTGGACGTGGCATTATCTGTTGGCTTTGGTGGTATTTTTTTTAATATCGGTCATGACTTTGTATTGTTCTGCCAGCTTCACTGCATTGTATGCGTTGACGATACCGCCGCTTTTGGAAAGATCACTGAAAGATACAACAGATTTTTTATCGCCCGGCTTAAAACTGGGTACCGATGCATCGGGTACCAATACCGATTGCTCGATGATCTTTTTCACTTGTACGGCGCTGAGTTCAGGATAATAAGAGCGGATCAGCGCGGCGAGGCCGGAAACAACCGGTGCCGACATGCTGGTGCCCTGCTGGTTGCCATAGGTATGGGTACCGGGGAGGGTAGAATACATTTTTACACCCGGTGCAAACACGTCTACATGTGTTTTGCCATAATTACTGAAATCAGCCGCAATGCTGCCATTGATCCTGGGATCGCTGCTGGCGCCTACCGTAATAAAATTACCGGCATTGGTGTTCCATTCTTTGAGCCAGGGATTGGGATAGCCTACGGTTGTATCGAGGTTGTAGGATTCATTACCAGATGAGTGCACGATGAGCACATCTTTCATTTCTGCATAATGCACAGCGCTGTCTACCCACATTTTCTCGGGTGAATAATATTTGCCAAAACTCATGTTAATGACTTTGGCACCATTGTCTACCGCATAACGGATAGCCAGTGCTACATCTTTATCGTATTCATCTCCATCCGGTACCACCCTTATCATCATCAGTTTCACGTTATCTGCCACGCCATCGATGCCAATATGGTTGCCGCGTTGGGCGCCGATGAGTCCGCATACATGGGTGCCATGCATAGGCGAAGGACCCATCACATCATTGTTGCCATAGAAGCGGTCGGTAAGACTGTTATAATTATCCTGCACAATCTCTGCCCGGTTATCTTTCACAGACTCTTTCGATTCAAAAGCGGCTTTTTTGCCTTCTACATATTCTTCCAGTTGGCCCAATATGCTCACATTGGTTTCACTGTTCCTTTCTTCATCCGGTATGCCAATCATTTTCATGCTGGTGAGATAAGCCAGTTTGGCTTCTTTGCCGAGCCGGGAAACGGGTTCGAACTTTTCAAGTTTGTCGCAGGTATATTCTTCGCAACCCATTTCATGCCGCAATACTTTATCGTGCCGTTTCAGGGCTTTGCAGGTGATGTCGAGGATCATCAGCTCCATCTGTTCGTCGGGAGAGAAATTCAATTCATTCACAGCTTTGGTCCAGGCCTGGTAATGGTCTTTATCGACTGGAGAAAATGCGCTGGTATCGGGTTTGCCTTCGAACCGGCTTTTCCATTTGTGGAAGATGCGGGCGCGTTCATCGGGCGCTCGTTTGAGATTGCGGCCGTCTTTACCGCCGAGAAAATTCCACCCGTACACATCATCCACATAACCGTTGCCGTCGTCGTCGATACCGTTGCCCGGAATTTCTTTCGGGTTATGCCACAGCATATTTTTCAGGTCTTCATGCGTGGTATCCACGCCGGAATCCAGCACGGCAACCACAACGGGGGTGGACTTCTTCTTTTTGTCTTTCAGGAAATCATAGGCTCTATTCAGGCTGATACCATAAAAGGAATCCTGTGAATGGTCCATCTGGTACCAGTTCCTCGGTATATTATTCTGGGCCTGGCCGCAAACGAAGAAGAGTGGCAACGCCACAACACTTAAAACAATCCCACGATGCATCATCAGTGTAAATTACTTATCCCCGCAAATTTGCAGAATGATAATGATAATATAATGCAACAGGGGCAGTTTTAGGAAAATCTTATCAGAAGACCGGGTTTACACCCACATAATTGGAGGGGGTGATGGATTTTAATTCTTTTTTCAGCGTACTGCTGATTTTCAACGTACTAATGAACTGGTGAATGGCTTTTTTGTCGATGGTATTATTGCCCCTGGTAAGGTCTTTCAGCGCCTCGTAAGGGTTGGGATAATTTTCGCGGCGCAGAATGGTTTGTATGGCTTCGGCCACTACAGCCCAGTTGTTCTCCAGGTCTTCTTTGATTTTGGCCTCGTTCAGCACCAGCTTGCTAAGGCCTTTTTCCAGCGATTTAAGTGCAATGATCACATGCGCTACCGGAACGCCCAGGTTCCGTAAAACAGTGGAATCGGTAAGGTCGCGCTGGAGCCTGCTGATGGGCAGTTTAGCCGATAAATGTTCCAGGAGGGCATTGGCTACCCCCAGGTTGCCTTCGGCATTTTCAAAATCGATAGGGTTCACTTTATGGGGCATGGCCGAGGAACCAACTTCTCCTTTTTTGGTTTTCTGTTTGAAATAATCCATGCTGATATAGGTCCAGCAGTCGCGGCAAAGATCTATGAGGATATTGTTGATGCGCTTCATGGCATCAAAATGTGCCGCGAGATTGTCGTAATGTTCAATTTGCGATGTGTACTGCATGCGTTGCAGGCCCAATACCTGGTCTACAAACTCATTGCCCAGTGTGATCCAGTTCTTTTTAGGGAATGCAACATGATGGGCGTTGAAATTACCGGTAGCACCGCCGAATTTAGCGGCATACGGTATGCTCGAAAACAACTCTACCTGGTTGTGGAGCCTTTCTACAAAAACCATGATCTCTTTACCCAGCCGGGTGGGTGAAGCAGGCTGTCCGTGTGTGCGTGCGAGTAAAGAAATGTCTTTCCATTGTGCAGCCAACTGGTAAAGGTTGTTTTGCAGGTTGATGATGGAAGGCATGTATTCATGCTCCATGCAATGTTTCCAGCTTAGTGGGATAGAAGTATTATTGATGTCCTGTGAAGTGAGTCCGAAATGGATCCACTCTTTCAGTTCTGGTATGCCGGCTTTATCGAGTTGCTCCTTGAGAAAATATTCCACCGCTTTTACATCGTGGTTTGTAATGGATTCGATCTGTTTGATCTGCTGCGCATCGGCGATGCTGAAATCATCGGCCACTTTCTTCAGATGGAGCCTTGCTTTGGCGGGCAGTTTGAAGAATTTTTTATCGGCCAGGAAAAAGAAATACTCGATCTCCACCAACACCCTGTATTTGATCAGTCCGTATTCAGAAAAATATTCATCGAGGTGATGTACTTGTTTGCGGTAACGTCCGTCTACAGGGGAAATGGCGGTGAGTGGGAGCAATTCCATGGTTTAGGGTACTTGTTTTGGGTTTTGGTTAAATAACCGTTCTTTGCATGCAAAAGTAACCTAATTGGACAAGAGAATACGTGTTGGTGTTGTTAGTTATTTAAATACCAGGCCTTTGTTATATGGAATCAGGCGTTCGGACCTGATGAATGAGATGGATCTGATAGAGGAGTACCCATCGCGCATAGCCGGTATGTTGATGGATGATGCGATAGATGTGGGACTGGTTCCGGTAGCCATCATACCCAGGCTGAAAGAGGCACATATCATTACCGATTATTGTATAGGCGCCAATGCCGAAGTGGCTTCCGTGGGCATTTTCAGTGAAGTGCCGATAGAAAAGATCAGTACCGTGTTACTGGATTACCAGAGCCGCACTTCTGTTAACCTGTCAAAAGTGTTGCTGAAAGAGTACTGGAAAAAAGAAGTGGTATTTGAAGATGCGGGTAAGGATTTTCGTTCCTATATCAAAGGTACAACGGCAGGAGTAGTAATTGGCGACAGGGCGTTGGAACAGCGTACGCAATCGGCTTATATATACGACCTGGGGCTGGCCTGGCAAAAACACACAGGGCTCCCTTTTGTTTTTGCAGCATGGGTAGCGAACAAAAAGTTGGGTAAAGACTTTGAAGAAGCATTCAGCCTGGCGAACGGATATGGGTTGCATCATATCGATGAGATCGTGGCGGAAATAGATTGCCCCTGGTATGATATGAAAACCTATTACACAAAAAACATCAGCTACCAGCTGGATGAAGCAAAAAGAAAAGGACTTGACTTGTTTTTGCAAAAGTTATCTCATTTACACTAAAGGGAATTTTTATGATGAAATTAATAAGGAAGTGCTTGCGCATGCTGCGTTACGACCTGGTCAAATATGATGGGAAGAACAAGCTTCCCAGCGATTTTGAACCGCTGCACCAGGAAATCTATCAAAAAGTGGCAGACCGTACCATGACCAGTCCTGAAAGGATTTACAGCCTGGTGCAGGCAGTAAAGTATATCGAAAAACATGCGATCGAAGGTGCAATAGTAGAGTGTGGTGTTTGGAAAGGCGGGAGTATGATGGCGGTTGCCGAAACCCTTACGCATTGTAGTAATCTTAACCGCGAATTGTATTTATACGATACATTCGAAGGCATGTCGGAGCCCACTGCGCATGACAAAACTTTTTTTGGCGCCGATGCTGCTGAGATTCTTGAGTCGGATACCAATAAAGAACGAAACCTGGTATGGGCTTATTCATCGCTCGAAACCGTGCAGCAGGGCATGGCTTCTACCCGTTACCCACAAGACAAGATCAGGTACGTGAAAGGCAAAGTAGAAGATACCATACCGGCCACTTTGCCAGGTAAGATAGCGCTTCTGAGGCTTGATACAGACTGGTATGAATCTACCTTACATGAGATGATTCATCTGTTTCCCCTGCTTGAAAAAGGAGGTGTATTGTTGCTGGATGACTACGGACATTGGGAAGGTGCCCGAAAAGCAGTGGATGAATACATCGAAAAATACCAGCTCAAAATTTTACTAAACAGGATCGACGAAACAGGGCGCATCGCCATCAAACAGTAATACCCTGTTCAATACTAATTTTCTTTTCTGCGGGTGAATAAGGCTAATTTATCTACCACCAAATTGGTAAGATCGGGCGCAATCCGGATATAATAAGTGAGTGGTATAAAAAGTATAAGGAATGCCATGGAACGGATGGCGATATCGATATACAGGTTACTGCTTTGCGGAATGATGCGCACTATCCAATAGATCAATGCTGTGAACAGCAGCATATACAAATGCCTCATCGTATAAGGCTGCAGCCTGAATTTTTTCCATAAAAAGAAATACCGTACACTATTGTACAGCGTTAAGGCAATGAGGTTTGAATAAGCCAGTCCCATCAACCCCAGCCACTTGATCAACACAAAATTCAATGGAATGGAAAGGATGGTATAAAATACATTGGTGTAAAAATCGAAACGCCAGTAATTCGAAGTGCCAATGATCTGTCCATTTACACCAGTGGCCAGGTCCAGCACTTTGGCCAATCCCATTACTAATACTACAGATCCCACAATGGCATAGTTGCCATTGGTTCCGGAAGCAAGTTTATTGAGGAACAGCACCAGGTTGTGAACATTCAACCAAATGAGGCCAAACAGCCCCAGGCCAATGACCAGCAGGTTCGACACACTTTTTTTATAGATGTTGCTGATATTGGCCATGTTCTTATTCTTCCATGATTCCGATAAGACGGGTATACTGATGGAGCTGATGCTTCGCTGTGGAATTTCCAGCGTGGCGCTGACGTAGGTGGCAATGGCGAATATGCCGGTATCGGCCAGACCGCGCAGGCTAATGACAAGAATAGTGTCATTGGTTTTTGCAAGCACATTCAGGAACTGCGCACCGAAAATGAACAGGCTGAATGCGATCATTTTCTTTTTCAGCCGCTTGGTTACACTGCTGATGGGAACAAAATGTAATTTCCATTTTCGGGAACGGATCAACGCAACCAGTAATACTACTGCAGGAATAAGATAAATAATGCTGAAAAGATGTATGAAGGTTGTCATGCCAATCTGGTGGAAAGCATAGGCAACGATGAGCAGCGTGGTGAGCACACGGATACTCGTTTCCTTCAGAAAATTGGTCAGGGTAGTTTTCTTCAAACACCATCCAAATGCCTCGAGCCAGGAAAAAAGCAAAAGACAGAAGGTATACGGATAGATGGTATAAAAGTAATGGGCGAACTGGGGAGACTTGCCCAGTTTTCGAACGATGAAGTCCCTGAAAAAAAAGCCGGCAAGACAGGTGATCACAAAACCGATGCTACAAGCGATGCCGGTGATCATGGGAAGATCGTTTTTGTCAGCACCTGTGTAATCATTATAAAAAGGGAAGAATTTATAGATCGCAGGCAGGGAGCCCAATGTGCAAAGTATCGAAAGGGTAAGCGATATATCTATCATCGCCCGGGTAAGACCTATCTCATCCTGGGATAAGAAACGGGGGAACAAAATGAGGATATTGATGGCGCCAATAATAAAACCGATGAAAATATAGAGCGAAGATTTGACGCTTTGTTTTTGAATGATCCCCATAGTAAAGTTGTGTCCTTATTCAGGAAGTGGTTACCAGCGTGGTTTTTGAATATAGTCACAAAAATAGCCGAATTTTAATATGATGACCTCATAATCAATACTTTTGCCTTTACGCCATTATTCAGATGTCCCATCTTTCCGTTATAACCATTTGTTTTAATAACCTTGAAGAAGTCAAGCTCACCTGCGCTTCTGTGGATGCACAAACTATGAAACCGGCTGAGCACCTGATTGTTGACGGATCTACCAATACTGTTATTGCCGACTGGTTGGCAACCACACCGCAGCCTGCATATAGGAAATGGATGCATATTCCTGGTGAAGGCATTGTGGATAGTTTTAACAGGGGAATTGTGCATGCGGCGGGAGATATAACGCATTTGCTCAACTCTGGGGATTCGTATGCAGAAAATAATGTGATAGAGCAGGTGATAAATTTCTTCAGCCAGCATGAAGCTGTTCAGTGGGTCAGTGCAAAATTACGTACCCTGCGTAGCGGGCATATTGTAGAAGTAGGGAAGCCCTTTGATAAAAATAAGATCTACCGTGGTATGCGCAGTGTGTTGCATCCTACCTGGTTTGTGAAACGGCAGGTGTATGATCGCATCGGGTTGTATGATAAACAGTATCGCATTGCGATGGACTATGATATGATGTGCCGCATTGGAGCGGAACCGTATGCGTTCATTGATATCACTACTACGTATTTTGATAACACCGGTGTGAGCACCATTAAATACCTTGATTCACTGAAAGAGAACATCAAAGCCTATGAATCTCATTTTGGTTATTCCATCAAATGCCGGCTCTGGCAATTCCGTTTAAAAATGCTGCACCTGTTATTGCGGACAGGTTTCGGTAAAGCCTTGTACAGCTTGAAAAAAGCATTGGGCTTAGAAAACCTCTGATGCCTGCCACTTCTCTATTTTTTGTATTAATTGACCGGTGGTTACCGATGCATAAGGAATGTCGACCACGAACTCATATTCAGGCGGAACAGTTGCTGATGAAGCAATAGCTGTCATTACTTGTTCGGGATAAAAAGCAAAAAAATTAGCAGCAACGGCCGGCGGATAAGGCGCGAAACGTTTGTATTGAGAACCGTTGAAAATACCGAATACTGTACAACCCACTGCTGCGGCCAGGTGAACAGAACCCGTATCAACAGACAACAGGCATCGGGCGCCACGGAGTACAGAAAGCAACTGGGGTAATGATGTTTTTCCCGACAGGTTGATAAAGGGATGACAGTATTGATCGCAAAAAGCCGTTGTATAAGGTTCGTCATTGGCCGCGCCGCATACAACGGCAGTATAGCCTCTTTGTTCGTACAAATAATTGCTCACCGTTACAAAATGACCGGTTGGCCATATACGCGACGGATGCCGAGAGCCGGGAAAGACCACGAAATATTTATCTGGTAACGGAGCTTCAACAACAGGTAACTGATCGGTCTGTATTTGTGTATTGAGCACGCTGGAAGCGGCACCCGTTACGAATTCGGTGAACAAACGGTTTCGGAGAAATTCAAAAATGGGTTTCTCCTGCAACGTGAATAATTGATCGTATAAGCGGGTATCGTATCCTTTTTGGTAAGACTTTATATTCTCTGCATTGGCTTGCATGCCTATGGCATAAGTTGCTTTTGCAGCTTTTACAATGGCGTCATCATTGCGCAGATCACGAGAGAAAGTAGGATTGATGACAACATCAAAATGACAGAAAAATATTTTCCTCAAATAACTGAAACGATACCGCAGGTCTTTTTTGAAACGTTGCTTGTCTATCCAGTGCACTTCATCAACCAGCTTGCTGTCGAACAGGTTGAACAAGCTTTTCCAGCTTTGATTACCGCATAGATGAATTTCATGGTCTTTGAATTTTTCTGCCGAAACGATCTCTTTCAAAAAGTTACGCCAGAGTATATAATCGCCGATCTCATCAATGCGGACAATAAGCAAACGGGGTGCTGTTTTTTTACGAGAACCGGCTCTTGCGGCAAGGGAGGTGAGATCGTATAAGACGCCTTTTAATCTGTTTAGCATAACCCAAAAAACTTTATCTTAGCTCATTTAATCATTTGTTTACTTTCTGCATGGTATCCAAAGACTTCAATCCGGGCGTCAGGCATCCTTTATATTTTATCCGCAAGGGGTTGTATAACAAAATTAGTCTTTATAGCGGAGAATTGAAGGGGCGCGTGCTGGATTTTGGATGTGGCGCCAAGCCTTACCGTTCCTTATTCCAGCATGTGGATGCTTATATTGGGGTTGACTACGCCAGTGAAGGGCATAGCCATCAAAACGAAGAGATCGACGTGTACTATGACGGAAAAACCCTACCATTCGAAAATGAAAGTTTTGATGCGTTGTTCAGCTCGGAAGTGTTTGAACATGTATTCGGACTGGCACAAATATTACCAGAGATCAACCGGGTACTGAAAAAGGATGCTAAAATACTTATTACCTGCCCTTTTCTGTGGGAAGAGCACGAAGAGCCGGTTGATTATGCGAGGTATACCCGTTTTGCTTTGCAGGATATGTTGACGAAGAATGGATTTGAGATACTGATAACAGACAAGAACGGACACATGGTTCGTGCCATGCACCAGGCATTCATTGTGTACCTGCATGATTACTGGTTGCACAAAGTGCCTTTCTTTTCCAGGTTCAACCTTTTCAAAAAAATCATACGACAGGCTGTGATTCCTTCCCTGAACTGCCTGTTCCTGCTTTTTGAACCGCTTTGGCCGAAATACGACAAGCTTTATTTGAATACCATAATCCTCGCACAAAAGAAAGGATGAAGAAGATACTGTATACCGTTTGTTCTGCTAATCACCTGGCTCATTGCCAAACGATGGTACAATCTTTTTTACAATTCAACCCTGGTTATGAAGTGGTGATCGGATTGGTAGACAAGATCAATGGCCGATTCGATCCGCAACGGCTTGCGCCCTGCCGCCTGTTGGAAGTAGATACACTGGCAATCCCCGGCTTCGATCAAATGGCGAAGCAGTACACGGTTATTGAACTGAACTGCGCCATGAAAGCTTTTCTGGCTGCGTATATCATGGATCACTATGCACCTGATATATTGTTATACCTGGATGCTGATATATGGGTATTCGATTCTTTTGATTTAATAGAAGAGCGGTTAAAAGATCATGAAATAGTATTGACGCCGCATTTCATGGAACCGATGCCGGATAACGAATTGCTGCCACGCGAGCGCGATCTGCTTCGTTCAGGGTTGTACAATGCCGGGTTCCTTGGATTTAAGGCAGGAGAAAATACCAGTCGTTTCATCCATTGGTGGTGCGGACATATGGCCAATGAATGTTACTATCGATTTGAAGAAGGAATGGGGGTAGACCAAAACTGGCTGAACCTGGTTCCATTCTTCTTTGAGAAAGTGCATGTGCTCAAAGAAAAACGGGCGAACGTGGCTTACTGGAATCTTCATGAGAGAACCGTTACTAAAACGAGCAACAGATGGATGGTGAATGAGCAGGAGCCTTTGTTATTTCTGCACATCAGCGGCTATCGTTTCAGTACACCTGAGATACTATCCAGGCACCAGACCCGGTTCAATCTGGCAGATATGCCGGCATTGAATGAATTATTACACGCTTATAAACAGCAGGTCGCTTCGAATGGGTACGATGCTTTCATTGATCTTCCTTGTGCATTTGCAAAACCTGTGAAAAAATCAACCGGCCTGATGAGAACACTGAACCGGCTGTTGTCGCCAACAGGATGGAAACTGTCTAAAGTTTAGTGATTTTCAATGCCAGCACAACATTATAATCGATCTCGCAATTACTGCTGAACAAAACCTCAAAGGAGATACCCTGTAATTCCTGCAGGTGATGCATCATGGTATCATAACCCATATTGGCGTGTATATGATAAGGGTTAGCGGTAATGCCCATCTTACGGCAATAACGTTCGTATTTGGGTTGATCGGGAAAAGCCAGTACCAGATTCCCACCACTCTTTAATATGCGTATGAATTTCCGAAGTGCATCTTTTGTGTCGGTAAAGTCTTCTATGAGGTGACTCGAATACACATAATCATAGGTATTATCAGGCACGGGTATTTCACTGTTGATAACATCGCATGGAATATCCACTTTGTCTTCACCGGTATGGGTATAGGGCTTGGCATAATCGATACCATCACAATCGATCTTCTTTATTTTATCGCCACCAAAGCCAATGTCACAGCCTTTGCCCTCGCAATAGGGAAGTACCCATTTGCGCACCTTGCCTGTTTCTGACCGGGGCCCGAAACGAATTCCCCATTTTTCCAGTGTACCCCTTATTTTTCTTTTCAGAACGAAAATATCCATCGTAAAAAATATTAGTATCCCAACAATCCTTTTAAAGCATCGATCCTGAACTGGATAACCGGCCATGCTTTTGCCGGGTGCCCCGCGAGTGAATATTTGATACCCAGTATTACCGAAGCACCCAGTTTAAAAAAGTATTCCGCAATTTTGTTATAATAAGCCATCCTGCCAATGGCTTTGACCCTTACCTGTTCTCCTCTTCCTATACCACTTGCCACGCGGTACATATATTCGGCAGTCAACTTTTTTACTTCAACCACATGTTCAACAGATATGGCAGGATCATAGTATATGGGTTTGCCCATCGCCTGTAATTTGAAAAAGAATTCTTTTCCTTCACCACCGATGCGCAATGTGCCAGCTACACCAGGCAATGCTGTGTTGAATCCGTTGACGGCTACAAAATCTTCTTTTCTCACGATCATATTGGATTCCAGCGGGTACTTGCCGGGTTTGAAAATCGCTACTTCCTGTGCATAATCAAAGTTGCCTACCAGTGAGGAAACATAATAACTCATCCATTTCGGCTCGGCAGGGATATACCTGGGTGTGATCCTTCCGCCTAACCCTCCCGCATCGGCATGTTCGTTGAAAAAAGATACAATGCGCTCCAGGTAATCAGGTGCTGCAACGGCATCATCATCCATGAAACACAATAGGGGAGCGCGGCTCAGGGCTGCTCCAGTATTCCTGGCAAAAGAAGCGCCTTGTTTGTGTTCATTGAGAAAATAGAACTGCGCATCGGGATGCGCACTGATATAGTTTTCACAAATCGCGGCCGTATTATCAGATGAGTTGTTGTTGACGATGATCACCTCGTAATAAGATTTATCGAGACTTTGCCCGTAAAGGCTATTCATGGCATCCGTAATATAATCGGCACGGTTATAAGTGCAAACAACTACTGATATCTTGGGCGCTGTATTCATGAATGAGACCTGTTCCTGCGGAACTCCATCACCGCAGCACTTGCCAATAACAGCCATATCAGAAATGAAGCGCCTACTGAAGCTTTGACACTGTTGTAATAAGAAGCCGGTCTGAATTCAAACATAATGGTATGTTCTCCCGGAGGAACTGCCAGTCCACGCAATACATAGTTGGTTTGTACAATCGGAGCCTCTTTGCCGTCGATGGTAGCCTTCCAGCCACTTCCATAATATATTTCACTGAACACGGCAAACTGGTTGGTTTTGCTGTTCGAATGATATTTAATCTCGTCGTTGTCGTTATACACTTGTGAGATATGTGCGGTACTGTCGAATACAGGTTCAAAAGGAATATCTTTTTTAAACCTGTTTTCTACAATGGCCGTGTCTTTGGCGTTGAAGTGATCCATAGCCTTCATCGCCGTAACCGGGTCGGCGGCATACTTAATCTGTTTCACAAACCAGGCATGTCCCAATGCATCGGGATTTACTTGCAACATGGGCTGTCCGTTCTGCTGGTTGGGGAAGATAAAATATTTGGTATTGAGCATATCCAGCACCTGCATATTGAATGGCTGTTTACGAAGCTGGAAATTCAGCAGGTCGTCATAGATACTCAATTTAGCCGGGTGATAGCCGCCAACAGACCGGTGGTGGTATGAAGTGATGGCGTCGGAAAAAGGATCGCCGGTCAGGTTGAATACCCGCGGGCGAGTAGTATCTTTCAATATTTCAAGATCAACTGGAGTTGGGCGGAAATTATTATCGTTCAACGTTTCCTGCTCCTGGAAATTATTGTCGTTCAGGTATCTTTTGTCTACAGTGAGCAGGTCGAAAGAACCGAGCAATATCAGTGCGATCATGGCATAGACCGGCTTCAGTTTATTTTTAACAGCCAGCCACAACAAAGAAACAGCTACAGCGATCAACAGGATACTGCGTAACAAGTCCGCACCGAATATCGACTTACGGTCTTCACGCAGTGCATTATAAAAGGCATTCGCTTCTTCCTGTTTACCACCCAGCAGCTGAGTCAGGTATGCTTTGAGGTTGGTATCACTGCTGCTTATATAATCGAATGAAAGATAAAAACCCGCAGCTATTACCAGGAACCCGCCTGCTATATAAGCAGCGGTCTTGAGTTTTTTAAGTGCTTCTGCTTTATTGGTCTCGTCAAACAGGAACTGTTGTAATGTAAGTACTGCTACCAACGGGAACAATAATTGTGGAAGAATGAGAATGATGCTGGGAGCCCTGAATTTATTATACAGCGGCAGGTGATTGAACAAGAAAGTGTTGACCCCTTCGAGGTTTTTCCCCCAACTCATGATCATCGCTATTATGCATACCGCAAGTATCCACCATTTATGCCATGTCTTCAAATACACCATACCGAAAATGAACAGGAAACAGATCACGGCGCCCAGGTATACGGGTCCTGAATTGGCAGGCTGTTCTCCCCAATAGGTACTATTGGATGCGAGTTGCGTGAACTGCATGGCCTGTTCCTCCGGGATACCTTTTTCAGTGGCCAGTTTATAAAAGCGTGAGCCGGCATCAAGCTGGCTGGGGCCTCCATAGATACCCGGTATGAGGTAGGTAAAACTCTCCGCCTTGCCGTAACTCCCATAAGTAAAAGCATAGTCGATAGATAAGCCGCTACTCTTCTTGAAAGATTGGGTATGATTACTAGTGTCTACGCTGAGCGTGCTTCCGCCACGCATGGTTGCTTTGGCATAATCGGCCGTAGTTGCAAGGGTTACCATATTGGTCAGGGCTCCGAGACCTGCTGATACTATTACGATACCCAATGAATACGCCAGGTGTTTATAGTCTTTTTGTTTGATCCATTGAATGGCGAAAGCAATACCCATGATGCCCGCCATGAGAATAAAATAATAAGAGACTTGCGGATGGTTCATGCCCACCAGCAGACTGGTAAACAAGGCGGTGAGCGCAGCACCCCACCAATATTTTTTCTGAAAAACAAGCCATACAGCTCCTAACAGCGCAGGCATATAGCCCATGGCCTGTATTTTGGTATCGTGACCCACCGCTGCCAGTATGGGACTATACGTAGCATACGCATAAGCAAGTCCACCCAGGATACCCAGCCATGGCTTGATGCGTAATACCTGGCATAAAAAATAAAAACTGATGCATAAAAGGAAGAAGAATCCTGCCGGCTTGGGGAGGAAAAGCATGAAGAGTTGATGAAAATAAATGGGAGAGAAGATATTGTCGGCCCCCAGCGCTACCTGGTAACCAGGCATACCCCCAAACAGGTTATTGTTCCATAAAGGCCAGTGGTTATCGTGTTTTTGTTTATAATTCACCATGTCCTGCGCCATCCCCTGCCAATGTATCACATCGGATTGAGCGAGTACTTTACCTTCCAGCGCAGGTTTACAGTAGATCACTGCCACAAGAACAAATACAGCTACTGCAATGGCATGGGGTAATATTGCTTTCCACTGGAAATTCTTCATGATTCCTTTTTTACGATGTTGGCAAACCTACAGGAAAAATATTTGATTTTTATAGCACAGATGGTTATTTATATACAGCTGGACTGTAATTTGTGGAGAATATGAAGAGTCTCGCTTTCCTTTCCCGGTTGGCCCTGATCTGTAACCTGCTGTTCATTGTTTGCCTCATCATCCAGCGAACCCATGATTTCATTGGCAGGGCAGAAGTGAGTCATACAATTATTGTGCTGGGTTGGTTCATAGCACCCTTACTGAATTTAATGGTGCATAGCTGGTATGGGGTCAGGCTGATAAAAAAAGAACCTGTTTTATTGCCCAAATGGCTCATCATCGTTAATTTGTCGGTATTGTTTTTACAATTCTTCATTTTTTTTATACTCCCCTGATGATACACAGCATACTGAAAGACAAACCCACCAAATTGTTTTTAGGAATCAGCGCTTTTTTTGTAGCCAACGCACTCATCGCAGAATGCATTGGCGGAAAGATTTTTTCGCTGGAAAAAGTTTTCGGATTGAACCCGGTTCAATTCAACTTGTTCGGACAGTCAGGCATGTCGTTCAATCTCACCTGTGGTGTGTTGTTATGGCCGCTTGAATTTGTGATTACCGATGTAGTAAATGAATATTACGGACCGAAAGCCGTGCGAAGAATCAGTTATACCGCGGTAGCGCTGATAGGTTATGCCTTCCTGATGTTTTACCTGGCCATGCAGATAGCGCCTGCCAATTTCTGGATTGCGTCCAAACAGGCCGATGGGATACCCAATATGCAGCAGGCATTTAGCGGGATATTCGGACAAGGTATGTGGATCATCCTGGGTAGTCTTACCGCATTCCTCGTAAGCCAGATCGTGGATGTTACCGTATTTCACCGCATTAAAAAAGTTACCGGTCACAAATGGGTTTGGTTGAGGGCAACAGGCTCTACGGTTGTATCGCAACTGGTGGATAGTTTTGTAGTGCTTTTTATTGCTTTTAAAATAGGTAATGGCTGGAGCTGGCAATTGGTGCTAGCCATTTGTTTTGTAAACTATTTGTATAAATTTACAATGGCGGTAGTACTTACGCCACTGATTTACCTGATCGAAGGAAAGATAGAACGGTATGTGGGACATGAAACAGCCCACAAAATGAAGCTGGCGGCGATGGGCAAATCGGAAGAGTGAGCTGCTTAAATACAGCTTAAAATGAACCTCTTTTTTTGATGCTGGCATAGTTGTAGGCAACTTTGCAGCGATTTTAAATAAACCCTATGAAACGATTATTTATCCTTGCATGCTTCTCTTTTTGTATCCTGACCCAATTGACGGCGCAGGACAGCAGCCATACCTCCCAATGGCGTTTTTCGGCCGGAATCAACCTTTTAACTGTTCCAACGTATAACATCGTTGGCACCGATACAGGTTTTAACAACTCGTTTTCTTTAGGCCCAACCCTTTCCCTTGGTAGCAGCAGTGGTTTTGCTATCAGCTATTCGCCACGGTTTGTAATGGGTGGCGCGAATAAAGGATTGTATATGCATGCAGTGAGTGTGGGTTTTTCCCGTTACGACCTGCCTGTTTTTGATTATGCCATTACTTATGGACATTATTTTTTTACCGGTAACAAAAGCGTTCCCTATTCGCCCATGAGCAATGAAATATATGGCGACCTGACCTACAAAAAAACCTGGTTGAGGCCTTATATCGCTGCAGGAATCGGATTTGGAAAAGATACTTCAGCAAGACCTGCTTCTTCAGTAAGTGATATTGGATTGACGGCAGGCTTTAGCCATTCATTCGATTGGGAGAGTGGAGATGTTGGGTTTTCAATGATCCCTTCTGTGGGATTGAATGCCGGAACAAACGATTATTTTTCCTTCCTCAATATTACCAAGTACATAGGTCATAATTCAAAGTCTGTTAGCTACGTGAAGAAAGGTAGCGGAGGAACTGCAAGAAGCGGAGGCAGACGCGGCGGAGGGGGTACCAGCACAGGAGGAGGAACCACCACCTCTACTACTGCTGCAGCACAGGGTTTTGGTATAACCAATGTGCAACTGAATCTTGAATCATCTGTTGACATCAATAATTTGTCTATTCGCCCTACTGTAAGCCTCTTCATTCCTGTAGGAAATGCAGCAACGGGGAACAGTACCACAGCCTTCTGGCAATTGGTGTTCGAATATAAGTTCTAAGCTACTGAGTGCTGTTCGAGCACTTTCCGGACAACGATCTTATCAATGGGCAGGGTCATGATATCTTCATGAACCTGTTCCCATAGGATCCAACGAAAGACCTCACTTTCTCCTTGCGGATCAGCTACCTGGTGGGGAGCAAAATCGAAGGGACGGTCTTTTGTTTCTAGTTGCATGGGTTCTGTTGCATGTACGTAATAGTAAATGGAGATGATCTGGTCGCCTGGATGAAAAGCGGAAGGCTGGTAATAATCGGTGGTATAAATATGGTCGCCGATGTTTACAGAGAGACCGGTTTCTTCCATGAACTCGCGTTTGAGACAATCCCTCGTGCCTTCGCCGAATTCCAATCCTCCTCCGGGCAGTTTGGTGAAATACCCGCCGCGAATGAATTCATCGCTTACGAGTAAACGTTGACGACTGTCGAGCAGGATGCCATATACTCTAACGTTTATTTTTGCCATATCAGAACCATTTCTTTTTCATGAAATACCAGCTGATGATCACCGATGCGATTAGCGAAAGTACGATTGAGACATAGAATGCATATGGAGAATGCATATAGGGTATGCCTACGTTCATGCTATATATACCGGCCACTAACGCGGGAAATGAAATTATGATGATAATAGCCGTCAGGCGCTTCATCACACTATTCAGGTTATTGCTGATGATGCTGGCAAAAGCATCGAGTGTGCTGGTGAGGATATTTGTGTAAGTATTAGCCATTTCAAGGGCCTGGCTGGTATCCACGATCAGGTCGTTCAGGAATTCGCGTTCTTCTTCATTCAGTCCCAGGAAATTACTTCTCTCCAGTTTCATCATCAACATCTCATTGCCGCGCAGGGCAGTGACGAAATACACAAGACTTTTTTGTATCCGCATGAGGTTGAGCAGATCTTCGTTGCTGTTGCTTTTGTACAAACTTGTTTCATATTGGTTACGGCGGTGGTTGATCTCTTTGAGGAATTCCATGAAATTCTGCACCACTTTCTCAAACACTTTCAGGATCATCATATTCTTTTTGTCGGGATGACGTTTCTGAAAAGAGTTGAGGAATTTTTTGATGGCTCCATTGTCGAATGAGTTTACCGTAACAATCTGGTTGTGCGTTAGGATGATGCAGATGGGAATAGTGATATAGTATGCATCGCTGTCGTTGAAAGAATTATTTTCGGTAGGCGTTTTGATAACAATGAACCGCACATTGTCTTCCAGTTCATAACGCGGCCGTTCGTCTATATCCAGTGAATCGCGCAGGAAAGCGATGGGTATTTCCAGTTTTTCTCCCAATTCAATGAATTCTTCTTCCTTGAAAGGAGGAACAAGATTCACCCAGATGCCCGCTTCCGGTTTATTGATTTCAATCGTTTGACCGTCTTGGTTCTTAAAGTATTGTATCATTGGCTATATCTCTATCTCCCCTTTGAATACAAATGTCGCTGGTCCGCATAACCAGATATTCTCAAAACTGTGTTCCCCTGTCTTGTCGAATTCAACCGCGAGGTGTCCGCCCAGGGTCTGCACTTCCACCTGGTTGAATCCTTTGTCGTTATGAGCAGAAATCAGTGCAGAGGCAGTAGCACCCGTTCCGCAACTGAAGGTTTCATCTTCCACACCACGTTCATAGGTTCGTACAATGATTTTTTTATCATCGTTCTCTACAAAATTCACGTTAATGCCTTCGGCTTCAAAGTCCTTGCTATAACGGATTTCTCTGCCTGCTTTGAAAACATCGAGGTCCATCACATGGTGAACGTTCTTGACATAATGCGGAGAACCGGTATCGAGCAAAAGGTCGCCATGGTATTCTTTTACATCGCTTACATCCTGCATTTTAAGCCTGATCCAACCATTTTCGCCAAGCTCTGCTTGGTGATCGCCGTCTACTGCCCTGAATAAATAGTTTGCTTTGTGGATACCCCTGTCGAATGCAAAGCGGGTCAGACAACGGCCTCCATTGCCGCACATGCTGCTCTCACGGCCATCGGCATTGTAATAAGCCATTTCAAAATCATAGCCATCCAGCTTATTGAGGAGCATCAGGCCATCTGCCCCGATGCCGAAACGCCTGTCGCACAAAAATTTCACTTGCTGGGTATTGAGTGAAATGGAACCATCCCTGTTATCGAGGATCACAAAATCATTTCCGGTGCCCTGGTATTTGTAAAAATTAAGTTGCATGTTGTTCAAATTCAAAAGCCAAAACTAATATTATTGCTGTTTAATTCATCGCCAGTATTTCTAGTGTTTTTACGATCAATTGTTCTATAGCGGCCGCACTATCTTTACTGAATTCTTTTTTTACCCTGTTCGCCACAATAGCGCTGAGGCTCAAACAATGATGACCCAACAATTTCCCGATGCCATAGATGCCACTGGTCTCCATTTCAAAATTAGTGATGCGATGATTGCCAAAACGAAATGCGGTGAGCAGGTCTATGAAATCCGGGTTCACGAGGCCCAGTCGCAGCACCCTGCCCTGTGGACCATAAAAACCCGGACAGGTAACGGTGATGCCGTGGTAGAACCCTTCCACAAAATGTTTCAATACAGCGGCACCTGCACCGGCAATATACGGAGCAGCCATGCCACCTGTTAACTGCGTATGAGCAGTAAATGCTTTGAGTATATGCAGGTCCTCATCGTTGTTTTCCTGGCGGTAAAAATTCAGCAGGTTGTCCACCCCTAATCCATGTGTGCTGGCCACAAAACTGTCTACCGGTATATCGGCTTGCAAAGAGCCGGAAGTGCCTACGCGCACAATGGTCAATTTAGTGAGTTCCTGTTTGACCGTTCTGGCCGTAAAATCAATATTTACCAAAGCATCCAGTTCATTCAATACAATATCGATATTATCGGTGCCGATGCCTGTAGAAACCACTGAAATCCTTTTCTTTCCAATACGGCCGGTATGTGTTACAAATTCACGGTGTTGGTATTTTCCTTCGATGCTGTCGAAATGCTTGCTAACTTCCTGTACCCGGTCGGGGTCGCCCACCGTAATGACAGTAGGAGCCAGTTCTTCCGGTCTGAGGTTCAGGTGATAAACTGCCCCTCGATTATTAATGATCAACTCGCTTTCCGCTATGCGATTCATGGTCCCTTCTTTGTTCTGTACAAATCTCGTGTATTCAGGCAAAGAATTTAGAATTTTGAAATTCAGCCGTTTACTTTATTTTCGCAGCCTGAATAAGAGAAGGTCCTGTGGCCGAGTGGCTAGGCAGAGCTCTGCAAAAGCTTCTACACCAGTTCGAATCTGGTCGGGACCTCTTTTTTTCCTATAAATTCGTATATTCGTACGGTACTCTACATGCTCTTTCTTCGGTTCGGTTGACCATATCTTTTGCGTGACCTGTTGCACGCGTTCATTTCTTGCACATATTTTTCGAAGCCTGCCGCCTGCGTTTCTTGCCTGCGATCCGTATCTGTTTTTCTAAAACGAACAAAATCAACACACTATGAAAAAGAAAGGTTTTCTTATTGACATGGATGGGGTAGTGTACAAAGGCAGCGAGCCTATCCCCGGTGCAGTAGCATTTATCAATGGCCTGCGTGAGCAAGGGTTTCCCTTCCTGTTCCTGACCAATAACAGCCAGCGTACGGCCAGGGACGTCTGTTATAAGCTGCGCAAAATGGGCTTTCATGTAAGCGATGAAGATATCTTCACCTGTGCAATGGCTACAGCCCGGTACCTGGTTTCGAGAAAAGAACAGGGTACCGCTTATGTGATAGGGGAAGGCGGCCTGCTAACAGAACTTCATAATATTGGTTACTCTATTGTAGACGATCATCCCGATTATGTGATCATCGGTGAAGGAAGAACGATCATGCTGGAATCGGTTGACAAAGCCATCAACATGATCATGGGTGGGGCCAAACTGATTGCCACCAACCTGGATCCGAATTGCCCGGTAGGCAATGAGAAATACAGGGCAGGTTGTGGTGCGTTTGTTGCCATGCTGGAATTTGCCACAGGCAAACAAGCATTCAGTGTGGGTAAACCCAGCCCGGTGATGATGCGTATGGCCAGGAAGATATTGGGATTGTCTACCGCGGAGACCATCATGATCGGGGATACCATGGGCACCGATATCCTGGGCGCCGGCTCCATGGGGTTCACCACTGTACTTACTTTATCGGGCGTAACGAAAGAAGAGGACCTGGATCATTATGGATACACACCCGATTTCATCATACCCTCTGTGAAGAGTTTGCTGGATGAAGCATTGTTTACAAAAGTACTGTCCAAACAACACGAACAATTTTCATACGATGATCACACGATGATCCTGCATTAAATAAAAAGAGAGCGGCTGAGGAATCAGCCGCTTTGTCTATCCTGTATTCAAAACCAACCCGTAAGAAACGGGTACCTAAACTCATGGATAATAGTAAACTTTTTACATCGGCCGGATTTGTTTTAAGAAATAAAAGTAACGATCGCGAAAAGTATCAGTGTGGCCACTATAGCCGGTAATACCAATGCCAGGATCATACCGAGTTTATCGGGGATTGTTTTTTTCTTCATGCGTATTGGGTTTAGTTAATGAATTGGTTTAGCCCTCCAGTGTAAGTCAACAAGCGTGCCAATCTGTTTGAGCCAGGCACAGCTTGAGTTTCATCGTACCTGTTGATGATAGATGTAAGAGAATGAGCCTGAGCCTGTATAAAAAGAAAGCGGCTGAAGAATCAGCCGCTCTGTCTATCCTGTATTTAAAACCAAACCCGCAGGCACGGGAATCCTAAGCCTTATTTACTTGTGCAGTGTAACAGTAGGAAGGTCTGTTTCATTTCCTTTCATTACCTGTACATTAGTGATCGTAGTGTCCCTGTATCCGTTACTTGATTTGAACGATACACTGTAAGTGCCAGTCTTTAATCCACGAATCTTGAATTCTCCATTACCTGCTTCTGGAATCGCTGTTGCAGTATCTGTTCCGGAATAAGCTTTTACCATTGCATGTGCATCGAGCGGTAATACTTTGCCTTCAATGCTGCCGGATTGCTCCATGCTGAATGCTTTTAATGCCGGTTTCAGGTAAAACTGACCATTGTACTCACGGATGGATTCTGAAAGATCAAAGTCAATCCAAAGACCTACCTGGCCACCTGCATTATCGAGATCTTCATCGTCAATTTTTACATAGAGATAGTTGTTCTGACCGGGAGCCAGGATCAGCGGTTGTGATACATTATTGGCTAACACCACTGAATTGTTAGTACCCAGGGTAATCCGGATCTTCTCGATCCTGCCCACAGGGATATTACCAGTGGCCAATACAGTGTCCAATCCATTCCTGAGTTTCATGATATCATACACACCAGGTCTGATGTGCAGGGTATCCCATTTACCAAACTGGTCATGGTCTGTCCCGTCATCATCACTGTCTTTATCAGCATCGCTGAAATGGCTGTCGTGATTCAAATCAGGGTCGATTTTAACTTCCACTGTTTTAACATCAATGAAGACGTCGTTGAAAAGTGCAGGGTCATCTGTCAAATGCACTGTCAGGGATTTGTTTTGCGGAGTGCTCGCCGATTTGTTACAGGCGATTGCAAAAAATAATAAGAGAACCGGCAATACCATTGCCATCATCATGCCGAAGCGTTTCAAAGTAATTTTTTTCATACATCTGGGTTTTTGATAAGGATACCAGCTATCTGCCAGGCTAAATGCAACAAGTATGCCAGCCTGTTGCGCAACTGTGTTTTATAAGAAGACAATGGAGTGGGAGGAAGGTCCTAGTGGGAAGGCCAAAAAGATAAAAATAATTTCTAAAGAAGATACTTCACTTATAATTAACTACTTATGCATTATTATCAACTTATTCTTGTTGCGAATCCTGCAAATGGCTGTACGATTGCAAGCAAGCGGGACAAAGACAATTATCAAATTGTTCCCTCAATAAAGCGAGGGTGGGTGCATCAACACGGACCGATTCGCACCAGCAGCCCGGCGCTTCATTCTTGCAGCCAAACGTGGTTCCGCATTTTGAGCAGGTCTTTTGCATGGGATGCTAAATTAATATTATTATGTAGTAGCAATACCGTATATGCCCTACATTTAATTTGCAGAATATTTAAATGAACGCATGTATGCAGGAGGATATCATCAACCAGATCAGTAACCGTTTGCGGGAGCTCAGAAAGGATAAGAACATCACATTGCAGGAACTGGCCGATGCTGCAGGCGTTTCCAAGGGAATGCTCAGCCAGGTAGAAAACAACCGCAGTATCCCTTCTTTAACGGTATTGCTCAACCTGATCAGGTCTTTGCAAATAGACTTCAACGAATTCTTTAAAGATATCAACCTGCTCACCACCGATCATAAAGTGATCTACCGGAAAAAAGAACAATACCAGCCTTTCGAAAAAGAGAATGCCCATGGGTTCTTTTATCAACGGCTGTTTTCTACCACCGTGCACGATTACCATGTGGATTTTGTAATGCTGCGGCTGGAAAGCAATGCAGAACGCCAAATGGTAAGCACAGATGCTTTTGAGTTCAAATACCTGCTCAAGGGCAAAGTGGAATATACCATCGGTGAGGAAACCTACCTCATGGAAGAAGGCGATTCTCTTTTTTTCGACGCAACCGACATGCATAACCCCCGCAATGTTGGCAAAGAAGACGCCTTGCTGTTGGTGATCTACTTTTTCAAAAACAAAGCTGTATAGTTTTTTAAATACATATTTGTTTAGTATTTGTGAACATTAAGCCCTTTTAAAGGGTTTGTTGTTTACAAATACTTTACTTTTAGTTAACTTTAACTAAACTATTTCATAACACTGCGCTGATACTTTTGCCTTCTAAAACATCAAAACCCTTGTTTATGAAGCATCAGTTGATTCGCTACTTCAAGGCTTTGTTATTGTCGTTTACGACCCTTGTGATGTGCGCACATTTGTCTGCACAATCCGTTTCCGTAAAAGGAAAAGTAACAGATGCCGCTACCAAGCGCCCCGTAGAAGGGGTTAGTGTTACTGTTAAGCATACCAATATTGGCACTACCACCAATGCAAATGGTGAATTTGAACTGCATGTTGCTCCTGCAAATAGCCAGTTGTTGATCAATTATGTTGGATATGCACAAAAACAAGTGAATGCAACCAGCCAATTTTTGGATATCCTTATCGACCCTTCGTCAAAACAACTGGACGAAGTGGTGGTAACCGCCCTGGGTGTGAAAAAGGAAACCAAAAAACTGGGTTACGCTGTTCAGGAAGTAAAAGGCGCCGACCTGGTAAAAGCCCGGGAGCCTAATCCCGTCAATGGCCTTGTGGGCAAAGTTGCAGGCCTCGATGTGGCCATCAGCCGGGAAATGCTGGCTGCACCAGCCGTATCTCTCCGCGGTTATAATATCTCTTTATATGTAGTAGATGGTATTCCCATCACATCCGATACCTGGAACCTCAGTCCGGATGACATCGAATCTTATACTGTCCTGAAAGGCCTCGCTGCTACTGCTATCTATGGTAGCCGTGCCCAGGATGGCGCTATCCTCATTACTACCAAAAAGGCTAAGAAAAACGATAAAGGCTATACCATAGAATTCAATTCATCTACCCAGCTTGACAAAGGTTTTATAGCCGTTCCGAAAACACAGGCGCTCTATGGCGGAGGTGATTATTCGCAGTATGCGTTTGGAGATGGTAAAGGTGGTGGTATCAATGATGGAGACTACGACGTATGGGGACCTAAATTTGAAGGACAATTGGTTCCCCAGTACGACAGCCCTATCGACCCGGTAACCGGAGTTAGAAAGGGAACGCCTTATATTGCCCGTGGTGTGGATAACCTGAAAAAATTCATCCAGGCCGGTCTGTTAACCACCAATAACCTCAGCTTTTCATCTGCCAACGACAGATCCAATATCAGGATGTCGCTGTCTCATACTTACCAGCAGGGTATTGTACCCAATACCAAATTGAATACGGTTAATTTCAACATCAATACCGGGTACAACCTGAGTGATAAATTGAAGATTGAGGGTAACCTGAACTATAATCGTCAATTCTCTCCCAACTTTCCTGATGTTGTGTACGGCCCTAACAGCGTGATCTATAACCTGACCATCTGGACTGGCGCCGATTACGATGTGAATCAACTGCGTAATTACTGGCAGCCTGGCAAGGAAGGTGTTCAATCCATATTTGCTGAATATCAGCGTTACCACAATCCCTGGTTCATGAGTTACGAATGGTTGCGTGGTCATTATAAAACAGATGTGTATGGAACTGCTGCGTTAACCTATAAACCCAATTCGCATATCGAAGCCATTCTGAGGACGAACGTGAGCACTTTCGATGTAATGCGTAATGAGAAACTGCCTTATTCGGCACACCCCTACGGCAGGGAACTGAACCGTGGCGATTATTCTGAAGACAGGCGCACAATGTTCGACAACAACGTAGAAGGCCTGGTGAAATACACCGGTAAGATCAGGGGTGGATTTACCATTGACGGCCTTGGTGGTGTCAATGCCCGCAATTTCAGCTATAACTCCAGCTTTGTGAAAACGGACTACCTGAACGTTCCGGGGCTTTATTCTTTCGCCAATACCCTGAACCCGCTGAAAGCTTACAATTTTAATTCGAAAATGCTCGTATTGAGTGCTTATTACTCTCTTAGTGTAGACTATAAAAAATACCTTTCTGTAACTACTACCGGCAGGGTAGATAAAAACTCTACACTCCGTGTGAACAATAACACTTATTTCTATCCTTCGGTTTCAGTAGCATCTGTTATTTCAGATTATATAGACCTGCCCCGCGCCATCAGCTTCCTGAAAATCAGGGGAAGCTATGCTACGGCAAAAGCGCCCAGTACCAGCCCTTATCTCGGGCCGGCCGGATACCCGCTGGGTTATGGAACTCCTTATACAACGGTATATGGCGGACCTTCTTATTCATTGTCTGACCCTGCTTATGGTATTGGAACTGTGTACAATAACCAGACAGGCGCTTATGCACCGGGTAATAAAGTAGACCCCAATATCAAGTCTTCCGTTTCTACCAGTGCAGAGTACGGTCTGGATATCAAATTCCTGAAAAACAGACTGGGCTTGAGTGCTACTTATTACGACAATATCAAAGGTCCAGGCATCGTTACTTCAGCGCTTTCAGAAACATCCGGCTTAACCGGTATCATTACCAATGCGATTAAAACAGAGATCAAAGGTGCTGAACTGTCGCTGACCGGATCTCCCATCCAAAACAGGAAAGGCCTGTCATGGGATGTGTTGTTGAACTGGTCTACTTTCCGCGAAACTTATAAAGAACTGCCTGCCAACCTTTCGGACTACAAATTTAAGCAGGGTGACAGGGTGGATAAGCTGTACGCAAGTGTGACAGCTAAAACTCCCGATGGAAAAGTGATCAATGATGCATCAGGCTATCCTGTTTATTTGCCGAAAGCCCAGTATGTAGGAAATGGGGATGTGGATTGGAGTTGGGCTGTTTACAACAAATTCACTTATAAAACCTTCAGCCTTGCTTTCCAGTTTGATGGTAAAGTAGGAGGAAAGGTGCAGGACAGGGTATTGAGAAAGGGTATTGAAGGCGGAAGTAATATCGAAACCGTACAAGGTGCAGTAGGTGCAGCCAGGGAGTACGAGTTCCACCATTATACAGATCCGGGATTCAAAGGTACTTATGTAGGTGAGGGAGTACAGATCATCAGCGGTACACCCAAGTACGATCCGGTTACAGGCGTGATCACCAACTATAAAGACCTGCAATTTGCACCCAATAAATCCGTGGTGAATTATATCCAGGACTATGTGAGCAGTTATTTCAATGATTTCGAACACACTTCTGTAGCCAAAACCTACGCTAAATTGAGGGAATTAGTGCTGACCTATTCTCTTCCCCAGCGATTCCTGGGCAAGAAATCCTTCATTACAAAGATCGATGTGTCACTGGTTGGCCGTAATCTGCTGTATTTCTTCCCTTCCCGTTTTAAAGACATGGATGTGGACCAGTACTCTGGCAGAAACATCTATTCCGGCAACAGCAGGGAACCGAACCTGCAAACGCCCACAACGCGTAGCTACGGATTTAACGTAAACATTGTTTTCTAAACGACAAATAACCAAGCATGAAAAAGAATACAATAACCGGAGCGCTCCTTATAGCTATTGTACTGGTAGCAAGCAGTTGTTCCAAGAAGTTCGAAGAATATGCAGTCAACCCCAACCAGCCTGTGTCTGTACCTGCCTACCTGTTGTTAAGGCAGGTAGAAAATGACATGGTGGAATTTCCCGCAGGCGATGCTGATAAATTTTGCCAGTATACCTTGTCAACTTACACTTATTATGGCCTCAACGAATATTGGAGTGGTGGTGCAAGCTTAAATTATGGCACCCTGCGTAATGTGATAGCCATGGAAAAAGAGGCTGCAAAGGCATCCGGAGATAATAATCCGTACAGCGCCCTGGCTAAATTCTTCAAGGCCTATTTTTTTGTGAAGATGAGTCTGAAAGTAGGCGACATCCCCATGAGCGATGCATTAAAGGGGTTGGATAATCCCAAACCGAAATATGATACACAGAAAGACGTTTTCAAACAGTCTTTGCAATTACTTGAGGATGCCAATACACAACTGGCAAGTCTGATTGCAGCATCTAATACCTCATTATTGGGTGATTTCTACTTCCAGGAGCGCATCAGCGGCGCCAAGGATCCGCT